>CAWIFX010000045.1:0-22178 GCA_963835515.1 uncultured Acidimicrobiia bacterium | reverse complement strand
CTGCCCTGGAGTTGGGGGGCCTCGGCGTTTCCGCAGAGGTCATCGATCTTCGCAGCCTGCGACCGCTTGACTGGCCGACGATTGAGGCGTCGATCTCGAAAACCGGGCGGGCGCTTATCGTGCACGAGGACAGCGGATTTATGGGTTACGGGGCCGAACTGGCCGCGCAGATCGCCGACAAGGGCTTCGAGTATCTTGACGCTCCCGTCCGGCGCTACACGGCACCTGAAGTACCGACGTTTCCCTATGCCGAGGTGTTGGAAAACATGGTCCTTCCCAACACGGCAGGCATCGTCGCCGAGGCACAGGCACTAGCCAAACGCAACGGCTGCCTCCGGATCCACTGAAAAACCGGCTCCGAGGCTGGTCGGAGCCGGCTGATCGATCCCCTGGCGGAAAACTTTGCCGAAGTTCGGCCGCACGTCGGACGTGTGAAAACCTTGCGCGATCAACTGTCGAGTTGATAGTCATACGAAACAGACGGCGTCTGCGGATTAACACGGAGAACCGTGCCGGCGGGTTCTCGCCACCGCGGACTAGCCCTCGCCGGTGGCTTCACTAGTCGCCGAAAGCACCCGCTGCAGCTGCACCCGGACATCGCGATCTAGCTCCGTCGACAAATCATCAGCCAGGTCTCAAGGCTGGGCAGTTCGCTAGAACTGGCCACGACTATGTCGACATTGGCAGCACCGTCGTTTACCTCGACGACAACGTTGATCACGTCAACCGGAAGCGGTGCCAGGGCGGCCCACTCCTCAACGAGCGCCTCAACATCGCCGCCCTCCGGGGGAGGCGAAAGAATTCCGGGTCCGTCCCATTGGAGCGGAAACACCATCAGCAACGCAGCCACGACCACCCACCGCAGGCCCCGCAATACGTGGCCAACGCCCAGCTTGAGGGTGACGCCGGGGACAAACCCGCCGAACAGAAAGGTCAGAGCGCCGCTGAAAACCACGCCGACCACGTTGGCGGTTACCAGTAAGAACGCCCCAAAAGCCATATCGGGCCGGGCGGATGCCAGCGCGATTCCGATCGTGGCAAGCGGAGGAACCAGTGCTACCGCGATCGCCGCGCCGGCCATGGCTTCGGCCGCTTCTCGCCGCACCAACGTGTAGGCACCGACCGCTCCCGCCGCCATCGCCACGCCTAAGTCGAGCAAGTTCGGTTCGGTGCGGGCAAGAAGCTCCCGGGGCGGACCGTCGAGATCGCCCGGCAGCAGCGCCGAAATCAGCGCAGCTAGAGCTACGGCTCCCACGGCGCCGATCAGGACAATGAGGGCCTGGCGGGCGCCACGTTTGGGCCAACCCATGACCAGCGATGCAGCAACGCCGAGTACCGGTCCCATCAAGGGAGCAACCACCATGGCACCGATGATGACAGCCGCCGAGTCGGCAATGAGACCGAGCGTCGCCAAACACACCGACAGAGCCATGAGCGTCCCGAACCGCCACGCAAAGTACCGAGCCCGCCCCCCCTCGTGAAACATCGAGCCGATTCACGCGCTGGCGATCGCTCGACGATATGGGCGACCGGAAGTCGACCATATCGCCAAGAAGCTCTGACACCCGGTGACCGGGTATCGGGATGAGACGTTTTACCCAAATAAATTGCCCTCTACTCAACGCTGAATCGACGATAATGGTGCCCATTTTCTTAACCAGACCTCAACCAGGGGTAAACAGGACCAGGCGGATCGGACATTTCTCGCCCCGGCCGACCCCGCTTCACAGGCTTCGGCGCCTACATTGTGATCATGATTAGCCGAGAAGATGCCCTCCAACTCGATACCGTCGACCCCCTCGCCGCCCTCCGAGAACGTTTTGATATGCCGGCCGATTTGATCTACCTCGACGGGAACTCACTCGGTGCGCTGCCCAAGCATGTCGCCGCACGCCTGCAGCAGGTGATTGCGGAAGAGTGGGGCGAGGGACTCATCCGATCGTGGAACGAAGCGGGATGGTCAGACCTTCCTAAACGGGTAGGAGACCGGATCGGCCGACTGATCGGCGCCGAACCCGATTCGGTGATCGCGTGCGACACGACGTCGATCAACCTGTTCAAGGTTGCCTCAGCTGCGGCCAAGAAGTCGGATCGGCCGATCGATTCTCACCGACGAAGGCAACTTCCCGACCGATGTCTACGTGCTGACGCGGTCGCGCGCCAACACGGCAAAACCGTCGAAATGTGGGACCCGCCGAACGACGAGATCGGCAGCGACGTTGCGTTCGTGGCGATGACCGAAGTGAACTACCGGACCGGGGAACGCCACGACATGGCCGGGATCACCGATCGTGCTCACGCCGCCGGAGCCGAGGTCATCTGGGACCTCGCCCACTCGGCCGGAGCCTTCCCCGTGCAGCTCGCCGAATGCGGCGTCGACTACGCGGTCGGCTGCGGCTACAAATACCTCAACGGCGGACCGGGTGCTTCAGCCTTCGTCTATGTGTCGCCCGACCGCCAGGCCGACTTTGAGAATCCGATCACCGGTTGGTGGGGCCACGCCCGCCCGTTCGATATGTCGTTGACATTTGAACCGCACGAGGGCATCGACCGCTCCCGCGTCGGGACCCAGCACGTGCTGTCGCTGGCTGGCCTCGACGCCGCGCTGGACGTGTTTGACGGAATCGACCTCACAGATCTGCGGGCGAAGTCACTGTCGCTCACGGGGCTATTCATCGAACTGCTTGGAGAACGGGTGCCGTCGGTGACCGTGGTTACGCCTACCGACCCCAACCGACGTGGCAGCCAGGTCAGCTTCCGCCATGGAGCCGCCTACTCCGTGGTACGAGCCATGATCGCTCGCCAGGTGATTGGCGACTTTCGCAACCCCGACATCGCCCGCTTCGGCGTCGCCCCGCTCTATGTTCGGCACGTCGATATCTGGGACGCGGTCCAGCACTTGGTGGAAGTACTCACCAACGACGAATGGCAACGGGCCGAATTCCAAGACCGAGCCGCGGTCACCTAAGTCGGAATCTTCTCGCCCGACGAAGCGTTGGCAGACAGACAGACCCCAAGGAGTTCATATGTACGATGTTCGCGTAGAGCACAGTCCCAAACGGGTACGTGTGATGTTCAACGGGACGTATGTGGCGGACTCCCATCCCCTGCTCGTTTGGGAGCGGCCTTACTACCCGACCTATTACTTTCCCAATGGTGACGTGACCGACGAAGCGCTCGAAGCGACTGCTGACACGGAACCCCATGAGGCCTTGGGTTCGGGTTCGGCATTCAACATTCGAGTCGGTGACCGACTCGCACCGGACGCAGCACTGCGTTATCCAGACAGTCCGGTCATCGAAATACGTGATGCCACCCGTTTCGAGTGGGGTGCAATGGACCATTGGTTCGAAGAGGACGAGGAGGTGTTCGTCCATGCCCGCAGCCCCTATCAGCGAATCGACGCTTTGCATTCGAGCAAACACATCCGGGTCGAAGTCGGTGGAGTGACGCTCGCCGACAGCACCCACCCGACCGTGCTGCTCGAAACCGGTCTCCCGACTCGCTATTACCTCCCGAAAGCTGACGTTCGCATGGACCTGCTTGCCCCAACCCAACTCACGACGGCCTGCCCCTACAAGGGCAATGCCAACTACTGGTCATACGGGGAGCACGAAAACATCATGTGGGGGTACTCGTTTCCGGTAGCCGAATCCGCCAAGATTGCCGGCCTGGTGTGCTTCTACAACGAAAAGGTCGACCTATGGGTCGACGGCGTCCTCGAGCCCAAACCCGTCACCCAGTTCTCCTAACGCTCCCAAACGGATTGTGCATCCAAGCTCGAAATAACAAACCGTCGGCACACTCGTCTGGTTGTTGACAGAATGGCTGGGCAAGTCCAGGGTTAGCCGAATGGACGAAGCGTCGATCAGCAAACCGAAGCTCGGCGCCGGGTACTTCAAGCTGTTCGGGGCCAGTGTCATCTCCAACCTGGGCGATGGCATCGGGGCAGTCGCCTACCCGTGGCTGGCGTCGGCGATCACCCGCGACCCGCTCCTCATCTCGTTGGTGGCCGTTGTTCAACGGCTCCCCTGGCTCATCTTCAGCCTTCCCGCTGGCGTGATCACCGACCGATACGATCGACGCTGGCTGATGGTGGGTGCCAACATTTTGCGAACCATCATGACCATCGGGGTGGCTCTGGCTGTGTTGGCCAGGCAAGGAGTACTGCCCGGGCCAGATCAGGTCGGTGATCCAACGATCACCATCACCACCGATATGACCCTGTATGCCATCGTTCTCCTCGCGGCATTCCTGCTCGGGATGGCCGAAGTCATCCACGACAATTCCGCCCAAACATTCATGCCAGCTGTTGTCCACAAAGAACTCCTTGAGAAAGCCAACGGTCGCCTCTGGAGCGTCGAACAGGTCGCCAATAACTTCGTCGGCCCACCCCTCGGAGCCCTGCTGCTGGTTGCGGCCTTCTCGGTTCCGTTCTTCGTGGACGCCGCGACCTTTGCGGTTGCGGCGGTGCTGGTCGCACTTATCAGACCGCTGTCCACTCCCGAGCCAGCCGTAGTGAGCGAACGAACCTCATGGATCACCGAACTCAAGGAAGGATTCGGATGGCTGTGGAAACACGACCTCCTGCGACCAATGGCCATCATCCTCGGCTTGTTGAACATGGCCGGAATGATCTCGTTCGCAGTGTTTGTTCTTTTCGCTCAAGAAGTCCTCGAAGTGAGCCCTACCGTTTTCGCGATTCTCGGGACCGGAGCGGCCCTCGGTGGCATCGTCGGGGGCTGGGCCGCCCCCTATATCTCGAAGCGGATAGGGTCAGGAGCTTCGCTGGCTTTGGCACTCGTGGGCGGTGCCGCAACCTCAGCTGTGATCGGGGTCACCTCGTGGTGGCCGATCACCTGGTTGATGTTTGCCATCTTTTCCGGCTTGGCCGTGCTGTGGAACGTGATCACCGTCAGCCTGCGACAAACCATCATTCCGGATCGGTTGCTCGGGCGAGTCAATAGTGTTTACCGCTTCTTCGCCTGGGGCATGATGCCCATCGGCGCAGTCGTAGGTGGACTGATCGTGACAGTCACCGAATCGGTCGCCACCCGCGACCTGGCGCTCAGGATGCCATGGCTTGTCGCCGCTGGCCTCCAGGTGCTGCTGTTCTTGTTTGCCCGTCCCCGACTTACGACCGAAAAGATCGAAACGGCGCGTGCCTCAGCCGGTTAGCTGGCTCGATTGAGCCAACCCCGGCCGGGTCATTACTGCTTGACCTCTCTACTGCTCGACTTTGAAGGCGACTTCGACCGTGACCTGCCAGCGGTCGACAGACCCGTCGTCGCCGAGGTTCGCCCGGATGTCGGTGAGATGTGCCCAGGTCTGGCCACGGACCTTGCTGCCGGATGTCGCCAAAGCCACGGCTGCAGCATCCTCAATCGACGAGGTCGATTCGCCAATTAGCTTGGTCAACTTAAACGTCGTTCCGTCTGCCATTTTCTGGTCCTCTCGATTCGATACCCAAAAGCGGGCTTGGTGTGCCTCTACCCACGGGCTCAGTCGGTCAAACATCCACGACCGCGCTTCACTGAGACGCACGGGCGCGGATCCGTCAGAATGGAACCATGACATCACCCGAGCACCCGTTCCGGTTCTATGACAATCGCGAGAAGTATCTGTTGTTCGTCACCACCACGAACGAGAAGGACCGGATCGCCCAGCGAGTCGGACGGGAACTCGAATTATTGTCGCCTTCGCCACCAGCCCTGCGGGTGTTTGACGCCGGCATGGGGGACGCGACGGTGTTGCATCAGGTATTGGAGGAGATGCACCACCGCTACCCGACCATTCCGTTCGTCATCGTCGGCAAAGAGATCAGCATGGAGGACACCCGTCTCAGTCTCATGAAGCTGCACACGCGTTTCGCCGAGCATCCCGAGACCGTTGTGATCGTTACGAACATGTACTACCGGGAGGCTCCGTGGCTACGACCTTCGGCCGGCCGGCACGTCAAGTGGCACGATATCGCCCTGGACGGCACGACCGCCCATGAGTTCGGCCGCCAACTGCGGGACCTCGGTGATCTCGTTGCTGACGGATGGCAAACCGAACTGTCTCCCACCACCGGTAACCCTCTCTATGTTGATCCGACGGTGCTCGTGCTCTACCGGCAAGACCATGCGTTTGCTCTTGAGCACCTCATCCCCAAGGGAGGCGAGTTGGAAGGGAACTACGACCTTGTCATCGCTGCTCAGCCCTATCGCAGCCGGGCGACCGCCGCCTTCAAAGTGGACAAGGTCCTTGCGCCACTCGCCGAAGCCCTTGCCCCCGGAGGCCGGATGGTGGTTGTCCAGGCGACCGGTCGAGATCCGGGCATGGACATCATCGAGGCGATCTGGCCGGGCGAGGAACCGTTCACCAGTCCGCGCCAGGCCATCATCGATCGACTCGCCGAGTCGGCGCTTCCGATTCGCATCGAATCCGACGACGATGCAGATTCGTTGTTTACCTACGGACTTCACCACCTGCCCGAGCATTCGGAGAGCAGCATCGGAACTTCCATGCTGATCGCCGCCTGGAACGCGGCGGTGTACGTCGCCCAGATCGACGATGCCCGCACCAGCGAAGTAATGCGATCTGGGGCGGCCTATATCGACGCCACAGAGCGGGCATTGGAGCAGCACGACGGTTTGTGGTTCGAGAACGAATCCTTCGTCGTAGTCCGGGACGCCGACGACTGAGTCCAAACGCGTCGGAGGCACGGAACTCATTCCAGAGCCGCGAGTCTCACAACTAGGAGGTCAAAGACATGGGACTTTTGAACTGGATGTTCGACATCTACCAGCACGACCAGATCAACCAGGTTCGCCAGAAGCAGACCAGCGAACGGTGGGAAGTACTCGAACAACTGGCGGCAGCACGAGAAGAGGCTGCGGCCATCCGATCGGCGAGTGGGTCGATTGATGAGGCGCGACTGGCCGAGGCGGTCGGAGAGCTGGCGCTTGGCGTCAAAGCCCTTCAGCGCTTGCTGGTGAGCAACGGAGTCATCGATCCTGGCGAACTCTCCGCCATGGTGGGGACCGTTGATCGTGAAGACGGAGCCGAGGACGGCCGGTCGCCGATCTAGCGGCGCAATGCCCTCCTGAGTACAAAGCTCGGCTATTCGGAGATAACGTCGTTTCGCTCGCGCACGATCAGCGCCACCACTGACCCGATTACCAACAGGGCTGCGACTCCTTGATTCGCTCTTATGCCGAGGATCACCGTTGCGGCGTCGGTGCGAATGAACTCGAGCATGAACCTGGCCAAGCCGTACAGCGCCACGTAGACCAGGAACAAGTTGCCTGTCCGGAGGTCGAATCGCCGTTCGATCCACAGGATCAGCGGGATGACGACCGCCAGATTCCACAGGCTTTCGTACAGGAACGCCGGATGAAATGTTGCGGCGTCTCGATATTCGGCTGGTCGAAACCGTTCGGCGATCTCGACGGCCCATGGCAGATCGGACGGGGTTCCGAATAGCTCCTGGTTGAAATAGTTGCCCCAGCGCCCGATTCCCTGAGCAAGCGGAATACCAATGGCAGCCGCGTCGAGAATCGCTGGAGTGTCTCCCTGATGGCGGCGGAACAGCCAGACGGCCACGACGGCACCGGTGATCAAGCCTCCATACAGGGCCAGGCCCCCTTCCCAGATCGCCAGGATGTGCCATAAGCCATCCGCGGTTACGGCTTCAAAGCGGGGAAGCACATAGGCGAGGCGAGCCCCGACGAAACCCAAACCGACCGCCCACATGAGGACTCGTTCGGCCAGTTCGGAATCGCCACCGTACCGTTCATAGCGTCGGGTCATCAGCATGATCGCCAGGACCACGCCGATCCCGATAACGATCCCGTAGTAATGGATGTTGAGCGGCCCCACCTCAATGACGTTGTTGGGCGGGGAAGGAATAGACGCGGCGAAGGCTGGTTTCACGCTTGCCAGTCACGCATCAAGGGCATACGAGCCTCCGTCAAAGGTCCGGATTGAGTACCCGCTCATATCGACGGGTAAGACTCCCGGTGTCGTCCTGTGTAAAAGCTAGTACCCGGTCGGACCCATTGAATCGCCCGGCACCGCCCCATTGCGACGCCTTCCCGATACCCGAAGTCCTGCACCTCCCGCAGCACGCCCGATTGATTGGGCGTTCTCACAACACCAGCATCACCGCTACAAGCACCCCCCGTACGGTCCACAACCCCGTTCTGAGCCAATTGCTTTTTACGAGTTGTACAACAACGGAAGGGTCCGGTTGATCGCCCAACCGCCGATGGAGGGGTACCTGCACGAAAGCGGTCGCTGTCCAGATCGCAACGAGAAGTGCTCCAGCCACCAGTACCAGCCACAGCCCAACTCCAGCGGGCCGGGTCCAGACAAGTGCCGCCCCGGTTGATATTTCCACTGCAGCCGGGATGGCCAGCAGTCGGACCATCCGTTCGGTGTGTTCGTTCTCGTACCCGATCAAGTCGCCGGCTCCTACCCGGGCAAACAGCGGATAGTGAACGGACTGGATCGTCCAAATGAGGCCAACCATGAACCAGGTCGCGGTTGCGTGAACGATCAACCAGGTCATGGAGTGAAGTCGGCTGCCGCCAGCTCACGACGTCCGGCGACGACGGCATCAACCACTCGAACGGCGACCCCGTCGGGATCCAGGCCTGCCGGAAGCGCAGGTGCCACCCCTTCGATCGGACGGCCTGCCAGGCCTGTCTCTGTGTGCGGGGGCCGGGCGTCGAGTACCTGGATCCGCTTGGAGCGCAGTTCCCGAACCAGCGCCCGGGTCGCTGCGCTCAAGCCTGCCTTGACCGCCGAGTAGGCAGCCATCCCGCCGACCGGGCTTTCGGCAACCACCCCGGTCAGGTTGACCAGGAACCCACCATCCATTCGCTGGACGGCCGCACGCATCACCCGCAACGGTCCTAAGAAGTTGACCGCGACCAGATCATTCAATGCGCTATCACCGAGTTCTTCAAGAGGTCCGAACGCAACAACGCCGGCCGCGTTGACGACACCGTCCAAAGTCCCGAGAAGACGATACGCCTCATCGATGATGCCGCCGGGATCATCGTCGCGCAGGTCAAAGGATGAGTAGACGACCTCCGGGCCGAGTTGGCGAGCCTGCTCTTCAAGATCGGCTGAGTTACGGCCAGCCAGCATCACGCGGGATCCTCGACGATAGAACTCTGCCGCCAGGCGCCTCCCCAGCTCCCCGGTACCCCCGAGGATCAGCACGTTCTTGCCAGTCAGTTCAATCGTTGCCATCACAAACCTTTCTGATCGTTCTACGAAGCAAGGGCGCTCATCGGATGATGGCTGGAGCTCGAGATGGACAGATCGTGGCGATCTCGTTGGGCGACCTACCCGACCGGAGGGAACGACTCCCCAGAAGGGTGGCGGTCGACAAGGAAGCCCTCAAGGTCCGATGCGGTGGCCTCGATCAGGGGCCCGGCGGCACGCCACAAGACTTCGCCGGCTGGATCGACCAACATCGCATGGATGGTGCTGTCGTCAACAATGTCGAGGCTTTCGAGGAATGCAGGCTTGTCCAGATAGAGCGTGATCGTCCTTTCCCGAACCCGTCTGTCAGAGATCCCCGCTCTCATCCCACTGTCAATAAACCATTGCGACATGCGGCTTCGACTCTGGATAACTGGCAGCTCATAGGCCGCGAACCCTGGATACCTATTCGCAAGGTCAGTCGCCAAGGGCATCCACGTGTCGACCAGCGCCTGGTGACGCTGCCAGAAGGCCAGGATCACCAGATTGAGGCTGCCTTCGAAATCGCCCGGAAGGATCATGCGGCGGCGTTCGAGATTTGAGCCAGTCACGGTTGGAAAAAGCACCAGATCGCCTTTGTCAGTACATCGCCATATACGAAGCGGCCGGGATTTCAGATGACGCGGTTGATGGCTGTCTAGAAACCAACCGAGCGAATCGTGTCCCGGATCGTGTCGGCGCTGGCAGTTAGCCGGTGGTGCTCATCTTCGGTGAGTGGGACGTCCATGCCGCGAACGACCCCGCCGCTTCCCACCACGACCGGCATCGACAGACAGACGTCGGCAATCCCGTATGCGCCGTCCAGCAACGTACTGACCGGCATGATGCGATGCTCATCGTTCAGAATTGCGCCGACGATGCTGGTGACCGCCAGGCCGACCGCGTAGGTGGTGGCCCCCTTGCCGCGGATGATGTCATAGGCGGCGTGCTTGACCCGTTCGGCAATGTCGTCGAGTTCGGACCAGGAAAGGTGACTTCCGGTCGGAGTGATCCACCGGTCGAGCGGGACGTTTCCAATGGAAGCGCTACTCCAGAGGGCAAACTCCGAGTCGCCGTGCTCTCCGGCGATGGTGGCGTGCACGTTGGAGACGGCTACGCCGCAGCGCTCCGCCAGAACGAAATGGAGACGAGAGGTATCGAGCACCGTTCCCGACCCAATGACCCTGTTTGGAGCGAAGCCGCTCAGCTGTAGCGTGATGTAGGTGAGCACATCGACCGGGTTGGTAACCACCAGCAATACGGCTTCCGGGGCGCGTTCGACGAGCGCCGGAATGAGCTCCCGGAAGATGTCGGTGTTACGACCGGCGAGATCAAGCCGGGTTTCGCCGGGCCGCTGCTTGGCGCCTGCGGTGACGACGATGACGTCGGCATCGACACAAACATCAAGGTGGTCACTCCCCAGAACCCTGGCAGTCGGCGTAAACCTGAGACCGTGGTTGAGGTCAAGCACCTCGGCTTGCACTTTGGCAGCATCGATGTCGTAGAGGGCTATTTCCCTGGCCACACCGTTCAGCAAAGCGGCATAGGCGATGGTGGCTCCCACCCCGCCGGCTCCAATGATCGCGACCTTTGATCCCCTCATAGACCAGACGTTACTTGCACCGGCTCGGTTAGCCGGACTCGTGGGCGGCGTCCCACCATTTGAGCACTCTCAGGGCTCGCAGCGTCACCCAGCGGGACGGTCGGTCGGCGCCGTCGTCGACGTCGAACCAGACGCGCCCCGTTGGTTTCCAATCAAGCGGCCACCTGCCGTCGTCGAGGCGCCGCGAGCGAACATGCTCAATGGCTTCGGCCAGTCGAGGGTCGGGCGGCTGGCCAGCGACGACGGAGGCTGCCCGGAAGTAGTCGAGGGCGCGCAAGACCTCGTAGTGCCAATGATTCGGATGCGAGAGAAAGAGATATTTGCGATCAGCAGGCTCGCCCGTACTGAGCCTGCGGAAGAGATGGCGCTTGAGCAGATACTCCTCGCCAGACCTTCGAGCCGCCTGCGATTCGGGTGTGCCGCCGGTGACACGCTCATATTCGAGCAGACCTTCGAGAACGTTGATCGTGGTGTCAAAGGACGACCGAACGGAGCCATTCTCGGCCTCGCAGTTCCAGCCGCCGTCTTCAAGTACCTCGCCAACGAGCCTCTCGACAACTGGAGACATATCAACGCCAAAGTAGGTGCCGTTGGCGACCAAGTTCCCGTTGATGCACGGCTCGACCTCACCCTCCCAGTACGGCTGATTGTCGTGCTCCCACCGGCAGTTTGCGCCGATAAGTTCTACAGCCCGAAGAGCCTGCTCCGAGGCCGGGTCGTACCCGAATTCACGGAGCTGCGACAAGGCATGGCTGGTCGAAGTCCAAGGCTGGCCCTCTTCTTCCCCCCACTGGAAACCGGCGGGGAAGTGAGCGCCACCCGCCCATTGTCCATCGGCATCCTCGTGGGCCATGAGGCGAGGGCCCCAACCTTCCGACACCACTCTGGCGCGCTCGGCTTGCCATTCCGACTCCGGGGAATCCAGCAGATCACGCATCACCTGCCAACGGATAGAAGGGTCCGAATCATCGGGATCAAGTAGCCAATCGGTCACGTGAGCGGCAGTCATACGGGAAGTGTACGCGAGTAACATCAGACGGACCGGCGCTTATCCACGCCTAGCGCGACGGTTGACAGGGATTGAGCGATGATGCGTTTGACCCATTGATCTCACTCTCAGTCACCACTAAAGTGGATTCGGGGCAAACTGGGGTAGGGGAAATGAGAACAATTGTCGAGATCGTTCGCTCGCTTGACTCGTTAAGCCCTGACGTCCTCCTCGCTCCCGACCGGGCTCCGTCATCGGGGACTGACGTGTCCCAAGCGGTCGAGCAACTCGCCTCGACCCTCAGTGGGCTTGGCGTGACTCGCACAGACGTCGTAGCAACGCTCGTGAACAACGGGCCCGAAGCCGTCACGATCTTTTTGGCTTCGACGAGTGTCGGAATCGCCGCGCCGCTCAATCCTTCGTTCAAGCCGGCTGAGCTGTCGTTCTACCTGGCAGATCTACGCCCTGCATTGATGATCGTCACCCCGGAAACCTCCGCAGAACTCGTCGAAGCCTGCACGGAAGCTGGCGTACCGCTGCTCCGGATTGCTCCCGGTTCGACAGCCGGATCCGTGACGATCCTCGATGGTGGCCCTGCTGCCGCCCGTGCCTTTCCCGCGCCAGATCCAGGCGACGTGGCGATGATTCTGCACACATCCGGGACCACTTCGCGACCAAAAATGGTCCCACTTAGCCATGGAAACATGACAGCTTCGGCGACCCACGTCGCGAATACGCTCAACCTCACCCAGACCGATCGTGTCCTGAACGTGATGCCGTTGTTCCACATCCACGGAATTGTGGCTGCGCTCCTTGCTCCCCTTCGCTCCGGCGGATCGATCGTCGCCACGCCCGGATACCTGGCCACACACTTCTTCGACTGGATGAACGAAACATCCCCCACCTGGTACACGGCAGTACCGACGATCCATCAGTCCATTCTCGAGCGAGTGAAATCCAACCCGGAACTCGAACTGCCTCAGCTGCGCTTCATTCGCTCCTCCTCAGCCTCGCTCCCACCCGCGGTAATGGAAGGCCTGGAATCCGCGTTTGGCGCTCCGGTGGTCGAGGCCTACGGCATGACCGAAGCTGCCCATCAGATGTCCTGCAACCCGCTCCCGCCCGCCAACCGTAAACCGGGGTCAGTGGGCATTGCCGCCGGTCCCGAGGTCGCCATTCTCACTGAGGGTGAGATCCATCAAAGGAGCCATGAGGTCGGCGAAGTCGTCGTGAAGGGACCCAATGTGACCTCGGGCTACCTGACACCGGTTGAAGGCGCTTTCGTCGACGGTTGGTTCCGGACCGGCGATCTCGGCCAATTAGACGAGGACGGCTACCTGACCCTGACCGGCAGGTCGAAGGAGATGATCAATCGCGCCGGCGAGACCATCGCACCGCGAGAAATCGACGAGGTCCTCCTTGATCACGAACAGGTCCGCCAGGCCCTGGCGTTCGGCGTACCTGACCAACGCCTCGGAGAGCAGCCTGCCGCGGCGGTGGTTCTCGAGCCGGGGGCGACGATCGAAGAACTCGCCCTACGCCAGTGGGTCGAAACTCGCCTGTCCTCGGCCAAGGTGCCACGTCGGATCATCTTCATGGAGACGCTGCCCCTGGGTCCAACCGGCAAGTTGCAACGTATCGGTATGGCCGAACGCCTCGGCCTTTCCGATCTCGATGACCTTGAGGGCGCTAGCGGCGAATGGGTAGGCCCGCGAACTCTCACTGAAGAGATCATCGCCGGAATCTGGTCCGAGGTCCTCGATCGCCCTTCCGTTTCGGTGGAGGACCGTTTCCTTGAACTCGGTGGCGACTCGATGCTCGCGATGAGACTGCTGAACCGGGTGCGAGAGCGCCTCCAGATAGATCCATCCATCGTGGCTTTCTTCGATCGGCCCACTGTCGCCGCTCAAGCGGACCTC
This sequence comes from uncultured Acidimicrobiia bacterium, assembly GCA_963835515.1. Lineage (GTDB taxonomy): Bacteria > Actinomycetota > Acidimicrobiia > Spongiisociales > JAENVV01 > JAENVV01. Next base: position 8,431 of record CAWIFX010000045.1, on the reverse strand, counting down.
GTTGACGAATTGCTGTTATCTGATGTCTGATGAATCGCGCCGATCGGCAATCGACGCGCTGATTTCAGAACGGCTGAGTCGCGCAACTTCCATCCCCCACACCGAGTCAACCACCGCCCCCCTCACGCACGTGCAGCAGAGCCTGTGGTTGACCGCCCAACTCGCAGCTGACGAACCCACGAACAACCGGCCGCTCTGGCTGAGCTTGCGGGGCGATCTTGACGCAACCGCTTTGCACGAGGCAATCAATGCTGTGGTGCGAAGGCATCCGGTACTGAGGTCGACGTTTCCGCTCGAGGGCGGCGAGCCAGTGCAGGTTTCGGGACATCCGCTACCTCCGACGCCAATCCATGATGTCTCGAACGAGCCTGATCCCGTCCGGGCGGCCCGATCACTCGCCGCAGCACACACGACTCGCGCCTTTGACCTCGGGAACGAGGCACCCTTTGTCCCGCTCCTGATTCGGATATCGCCCTCGGACCATTTACTCGCGTTCGCGATGCACCACATCGTGTTCGACGGCTGGTCCGAACCGCTGCTCGTAAACGAGCTAGTCGCTCACTACGACGCAGCCGTCGAAGGCACCAGCGCCACAGGTCTCCCGGACCTAACCATCGACTATGCAGATCATGCCCGCTGGGAACGCACCACCACCTCCGACGAGTCGTTCGAAACCGAGCTTCAATATTGGCGCCGTCAGCTCGGCGACCTACCGCCGGACCTAGATCTGCCCGAAGACCGGGCCGTCGCTCCCGGAGCCGTTGCCAGTCCGGTGACGATCGAGATCGCTCGGAACGTCATGTCCGGTCTCGAAGATCTCGCCAAACGGCACAACGCCACGCTGTTCATGGTCCTCCTCGCAGCACTGGAGGTACTCATCGCTCGCCACGCCGGGGTCGACGACGTCGTCGTCGGCGTTCCGACACCCGGCCGCCCGCGGTCTGAGACCGAAAACCTGATCGGTTGTTTCATCAACCTGGTTCCAATTCGAACCCACCTCCAAGGCAACCCGAACTTCTCAAGTGTCGTTGAACAGACCCGAAGAACGACGCTCGAAGCACTCGAGAACTCTTCCGTGCCCTACGGCCAGATTTTCGGTGCGGTCAGGCCGTGGTCGGCCGATCGGGTACCGCTCTATCGGGTGCATTTCCAGATGCGTGACTTCCACCACGAACGCCGCGTGTCGAATTACCTCGAGGTCGGCGTTCTCGAGCCACAGCTCGGCCCGTCCAACCACCTCACCGTCCGGGCAACCACCACTCCCTCCGGAGCAACCATCACCTTTTCCTATCACCCGGAGAGGTTCGAGCAGACCACGATCGAACGATGGCTGGGACACTACGCCCGGTTGCTTGAAGCAGTTGGCGGAAACGCTGACCCAACCATTCTGGATATTCCGCTGATGGGCGACGACGAGCGGCGGACCCTTCTTGAGGTCTTCAACCCGGACGAATCTCCGTATCTGCCGGTGCCCGAACTAGCAGCCGACGGTCTCCGTGCCACCGCGCAACGGTGGCCAGAGGTAGTCGCCATGGAAGATGGTGCTCGACGCGTTACCTACGCCGAGTTCGACCGCATGGTGGATGCCATCGCCTGGTCATTGGCGGATCAGGGCCTGGCAGCGGAGGACACCGTCATCCTGCACGCTGACCGCAGTATCGAAGCTGCCGCCGCCGTTTTCGGGGCCATGCGAGCCGGAGTGGCCTACGTGCCGATCGACGCTGAGCTGACCAGCGAATGGCTCGAAACCGTCATCGAACAGACCAAGCCGGGACTCATACTGACCACCCGGGTCACATCACCGAGGCCCGACGGGCTCAAGGTCGTCGAGATTTCGAATTTGGTCGCCGAAGAGAAACCACCGTTTCCCGGCAAACCGAACCCGCAAGATCTCGCCTATCTCCTGTACACGTCTGGGTCGACAGGACCGCCCAAAGGAGTCATGATCGACCAAGGAAATGTGGCCTGGTTCCTCGAACAGTGCGCCAACTTCGAGCCCCTCGGTGTCGGCGATCGGATCGTTTGGTTCCACAGCCTGTCGTTCGACGCCCACATGAACAGCCTGCACGCCGCCCTCGTCGGTGGTGCCACGGTTGTGGTCCGGGACGACGCTTCGATCTACTCGATTCCTCGTCTCGTAGGCTGGCTGGCTGACCACCAGATCACCCACCTGCGCATCTCGGCCGGCTTCTTTCACGTCCTGGTCGAAGAACTCGTCGCGACCAACTCCACGGTGCCCGACACCCTCAAGCTCATCGCGTTCGGTGGCGAGCAGGTGCGGGCAGACATCATCAACACGTGGCTCGAAATGACCGGGGGAAGCATCCGCACCATCGATTCGTACGGACCGACGGAGGTGACGGTCTGGGTCGCCGCGAACGACTTCCCCGAGCCACAGCCGGCTACCCATGAATGGATCTCGATCGGACCGCCGAGAGCTCCATCTCAGGTCTATGTGCTCGACAGCCTCGGCGAACTGGCTCCCATCGGAATTCATGGGGAACTATTCCTCGGTGGACCGTTGGTGGCTCGAGGCTATCTCAACGCACCCGAACTCACCGCACAGCGATTCACACCCGACCGATTCTCGAAACTCGAAGGAACCCGAATGTACCGCTCCGGAGATGTCGGCCGTTGGCTACCGAACGGAACCCTTGAGGTCATCGGCCGGGTGGATCGACAGGTCAAGATCCGGGGCTACCGGGTCGAGCCCGCCGAGGTCGAAGCCGCCCTTCGGGCGGTGGCAGGCATCGACGCTGCGGTGGTAGTCGCCAGTCCGGCGACCAACGGCGAGCTAGAACTCCGCGCCTTCGTCACCACCGACGACGGCTCACCAATCGATCTTCAAGCTATGCGGGACTCTCTCGGAATACCTAAATTCATGGTGCCGGCCAAGCTGACACAGGTCCCGGAAATCCCTTTGACCATCGGAGGCAAGGTCGACGGAAACGCCCTCCTGAGGGACGAAATCAAGACGGTCGACCCGCCCGCAGCTGCGCTAGATCACGTCGACGCGATCGAGCGCATCTGGTGCGACGTTCTAGGCGTCGAAGCGGTCGAACGCCAGGACGACTTCTTCGCCCTCGGTGGCCATTCACTGCTCGCCATCAAGGTGATCTCCCGGATCAAGGCCCAACTCGACCTGGCGATCGAACTCACCCAACTGTTCGAATACCCCACCTTCGGTGCCTTCTCAGACATGATCACGGCCACCGCCCGAGGAACGAGTCCGGAGGAGACCGACCAAACGTTCGGATCCGTGCCTGGCGACGACAATGACCTCAATGGCGACACTGGCCTGGATGACTTCTTGACGGCTCTTGAGCAAATGACCGACGAAGAGGCCGAGGCGATGATGCGGCAACTTGACGCAGGCCAAGACTGATGGGCGGCCGCGGACCAACCCGGACCGACGTACGCCACGATGAGTCCCCTTCGGTCATCGAATCGTTCGCTGAAAGGGCTGGTCAGGAACCGGATCGTGTGGCGATTGAGGCGTCCGGTCAGGCGCTCACCAATCGCCAGCTGAGCCAATGGTCGGCGGAGATTGCTGACTCCCTCAAAAAGCATGGCGTCGTTCCTGGCGACCGGGTGGCCATCATCGGTCCGCGCGGACCAGCTGCCGTGGCGTCCATGATCGCGACGCTTGCCGTCGGTGGGGTTGTGGTCCCGCTGGATACGTCGACTCCAGTCGAACGCCGGCAGCGAATGACCATCGAATCGGGAGCAAGCGTCGTTGTCCAAATCGGCCAAGGGGACGCACTGGTTTCCGAGAATGTTCCCCTTATACGTCTCCCTGCCTGGCCCGACCACGAGCCGGCGGCCAACCTTGAAGTTGTGGCTCGCACCCGGTCGGACCCGGCCTACATCTTCTTCACCTCAGGATCCAGTGGAAAACCGAAGGGAATCCTCGGATCGTGGGGCGGCTTCACCCACTTCATGCACTGGATGGCCGAGACCTTCGCCATCGACGAATCCGACCGGGTGGCACTAACCCGCAACCTCGGTTTCGACGCCGTGATGCGGGAAATCTTCGTGCCCCTGCTCACCGGGGCTCGGATCGTGGTTGCTCCTGATCCCCTCGATCCAGACGAGGCGATCGGCTGGCTACGAAACCAACGGATCACCGTGATAAACGCGACGCCATCGCACGCAGAGATGTGGCTCGAATCGTTGGAACCATCTACTTCCAGTCTTCGCTGGGTGTTCTTTTCCGGCGAGATCCTGACGAGCCGTTTGGTCTCAGAGTGGCGATCACGGGTATCTCCCTCGGGGGAACTCGTGAACTTCTACGGTCCAACCGAAACCACCTTTATTCGTACCTTCCAGGTTGTTGGCGAAACACCTGATGACGACTCAATCCCGATCGGTAGCCCTCTGCCTGGAACGGAAATCCTTATCCTCGACGAAGCGGACCAGCCAGCCTCGCGAGGCGAGATCGTCATCCGGACCGTGTTCGGCACACTCGGATACATCAACGTCGACGAAGACAAGTCGTTCGTCGTCAACCCGCTCACCGGCGACCCCGATGACATCGTTTATCGAACGGGCGATCTCGGCGAGACGCGTAACGATGGAGCCCTTGTGGTCCTCGGGAGAACCGACCTGCAGATGAAGATTCTCGGGGTGAGAATCGAACCTGGCGAGATTGAAACAAAACTTGAACAGCATCCGACCATAAAGCGGGCGGTAGTCGTTCCGATCGAACACGGCGGCCGGGTTGTTCGCGTGGATGCTGCAATCGTTCCATACGGCGACCCGCCCACGACCGGAGCCTTGCGCGAACACCTTGCCCCAACCATCCCGCGGGTTGCGATCCCCGCCCGCTATGTAGTTGTAGACGCGTTGCCGGTCAACGCAAACGGCAAGATCGACCGCGCCCAAATCAGCCAACTCGTGGCGGAATCGTCCATCGTGACATCCGATCCCACGCCCCGCCCGCGTGAGGATCGCCTCGCGGCCCTCTCCCCCGCCAAGCGAGCGCTGTTGGAACGTCGCCTTAGCGGCGAACCTGCCAAGCAGAGGCCGGACTCAAATGGCCCTGTACCCACCCACCAAGCAGATCGAATCTCCCAGCTGTCGCCCGCCAAGCGAGCGTTGCTCGAAGCCAGGAATCGTAAGTCAGGCGTCGGCGGTCAGCGCGTGAAGCGGGCTCCTTTGTCGTCGGCACAGGAACGCCTGTGGGTGCTCGACCGGATGTATCCCGGGAGCGACAATTACAGTATCACGAAGGCCTACATCCTGAGCGGTCCGCTCCACGTCGGCACGCTCCAGCGTGCTTGCGAACATCTCGCCGCCCGTCACGAGATCCTCCGGACTCGCTACGTCGCCACTGATGGCGACCCGTTCCAGGAAGTAGATCCACCGGGGCCGGTTCAGTTCGCTCTTATCGATTTGGGCGACTGGTCTGGCGACAAACGGGCCGAGGCCACCCGGATCCGCAGCGAGGAAGCGGCGTATCCTTTCAATCTCGCTCGCGATGCGATCTGGCGCACCACCGTCGTGCGCCTGGCGCCAGACGAACACCTGCTCGTCAGCGTTCTGCACCACATCGCTAGTGACGGATGGTCGATGCCGATCCTGTTCACGGAGCTCTCGTCCATCTACAACGCCCTCCGCGTCGGTGCGGAGCCGAAGCTGGATCCACTACCCATTCAGTATGTCGATTACTCGATCCGGCAACGCCAGGCACTCGAGGAAGGCGGGTACGAAGACGACCTGGCGTACTGGCGTGATCACCTTGCGGGCGCCCCGGACATCCTTGACCTCAAGACCGACCGGGCCCGCCCACCCATCATGACGTTCGGCGGCCAAAACCTCCGGTTCGTCCTCAAGCACACCACCAAGAATGACTTTCAGGCCCTGGCTCGACAGGAGTCAGTGACCGGGTTCATGCTCAGTCTGGCCGTCTTCATCGCACATCTGCACGAGCGGTCGGGAAGCGATGATGTCGTCGTCGGCATACCCAGTGCTGATCGCGGCTCTGGCGACACCCAGGGGTTGATCGGTTTCCTCGTGAACACCTTGGCGATCCGGCACAAACTCGAACCAGGCGCTTGCTTCCGTGACGTCCTCCGCGCGGTCCGACGGACGGTCCTGGAGTCATTCGACCATCGCGAAGTTCCGTTTGAACACGTCGTGCGGGCGGTAGCTCCGGCTCGGTTCGCTGACCGGTCACCGCTCTTCCAGGTGTTGTTCCAGTACGGCGTCTCCGCCTTCAGCGCCGCTCCGGATTTCTCCGGGGTCGAGGCCGTACAGGTGGAACGTCAGTCAGAAGCTTCGAAGTTCGACTTCACCATGTACCTCGAAGCCGACGGTGACGCCCTGGCGGGCAATCTCGTCTACAACACCGATCTCTTCGATGCATCAACCATCGAACAACTGATCGACAACTTCGACCGACTGGCGCACCGGCTTGTAACAAACCCGGACTCCGTGATTCACGCGAAGGCTGGTGCTCGGTCCAGTCCATCTGCGGTCGGTTCTGCGATGTCACTACCGTCAGATCAGCCCGGTACTGTCGATCCGGACTTGCTCGCCCGCATGTGCGACATCTGGGGCGAAGTCATAGGAACCAAGGTCGGTCCCGATGACAACTTCTTCGAACTCGGCGGCCATTCACTCACCGCGATCCGAGCATTCTCACGGATCGACGCAGAGTGGGATATCGGTCTTCCCATCAGCGCAATCTTCGAGTCGCCAACTCCCAGATCCTTCGTCGGTGAGATCGAGAAGCTTCAGGACGGCACCCAGACAGAAGCTCCACTAACCCCGGCCAGCGCGGCGATCGTCCGTAGCCCTCTGTCTTTCGCCCAGCGCCGCTTGTGGTTTCTTCACATGCTCACTCCTGAAGCCGGTGACTACCACACACCCTGGCGAGTGCGGCTGAAGGGCGACCTCTCTCTCGAGGCGTTGCAGCATGCCATCGACACGATCATCGTGCGGCACCCGGTGTTCAGGACACGCATCCAGGAAGAAGGTGGTATCCCGTTCCAGGTCGTCGACGAGCCGCGCCACGCACCACTGAAAATCATCGACGTGGCCCCGTCTACCGACGTGGCCCCGTCTACCGACGACATTTCGGCAGCGCTACAGAACGAGGCATTCGCACCGTTTGATCTGGCCACCGAACATCCGATCCGGACCACCGTCTTCAGGATCGCCCCCGATGATCACATCCTCTCGATCGTTGCCCACCACATCGCCACGGACGCCGACTCGATGTCCATCGTCCGCAACGACCTCGAGGCGCTCTACGCGGCCTATCTCAGTGGTGGTCCAGCCGACCTTCCTGACGTGCTCACCTCGTACGCCCAGTTCGCCACACAGCAGGCGCGTCAGCTCACACCAGACGATCCTGACCTGGACTGGTGGCTGAAGACACTGGAGGGATCGACATCAAATCTGGATCTGCCCGCCGACCGAATCCGGCCCCCTTATTCGGGAGGAGAAGCCGGTCTGGTGAGATGCGAGGTGGATCGGGACGTCTCCGATGCCATGCAACGTCTCGCACAAGATGAAGGTATGACGCCATTTATGGCCTACCTGGCCACCTACGCCCTGCTCATCCACAGATCCACACGGCAAGACGATTTTGTCATTGGAATCCCGAGCAACGAACGCAATAGCGTTGAGATGGAGAACGTCGTCGGCTTCTTCGTCAACCCACTTCCGATCCGCATACGGATCGACCCGGGGATGACAATCCGCCGGTTTCTCAACCAGATCCGATCGACAGTCCTCGACGCTTTGGCTCACAGGCACGTGCCCTTCGACGCAGTGGTTGAACACATAGACGCACCCCGAGATCCGTCGCGAACACCGATCTTCCAAACCATGTTCGACCTTCGGTCCGTGCAGATGGCTCAACTCTCGTTGCCGCACCTGGTGACCGTTCCCCTTGGGATCCCGTTAGGCCCGCATCCGGCAAAGTTCGACATTCGAACCCACGTCTCGAACGTCCGTGGCGACGTGAGGTTCCTCTTGGAGTTCAGAAGCGACCTCTACGATCAAAGCACCATCGACGCGATGGCCGAACACTTCTCGGCCCTGCTGAGCGCAGTGGCTGGTGACCCCGACGTCCGCATCGACATGCTGCGACTCGAACCGACCGGTCCCGAGTCGGAGCCGAGATCGATAACCAGCGCCGGTCTGATCGAACTCGTAGACGGCGTCATCGGGCGGGTGGCGTCGGCCACCGCGGTAACCGATGGCGATAGTTCGTACTCGTATGCCGAGATCGGCGCCGCATCCCATGAAGTAGCGAAAATGCTGTCCAAGGCCGGAGTTGGGCCGGGGGACACGGTGGGGATCCAAATGCCCCGGGGAGCCGACTTCGTCGCCGCCATAGTGGGGATCGTGCGTTCCGGAGCCGTCTACGTGCCGCTCGATCTTGGTTACCCGCAAGCGTGGATCGACACGATCGCCCACG
>CAWIFX010000044.1:0-66181 GCA_963835515.1 uncultured Acidimicrobiia bacterium | reverse complement strand
GTCGCAACGATCGGCCAGATACCGGTCAGCCAGATTGGCGGCGTTGACCAGGGCCTGCTCGGTGTAGCGCACCTGATGGTGAGCTTCGTACTTGTCTTTGAGACCGTTCAAAATCAAGATCGTGTCGGCAACCGACGGTTCGTCGACCTGCACCGGCTGGAAGCGTCGCTCCAGCGCCGAATCCTTCTCGAGGTACTTGCGATACTCCTCGAGAGTTGTAGCTCCGACGGTTTGCAGCTCGCCCCTGGCCAGCATGGGCTTGAGGATCGAAGCGGCGTCGATGGCTCCTTCGGCGGCACCAGCACCAACCAGGGTGTGGATCTCGTCGATGAACAGAATGATGTCACCGCGCGTGCGGATCTCTTTGAGCACCTTCTTCAAGCGCTCCTCAAAGTCACCGCGATACCGGGAGCCGGCAACGAGGGATCCGAGGTCGAGGGTATAGAGCTGTTTACCCGTCAAGGTCTCCGGAACTTCGCCGGACACGATGTTCTGGGCCAAGCCCTCAACAATCGCGGTCTTCCCGACGCCAGGTTCACCAACGAGCACCGGGTTGTTCTTGGTGCGGCGAGACAGGACTTGCATGACTCGCTCGATCTCGCGATGACGGCCGATGACCGGATCGAGTTTGTGGTCGCGGGCCGCTTGCGTGAGGTTGCGGCCGAATTGGTCGAGCACCGTCGACCCGGAGGCGGCCGACTCGGACGAGCCACGCCCGGATGAGCTACTGGAGCTCCCGGACGAAGACGGCTCATCGCGCTGGGGACCGTTGACCAGTTGGATAACGGTCTGGCGGACCTTGGGAAGGTCGGCGCCCAGCTTTTGGAGAACCTGGGCGGCAACGCCTTCACCTTCGCGAATGAGTCCGAGCAGGATGTGCTCGGTGCCGATGTAGTTATGGCCAAGCTGCAAGGCTTCGCGTAGCGACAGCTCCAACACCTTCTTGGCGCGCGGCGTAAACGGAATATGACCGCTCGGGGCTTGCTGGCCCTGACCGATGATTTCCACTACTTGTTGACGAACCGACTCAAGATTAATGGAGAGGGACTCGAGAGCTTTCGCAGCTACACCCTCGCCCTCGTGAATCAAGCCGAGCAGAATGTGCTCGGTGCCGATGTAGTTGTGGTTTAACAGACGCGCTTCTTCCTGCGCTAGTACAACCACCCGACGGGCTCGGTCTGTAAATCGTTCGAACACGGCTACCGCCTCTCTGAACTAAGGACCCCTGATAACGAGACCGTGCATGGCGATTATAGCCCCCGTGCCCGGATACTCCTGCGGACTTGAACCGGACCGATATTGAGCACGACAGATCCGGTGTCCTCCGAGCCCGATTTCTGACCGGCGGATCGGCCGGTAGCATGGAACGGGAAGACGAGGAGGCCCGAGGCGATGGACGTACCAAGCATCCAGGAGATGGTCCCCCTCCCACACGTATGGGAGCAGATCGAACGTACGGAATCTCGCCTCATGGAGGCGTCCGAATCGCGCGACCCTTTCCTCACCAAAATCGCGCAGCACCTGCTGGCGGCCGGAGGTAAACGTTTCCGACCGCTCCTGGCCCTGATCGCCGCCGACTTCGGCCCGACCAAAGACCACCGCCCGATCGAGGCAGGCGTCGCCGTTGAGCTGATCCACCTCGGCAGCCTCTATCACGACGATGTGATCGACGAAGCCGAGACGCGTCGCGGCGCAGATTCGGCGAACGCCAACTGGGACAACACGGTGGCCATCCTCGCCGGCGACTTCTTGATGGCCCGTGCTTCTGAAGTAGCCGCCACGCATCTCGGCCAGGAGTCCGTTCGATTGCTCGCCAGCACCTATGCCGAACTGGTGGAGGGTCAGACCCTCGAACTCCAGCTCGATTTCGACCTTGATCACGATCCGGCTGCGTATTTCCGGGTCATTGGTGGCAAGACCGCCGCACTGATTCGAACTTCAGCGCGCCTCGGGGCGATGGCCGCTGACGCCGACCAGGCAACCGTTGATGCGCTGTCCGACTGGGCGTGGGAACTCGGCCTGGTTTTCCAGATCGCCGACGACGCGCTCGATCTCGTTGCCACCGAGTCTTTTCTCGGGAAGCCCTCCGGATCGGACATTCGAGAGGGCAAGATGACGTTGCCGGTCCTCATGGCTGCCAACGACACCGACGGCTACCGCATCCGCCAACTCCTCGGAAAGCCACCGTATGACGACGAGGCTGTCAATCAGGTGATTTCGATCGTGCGGGCCGGCGGGTATGTGGACCAGTCCCTGGCGGAGGCCGAACGGCGTATTGCGACCGCAGATGCCGCGGTCGGCGACCCTGCCGGACATTCCGAGCCGGGCCGTTCTGTCGAGCCTCGCTCAGTTTCTTCTCGATCAGGTCACTGCGGCCCGGTCTGAGTGACCGGCTGGTCGGATTTACTCCGGCCTGAGGTGAGGAAACAGCACGACTTCTCTGATGCTGGCGTGATCGGTCAACACCATGACCAAACGATCCACGCCAATTCCCAAACCACCGGTCGGCGGAAGGCCGTACTCGAGGGCTCGAACATAATCTTCGTCGATCGGATGAGCCTCGTCGTCTCCGGCAGCTTTCGCCGCCGCCTGCAATTCAAACCGTCGCCGCTGCTCCGCCGGGTCATTCAACTCGGTGAACGCATTCGCCAGCTCGCGACCGGCCACGATCAGTTCGAACCGCTCCGTGACATCCGGATTTGTCCGGTGGCGTTTGGAAAGCGGCGATACCTCAACCGGATGGTCGATCACGAAGGTGGGTTCCCACAAACGATCCTCAACGGTGGCTTCAAACAACATAGCGATCAGCTTGCCGGGACCCCAGGCGGCCTCAACGTTGATCTGTAGGTCGCCCGCAATCCGGCGCAACTCGTCGAGCGGCGTGTCGTAGCCGAGTTCAAGACTGAGCTGTTCGTTGACCGCATCAAGCATCGACAACCGGCGAAAAGGTGGGGTGAAGTCGACCTGGCGCCCCTGATAGGTAACGACCGAACTGCCGGTTACCTCGTCGGCGGCGGCGGCAATGACTTGCTCCGTCATCGTCATGACGTCTTCGTAGTCGGCGAACGCCTCATAGGACTCGAGCATCGTGAACTCGGGGTTATGCGTCGTGTCGATCCCCTCATTACGGAAGTTCCGATTGATCTCGAAGACCTTGTCCATCCCACCAACGATGAGCCGTTTCAGATACAGCTCGGGGGCGATCCGCAAGTACATATCAAGATCGAGCGCCTTATGGTGCGTGACAAAGGGTTTGGCCAGGGCACCCCCGGGCTTGACCTGGAGCATCGGCGTTTCAACCTCAAGAAAACCCCGGTCCTCAAACGATCGCCGCAGCGATCTGACCGTGGCAATTCGGGCGAGGGCGGTCGCTCTCGCCTCTTCGTTGACCGTCAAGTCGAGGTACCGCTGACGGTATCGACGTTCCTGGTCTTGGAGCCCGTGCCATTTGTCGGGCAACGGGCGCAACGACTTGGCGAGTAGCTCAAACCGGTCGACCCGGATACTCAGTTCACCCTTTTTCGTCGTGATTACTTCACCGTGGGCGCCGACCCAGTCCCCATTGTCGATGAGATCAAAGACCTCAAACGCTTCATCGCCGAGCACCGCCTTGGACACGAAGAGTTGGATTTGTCCTGAGTGATCCTGGAGAACCCCGAAGCGCAGTTTCCCGAATGAGCGCACGTTCAACAGCCGTCCAGCCACCGTGACCATCTCACCGGTTTCAGCACCCGGATCGAGACCGGGGTGGGCATCGTGAATTGACGCAGCCGAAGCATCACGCCGGAACGTGTGGGGGTAGGGGTCTAGTCCCCGCGCCCTGAGTTCATTGAGCTTGTCCAATCGGACCGCCGTAAGCGGATGATCGGCGAGGCCGGCGCGATCATCTAGTTCTTCGGTTGGTTCATCAGACATAGGGCGACACCTTACCGCCTACCGGTGGAGGCGCGGTCATCGATTTCTCTCGCTCAGCAGACCCAATCCACGCAACGCCAGCACGTCGTCGACGACGTAATCTCTGGCCAGGAGCGGGACCAACGTTGGTGCCCCGCTACCAGTTGCAACCAGGAGCGCCTCAGCGCCGAGCTCGTTGAGAGCCCGTTCGACGAGACCGTCGACCAACCCGGCGTACCCGTAGACCATGCCTGACTGAATCGCTTCAACGGTGTTACGACCAATGACATGGACCGGCGGAGTCAGCGCCACTCTGCGAAGAGCCGCAGTCGAGTCAACCAGGGCGTCGAGCGACACCTCGATCCCGCTGGCGATGGCCCCACCCACGAAGGCACCGTCGACCCCGACCACATCGACGGTTATGGCCGTCCCGAAGCCGATGACAATGACCGGATGCCCATAGAACTGTTTGGCGGCTACCGCCGTCGCCACCCGGTCGGCGCCAACCTCGCGGGGGTTGTCGACCGACATCGGCATGCCGGTCTTCACCCCTGGGCCAACGGCTAGCACCGAGTCTACGAGCTGTCCGAGTGCCAGACCGAGCGCCTGTGACACGGCCGGGACGACTGAGGCAAGCGCCGCACGGGTAACGGTCACCGCCTGGTCATTCAACAATCCGCGTAGCAGCAGCAGATACTCATCGGCCGTCCGATCAACCGCGGTTGACACGCGCCAGTGCTGCACCAGCTGTCCGTCGGACATCACGCCAATGTCGGTCTGCGAGTTGCCGACGTTCAGAGCCAACAACATCAAAGCTCGTCCCCATAGAGAATGCTGGTTTCCTCGAGACGCCAACCCCGGTCGGACGATCCATCCGGTTCCAGCCACACATTGTCGATGAGACGTACCCCACCCACTTCGACAGCAGCGGCCAGGAAGGCGGGTCGATCGAGACGAACGATGGGTTCGGCACTGGCCCGATCGGCCAGTGTCACGTATTCGGCCGATATTCCAACCAGCTGATCAGCCACAGCTCGCTCGATCTGCGCGCCATCACGTTCACCCGATGCAACGAGATCGGCTGCCGCGAAGAGCCCTTGCGAGAGACGTGCCGCCGACCGCCGAGCCTCGCCAGCCAGCCGGACATTGCGGCTCGACAGCGCCAGCCCGTCAGACTCCCGAACGGTTGAGCAGGCCACAATGTCGACGGGCAAAGACAGGTCTGCCACCAACCGGGTCACCATGGTCAGCTGTTGAGCATCCTTCTTCCCGAAATAGGCACGATCAGGTTGAATACCGGCCAGCAACTTCGTGACGACCGTGGCGACGCCTTCGAAATGGCCGGGCCGATGAGCCCCTTCCATGGATTCGGTGATGCCCTCAACGACCACCGCAGTCACCGGCTTAACGGGATACATCTCCTCCAAAGCGGGGGCAAACAGCACATCGACGCCTGCTTCTTCCATCAAGCGGGCATCCCGTTCGAACTTGCGCGGATAGGCGTCGAAATCGGCCGGGTCGTTGAACTGCAGCGGGTTCACGAACAGGCTCGAGATCACGAGATCGTTTTCGCGACGGCAACGGCTCATCAAATCGAGATGGCCCTCGTGAACAAAACCGAGCGTTGGTACGAGTCCGGTCGAACCAGTGGCAAGCGAGCGACACTCGGCAAACGTTTCGACAATCCTCATGCCAGCGCCTCACCAACGGTATCCCAGGTTCCGGCCAGGAGGGCGGTAGCCCGGCCGAGCGCCACAAAACTGTCCTCGACGTCCGCTTGGCGGGCGGCGGCTCGCTGGGCGACCACTGTGCCGACATCGCCCCGAACTATCGGGCCGGTCAGTGCCTCCATGGCTCCCAACTCGAAAACGTTCGCTACCGCCGCAGCAACGAGCGGCGCAGCCACATCGAGAGGAACACCCGCCTCAGCGAACAAGCGCTCGGCCAGCGCCAGTGCCGTCACGACGTAGTTTGATGCGGCGGTGGCTCCGGCGTGATAGGCGTCCTTGGCCGGATCCGGCAATCGGAAGGGGCGCATGCCCAACGAGTCGGCAAACACCGTGAGCGCACTGGCAACCGCCTCTGACCTACTGGTGATGGCTGCCCCCGCCCCTGCCAACGCCAGGGCACCGACCGGGCCCGACGGAAGTGTCATCAACGGATGTAGCGAACCGACCTTCGAACCGAGCGGAGCAAGCACGTCAACCGACGTTCGACCTGAGAAGTGGGCAATGATCGCCCCGCCGGGTGGCCGGATAACGGCGGCAACGTCGCCGATGACGTCATCTGGCACGGCAATGAATACGAACTCAGCATCAGGCAACTTGCTGACTATCGGTACGGATACGGCCAGGTCGGTGGCGAGCGGCTCTCGAGCGGCCAGGGCGACTATCTCATGACCGGCCGAGCGGGCGGCGAGGCCAATGGACATTCCGGCTCTCCCAGGGCCGACAATGACAATTCGAGCCATACCTTGCTTCCTTTCGGTTCCGATCCACCAGGCGGTACCAGACCGGGGCCGAGCCTACACCAGGAACGGGATCAAGCGCCTGGGAACCGCCTGCTGGTAATGCCGGTACCTGGAATGAGCTATGAGCAGACGTCGCTCTTCAAACGAGGACTTGAGCCAGAACAACGCACCCATTTCGACAGCCCCGACCAGGGTCATAGTCGAGCCCTGGAACAGGGCCAGCCCGACGAGAGCGATAATGATCCCGCCGTAGATCGGATGGCGGACGAGCCGGTACGGGCCCTGCGAAACCAATGCGGCACCCGTCATCGGCTCAGGGTAAGGAGTGAGGCTCTTGCCGAGCGACCGGCCTGCCCACAGCCCGAAGAGGAGGCCGCTCAAGACGACAACAGCTCCGAGCCAGCGTCCGAACAGGCTGGACGACGGTGGGAGTTGCACAGCTCCGCCAATCACCCAGATGAGCAGCACAACCTGCGCCACCACCCACCAACCACCTTTGGACAGCCCCTTGACCCAATCAGACTCGGCCAGACGATCAACCTTCTGGTCCTGGACCTTTTCGAGGGAAGCCCTGGCTGAGCCGGGGCCTACGGCCGCCTCGGGCCACACTTCATCCAAGGGCTCGAGTACAAACCGTCGATCAGCGGCGCGGGGGTGGGGCACGGTGAGGCGATCGGTCGTTACCGGAGGCGCCGCAGCTGCCAGCACGTCGAGATCCAGGGTGCGAGGGCCCCAAGGCTCGGTGCGGGCCCGGCCGGCAAGCTGCTCGATCTCCAGGCACGCCGCCAAGACCTGGTCGAGCGTACGATCGGTGTCAATTACCGCCACCGCATTGAGATAATCGGGCTGCTCGGGCCCGCCAACCGGGTCAGATCGATACAAGCTAGAAACGGCCACCAACGGACCGAAGCGCTCCTCAAGCTGGCCTACAGCCATTCGGAGGTGGGTGATACGATCTCCGAGATTCGACCCGAGCCCGATGGCAACGTGCATGATTCGTTACCTTGGGTACCGGACCGAAACCGAAACGTCGCTGAACGTGTGCGGGATCGGGGCGGACGGTTTGTGCACCGTAACAATGCAACCGGCGACCGGATCCAGGGCCATACACATTTTGGCAATCTCGTGAGCGAGCGTTTCGATGAGATCATGACGCTCACCGGATGCGAGAGCTACGACTTCGTCGGCGAGCTTTCCGTAGTCGACGGTCTCGGACAGATCGTCCAGCGAGCCGGCTTTGTGCGTGTCCACGGACAGATCGATGTCGATGGCAAACGTCTGACCCTTAATCGCCTCTTGCGGGAGGACACCGTGATACGCAAAGACTTCAAGTCCGCGTAGCGAAATCGTATCGGTCACCGGGCAGCGGCATTCATCATCGTCCGAGCTTCCGGACCCAATGGGCGTCCGAGAATCTCCTGGATGACGGCAGCAGCTTTGATCGGGTCGCCGACCATGCCGCTATAGATGAGATAGGCGGCCAACAGCCCTGCCAGTGTCTCGTCAACGAGGTCGCGGTGCACGAGTACAACTGCGTTGCCGGGCGACAGTGCGGACTGAATCGCCTTCAGCACCCGTGGCACATCTGACCCCACGTTCAGCTCAGCCGGTAACGGTTCGTGAGTCACCGCGAAACCGGCCTCTTCATAGGACGAGATGTTCTGATTCCCGGTCAAGAGCGACACGAGGGTGTTGATTTTGGCGTTCTCTCGCAGCCAAATGATCTCTTCTTCGCGACGGACCCGTCGATGCTGGAAGCCATGGCCACCGATCCGCTGGCTTACTGCCAAGCGTCCGGCAATAACCCAAACGAAATCCCGTGGTTTTAGACCTGTCATGTGTCCGCCACGATAGCCGAGCTGAGAAGGGCGGCCTGCCGAGACAGGTGAACATTATGAACCCGCACCACATTGGCCCCGAGATGGGTCACTAGCGCAGACAAGACGGCTGTGGCGAAGTCCCGTTCTTCCAGGGACTCAACCCCCAGCAGGCTGCTGATGAACCGTTTTCTCGATGCCCCAATCATCAGCGGGTAGCCCAGGCCGGCCAAAACACCGGTTCCAGCCAGAAGATCAAGATTATGTTCGGTTGTCTTGCCAAAACCGATGCCCGGGTCGAGACAGATACGATCGGAGCTCAGTCCGGCCGCTTCCAACAGACCAGCCTGGGTGATGAGGTAACTGCCTACCTCGGCGAGCACATCGGCGTATTCGGGGTTCTCCTGCATGTTGCGAGGCGACCCGGACATGTGCATGACCACCACCCCCGGCTGCCATTCCACGGCCATCTCCCGCATGGCGATGTCCCGGAAGCCGGTCACATCGTTGACGATCTCTGCGCCGACTTTGAGGGCCTCTACCGCGACCTGCGGCTTCGACGTGTCGATTGAGACGACCACGCCTTCGGCGGTCAGCGTCGCGACGATCGGGATAACCCGGGCGAGTTCTTCATCGACCGGTACCGGATCTGCCCCGGGGCGGGTTGACTCCCCACCGACATCGATCACGTCGGCACCTTCGCCAACGAGCTGCCGGGCATGATCGATCGCGTCTTGGGGTGAATCGAATTGGCCGCCGTCAGAAAACGAGTCGGGCGTGGCGTTGACGATCCCCATCAACAAGGGCCGGTCGAGGATCAGCGTCCTCGTGCGCAACCGCCAGTTCATCGGTTGAGGAGAGCGAAGGCCTCAGCTCGGGTGGTCGCCCGGGAAGCGAAAATGCCCCGGACCGCCGACGTAGTCGTGGAAGCCCCCGGCTTTTGAACGCCTCGCATGCTCATACACAAGTGCTCGGCCTCGATGACAACCAGAACGCCAAGCGGTTTGACGGCCTCCATGAGAGTGTCGGCAATCTGGGATGTAAGCCGCTCCTGCATCTGCGGGCGTTTGGCGAAAGCTTCCACCAGCCGAGCGAGCTTCGAGAGTCCGGTAAGCACCCCATCGGGCAGGTAGGCCACGTGAGCTTTCCCAAAGAAGGGAACGAGATGGTGCTCGCACATCGAATAGAAGGGGATGTCGCGAACCATGACGATCTCGCGATGCGCGTCCTCGGTGAACACCGACTTGACGATCTCCTCGGGGTTCTGGTGCATGCCCTCGAAGAGCTCCTCGTACATGCGGGCGACCCGATCGGGGGTTTCAGCCAAGCCTTCGCGATCAGGATCTTCACCGATGGCTACCAGAATGTTCCGCACCGCCGCAGCGATGGCGTCCTTGTCGACAGTCATGGTGACAGCGTAGGGGTTAGGTGCCAGCCTGGGAAGCTGCCACGCCGTCTTTGGGAGGTGTCGGCATACCGGCTGGGATCTGAATCCGCATTGATCCGCTCGGCGAGTGCTGCCACTTCGGAACGTCGGCGAGGAGTTCGGCGATACGCTTCGAGTCGAGCGTTTCTTCGTCGAGCAGTGCAGTCGTCATCCGCTCCATATCGTCACGGTGAGTTGTCAGAATGGCCCGCGCTTCGTCGTGGGCTTGTCCGATGAGCTTGCGCACCTCGTTGTCGATGGTTGCGGCCATGTCATCGGAGTAGTCGGCCTGGCGGGAGTAGTCCCGCCCGAGGAAGACCTCGCCATCGGCGTGGCCGTACTTCATCGGTCCGAGTTTGTCGCTCATCCCGTACTCCATGACCATCTGCCGGGCGATCTTGGTGGCTTGTTCGATGTCGTTCGAGGCACCCGTTGTCGGATCACCAAATACGAGTTCCTCGGCGACCCGGCCGCCAAGAGCCATTGCGAGCTGATCGATCAGCTCACTACGCCGACGATACAGCCGGTCTTCGGACGGCATGGATTGGGTGTGACCTGCTGCGCTACCTCGTGGAATGATCGTGACCTTGTGGACCGGATCGGCGTTGGGTAGCACCCAGCCAACAAGAGCATGGCCGACTTCGTGGAACGCGGTGATCTTCTTTTCATCCTCCGAGATGACCAAACTCTTGCGTTCTGGTCCCGCAATGATGCGAACGGTGGCTTCTTCGATCTCCTCGGTGCCGATGAGTTTCTTGTTGTGGCGAGCAGCCAGAAGGGCGGCCTCGTTGATGAGGTTGGCGAGATCGGCACCGGTAAAGCCGGGGGTCTGCCTGGCGATGGTTTCCATTTTGACGTCCGGAGCGAACGGCTTGCCCTTGGCATGCACTTCCAGGATGGCGGTGCGACCTTTGAACGCCGGTCGACCGACGGTTATCTGCCGATCGAATCGACCGGGACGCAAAAGGGCCGGGTCAAGGATGTCGGGGCGGTTGGTGGCTGCCATCACGATGACACCGGTCTGAGCTTCGAATCCATCGAGCTCGACGAGCAACTGGTTGAGCGTCTGCTCACGTTCGTCGTGGCCACCACCGAGACCGGCACCACGATGTCGACCAACCGCGTCGATCTCATCGATGAAGACGATGGCCGGACCTTGAGCCTTCGCCTGTTCGAACAGATCTCGTACCCGCGACGCTCCAACCCCAACGAACATCTCGACGAAGTCGGAACCCGAAATCGAGAAGAAGGGCACACCGGCCTCGCCGGCGACGGCTCGTGCCAGCAACGTCTTACCGGTTCCTGGAGGGCCAAACAGCAGCACACCACGGGGGATCTTGGCGCCCATCGCCCGGTACTTGGCAGGGTTTTGCAGGAAATCCTTGATCTCTTCAAGTTCTTCGATGGCCTCTTCGAGGCCAGCCACGTCGTTGAAAGTAACTTTGGGCTGGTCCTTGGTCATTTGCTTGGCCTTGGACTTACCAAACTGCATGACGCGATTTCCACCACCCTGCATCTGCGTGAAGATGATGAACATGAAGCCAAGGATGAATATCCACGGCAGCAGCGTCAGAAGAACCGTGCCAATCGACGTCGGCTCGGGATCAACCGAAACCTCGACGCCCTGAGCTTGCAGCTCAATGAGCAGCTCATCTTCGAACTGATCGGGATAGGCAATCGTGAACTCGGCCGGTTCCTCAAGAGGGGTCGACGGCGAGCGGACTTCAACTTTGTTGGCGTCGGGGAAGAAACGAACCGTGCCTACTTCGCCGTCTTCGACGAGTGCATCGAGTTTCGTGAAGTCGATCTCTTCGGGAGCGTTGGCAGCGTCGAACCAGGCCGAGAAGGCGAGCCACAGCAGCGTCACTACCGCAAAATAAATAAGAATCGTACGAACGGTGCGGTTCACCGCGGTCCTCCGGGAGTTGTGTCGTTGCTCGTCAAACCATCAGGCTCGCAGCACCATGCTATTGCCATTCTCGAAATATGCCCACCCCAGCCGTAAATCACTCCGAAGATTCTTCCATCACCCCAACGTAAGGAAGATTGCGATACTTACCTGCGTAATCGAGACCGTAGCCCACCACGAACTCGGGACCGATCTCAAAGCCGGTGTAGCGAACGTCGACCGGGACACTCTGAATGCCCTTTTTCACCAAGGAGCGAGGCGAGTTCCAGCGACGCTGGCCTGCGCACCCGCAACGACTTCAGCAGGTAGCTCAGGGTGAGGCCGGAATCGATGATGTCTTCCACGATCAACACATCGCGACCGGCGATCTCCTGGTCCAGATCCTTGAGGATCCGAACCACGCCGGAAGTCTGCGTCGCGGCGCCGTATGACGAGACGGCCATAAAGTCGAACTCCACCGGTACCGTGATATGGCGGGCGAGGTCGGCCATGACGATGAAAGCACCCTTCAACACGCCCACCATCAGCAGATCTTTACCGGCGTAGTCGGCGCTGATCTGCTTGCCCATGTCCGACAACTTGGTTTGGATCTCCTCTTCTGAGATCAAAACTTTCGAGACGATCACTAACCCTCCAAAAGAATGTTCGCAACAAGGTAGCGGTCCGAACTCGTATCTCCCCAACCGAGCCATCCTTGTCGCACGCCGGGCACCCACCACACGAGTTCGTCGGCGACCACCACGGGCCAGTTTCGCCGTCCATCCTGCGATATACGCGCCTCGGCAAATACGTCCGCGAGGTCCTTATGCCCGCCTTGCCGGAGCGGCACCCGATCTCCACGTAGCGGACTTCTCACGAGCAACTCGGGAGGGTCGGCAAACACTGCCCAGCCAGGACCGATGGGTAGGGCTGGCGGGATACCTTGTTGTTCGGACACCGCCAGCACCCAATCACCAAACATCGTGCTGGGAGCATGGAGGACAACGGCCTGCGGTACGTCGTTCGTCTCCTGCTCGAGGACCACGCTTGCTTGGGATACGTACGCGATCACTCCTTCGCCGAGTTCGGCACGACTGGCGGTCCCGGTCACGACTGACCAGACCGAGTCGATCATGCGAGAAGTCCCCGGATAGGGCGGGTTCACTTGCCGTAGTGCCCGTCTGATCACCCGATTGCCGATGGGACGGGGACGCGTGCGCAGCGCAGCAATGGAGATCGATACCCGGTTCAAACCCACCCGGATCGGGACCTCTGCTGCGAGGTCATCAAGCGTGTGGTCATCGTCCGACGCCAGCCTGGCCGCTCGGGCGATAATTTCGGGGGGGCCTAGCGCCGGCAGCACCTCGTGCCGGATCCGGTTGCGAGCGTGGGCGAGGTCCGCATTTGAAGGATCCGCCATCGCACTGAGACTTTCGGCGTCTACGAGAGCTGCAAGCACCGATCGGGGAACCTCGAGTAGCGGCCGCATGACCGACCCTCGCGCCATCGGGATCCCCCCCAGACCGGTCAGCCCGGCGCCGCGCAGCAGATTCAAGAGGAACGTTTCCGCATTGTCATCGGCGCTGTGGCCGGTCAGAAGTACCTCACCGGGGCTGCAGGCATTCTGAAGAGCCTCGTAGCGAACCCGGCGAGCCTGGTCTTCGAAGGACGCCCCGTCAGGCACATCGACCGATACCTTTTCAAATGGGATCCCAACTTCGGATGCGATCTTCTCGGCTGCGGCCGCCAATGCAGCCGAAGCGGGCTGCCCATGGTCCACGTGAACTGCCCGTGCTGAGCGCCCGAACCTCTTCGCCACAAACGCCAGCGCCGCCGAATCAGGCCCGCCCGACAACGCCACGACGCACGACCGGCCCGCCAGATGTTCTCCAGCCCGTTCGAGAGACGGGTCTAGCTCACCCGACGAAGCCACGTTTCCGGCGATTCGATCTCGGCGAGCGTCGGGAGGGCGTCAGGTTCGGTCCAGGCAACATCGAGAGCCGACCAGGTAGAAAGCCGCTCGACCCCGAGAACGAATTGTTCCCCTAATTCGTATTGCCGCATTTTCATCTCCAGGCCGGTCAGGCGCATGAAGGCCGCCATCCGCGGGTCGGCCCGACGAGCTTTCAGCAGACCGGACATCCGCTTCTGGGTGCGAAGGATGCGACCACCAACCCGGTCCATTACGACGTGGCCGTGGCCCTCAAGTAGGGACATGAGCGCCTGGATCTTGTCGAGCAACAGTCGCTGATCGTCGTTCGCAAACAACCCGAGCAGCCCTGACTCGTCAATGAGCGGCCGACCCTCATCGGACGCCTTCCGAATCTCAGACCCCAACCGGGTCAAGCGCCGCTCATCAGATTGGGTGGCGGCGGCCAACGAGGTCACCATCTCGAAGAAATAGTCACGCATCCACGGCACCGCCATGAACTGAAGGCGGTGGGTGCATTCGTGCAGGGCAATCCACATCCGGAATTCAGCAGGCCGCAGTTGATGCGCCCGCTCCATGGCCAGCATGTTGGGGCCAACCAGATAGATCGTGTCCCCGGCGTCTTCGGACGGCAGAACGAGTTCATATTGTCCGAGAACCCGCCGTGACAGGACCCCGAGGAGGGCGCCAGTTTCGGCCGCGACCAGCGGTCCGCCAATCTTCCTGACCAGACCTTGAGGTTCCGTAATCGTCGCATCAACGATCATGGAGAAGAAGGCAACGTTGCGTTCGACCCAGCGTCCCCGATCAACCACCTCGACAGTTGGTACACCGACCGATCCGAGTCCGGTCTCTGCTTCGACCAATTCCTGGGCTTTCGCAACGAGCGGGACGGCCTCAGCGACCAGTGCGTCTCGATGGTACGAGTCAAACAGGGGGTAGGTGCCGGCCAGCCGTTCTGCGATCTTGACCGCCCCTGCCCAGGGGACTGCTCCGTTATTCGACGACTGTGTAACGACCGCGAACAACTTTCACGAAGTACATGACCACGGTGCCGATGATGAGCAGGATCGTCAACGCGACCACCGCCGGGATCAAATAGCGGTAGGTCCATTGCGGTTCGTCCGCTTCATCGACTGCGGGTTCGACTTCTACGTACGGTTGGGCGATGACCGTGTCGCTCGAAGAAGGCAGAGCCGTCGCGGCCATGACGGCCGGGGCGGCGACGCTCAACGACGCAGCGGCGAGGACGAACAAGGCAAATATGCGGCGCAAAGAGTGGGTCATGTCTTGTCCAATATACCGGCTCCGGGTGGCCCAACGAAACCTACCCATACATTGGCCGGTTGCGGCGACCAATCGAGTGTTTAGAGATTCTGCTCGTCAGCTACGATCGCTCGCAGCTTGGCCATGACCGATGCCGGGACTTCTTCCTGGCATCTCTCCCGAATCACGATCTGCAATCGACGTTCGAACGAGAAGGCGCTTCCGCACCCCGAACACCTCCGCAAATGCAACCGGACCATGACACGTTTCATCGGCGAGATTTCACCGTCGAGGTAGCCGTAGATCTTGGTTATGGCATCGTCACAAGATTTCTTGGTCATCCGTCTTTCCGATCGGCCAATCCACGTTCCTCCGCGAACTTCCATAACGCCTTTTGCAGTTGTTTTCTTCCCCGATGTAACCGTGACATGACCGTTCCGATCGGAACGTCCATGATCTCGGCGATTTCTTTGTACGAGAATCCTTCCACGTCGGCCAGCAAGACCGGCATCCGGAATCGCTCGGGAAGGGCCTCCACCGCCGCCTTAACGTCTTCATCTACCAGACCTTCCAGCACAGCCTCCTCAGCTGATTTGAGCGAATCTGGTGTATTGGCCGCGCTGATCTTGCGATACAAGTAGAGGTCTTCGACCTCGCCGAGATCGACCTCGTCAGGTCGGCGGGATTGTTTGCGGTATCGATTGATGTAGGTGTTGGTCAGGATTCGATACAGCCAGGCTTTCAGATTCGTGCCGGCTTCAAAGGAGGCATAGGCGCGATACGCCTTAAGGAACGTTTCCTGAACCACATCCTCGGCGTCGGCCGGATTGCGCGTCATACGGAGCGCCGCAGAGTAAAGCTGCGGCGCAAATTGCATGGCGTCATCTTGGAAGTTGGCCTGGTCAGCCATCGGGGTGCTTCCGCTGGTCGAGCCAGGACATTACCAGCGTACGGAATCGGTCCGACCGCCGGCCGGACCGAATGGGCTATCCTGTCGCCCACATACGGCCGACCCGCTCGGCCACCTGCCGAAGTAGCTCAGGGGTAGAGCAGCTCACTCGTAATGAGCAGGTCAGGGGTTCAAATCCCCTCTTCGGCTCCAGTACGCACATCAGGCCGCTCGCCGTGAGCAGGCGCCAGCTCGCTTTGGGCCAGTAATCGGTCCATGGCCGTGCCCCAGGCATCGGTCAACGCGTACGAGTCCCGTTGACCGATCAGTGGTGTACCGATCCGAACTTCGACCTTGCCGCGCCGCACCGAACGCTCCTCGAGTCCCATCACCCGGTCCGTTCCCGACAACGCCACTGGAACCAAAGGGACTCCGGCTCGGATCGCCAACCAGGCTGCCCCTCGTTTGAAACCCGACGCCCGCCACCCTTCCGAACGGCGACCCTCGGGGAACACGCCGAGTCGCCCACCGTCGGCCAAATGCGCCAATCCGATGCGCATCGCTCCGAGCGGAACCGAAGACCGAGGCAGAAGAATGGCCCCATAAAAAGGCAAGACGAAGTCCAGTCCCTTATTGATTCCGATCAGGTCGGCGGCGGCCATAAACCGGATCGGCTTGCGAAGCGCCATCGACGCGAAGGCAGCATCGACGTGGGAAGCATGATTGATCCCGGCAACATAGGGGCCATCGGGAAGGTTCTCGGATCCGATAATGTCTAGCCCGAACAACGGTCCGGCCAACACCCTGCCCATCGGAACGGACACCTTGAACCGCCGCTCCCAGGGTTCACTCACGAGCAAGATCGTTGAAGAGGTTGGCGAGTACCAGGGGGACTCGTTGGTTCTGGCGGATGGCGGTTACGGCATCGAGCGCCAGTTCGGCGTTCTGGGTTGCTTCGGCAGGAGTAATCATCGCCAGGCGGGTCACGTCTACGTCCGGGTTACGCACCGCCACCCCGAATTGAGCGGCCGCCGCGTCGGTGTACCAGGACGCAAGGATTTCCAAACCGGTGATCATCAACGCCTGGGCAGACCGTTTTGCCGAGCGCTCGCGTCGTTCCTTTTGAATCTTGGTCTCGTTTGGGTCGGCAACACCGAGCGTCTTGATGAGCGGCGCGGCAGCCCGCTCCGCCGCGTCGGCCAATAGAAAGGAATTCCCGGTGTGGGGGGTGACTCGCTCTGGCACGGTTAGCCAGAATTGACGAAACTCGACCACTTCTTTCTCTGTGGCCAACTGGCGAGCCAGACCGGGCCGGCCGCCCGAGATCACGGCGACTCGCTGCGCTTGTTCGTGATCGAGCCCAAGCAGCTCAAGGCCCTCGATCAGCTCATCCAACCGGACCCGCCCAAAATGCACCGTGCGGCACCGCGACGCAATGGTGGACGGAAGGTCATCCTCAGACTCGGCTACGAGGATGAACACGGTCGAAGGGCTGGGCTCTTCGAGCGTCTTGAGAAGCGCATTCGCAGCCGACTCGGTGAGGATGGATGCCTCATCGATGAGGATGATCTTCTTCTCTCCCTCGACCGGGGTCATCGACGCAGCGTGCACGGCGGTCCGAGCCTGTTCCACCCCGATAGAGGCCCGGCCGTCGGGAACGACCAGAGTGACGTCGGGATGGTTGCCAGACGCCACCCGGTCGCAGACCGAGCATGGACCATCATGTTGACCCGATCGATCGCACAGGATGACTGCCGCGAAACGTAGCGCGATCATGGCTTTCCCGACACCGTCTGGCCCAACAAACATGTAGGCGTGAGCTGCCGAAGCAGCTTCTTCCTCAAGTAGGTCGAGTACCCGGCCGTGACCGATGAGGCCTTTGCGGTTCATCGAATCAACTCCCACACGGCATCGACGACCGAGTCGATATCGGTCCCGGCGTCGATTCGGATCACCCGACCAGGGTCGGCAGCAGCGAGTTCGGCAAAGGTATCAGCCACGGCGAGGTGGAAAGCCAAATCCTCAGAGCCGATGCGGTCACCATCTTCCTGACGCGTCAGACCGACCGCAGCGTCGACATCGAGCCACACCACCAGGTCCGGCCACGTTCCATCGAGGGCCAACGCGTTCAACGTGCGAACCTCCTCAAGACCCAGGTTCCGCCCACCGCCCTGGTATGCCAGCGACGAATACACGGTACGGTCGGACAACACCCAGGCTCCGCGCTCGATCGCGGGCCCGACCACCTCAGCCGCGAGCTGCGCTCGAGCAGCCGCGAATAGGGCGGCTTCTGCCCAGGGCGCCATCGGGCTGTCTCCGTCTAGCAACAGGCCCCGGATGGCATCACCCAACCGGGTACCGCCCGGCTCTCGAACCTCGACCACTTCGTGACCCTCGGAACGGAGCCGCTCGGCGAGCATCCGGACAACGGTGCTCTTTCCGGCACCCTCCACTCCTTCAAATGCGATGTAGTTCAAACGCCATCTCGTTCTAATTGTGGAATGAAGACCTCTCGCACGACCCATAACGTAGCCAAGCCGGCGACAACCGTGATGGCCCCACCCAAAACAAAAATGAGACGAACCCCGTCGTCGAGCGGATCAGGCAGGCGACCGTGGAGGAACGTGGCAGCCAAGGCCGCCACGGTCATCGATACCAGCAGTGCCGATCGGGCGACCAGGAACAAGGCAGCGAACGTCCGGCCCCGGACCGCTTCTGCCGATCCAACCTGCAGATAGGTGACCCCAACCACGTATCCAATCCCTGCCGCAAAGCCGAACATGAACGAGAATGCCGCCGCTGCCATCACGGTCGTCGCAAACGCCAACGAGGTGAGCGCAATCCCGGTCAGCGAAATCGCCGCGCCAAAGACGACCATGCGATGAATGGCGGTCTGGTCGATACGCTGAACGAACATGACCCCTATCGCTCCGCCAGCGCCCATTGCGGTGGCGAGGAGAGCAAAACCGGAGTCATCACCAAAAATGAACGACCGGGCGAACGTTTGTCCGAGTGTGATGATGGCCCCGCTCCCGAAGAGAGTGACGGCCATCCCGATGATGACGACCCGCACTCCGCGGTGACCCACGACGAAACGGACCCCTTCGGCAAGGTCTATGAAAGGAGCTTTCCAATTCCAAACTTCTCGCCCTTCAACGGTCGCACGCAACGGAATGGTCGTTATGGCCACGATCGCCGCCGAGAGCATGAACGTAACGAAGTCGAGCGCGAAGCCGGCCGTGAACGGAGACGAGAAGTCCCAGCCTGCCCATTGCGGCAATTTCGAGAAGGCCGACCACACCAGCGCACCAACCGGAAAGACCCCATAGGAACTCACGACCGAGAGGCTATTGGCCACGATCAGTTCGTTCCCGTTCACGAGCTCAGGCACCAAGGACTCTCGGACTGGTTGGCGAAGCAGGGAAAGAATCTCAATCAAGAAAGAGACCGCAAACAGTTGGGGAAGTGTCCTTACAAAAATCAGAGACAGCACCAACAAGCCCCGCCCAATGTCTGCGACGAGCATGATTGTTTTCCGATTGACCCGGTCGGTCAGCACTCCGCCCATGGGCCCAAAGAGAATGGCAGGAACAAATCGACCGACCAGAGGGACGAGGGTTCCGAGGCCGCCGCCGATTTGGTCTCCGAGGGCGAGCGTAGCGAAGAGAGAAACCCAGTCACCGAAGCTCGAGATCGTTCCCGACCACCACACTTTGGCGAACTCGCCGCGACGAATCAGCTGCCATCTACTTCGGGGGGATACTGCGTCTTGCATGTGCGGTGAACGTTAGCCCTCCGGGGGTTCAGACAAGCCGTCTCCTGGTCGATCTGGCGTAGTGCCGTCTTGACAACGGGCTATCAGGACGGTTATCACTTGTTCCGTGTCCAAACCCCTGATCATCGTTGAGTCACCCGCGAAAGCCCGAACAATTGCGAGCTTTCTCGGCTCTGACTACGTCGTAACGTCCTCCGTCGGTCATATCCGTGACCTGCCTTCCAAAGCAGCCGATATCCCCGCAAAATATAAGGGGGAGAGCTGGGCGCGCCTGGCCGTCGACGTCGACAACGGGTTCGAACCTCTTTATATCGTCTCGAAAGAAAAGCGTGAGACAGTCAAGGAACTCAAGCGCCTCCTGGACGACGCGTCCGCGCTGTACCTCGCAACTGATGAGGATCGCGAAGGAGAAGCCATCGCCTGGCATCTGAGCGAAGTCCTCAAGCCCAAAGTCCCGGTCCAGCGAATGGTATTTCACGAGATCACTCCTTCGGCGATCGCCGAGGCCCTCAACAACCCTCGCCAGATCGATGACAAGCTCGTCGACGCCCAGGAAGCTCGCCGGGTACTCGATCGCCTGTACGGATATGAGGTCTCGCCGGTGCTGTGGCGCAAGGTGAAGCCAAAACTGTCTGCCGGTCGGGTCCAATCAGTTGCGACCCGCATCGTTGTCGAACGCGAGCGAGAACGAATCGCGTTCCGGACCGCTTCATACTGGGACGTCGAAGGTGAATTCTCCAAAGACGAGAACTTTGGCGCCAAGCTCGTCTCCGTAGACCAGACCCGGGTGGCGTCCGGCAAAGACTTCTCGTCGGTTGGCGAGATCAGCCGCAAGGACGTCGTCGTCCTCAACGAAGAGGACGCCAACACCCTGGTCGCAGCGTTGGCTGGAACCACGATGACCGTGCGATCGGTCGACGCCAAGCCCTACACCCGTAAGCCGTACGCACCGTTTCGCACCTCGACCCTCCAACAGGAGGCCGGTCACAAGCTCCGCTTCTCCTCAGCCAGGACGATGTCGGCAGCCCAGCGGCTGTACGAAAACGGATTCATCACCTACATGCGGACCGACTCGACCTCGCTGTCGGAAACCGCTCTGGCGGCCGCCCGCAGCCAGATCACCGAGATGTACGGGGCGGACTACCTGCCCGACAAGCCCCGTCAGTATGCCAAGAAGGTCAAAGGCGCCCAGGAAGCGCATGAGGCTATCCGTCCCGCTGGGGACTCGTTCAAGACGCCTGACGTCGTGTCCGCCCAGGTCAACGACGATGAGGCCCGCCTCTACGACCTCATCTGGAAGCGCACGGTCGCTTCGCAAATGAACGACGCCAAGGGCGAGAGCGTGCAGGTTCGCCTCGGTACGACCGCCACCGACGGCCGTGATGCCGAATTCGCCACTTCGGGCAAAGTCATCCACTTCCCCGGGTTTCTCCGGGCCTACGTCGAAGGATCCGACGATCCGGACGCCGAACTCGACGACCAGGAACGGCCATTGCCCAACCTGTCGGAGGGTGACGACGTCGAGGTTGTGTCATTGGAAGCCAAGGGTCACGAAACCAAACCCCCGGCCCGCTACACCGAAGCCTCACTGGTCCGCCGTCTCGAAGAACTCGGCGTCGGACGACCGTCGACCTACGCCTCGATCATGTCGACGATCCAGAACCGGGGATACGTCTGGAAGAAGGGTTCGGCCCTGGTTCCGTCGTTCACGGCCTTCGCCACGGTTGGCCTCCTGGAGGATCACTTCCCGAATCTGGTCGACTACGCGTTTACCGCCAAGATGGAGTCAGACCTCGACGAGATCTCCACCGGCAACGAAGACCCCAAGCCATGGCTCCACAAGTTCTATTTCGGTGAGACCGGTCTCAAGGCATCCGTCGCTGACGATCGCCTCGAGGAGATCGACCCGCGCATCGTCAACTCCTTTACCGTCGGCACCGACGACCTCGATCGCGAGATCGTCGCCAGGGTCGGCCAGTACGGCCCGTATCTTCAGCGTGGCGAGGACCGAGCTTCGATTCCGGAGGACTTGCCTCCCGACGAACTCACCATCGAGCGGGCCAACGAATTACTCGACGCACCGTCTGGCGACAAGATCCTCGGCACCGACATCGAAACCGGCATGACGGTGCTGGCTCGGGCTGGCCGGTATGGACCGTATATCCAGTTGGGCGAGATCGAAGAGGGCTCGAAGAAGAAGCCGAAGACGGCGTCACTGTTCAAGAGCATGAGCCTTGACGACGTCACCCTCGATCAAGCAGTCGAACTGCTCAAGATCCCTCGGGTCATCGGCGTTGATCCCGAAGATGAGCAAGAAATCACCGCGCTCAATGGACGCTACGGGCCGTACATCAAGAAGGGTTCCGATAGTCGCACCATCGAGTCCGAAGAGGCGCTCCTCACCATGACGCTCGACGAAGCGTTGGCGATCTTCAAGGAGCCAAAGCGTCGTCGAGGCCAGCAAGCTGCCGCCCCCCTCAAAGAACTAGGTGACGACCCGGTGTCGGGCAAGCCGGTGGTTCTCAAGAATGGTCGGTTCGGACCCTATGTGACCGATGGCACGACCAACGGTTCGCTGCGCAAGGGGGACGATCCCGAAACGATCACCCCGGACCGCGCCTTCGAACTCCTCCAGATGCGCCGCGACCGCGGCTAGCGCTCGAGCGGATAACCCGGGCGCGCTCCGCCCGCTGAAAAAACCTTCGAGCGACCGTAACGATTCCGTTTATCAATCCGTCTTCCCGGTATGAGCAACCCATACTGTGGAGGACGGGACAACGTGTGGCTACACAAACCACAATCGAAGATTTTTATCGAGACCATTCGAAGGCGGTCTACGCCTTTCTGGTATCGCTGTGCCGGGACCGGGTCTGGGCGGAGGATCTGATGCAAGACACCTTCGTCAAAGCCACCCGATCGATGATCGGCTACCAGGGCGGGAACCCCCGATCCTGGCTGTTCACGATCGCCCGATCCGTTTTTATCGATGACGTACGGCGCAAGCGCCCGACCCCGACAGATCTCATCGAGGAGGCCGGAACCTCCGACCCCGACATCACCGAAGTCCAGGCCATCGAGTCGGCTCTGGCGAGGATGCCGGAACGTCAGCGGACGGCGCTCTTGCTGTGCGACCGCGCCGACCTCAGCTACGCCGATGTTGCCGAAGCCATGGGAATCACTCCCGCGGCAGCCAAAGTCCTTATTCATCGGGCCCGGATGTCTTTCCGTACCCACTACACGGAGATAAGCGCATGACGCACTCAGAAATTCAGGATCTCCTCGAAGCCTTCGTCGACGATGCACTTGACCGTCCAACCCGCAAGCTGGTCGAGACTCATGTGGCCGGATGCGAAGAATGCCAGGCAATTCTCGACGACGTCGCAGAAGTCGACCTCAGTGGGTTGGCCGGCGGAGCCGTCGACGAACGACAGCTAAAGAAGTCAGTCCGCAAGGCCATGCGCCGCACCATCGCCGATGCGGTGATGGCCATCGTCGCCGCGTGGATCATCATCTGGTTCATCGGTGCCGCCCTTGTCCAACCACTGGTCGTCAACCGTTCCGGTCGAGCAGCCCAGGCTGCCAGGGCCACCATCGACAGTGCCATCATGTTCAACCCGGGAGCGACGCTCACCAACATCCAGATCGACTCCAAGTGGTTATCGCGCCTGGTGACCGCTGACCTCGCCCTTCAGGTCGGGGCGGGTACCGAGAGCATCGGTACCGTGGAGAGTCGGATCGGGATGTTCGGGTTTGGCGACCCGAGCGGAGGATCGTTCATGCCCTACCTGAATACGGAAGCGAGCAGCACGATCGACGAGACCGGTTTGCAGCGTCTCGGCGAATCGACCGTCGCCACGGTTCAGCTGTACTTCACGGACTCGCTGTCCATGACGAGAGCCCAAGAACTGGCGGACTCGACGACGAACGACGTCCGGGTCATCTGGGCAGGATTTCCAACGTCAGCAGCAGCCACTGACGGCTCAACCCGCGACGACGGCCTCGGGATGGTTGGGTACGCGACCTGCGGAGTCCACCTGCCTGATGATGACTTCTTCGGGGCGTCATCGGCCAGCTCGTCTGGCACCAACTCGGGGGAACCTGCCTCTATCGAAGATGCCAAGGCCCACCTCACCCAAGCCCTGGCCAACATGAACGGCGGCAATCTCGCTCCCGACATCATCGCGGCAAGCATGCTCAGTAACTCCGTCATCCAGGATGGCCTGAACTACCTGTCGGGCGATGACCAAGTGACAGTGCTGGTCGTGACCGGCCCTTCACAAGAGGTCGCCAGGTTCATCGAAGAGGCAGGACAGCCCAGCGTCGTCCTCCTCGGGGTTGATTTCTACAACTGGTCCACTCCGATTTGTGGGAGGTAACTGAACATGAACGTATTTGAGACCATCAAACGAAACCGGCGGATCGTCATCATCGCCGCCGGAGCCGTGTACCTGATCACCGCCGTCGCCCTCGGAGCGGGGCTGATCTCAGGAAACGTCGAGATCTTCCGGGCCATCGGTCTGGCTATTGCCGCAACCCTGCCAGCCACTTTGGCGCTCATGTCCCTCAACCGGCGGCCGTCGCTTCTGACGGTGGCCTGGATGGCTGCAGTGGTCAGCGCATTCGTCATCATCACCGCCAGCCCGATCTGGATCGTGGTGGCCTTGGCCTGGGGATTCGCCAGCCGGAACCGACCAAGGCCGGCGCCCGACGCCCGGTGGATGACCGTCGGTCGACCGCTCATGGCCATGGCAGTCATCGTTCCGATCTTCGTGATGTTCGCCCATACGGATCCGGTCTGTACGGTGACCTACCAGGACGGGCGCACGGAACTGGTCGATCCGGCCACCCGTGGAATGGAAACCGGATGGCAGTTCGGCAACTCCTTCGGCAGCAGTACCGGAATGTCATCTGGAACGAGCGGAGGATCAGACACCCAAACCGAGGAGTGCTCGTCGGACACCGTGGTCTGGTGGGAAGGATTGGCTTCGATCGTCGCCAGCGCCGCCGTCATAGGCGTCGCCAGTCGCTGGCCAACCTCAGACCAGTTGGCCCCAGAAGCGGTCTCAGTCAGCGTCTAGCGACTTCCGGAACGGTCGCTGCCAACCTCCACACAAAGGGGTAGGCAGCGACCGTTTCCATTGGTCAGCTCCCGGATCTTTCGATCGACGCGCCGGCGGTCAGCGCCAACCCGTAAGCCAGTTCCTGCACCTGAGCGTCGCTGATCAGACACCCAGACAGACTGCGTCCGCTCGAAAAGCTCAGCGACGCGGCTCCCCGCAAATCGACGTGTTCGAAAAAGGCATTGGACAGGTCGACCAGGCGAAGCTCCGAGCCCTCAAATGTCACGTCTGTCAGCTTGGCGCCGGTGAAGTCGGTCTCTTCCAGCTTGCATCTGACAAACGCAACCCGGGACAACTTGCTGATGCCCAGGTTGGTGTATTGAAAAATACAATCCTCAAAGACGACATCACTTATCGAGGCGGCCGAGAGATTGGCTCCAGACACCCGGGATCCGAGTACCGTCACCGACCGGAGCGACCGAATTTTTGCTCCGCTCAGATCACAGTCCCTAAGGGTGGATCCACGGATATCCAAGGCGTTTCGGTGGTCGGTCTCGAAGTCGACCCCGGACAGTTCCGAGTCGACGATGGCCAGTCCGTCGGCGGCGATCGCGTCAAGCGCTCCGCCGACGATCACATATCCCTCGATCAAACCGCCATCGGGTCCGCTCTCAATCTCCCCCGACCAGACCTCTAGCTCGACGGCCTGATCGTCGAAGCGCGGCGGTTTGGCGTAGAGCTCGATCGGGTCGATCCAGGGCATCCCAAGACTGTACCGCCTGTTCTGGCTGGCCTAGCTAAAGAACGGTGGCAGCGACCTCGGCGAGCGGGCTGCGCAGCGACCGTTCCAGGGTCACATGCCCGAACATGGGCTGGCCTTTGAGCTTTTCGATCATGGCCGCCACTCCGCCGTACGGCGAAATATAAGGGTTGTCGACTTGCGACAGGTCACCGCAGAGAATCACCTTCGAGTCGGAGCTCATTCGGGTGAGGATGGTTTTCAAGGTCGACAGTTCCAGGTTCTGCGCCTCATCAATGATGACGATTTCGCCAGTGATGGACCGTCCCCGCAAGTAGGTGACAGCTGCCATCTCCATCTCGTTGTGGTCCACAAGATCCTGCACTGCCGCCCGAGCCTCGTCGGGTGTGGAGTCGGAGAACAGTGCGTACAGATTGTCGTAGATCGCTGCCATCCAGGGCGACAACTTCTCGTCGAGGTCCCCGGGCAAATAGCCAACGTCCTGGCGCCCCACCGCGATCATCGGCCGGTAAACCGACAGTCGCCGGTAACGATTCTGCTCGACGACTTGTTCAAGTGCCGCCGCCAGGGCGAGGAAGGTTTTCCCGGCGCCAGCCAGCCCCATCAGCGACACGCATGAGACATCGGGGTCGAGCATGAGGTCGAGGGCGAAAGTCTGCCGGACGTTCTTCGACTCGATCCCGAAGGCGTGCTTCGCTCCAGGAACCCTCGTCACGACGACTTCCGGCTCGGCCTGGGCGACCCGGGCCAGCCCCGATTGTGAGGTTCCCGAGCGGAGCACAACAAACTGATTCAGCAGCAGGTCAGCCCCGGGAAGGGTGACTTTGCCTTTCTGAAAGAGCCGGTCGATGAGGTCCGTTTCCACGGTCATCTCGGCGACGCCCGAGTACAACTCGTCGACCTGGGCGGTGTCCGCCCGATAGTCCTCCACGTCAAGCTCGAGCTGCGCTCCCTTGATACGCAGCGCCGTATCCTTCGTAACCAGCACTGCGTCCTTCCCATCGTCGGCGAGGTTGAGACAACAAGCGAGGATCCGATGGTCGGGCGTGGCGGGGTCGAGCACATCGGGAAGGCGAGGTGAGTGGATCCGATTGAGTTCAATACGAAGGCTTCCCCCTCCTGGCAAGTTGACCGACTCGCGCAAGCCACCCGCCCGGGAAGCGCCCAACTCGTCAAGTAATCGGAGCGCCTTTCGCGCGTTGGCCCCGACCTCATCGAACCTGGTTTTCTTTCGGTCCAGTTCTTCGATCACGACGAGCGGCAACACGACGTCATGTTCATCGAATCGCAGCAGGGCGTGAGCATCGGCCAGTAGTACACAGGTGTCAAGCACATAGGTGCGGGTCAACAGTTCACCCTCTTTGATTGCCAACGTATTCCTCCAAAGTACGACGCTGCGCGCGCAACTCCAAGCATTTCGCCCGCCTGCGTGGTCAAGTCGGATAATCTGCCCGCATGGATGTAACTGTGGTCGGGGCAGGAGTCATCGGACTCACGACGGGGGTCTTGCTCCAGGAAACCGGCACCAGCACGCGCATCCTCACCAATCGGCCTGTGCCCGGGACCACGTCCAATGCGGCGGGTGGGATCTGGTACCCGTACAACGCGCCAGACGATCCCGAAGTCGAAGGCTGGATGCGCGACACGCTGGTCGAACTGAGCGTACTTGCCGACGAAAAGCCGGATCTCGTTCGGCGGTGCGAAACCCGCCAGTACTTCTACGAATCCGTGGCCGACCCCTACTGGTCCACCATGCCGGATCTGTTCCGACACGCCACCCTTTCGGAGCTGCCGGCCGGACGAACCCACGGTTGGGTTTTCTCGAGCGTGATCATCGACACTCCTCGTTACATCGAGTGGCTTCGGCAACGGTTCGAAAACGCCGGCGGCGACATCCAGCTCCAAGAGGTCACCTCGCTCGGCGATCTGGACGGGCTAATCATGAACTGTGCCGGGGTTGGCGCCAACCAGATCGCCTCCGACCCAACCGTCTATCCGATTCGTGGTCAGGTGATTCGCATCGCCAACCCGGGTCTTGAGTTCGCCACCCTGGATGATGAAAACCCGGCTGGCCTCACCTACATCCTGCCGCGCTTTGATGACTGCATTCTCGGCGGGTCATCGGATGCCGACGATTGGAACTTAGAGTCCGATGACGAACTCACCCAGGCCATCCTCCGCCGTTGCTCGGCAGTCGAGCCACGGGTAGCGGGAGCTAAAGTCCTCGATGTCCGGGTTGGGTTGCGTCCTGGTCGTCCTTCGATTCGAGTCGAACGCGAAGATCGGCCCGACGCCACCGTGGTCCACAACTACGGACACGCCGGAAACGGGTTCTCAACGTCGTGGGCGACAGCTCGCCACGCAGTCCGTCTCCTCCAGGCTTGAACTGCCAGAAATCTCCGTACTGGCGGGATATTCCGGGATACCCAAAAAGGGCCTTATCGGTAAAGTTCTGACGAACTTCTGCCGACAATATTCATGGATGCCACCGATTGGCGGTGGAAGTTGTCTGTGAATCAGACGAGCGGTTCAATCGTTGCTGTTGGACGTGAGCGCATTGGTCCGTCATCCTCCCGTGAATGCGGAAGTAATGGACTGGGATGCGATACGAAAGCTGCGCAAGAGTCGTGTTTACGACGTGCAGTCGTTCAAGCTCCACAAGCCACTACCGCGACTGACCGCCCATCGAGCCGTCAAGGCCCTCCGGGACATCGAAGCCACCAAGAGCGCGGTCGTCGAAGACGGTTCTCAGTTCAAACGGCCAGTCCTCGCCATGGAGATCGCCGACTAGTCGACCGTCAGGCTCTCCAGGTGCGGAGCAACGCCGTAATCGGCTAGACGGTATCGCCCATCCTTCAAAACCACGTGAGTTAGTCCTGTATTCGGGACGATTCCGGTATTGCGGAACTCCCGGTTGGTGCCACCAAGCACCGAGATCACAAACGACCGAATCGCCGAGCCGTGAGAGACGAAGGTGACGTCTTCGGATTCATGGTTGGCCATGATCTCGTCGACGGTTCGCCGGAGCCTGACCATCAACTCGGCGACGTTCTCGCCGGTTTCGCCACGTTTGAGATCTTCGCCGCCCTGGAAGGTGCGTTCGAAGTATTCGGCCCAGCCAGCCTTGACCGCTTCAACTTCGAGTCCTTCCCACTCGCCCATCGAGATTTCCATGAGTCCTTCGACGTGGGTAACTCCCCGACCGTCGAGCGTTGCGGCGGTTTGAGCGGCCCGACCGAGCGGCGAGGCGTAAATTGGCCCCGGCGGTGAGAATATCGAAGCGAGAGCGGCTGCCTGCTGTCGACCCCGATCGTTGAGTCCCCAATCTCCCTGGCCTTGCCAGACCTGCCGCACGTTGGCGTCAGTTTCGCCGTGGCGGACGAAGGTCAGTACCGAGCCTCCGCGCTCGGCGGCCGTCGCGGCCTCGCCGTGAATACGGCCGAGATGGCTGCCGTCGTTGTACCGATTCAGATGCCAAGAACCGAAGCTGTGCTCAAATGTGGTGAACGAGGTGTTCGTCGGAGCGATGACAGGGGCATCGAATCCGTGGGAGATGTTCCAATGATCTGCAATCAGGCTCAGTATTGACCCTCCATGAGTCACTACGAGCGCCGAGCCGTCTTCTCCGATGGATTCGGCAAGTCGATCGAACGCCTCGCGAACCCGATGAGCCAACTGGGCAAACGACTCTCCCCCACCGACAACGACGTCCTCGCCAGCCATCATGGCTGCCATGTCCTCGGGATGGGCTTCGGCGATCTCGGCATACGTGCGGCCACTCCAATCACCGATGTCGATCTCGCGCCAAGCCGGGTCGACCTCGAATGGCAATCCGATGAGTTCGGCCGTTTGAACGGTTCGAGTCAGGTCCGACGCCACAACCACGTCATAGGCGCTCGGATCTATGCGCTCGGTCGCCTGGCGCACCTGCGCCTGGCCGCGCTCGGACAACTCGCCTACGGCATGGCCTTGCCACACGTGTGCGGCGTTCAGATCAGTCTCGCCGTGGCGCATGAGGGTGATTCGCATCCAACCAAAGTAGCGGGAAGGTTCTTAAACCAAAAAGGCCGACCCCGAAAGGCCGACCGATTTTGGGTTACGAAACGGCTTTAGAACGCCGAGGCGAAGATCAAACTGACAATTGTCATAACCTTGATGACGATGTTCATGGCGGGACCGGACGTGTCCTTGAAAGGATCACCGACCGTGTCGCCGATAACGGCTGCCTTGTGAGCATCCGAACCCTTGCCACCAAAGGCGCCGGCTTCGATGAACTTCTTGGCGTTGTCCCAGGCCCCACCGGCATTGGCCATGTAGATGGCCAGCAGGAATCCGGAGACGAGCGCACCGGCCAGGAATCCACCCAAAGCCTCTACATCGATAAAGCCGATGACCAGCGGGAAGATGACGGCCAGCGAGCCGGGAATGACCATTTCCCGCAACGCACCGGTCGTGGCGATGTCCACACACTTGGCGTACTCAGGCTTGGCCGACGGGTCACCGTCACGAAGGCCGGGGATCTCGCGGAATTGACGACGAACCTCTTCGATCATGGCGTAGGCCGCCCGGGTAACCGCATCGATCGTCATGGCCGAGAACAGATACGGGAACATGGCTCCGAGGAACAGACCGACAATCGCGCCAACGTTGATGAGGTTGATCGACTCGAGGCCGACCGCCTTGGTGAACGTCGAGAAGAGCGCCAGTGAAGTGACCGCAGCCGAAGCGATGGCGAACCCCTTGGCGATGGCTGCGGTGGTGTTGCCGAGCGAGTCAAGTGCGTCCGTCGCTTCGCGAACCTCGGGGTCAAGGTGGGCCATCTCGGCAATGCCACCGGCATTGTCAGCGATAGGGCCGTAGGCATCGACGGCAATGGTGATGCCCAAGGTGGCGAGCACGCCGATAGCGGCAATGGCTACCCCGTAGATCCCTCCGTCGGTCGGGAACGCCCAGTCGCCGGCCGTGTAGGCACCCCAGATGCC
Source organism: uncultured Acidimicrobiia bacterium (assembly GCA_963835515.1). GTDB lineage: Bacteria > Actinomycetota > Acidimicrobiia > Spongiisociales > JAENVV01 > JAENVV01. Next base: position 36,024 of record CAWIFX010000044.1, on the reverse strand, counting down.
TGCCGCGGTAACCATGACTGAATACGCGGCCGAGCGCTTGCCTTCGGCGATACCAGCGAGGATCACGGTAGCCGGACCGGTTTCGGCTTGTTTGGCGATGCCTTTGACCTTCTTGTAGTGATCGGATGTGAAGATCTCGGAGATCTTGCCCACCGCATAACCGACTAGAAGACCAACAACGACCGCGAGCCAGATACCGACAGGCCTCACGCCTTCAATGCCGCCGAACACGAGATAGGCCAAACCGAGAACGCCGACTCCGGCGGTAACCATGGCGAAGTTGGTACCGCGGTGGAGAGCAGCAGCAAGGTCATTGTCGTTTTTCGCTTTGACGAGGAACGAGCCGATGATCGAGGCAAACATTCCGAGGGCCGCCACAGCGAGCGGAAAGATGATGGCCGATACTTGTAGCTCACCGCTGAACACGATCGCCGAAAAAGCGATCGGAGCAACGAGTGATCCGACGTACGACTCGAAAAGGTCGGCGCCCATGCCGGCCACGTCGCCCACATTGTCACCGACGTTATCGGCGATAACGGCCGGGTTGCGGGGGTCGTCTTCAGGAATACCCGCTTCCACTTTTCCAACCAGGTCAGCGCCAATGTCGGCAGCTTTCGTGTAGATGCCGCCACCAACACGAGCGAACAGGGCGATGGATGATCCACCGAGGCCAATGGCAGCGATTATTTCGGCAGCCTTGTCGACGGCCATGCCGTTGACGTTGACGAGGTAGAGCCAACCGAGTGACACACCGAGCAAGCCGAGGCCGGCGACGGTGAAGCCCATGACCGCTCCACCCCGGAAGGCGATCGGCAAGGCGGCAACAATGCCACCCGTTCGAGCAGCTTCGGTGGTTCGGGCGTTGGCGGCGGTGGCGATGCGCATCCCGATGAATCCCGCCCCGAACGAGAGCGCCGCGCCGAGGATGTAGGCGATAGAGCGCTGCCATCCATCTTCGAGCAATGTGGCGATCAGAATGGCCATAACAGCCACGAACACTGAGACCCACTGCAGCTCTCGCTTGAGGAACGCCATAGCGCCCTCTCTAATCGCTGCGGCTAATTCCACCATGCGGTCGTTTCCCTGGCTAACCGCGTTGACCTGCTGTGCGTAGAAGAGGGCAAGTCCGAGTGCGGCAACTCCAGAGAGAACGGCCAGAATGACATACGTCGTCATCGAGCTTCTCCTGTTGTTTTTTGACCGACGGCAGTATAGGTCCGTGAAACTGGGGTTCGGACAGGCGCACGCCCACCGGTATGATCTCGTGCCTCATGAAAACTCTCACCGTTCTTCTTGCGTGCCTTTTAACGCTGTCTGCCTGCGGCAGCAGCGCCAACGACACCACAACCACCCAGGCAACCATCGGCACTCCCCCGACAACGCTGGCTACAACAACCACGGTGGACGAATTCGACGCCACGATCATTGGCAGTGGCCCAGCGGGGTTCGTTGAGGCGATCGGCGCTGCCTACCTGTTCGCTGGAGGATCAGGGCCACGACCACCGGCTACTGAAGCTTTTGCTTCGCACCTCGGCACCGGGTCGGACGCTGGCGACATCACGGCAACCTACGAGACCACGGTCGCCGAACTCGCCGACGGCTGGGTTGGAGTCGGCGTCTGGAACGACGACCTCATGCTGGCTACCTCGCCAGACGGCGAGGCCTGGACCCTCGTCGGCGGGCACCTCACCAGCATGGAGCTCGCCCCGTTCTACGGTGACGCTGCTCACCAGTTATTCATCATCGGATCCGATGCCCGCACCAAAGAGGACCCGCTAAAGCTGCGAGCCGACAGCCTCCACATCGTCACTATCGCACCAGACGGTTCGTCGGCTTCAATCGTCGGAATCCCCCGTGACTCGTACGTCGAAATACCCACGGGTGGCAAGAGGAAGTTCACCAACGTCATGTCGGGCAAGGGACCAGAGGTGGTCGTTGAGACGGCTGAACTGCTCACTGGCTTGGATTTTGACGGTTACATGGTCACCGGTTTTGCGGGCTTCGTTCGGCTCGTCAATGACTACGGCGGATTCGAAATCGACATTCCGTTCAACATGGCCGAGCCAAAGTCAGATGCCTACTTCACGGCTGGCAAACAGATGATCGACGGATTTCAGGCGTTGGCCTTCGCTCGCAACCGCACCCTCAAAGGTGGCGACTTCACCCGCTCGTTTCATCATGGGGTGATCATGCAATGGGGACTCGCCTCAGTTATTGGAAAAGGCGCTCTCGAAATCCCCAACAATCTGGCAATTCTCGACAAGCACACGTTCACCGACCTATCCCCCGAGAAGCGCCTCCTCGTCATGGCGGCGCTGTTCGATCTGGACCCGTTCGAGATCCCCAACCTCGTGGTGGATGGAACGGCTGGCATGGCCGGAGCGGCGTCCGTGGTTTTCCTAAATGATCCTGCGTTCGAAGTATTTGCCGACCTGGCGGACGGTCGCCTCGACGACCCGGGCGAATAGCAATGGCGGCGCCACCACGTCTTATCAGTGTCGCGCTCGCTCTGCTGTTCGTGGGAGCGTGCACCGGGTCCGAGGTTTCTCAAACGGCTCCAGCGATCGCTACCACCGCCTCTACAACGACCACGATCGCACAGACCCCCACCACTCTCGGGGCTACCGAGACAACCACCACCATCCCGGCCACAACGACCACAACCACCGAACCCCTCGCACCACTGATCGGTCTGGAGGTCGTGATGATCGCCGAGGTTCATCGCCCGGTAGCGGCGATACCGTTTCCTGGTGAGCCGCGATTGCTGGTGGTCGACCAGCAAGGCGTGATCGTGACGGTCGAGGAAGACGGGACGGTCGCGGACTTCCTCGATCTCACCGATCGGGTCGGCGCCAACGGTATCGAACAAGGGCTCCTCGGCCTGGCACTGCACCCCGAATTCCTGAGCAACGGACGCTTTTTCGCCTATTACACCGCACCGGACAACGACAGCCACCTGGTCGAATTCGGACTGACAGCCGACGGTGTCGGGGATCCTGATTCGGAGAGAGAACTGTTGTTCTTCGAGCAACCCACTGACCGCCACAACGCCGGCACGCTTTTGTTCGGCCCGGACGGGTACCTGTGGCTGAGCCTCGGCGAGGGCGGAGCGGCCAGCGACAACGCCCAGAACCCCGAAACATTGCTCAGTTCGCTCCTCCGCCTGGACGTCGACGGCGACGAACCATACGAGGTCCCACCCGACAACCCGTTCGTTGACGGTGGCGGTGCTCCCGAAGTGTGGGCGTACGGACTCCGCAACCCGTGGAAGTTCTCGATCGATCCGGTCGACCGGATGATCTACATCGGCGATGTCGGGCACAGCGAATGGGAGGAGATCGACGTCGTATCCATGGATACCGGAGGGGGTTCGAACTTTGGATGGTTGCCGATGGAAGGCACCCACTGTTTCATTAGCGGTTGCGATCCAAGCCTATATACCGCCCCGGTGCTCGAGTTTTCGCACGAAGGCGGCAACTGTTCGGTGACCGGCGGGGTCGTGTACCGGGGAGAAGCGATCCCCGAGTTCGACGGTCATTACTTCTATGCGGACTGGTGCGGTGGTTGGATTCGTAGCTTCACGCTCGTCGATGGCGCGGCTACCGAACAGACCGACTGGTCAGAACAACTCGGCAACGTCGGCCAGGTGACCAGCATCAGCCCCGACGCCAACGGTGAACTGCTGTTTACTACCTGGGACGGAGGCGTCTTCCGGATCGTCCCCATACGCGGCTAACCCCCTTCGACGAGTGTGGCTAGGGTTCGAAACATCAAGCCTGGATGCACAGTCGTTCACGGATTCCCAACCGGTAGGCTGACCGAATGTTCACTCACCGTGGTTGGCGCCCGCTCCTGGCGGCCGGATTCATCCTGGCGGCCGCATGTACCGGTCCCGAGGCTGTCACGTCGACTGCGGCACCAACCCAGACTTCGTCATCGCCTATCACAACGCCGACGACAAGCACTCCCCTCCCAACAACAACGGCGCCGGTGGCGACAGGTCCGGACCGGACGATTGGCATTCGGCAGATCGACGGGGTGGCCGAGTTCTACGTGGTCGAATCCGGCGATCGGTTTGTGCCGCGAGGAACGAACCTCGTGGATACCACGATCGTCGAGGACCGCGTGAACGGGAGCACCCCTGTCTTTGGGATCCTCTCAACGGTCGTGTACGACTCGGACGAGGCTCGCCAGCATCTTCGTGACATGGCCGATCTTGGATACAACGTCGTGCGCGTCATGCTCGAGGTGTGCGGCACGTCGGGTTGTATCAGCGATGAGGGCGAGGGGCTAAGCGATGCGTATATGGACAACGCCGCCGACTTCCTCCGGATCGCCCGGGAGGAAGGGGTCTACGTTTGGTATTCCTCGAACACTTTCCCCGATCGTGGGTATTACAGCGAGACCGGACTGGCCGAGGGCGAAGCTGACTTCCTCACCCCGCTCAACATCGAGATCTACGGCGACTATTTCGAGGACATCCTTACGGCACTTTCCGACCGCAATGCACCGATGGATAATCTCTTCTCGTTTGAGATCAGGAACGAGTTCCAATTCCTCAACACCTATGCGCCGTGGAGCCTCGCAGATGGGACGTTCGAGGCAGCCAATGGACGAACTTACGACATGGCCGATCCGGCGCAGCGACGGAAGCTTGCCGAGGACGGCTTGCTGTACTGGACCGACTCCATGACCAATCGGATCAAGCAGGTCTCACCCACCACGCTTGTGTCGATCGGTCTGCTCATCCCGAACGAGCCCATCATCGTCCAGGGACCAGACGACCCCCGTTTCGTCCATCCGGGGGACATCTATGACAGGTCGATTGTCGACTTCTTCGACATTCACACCGGACCGGGTTGGCCAGATATTCATGTCGTCGACGAGCAATTCGGCAGAAGCGGCCAGCAGGACAAGCCGGTCGTGATGGGCGAGTTTCCGGTGTCTCGCCAACTCTTCCCCGATCCCGATCTCGCTGCTCAGCAAATGGTTGCATGGACGGTGGGGTCCTGTGACGCAGGATGGGACGGTTGGGTGAGCTGGCATTGGACGGGCGACACGACCTACTGGCCGATAAAAGGCTCGCAGATCGGCGAAGTCTTGGCACCGCGGAATCACCCGGATCCGTGCGAACCGGTCGATGTCGAAGTGAATTTGCTCAACTTCCGGGCGGCTGCCACCGCTTCCTTTGATGGATACGACGCTGAAACGGATGAGTCATACCCTGCTCGTTATGCCTCAGACCAGAACCCCGAAACGTGGTGGAGTGCTGACAATGGCCCTCCCCAGTGGATCGAAATCGACCTCGGAACTCCTCAACCGGTTGGAAGGATCCGCATACCGATCGGCTTCATAACCCCCGCCGGCCACACCCGGATCGAGGTTCGAACCACCGACGCCGAAGACAGGCAGGAGCTCATCCATGTCTTCGACGCCGACATCAGCGAAGGGGACGTTCTCGAATTCGTTCCTGACGTGCCCCTGGAAGGTGTGCAAAGCATTCGGTTCGATATCACCGATATGCAGGGATGGGTGATCATCCACGACATCGAAATTCTTCGCCGCTAGCCCATTACCAAACGAATGTGTTTACGGTTCGATATATCGAGCCTGGATGCATACTCGTTGAAGTAGGGCGTCAGCGGGCGGCTAGCTCGGTTGCCAAAGCCTCGACGTGTTCGTGGATGGCCGACATCGAGCCGGGGAGATCGTCGCTCAGCATTGGCACGTCCCATTCGATGATCGGCTTGTCCGTAGGGACGTCGCCCAGATCACAACCGATGGAGACGATGAGATCGGCCGCATTGGTGTCTTCAGAAGTCACGAGCCCCGGACGAACCTCGATCACACAACCGAAACCCTCGAGCGCCGCCCGGACGGTATCCATAACCGCCTCGTCAGGATCGGTGCCGGCCACTCGGGCGATCGCATCCAGGCCCAGTCGAGTTGCTGCTTCCTGGAAGTAGGTAGCGGCGATCACGCTCTTGCCGGCCGCATGCGGGCACATGAACAAAACATTGGTAGTCATCGCAGGTGCCTCCTTTTAGACGAGCAAGAACTGGTAAGCCATACCAACCGCGGCGGCGGCCGCCACGACGCGCAGGCTCTTCACCTCGAACCGAAAAATCGCCACACCGGCCAACATCGCAATGGCCGCCGCTGCCCAATTCAACGTACTGAAGTCTGGCTGATAGATCACCGCGCCGTAGCCTCGGCGTTCCTCCACGGTTCCGAATAGCGTGAAGAGCGTGAACCAGATCGCCAGATTCAGGACGACGCCGACCACCGCAGCGGTAACGGTCGAGAGTGCCGAAGTGAGGGCCGCCTTGCCCCGGAGGTTCTCAATGAACGGCGCGCCGAGAAAGATCCACAAGAACGAGGGCACGAAGGTCACCCAAGTCGCTACCGCCGCGCCAGCGACACCGGCTTGAAGGGCCGTCATCGATCCGGGCTCCCGATAGGCGCCCATAAAGCCAACAAACTGCACGACTTGGATCAGCGGGCCGGGCGTTGTTTCTGCCATGCCTAGGCCGCTGATCATCTCGTTGGGTCGCAACCATCCGAACGTGTTGACCGCTTCCTGGGATATGTAGGCCAATACCGAATACGCTCCGCCGAAGGTGAGTACTGCGGCCGTCGAGAATAGCTGGGCTATGTCCACAAAAACGGACCCCTGACCGAGCGTCGCCACCAGCAGGCCAACCGGCCCAAACCACAACAGCAAACCGATGCCGAGCACCAGCGCGGCATGTTTGGCCGACGGTTGCTCTCCGGCCACGTGGTGGTCCCCGACGAGGACGTCAAGATCCTCGGTTGCGACCGCTTCGTCGTGGCCCCGCAGCAGGTTGAAAATGTCGGGCCGTCGTACTCCGCCGACCAACCCGATGGCCGCGGCCACCGCCACGATCAGAGGAAACGGGAGCTCGAACACGAAGATCCCAACAAACGCCGCCACCGCGATCGCCAGCATCGTCCCGTTCTTGATGACGCGTCGGCCGATACGCAGAACCGCGTTGGCGACGATGGCGATGACCGCCGCCGAGATCCCGAAGAAGAGACCGGCCACCCAGGTCAGGTCCCCGTACGCAGCAAACAGGACGCTTAGGGCCATGATGCTCACGAAGCCGGGCAGGATGAAGAGACCACCTGCCAGGAAAGCCCCGGCCGGTCCGCGCAGCAGCCAGCCGAGATAGGTCGCCAGCTGCTGTGCCTCGGGTCCAGGCAGCAACATGCAGTAATTCAGCGCGTGAAGAAAGCGCTGTTCGCCGACCCATCTTCGCCGGGTGACAATCTCGTCATGCATGACCGCTATCTGCCCGGCCGGGCCTCCGAAGCTGTTGATCGCTACTGTCGCCCACGCTCCGAGCCATGCCCGTCGTGGGATGGCCGAACCTGGTCGCCTTGGCGGATCGTCTACGGAGGGTTCCATCGTGGCGCGATCCTAGGACGTGTCTGAACGGCTCGACGTCCAGGCACACTCGACGGCGCCGTTAGAGTCTCGGACATGGCAGGATCGATCATCGGGGCAGCGGTCAAGCGGGTGGAAGACCCTCGCTTCATCCGCGGCGAAGGCACCTACGTTTCGAACATGCAGCTCGCCGGCGCCGCGCATCTGGCGTGCGTCCGCTCGGAGGTACCGCACGGAAAAATCGTTGACATCGATACCACAGGCGTAGCCGAGATGCCCGGCGTCATCGGCATCTATACCGCCGCCGACCTTGACATTCCCGACGACGGACCCGATTACGACTACTTGCCGCCTTACACCGGTCGACCGATCCTGGCCCGCGACATCGTGCGCTTCGTCGGTGAGATCGTCGTGGCCGTGCTCGCCGAAACCGCCCAGCAGGCAGCCGACGCAGCCGGGGCCATCTGGGTGGACTTCGATGTTCTGCCATCGGTCGGGACCGTGCCAGCCGCGATCGCCGACGGGGCCGCGTTGGTGTGGCCGGAGCACGGATCCAATCAGCTGGCTGACAGGCAGGGCCACCGTATACCCCACCTATTCGAAGGCGCCGACCACGTACTCAAACACCGCTTCTACAACCAACGAATCGCCGCGGTTCCTCTCGAACCGAGCAACGCGCTGGCGATGCCCGACGGCGACGGTTTGAAGATCTGGCTGGGCAGCCAGCACATTCAGGGATCCAAACGCGATCTCGCCCGGGCAACCGGGCTCGATAAGGCACTGATTCACGCCATAGTCCCGGACATGGGCGGCGGGTTCGGCGCCAAGTTCGTGACCTATCCCGAGCAACGCCTCTGTGCCGTCCTGGCTTTGAAACTGCAGCGTCCGGTCCAGTGGCAAGAGCGTCGCACCGAGAACCTCGCGGCGATGTACCACGGTCGCGGCCAACACCAGGATGTCGAAATCGGATTCACGAACCACGGAACAATCGTGGGCCTTCGGCTCACCGTCTTCAAAGACGTCGGCTCCTATCCGACCTGGGGCGCCGAAGAGCCCCAGATGACTACGAAGATGGCGAGCGGGGTCTATGACATTCCGAAGATCGAAACCGATATCAGGTTGATCACCACCAACACGGCCCCCACCCACGCTTATCGGGGCGCCGGCCGCCCCGAAGCCACCGCCATGATCGAGCGGACCATGGACCTGGTTGCAGGCGCCCTTGAGTTGGACCCCGCCGAAGTGCGCCGAAGGAACTTCATACCCAACGCTGCGTTCCCCTATACGACCAACGTGGGGCAAAACCCATTCGTGTACGACTCGGGGAACTATGAAGCCACCATGGATCTGGCGCTGGCCAAAGCGGGGTACGAAGCATGGCGGACGCAACAGGCCCAACACCGCGCCAATGGCGATCGTAAGCAGATCGGTATCGGCTTGAGTACCTACGTCGAAATCACCGCCCCGTTCCTGGGCGGAGAGCAATGCAAAGTCGAAGTGCACGCGGACGGCACCGTCACTGCCTTTTCGGGCACCTCGTCACACGGCCAGGGTCATGCCACCGCCTACGCCCAGATCCTCAGCGACCTGATGGGGATTCCCTACACCGATATCAAACTGGTTCAGGGTGACACCAAACTCGTTCCCCGTGGCGGTGGCACTGGTGGATCGCGCTCGTTACAACTCGGCGGCAGCGCGGTCCTCGGCGCCGGCGAAGCCGCCATCGAGAAGGCCAAGGTAATCGTGGCTCGCCAACTCGAAGCCAGCGCTGCCGACATCGTCGTCACCGATCGGGGGACCCTCGGAGTAGCTGGGGTGCCGGGAGCTGAGATGACCTGGGGTCAAGTCGCCGAGCTCGTGGTCGCCGAAGACCCCGACGCCCCCGGCCTTGTTGCCGACTTCCGGTTTGATACGAAAGGCGCCACGTTTCCGTTTGGCGCCCACGTCTGCGTCGTCGAGGTCGACACCGAGACCGGCGAGACCGACATCGTGAAGATGGTCACCTTCGACGATGCAGGCAAAGTCATGAATCCAATCCTCATCCAAGGCCAGGTCCATGGCGGGGTGGCCCAGGGAATCGGCCAGGCACTCACTGAACAGGTTGTCTATGACGACGAAGGGTATCTGCTGTCGGGCAACCTGACCTCGTATCTCATTCCGAGTTCGATGGACGTCCCCTCGATCGACGTGACCAACCCGCAGACGCCGTCGCCTCACAATCCGCTCGGCGTCAAGGGAATCGGCGAAGCCGGGACGATCGGTTCGACCCCCGCTGTCCAGAACGCCGTAATCGATGCCATCCGTCACCTCGGGGTCGATCACATTGATATGCCGCTTACGCCCAACCGTGTGTGGACCGCCTTACAGGCTGCGAGCGCGGACTGAATCCGCAGCTGAAGCCGGATCAGTCTGCCGCTGCTTGAGCACATTGATAACGACAAAAGCAATACCGGCCAGACCGAAGCAAATCAACCACTGCACCAGGGTCATCGGGACCGTGGAGAAGATCGTGCTTCCAAACTCTGTCATCACGACCGCAACATGCACGAGCAACGAACCGGCTACCCCGAGCGCCAACAAACGATTCCGCGGCGCCCGATAAGTCCATACGGATTCATGGCCGGACCGGATGTTGTAGATGTGGAACAGCTGCGCGAACACGAGGGTGGTCAGCGCCAGAGTCCTGGTCGAGGCCCAGTCCAGATCCAGGACAAACTGTCCAATCACGAAAGCCCCAAGGACCGCCAACGCCAGGATCGAAGCTTGCCAGACCAGTGTCACTTGGACGGGTTTGGTGAGGATCCCGCCGTGCTCGGGTTGACCGGCCATGACGTCGTGGCCCGGCCGGTCCATTCCAAGTCCGATTGCCGGCAAGCCATCAGTGACGAGGTTCACGTACAGCAACTGGGTCGCCAGGAGCGGTTCGCCGAGCCCCCCAAAGAGCAGGAATCCGGCCACCATGACAAACACTTCGGAAATGTTGGCTGAGAGGAGGAAATAGACAACTTTTCGGATGTTCTGATAGATGGTTCGGCCTTGCTCAATCGCTGCGACGATCGTTGCGAAGTTGTCGTCGGCCAGGACGATCGTCGACGCCTCCTTGGCGACATCGGTGCCGGAGCCCATGGCGACACCGACATCTGCGGCCCGGAGCGCCGGGGCGTCGTTGACGCCATCGCCGGTCATCGCCACGATGGCGCCGGTGTCTTTCCAGGCTTTGACGATGGCCACTTTGTCGCCCGGTTCGACCCGGGCGAACACTCCGACGTTCCTGATGGAGGAAGCGGCTAAGCCGCCGGCCTGGGAGGGCTGAACAACCTCCCTATCGCCAATAAGGTCCAGCTCTTCGGCGATCGCCCGGGCCGTGGACGCGTGATCGCCAGTGACCATCACAACCTCGACGCCCGCCGCCCTGGCTTTGGCAACTGCCGCGGGAGCTTCGCGTCTGACGCCATCCGCGATCCCCGCCACCGCCACGAGCACAAAGTCTCGTTCGGAATCTTCGTCAGGGCGTTCGTCCATTAGCCGGTAGCCAAAAGCCAGTGTCCGGAGCCCGATCGCCGCCATCGACTCCGCGGCCTGCAACGCGCTCGCCCGCCGCTCTGCATCCAGCTCAACTACGCCAGTCACCGACTCATAGTGAGAGGACCGCTCGATCACCTTTTCGGGAGCTCCCTTGAACGCCAGCAAGTAACCAGTGTCGGTGGTGTGGATCGTGGTCATGCGTTTGCGGTTCGAGTCGAACGGGATCTCATCGATGCGTTCGTAGCGCTCGCGCAACCGCCCGACATCGGTCAAGATCGGATCGACCGCTTCGATGATGGCCACTTCGGTCGGATCTCCCATGAACCCGCCGTCGCCAGCTCGGGCGTCGTTGCAGAGGCCGGCGATCTGGCCGAATCGCTGGATCCGTGGATCGCCTCCTGGTAGGGACCCAACTTCGGTGTCGAGGTCGGCGAACGACAGCCGTTTCACGCGCATACGGTTCTCCGTAAGCGTGCCGGTCTTGTCAGTCAAGATGATGGTGGTCGCACCTAGCGCCTCGACCGCCTTGAGTCTCCGGACGATCGCGTTCCGGGCGGCCATGGCTTGTACCCCGCGGGCGAGTATCACGGTCACGACAGCCGTCAAGCCTTCTGGAATTGCTGCAACCGCAAGGGCGACCGCCGACAGGAACATCGACTCGGCCGAGTAGCCGCGCAACATCCCGAGCACGAAAACGAAAACCGCGATGAAGATCGTCAAAACGGCGATCTTGCGACCCGTGGCATCCAATTCCAACGCCAGCGGAGTGGGTGGTTCGTCGTCTTGGAGCATGTCGGCGATTTTGCCGAGTTCCGTGTCGCGTCCGACCCCGATCACCACAGCGGTAGCCCGGCCCACGGTCACTGTCGTCGATCCAAACAGCATCGACTTTCGATCGGCCAGGGAGGCCGTTTCGTCGACTTCTTCGACTTGCTTGGCAACCGGCCGGGATTCCCCGGTCAGCGCCGACTCGTCGATCCGAAGTCGCGTCGCCGCGACCACCCGGCAGTCAGCCGGAATCGCATCTCCCACCTCTACGTGCACGACGTCGCCAACGACTACCTCATGAGCCGCGATCGTTGTTCGCACGCCGTCACGTACGACCACCGCCTCGGGGGCAGCCATCAGCGCCAGCGTGTCCAGGGCTGACTCGGCCCGCATCTCTTGAACGAACCCAATCGTGGCGTTGAGGATCACAATGGCCAGAATGACGGATGCATCTATCCACTCGTTGACGACAAAACCCGAAATGCCTGCGGCTACGAGCAGCACCCAAACGAGCACATCACGGAATTGGTCTCCGAGGATTCGCAACGCTCCCCGCCCGGCGTCCATCTCGAATACGTTCGGCCCGTATTTCCCGCGGGAAGCGGTCACCTCGTCATGCGTGAGGCCAGACTCGATGTCCGTGTGCACTTCGCCCAAGACGGCGTCGGCACTCATGGCATGCCATTGATTTCCCATGGGCGTCATTCTTGCTTACCCGGTGCTCCTATCTGGTCCGGCCGTTGCGTCATCGTGCTGCTACGTAGGATGGGCGACCGATGAAGACGTTCGTAACGGTTTGGGCCGGACAAGTGATTTCTCAAGTCGGCTCCGCCATGGTCGGTTTCGCAATGGCCATCTACGTCTTTCAGATCTCCGGATCGGCCACTCAACTGTCGATGGTGCTCCTCGCAGTCAGCGTTCCAGGCCTGCTTATCACCCCTATCGCGGGCGCCTGGGTCGATCGCCTCGACCGGCGGGTAGTAATGGCTGTGGCAGATTCGGTAGCCGGTCTTGGTTCGGTAACTCTTCTCATGATCGCCAGGCAATCTGAACTCACTCTGGGTCCCATTCTCGTTTTTGGCGTCGTCTTATCGCTAGCCGGATCGTTCCAGGAGCCGGCCTACCGCGCCTCGATCGTCACGCTGGTCCCCAAAGAAAACCTCGGCCGGGCCAACGGCATGATCGAAATGGGACCGGCCATGGGGACACTGTTCGCACCGGCGTTTGCCGGCGCGATTCTGCTGACAGCGGGCATCGAAGCAGTCCTACTTATCGACGTCATCACGTTCCTCGTGGCAGTCATCGCCCTGGCGGTCGTCCGATTCCCTCAACTCAAACGATCCGCCCAGACGGCACCAACCCGACTGTGGTCCGAAATCATGGAGGGGATGGCCTACCTGCGCGAACGTGGGGCTTTGCTCGGCTTGCTCACCATGACCGCCCTCCTCAACTTCTTCCTCTCTTTCGTCAACTTGCTGTGGATCCCGGTGTTTCTCGGGTTCGCCAACGAAGCCCAAGTCGGTTTGATCATGACGTTGGCCGGGGTGGCAATGGTGATTGGCTCGTTTGTGATGAGTGCCTGGGGAGGTCCGGAACGCCTTCTGCGAACCATGATTGGCATCATGATCGTCGGCGGCTTTTCGCTAAGCCTGACCGGAGCCCGTCCGTCGTTCTGGTTTACGGTGGTTGCCATGTCCGCCTTCATGTTCTTCACGCCCCTCGTCAACGGCATCTCGCAGACACTTTGGCAACGCAAGGTCGATGCCGAAGATTCAGGGCCGGGTCTTCTCGACCCGCCGGATGATCGGGTCAATCGCTGCGCCGCTCGGCTTGCTGATCGCCGCACCTCTGGCTGATGGGGTGTTCGAGCCCCTCCTCCTGGAAGGTGGGTCGCTCGTCGATTCCGTGGGCCAGATCGTCGGGGTGGGCGTCGGCCGGGGCAGCGGCCTACTAGTCATCATCGCGGGAATTGGGGTCAGCCTCACCGCCCTGATCGCCTGGCTGGTTCCCACCGTGCGCAACATCGAAACCGGCATTCCCGACGCGGTCGTCGACCTCGCGTAGCCCTCCGGACCAACTCCGATCAGCAGATGGGCCGGACCAGGAATCCTCCCCGGCCGAACTGCGGTTCATGACTGGCCGCCGACAGCGCATCCTCGATGGAGTGCCGTACCTCGGAGTGCCCCTTGTCGACGTGCTTTAGCGTCGAGGCGGGAGGAGATGCGGCCAGCGCCGTACGCGTGCCAAGATGCCGATGGGATTGGAAGAACTCGTAACCGGTTGGGCGGATGATCCCGATCTCGATGGAGAACTCGCTCACCTGGAACGGCTGACCGCCCACGGAGCGATCTTCGGCGACCTCGATCCCCCGCTTCCAGCCGAACTTGCCGATCGTCTGGCCGAACTCGGTATCGATCGGCTCTATCGCCACCAGGCCAAGGCGATCGGCGACATCCGACAGGGCAAGAACACGGTCGTCGTCGCCGGAACCTCGTCTGGCAAGACGCTTTGTTACACGATCCCCATCGCCGAACGGATCCTCGCTCAGCCGAAATCGACGGCGCTCCTGCTGTATCCCACCAAAGCGCTGGCGCAGGACCAGCTGCGCTCATTTGGGAAGCTCGACGTCGAAGGACTCGTGGCCGCCACCTATGACGGCGACACCGAAATCGACCAGCGGCAATGGGTTCGCAAGAACGCCAACGTCATCCTCACGAATCCGGACATGCTCCATCTCGGCATCCTCCCCAATCATGGCAAATGGGCCGACTTCTTCCTGCGCCTCAAGTACGTGGTCGTCGACGAGATGCACATGTTCCGAGGCATCTTCGGTTCCCACGTCGCCTTGATTCTGCGCCGGCTTCGCCGACTGGCCGCCCACTACGGTGCCAACCCCACGTTCATCTTCACGTCGGCCACGATCGGAAACCCGGCCGACCTGGCCAACCGACTGGTCGGCCTCGAAGTCGGCCTCCGCGACCAGGACGACTCGCCATCGGGCGACAAACTCGTGGCGCTCTGGAATCCACCGATCGAGGACGAGGAACAGGGGCGGCGGCGATCGGCGATGGCCGAGACCTCGGACCTGTTCGTCGACCTGGTCCGCCACGATCATCACACGATCGTCTTCTCACGATCCCGCAAGGCCACCGAACTGATCTACCTGTGGAGCCGGGATCGGCTCGGCCCCGATCGCAAAGACCGCATCGCTCCGTATCGGGCTGGCTACACCGCCGAATCTCGCCGCGACACCGAGGCGGCGCTGTTCTCAGGTGACCTGCTTGGCATCACCGCTACAAACGCATTGGAGCTCGGCATCGACGTGGGCTCGCTCGACGCGGCCATCATCAACACCTTCCCTGGCACAATCTCCTCGTTCCGCCAGCAGGCTGGCCGGGCGGGGCGAACCCAACGAGCGTCGGTGGCAGTGTTGGTTGGCGGCGAAGATGCCCTCGATCAATATTTCATGAACCACCCCCGCGAACTGTTCGACCGGGTACCCGAATCCGTGGTAATCAACCCGTCGAATCCGCTCGTCCTGCAAGCGCACGTGGCGTGCGCCGCTCATGAACTGCCGTTGGAACCGTCCGACTCAGAGTTTCTGGGCGAGGACACCGAAGAAGCTGCGACGGCCTTGGTCGCAGAGGGTCATCTTGAGCTGCGCCGGGGACGACTGATGTGGGCTCATCAGCAGCCACCGGCGCCGCGAATTTCGATTCGGTCGTCGGGCGGACCGACCTACACGATCACGTCAGACGAAGGCCTATTGGGCACGATGGAAGAGACCCGGGCCTTCACCGACGCCCACCCCGATGCCGTCTATCTGCATCAGGGCGACACCTACGTCGTCCAGGATCTTGACCTTCGCCGACACGAGATCCGGGTAACTTCCGGCAAGGTCAACTACTACACCCAGGCCAAATCCGAGAAGCTCCTGGAAGTACTCCAGACCTTCGAGTCCCGGCCGCTCGGGTCGATGACCCAACACTTCGGCACGATCCGGGTTGAAAGCCAGGTAGTGGGATATCAGAAGAAGAAGATCGGCAGCGGCGAGACAATCGCCCACGAATGGCTCGACCTCCCCGCTTCGGTATTCGAGACCCAGGGTGTCTGGCTAGAGATCCCCGATTCAGCTGGTCGCCGATATGTCGACCGACCGGCTGCTGGGAACGCTGCACGCCGCCGAACACGCCGGGATCGCCATGCTGCCGTTGTTTGCCGTATGCGATCGCTGGGACATCGGCGGCCTGTCGACCAACTGGCACCCGGATCTGGGTGGCCCGGCCATCTTCATCTACGAGGCCTACCCCGGTGGGGCTGGCATCTCGCCGGTCGCTTTCGAAATCGGTGCCGATCATTGGAAAGCCACCCGGGAGGCGATTGCCACCTGCCCCTGCAAGTCCGGCTGCCCGAGCTGCGTCGTATCGCCCAAGTGCGGCAACTTCAACGAACCCCTCGACAAACGAGGCGCCGTCGAGTTCCTCGATCGGGCGCTAGGAACTGCGTAGGCCTCTGTTGAGTCGAGTGTGCTGCACGGTTCGAGATATCGAGCCTGGATGCACACTCGTCCAAGGGGTAAGCGGATCAGGCGCCAGAACCATCGAGCGGATCTGTGGCCACATCTCGGCCCAAGTCCCACCAGTCAGTCCGTCCGGCACCCACCAACCCTGCGCCCAGCAGTAGAAGCAAACTGGCCAAAGCGGCTAGCCCCGGCATAAAACCCGTGGTTGGCAGGAGCGACTGCTCCAGGAAGCCGAAATTGGCATCAAGGACGGGCAGGCCGCCGGAGACGTAGACCTCTGTCTCGAAGTCGAGTGTGCCGTCCGGGTCGCTGACCGGCACCAAACCAGCTGGAATACTGTCTCGATCGACGCGGACCGTATACGTGCCAGGCAACAGACCCTCAAAAAGGTATGCGCCGGTCGCGTCGGTTACCTGTTGGGCAATCACGGCTCCCGACTCGTCGATCAGTGAGACCGTCACGCCCGCGATACCGGGCTCACCCGGATCCGGTACACCATTCTGATTGCTGTCTATCCACACTGTGCTGCCGATGGCGGCCACCGGTGCAACACCGTGCTCAACAAAGCCTGACCCGCCGGACGGCACGGTCACCTCGACGACGGTCGGGGTTGAAGGCAGGAATCCGTTCAGGGACCGTGTCGAGCTGGATCTCCACCGAGTAATCGCCCGGGGGGATGTTGACCAGAGACCACGTGCCGTCTGGCGCGGTTACGACCTCGAACTCGACCGGTCCGCCCGGACCCTCCCACACGACGATCACGGTTACGCCGGCGATGCCCGTTTCCCCGGGATCACGGACGCCATCTCCGTTCGAGTCGTCCCAGACCACGCCCGATAGGGAGGCGTCGCCGATCAGCGCGTAATCGACGTCTAGGCGGGTTTCGTCTGCGGCCAGAGTGACCGTCGTGACGGTCAGATCGCCACCGTCCAGATCCGATGAGACGCTGAACCCGGTAGGTAGCTCGCCCGGATCAATCGAAACCTGGGTGACGTCTGACGGCAGACCTTCGATCAAATAGTTGCCATCGGAGTCGGTCACCGCAGTTATGACGAGGTCGTCTGACGTTCCGATCACTCCGTCAGATCCGGGACTAACAACCGTCACGCTGATGCCGAAGACACCCGGTTCATCGGTGTCCTGGATACCGTCGTCGTCGAGGTCTAGCCAGACGGTGTCGCCGACAGCCGAACTGCCGCGATAGCCGAAGTCCTGACCGAGGTTGCTCTCTCCAGGTCCCAATAACAGCAGCGACATGTCGGGAGCGGCGCCGTCCGGGTCAAACGTCGGGAAGACTCCCGTCGGAAGCCCGGCAACGGCTACGAGATAGGCGCCATCCGGAAGGTTCGGCACCAGATACCCGCCGTCACTGTCGGTCACTGTGACGAAGGTGTGATCATCCCCATTGCCTAGCACTCCGTCAATGCCTGCCCAGGTGACGGTCACGTTCAACTCGGGGATTCCTGGCTCGCCGGGATCAATGACCCCATCCCCATCGAGATCCAACCAGATGATATCGCCGATGGATCCGGTCCCCCGATACCCGAAGTCGACATCCGTTCGGTCCTGGCCATCGGCCAGCGCAACGACCGTGGCTCCATCGGGAGTGGCATCGAGGTCTGAGGTCGGGGCGAGCCCGGTGGCGACGGTCGCTCCGTCGACTGTGACAGAGAAGTTGCCGGGTGGCAACCCGCTGAACACATAGTTGCCGTTGACGTCCGTGACAGTCTGAAGGGCAAGGTCGTCCCCTCCTCCGGCCGCACCGTCGGGGCCGAACCAAATCAGGTCAACCGTTACGAAGTCGAGTCCCGGCTCGCCTGGATCCTGGGCTCCGTCGCCGTCAAGATCGAGCCATACCGTATCCCCAAGTGAACCAGTACCCGTGTAGCCGAAGTCGGCCGTGAGGTGGGCAACTGCGCCGAGTCCCCCGATGGCGGTGGTGCCGTCCGGGCCGGTGACACCGTCATCTTCGTCGTACGTGATGGTCAAGCCGGGGGCAATCCCTCCCGACACCGAAACGCGGTAGTCGCCCGCCGGCACCCCGGTGACGAGATAGTCGCCGTTGGTGTCGGTGTCAGTTACGAATACCTCGTCATCGCCTGTCCCGAAGGTGTCGTCGGCTCCGGCATAGGTCACCGTGATTTCCACTCCCACAAGACCAGGCTCGGAGGCATCTTGTACGCCATCGGCATTCACGTCCCACCAGACGCGATCGCCGATCGAGGTCGAGCCGAAATAGCCGAAGTCTGCGGTGAGATGGCTCTCGCCATCGGCCAACGTGACCGGCGCGGACGAATCGTTATTCCCATCTTCGTCGAAGCTATTGGCGACCCCGGCAGGGAGACCTCCGGTGACTTCAACGACATACTCGCCCGGTGGCAGGAAATCGAACAGGTAAGCACCATCAGTGCCAGTGGTCGTCGTGAATAGGGCATCATCGCCGCCGCCGAGCACGCCGTCCGGCCCGTACCAGGTCAACTCCATGACGACGCTTTCCACACCCGGTTCACCCGGATCTTGGACGCCATCGCCGTTGGGATCCAGCCACACGAAATCGCCGATGCTTCCCGAACCGCGATAACCGAAGTCAGCAGTGACGTGGTCCTCCGCGTCGCTCAGGGTCACGTCGGTGGTGTCGTCGACGGTTGCGTCAGGGTCGGATGCCTGGGTGAACCCGGGAGGAAGATCCGCGATGTCGACGGCAACCGTGTACTCGCCGGCCGGAAGCCCTGGGACGAGGTAGGTCCCATCGCCGATTGTTGTGGCTGTATAGATGACATCGTCGCCGCCGCCTGGAGAGTCGTCGAAACCCAGCCATGTGACGATCACGTCGATGCCCGCAAGCCCCGGTTCTTCGATGTCGACGATCCCGTCGCCGTTGCGGTCGAACCAGATGGTGTCTCCGATAGAACCGTTGCCGGTATAGCCGAAGTCGACATCCCGCTTAGCTTCGTCCTCGGCCAGAGCACCCGGCCAGGACCCATCAGGGCTGATCGTGTTTCCATCAAGGTCGAAGCTCGGTTCCATCCCTACAGGAATATCGCCGGCATCCACAGTCACCAAGTACTGGCCGCCGGGCAAACCCTGGACGAGATAGTCACCCATGGCGCCGGTGGTGACGGTGAATACCTCGTCGTCTCCACCGCCGAGTGCGTTGTCCAAGCCCAGATAGGTGACAGTGACATCAACGCCGGCCAGACCAGGCTCGCCCGGGTCCTGCAGTCCGTCATCGTTTATATCGAACCACACCCGGTTCCCGATCGAGGCGAGGTCGGCCTCGATGGATACGACGTCGGCAACGACATCGTTGTAGTCCCGGTAGGTACGTCCGGGGTCGTGCAGAAGCGGATCGAAGCCAAAATAGTGGGGTACGTCGGCCGTGTTGACGAACTCAGGTCCGGCGGCAACCTCATTGGTTTCGTCGAATCCGGGTGGGACTTGAAGCTCGTAGGTAAGCGTGAAGGTCGCTCCTGAAGCGAGGGGCCCGCCGATGGTCCAGGCCAGGGTGCCATCGGACGGATTGCCGTCGACCACCGTGTAGCCGGGGCCTGCAGGTACGTCGACGAGCAAAAGATCGGGGTCTGGGGTATCCGTGACATCAATGTCCCATGCCGCAGATGACCCCGTGTTCTCGATGACCACGCTATAGGTGAGTGTCTCGCCGGGGACTGCGCGCCGATTGTCGGAGTCTCCGACCTGGCCGGCCACGTTCTTATTGATCGTGAGTGTCGGTTCGACTACATCAACGTCGGTGCTGGTATCGGGTGAGGTGACGTCGTAGGTGGCCGGGTCGGGTGGGCTGGCCGGAACCCCAGGCTGGTTCGTCTGATAGCCAACCACCACCGCCGTGTTGGTGAGCGTTGCCCCATCGGCCACGGCGGCGACGTCGTCAAGGTACGCCTCATAGACGATGGTGACCACCCGGTCTGCGACTGCTGGGGTACCGAGATCACCAAGGAACCAGGCGACCGCGTCACCATCGGATCCGATCGGCAGAACGCTGATGAGTGGAGAGCATGCCCCGCCGCCCTGGTCGCACGAGGAGGCGGTTGTCGAGTCGTAGACAACTCCGGCGGGGAGGTCATCGATCACCGTCACGTCGTAAACAATCACCCCGGCCGGGATGGTTACGTCGAGCGTGTACTCGACGACCTGTCCTACGGTGGCAGTAGCCGGCACGGCTGCCTTGGCGATGCCGAGAGCCGGTGCGGTGAGTATGTTATCGACTGTGGCCTGATAGCCGGATCCGGGTCCGCCGTTCGGGGATGCTGCATCGCGTTCCCCGGTCACAGTCCCGGCCATCGAGGAGGCGGTCACGGCAGCGGTATTGGTGATGACGCTCGACCCGAGGAGTGGGTCAGCCGCCCGAGCCGTGTACGTCACGGGACTCGATGCTCCCGGGGTGAGACTGGAGACGGTCCAGGTGATCGTCCGCAGGCCCTCATTCCAGAGCCCACCCGACGGCGGAATCGTGTCTCCGTCTTCGGCAGGGTCACCAGGAGCTTCGAGGGGCGTGAACTGGCCCGGTACCGTGTCGACCACCACGAGGTCGTGTGCAGTCGAAACCCGGGTGCCGTTGGTGTTCGTCGGCGTAACCGTGAAAACGACATCCTGCCCAGGGTCGAGGATTCCATCGGCGTCATTGTCAGTCTTGCTGATGGTCAGATTGGGCTCGACGATCTGTGAACTGATCGCGGCAGTGGCCGTCGTCGGGTTACCCGCAGCATCTTCCCATCGCAGGACTGCAGTGTTGGGGATAGAGCCGGACACCCGCCGGTTTGTGGCTTCGTCATCTACGACTGCAGAGAAATTGATCACGAGCGTGTCGTCGCCCGAATCGGAGGCGTTGGTGTAGGCGGCTGCAGGCACCATGCTGACCGTTAAGTTGGTGCCGTTGTCGACCAGTGTCATTCCCGCGGTTGGGAGCGCTACCCCGTTGAGGGTGGCCGTTGCCGTTCCGGCAGCATGGGTGAGGCGCCCGCTGATGGCATCGGTCAGGGTGAATGGACCATAGAGGGTCGAACCTTCCGGGATTACTGCCGAGATCGAATAGGTAATGGTTTCGCCGATAGTGGCCTGATTGAGGTTGTTGCCGGCCTCGTCGACCGACGTCGTCCGGACCTTGGTAACCGTCGCGGCAGCGACGAACACATCGGAGGGGTCGATAGCGGGGGAAGCGTTGGCTGACGGTTCGAGCGTCGCGTCGATGTTGGAGCCTGGGATATATTCCTGGGTGTCGTCCGGCACGAGTCGGTTCGTGGGACTCTGGTAGCGACGTACGCCGGCGACGTTGTCGTATGCGGTGCCGGCGGCGACGCCGTTGGGGATTGTCACGTCGTAGGAGAGGTTCACCGTGGCTCCGGCAGGCACGGTGACGTTGTCCCATTGGATCCAGTTGTCGAGGAGACTGCATGCAGACATGGGCGTGATGCTCACCTCGCCACAGGTGATCCCAACGGGTAGGACATCCCGGATCGATGTAGCGTCGGCTGCGATGGATCCGCCGTTGGTGACGGCAACCTGATACGTCACGACATCCCCACCCTGGACTTGCACGCCGTCCGCCGGTGCTCCCGGGACGGCGACCGCGTCGATGGCTACAACGCCCTTGTTGAGCGATAACTCAGGCTCCGTCCAGGTCGCATCGGCCTGATCGCGCAGCTGAAAGACAGTGTCGGCCGTGTTCGTGTACGTAACCTTCATAAGGTTGGCCAGGATGTCTCCGTCACCTGCTGCGGCCGGATCGCTGATCAAAGAAGAAACGACCACCTCGAATTTCTCGCCCCCAATATCGATTCCGGCGGCGCTCCAGGACGGAACTGGTGTGGCCCCGTCGAAACTGAAACCGGATGCGTCGTGGTTCTCTCCGAAGGTTGCCGATTCGAATGCGAAACCGGCGGGGAGGAGATCAGTGACGTTGACATTCAGTGTGTCGAGGAGTCCCGGGAAGTCGACCGTGAGGCGCCAGCAGACTCGATCCCCGGGGCGGTAGTCGCCGGCCACGACGCTGTTCCAGCTGGTAACCGTCGAGCCGTCGCCACAGGTGAGGATTCCAGCCTGGGGAACTGACACCTCTTTCAAGATGCTGATCCCCCCGGCCGACTGGCCCGCCGAAGAAGCATCGTCAATCGTCAAACTGGTGGTTGATCCGTCGTTGGCTGTAATCACGGCTGAAGTTGACGTGAGGTTTACGTTGTTGGTCCAGCCGTCGTTGGCTGCCACGGGACCGCCACCGGTGGTGTAGGCGTCTTCGGCCACAGTTCGGAAAGTCAACGTTGATGTCGAGTTTGGTGTGGGAAGATCAGCGAGGTTCCAAATGATGGTCCACGTCCCGTCGGCGTTCTCAACCACCGAGGCAGCGGCAGGCGACGGTGAAGCAGCCGCCCCGACACAGGGAGTCCCCGGAGCCACCGGACACAGACCGTCTGGGACGGTGTCGGTGACCACGATGCCGGTGGTCGACGTGGCGTACTCGCTGGTCTCCACCAGCAGCGTCCAGGTACTGACGTCGGTCTGTTCGATGGTATCGACATCGACGGTCTTGTGAATCGAAACGTCTTCGGCGGTTACAAAACCGGTGTCGGCATCAGTAAAAGCCGGACCGGATCCGCTGTATGGGCCGGCGTAGGTTCCGGTGGCGGTTGCGTAGTTGGTGAGCCCCTGTTCGTCGGCGGTCAACGTGCCGGTGTTGTTGTCGAGGTTGGCGGTCTGGACTCCGGTTATCGGCGTTCCGCCCGGAAAAAGCACATTCTGCCGCAACGGAATCGCGGCGACGTAGTCGATCGTCAGCGTCCCGCTCGGCGCCAGGTCGTCCTGGCCGGCCGTTGCGGCATTCAGATCCGCAGCGGTCCACACGACGTGCGTGTAGACCCCGCTCGGCAACGGCCCACCACCGTCGGGATCAAGACTCACCGTCTCAACGGTGGAGGGGCTGACGCAGTTGGCAAGGCCCGGATCCCCCGTAGCATCGATACGTCCCGAACCCGGGTACTCAACTACTCCGGTAGCTGTGTTGTCCACGCCCCCGCAGCCGAGGAACTCAAGCCCGGCAGGTAGATAATCCTCGACCTGGAAGTCATTCGTGGCATTGATCAGGTTGTTGGTGACGGTGAGGGTGTAGACGGTTTTGTTGTTGTGAACACCGCGCAAGAGTTCGTTCTCCTGGCTGGGTTCGCGCTTCTCGACCGTAAACGGCACCAGTCGCGTCGTGGCGCTATCGGTGTCGAAGCCGGTGAAGTCGCCAGTGGCGGCGCCGGTGAGCGGATCGAAATCGGGGACCAAACGTGGGTTGGTGTTTACGTAAGCACCAGCCGAGTTGGTGATGGTGTTGCCGACGATGAAATCCGGATTGTCGGCCAGGAATTGATACGAAACCTCTACGGTGGTTCCAGCTTGCAGATCGGCCACGTTTTCCCAAATCATGACCTGATTGCCCGCCGTGTCGATAAAGGCACTCGATGGAGCAGGCGTTCCCGAGCCAGGAACGTAAGTAGCCCCCGGTGGCAGAACGTCGTTGAAGCTGAGGTTGTACCCGTTGGTCAACGTTGTATTGCTGGCCGTGAGGGTGACATCAGTGGGGGCCCCGTACAGAGTCTCGACCGGCATCGTCTTGGTCACGGTTACGTCTGGTGACCCCCCGGCCGCGACCGGGTTCGCCCTCGAGGGCAACAACGCGGCGATGACGAACAGAATCGTGACGGCCATGAGCGCTCTGGCTCTCATGGATCCCCCTTGGTTAACAGGTCTGGGTGGTTATTTGAGAACGAGGCTAACGGGCAGCGGCACCGATCCAGAGCCTTTGCTCGCACCCGATCAGAATTCCGTACACATGGAACTCGGAGAAACCAACTCACGGATGACTGGGAATGACCGCTTATGGCGAAGGTAGTCGTGGTATGTCAGCGAGGTCTCTACCACGCCAGAGTCATCGCCTGAGGGTTGGCCATCGGGGCATGCCACCAGCGAGACCAGCGATCCCGTGGCCGGCTCGCCGTGGTTCTTCGCAGAAACGAGTGTGCTTACGGTTCGCTATATCGAGCCTGGATGCACACTCGTTCAGGGGGTGCGACTTTGGGCTGTATCTACAACATGGCAGGATTCCTCGGGTGAACCAAACGTCCCCCGACCGATCCGAGCTTCAGCGGCGAGCGTTGCGCCTCGAGTACGCCACGATTGCCTGGAACGTTGGAGAAGCAGTCCTGACGATCGCCCTCGGGGCCGTCGCCGGTTCGTTGGCCCTTATCGGCTTCGGCACCGTTTCGGTAGTTGAAGTATTCGCCTCATCCGTCGTGGTTTGGCATCTGAAGCCCGGCCACGAAGAAGACCACCCTGGCCGCACCCAGGTGGCGTTACGACTGACGGCACTAGCGTTCCTGGTCCTTGCCGTGGTGCTGACGATTGCGGCGGTAAGCGACCTAGCAAGTGGACGGCAAGCGGGAGAGTCGCCCTGGGGGATCGCCTATCTGGCTGTCACCGCCTTGGTGATGTTCGGACTGGCGATGCTGAAGCGGCGAACGGCAATCGGCCTCGACTCGGCTCCGCTCAAGTCAGAGGCGACATTGACGTTCCTCGATGGCATGCTCTCGACGGCGACACTGGTCGGCCTCGCTCTCAACGCCTACATCGGCTGGTGGTGGGCCGACCCGGCCGCCGCCATCCTGGTGGCCCTGGTCGCCTTCAACGAGGCGAGAGAAAACTGGGAAGAAGCTGACGAGCTTTCTTGAACGGGTTCAGTCCCTGAGCAGGGCAACCGGTGCGAACTCGGCGGTGGCCGACCGGGAGACACCAACCCCACCGAGCGTCCAGATTGTCAGAGGCACTCGCACCGTGACCTTTACTCGCCGGGTCTGCCAGGTTTCGTCGACCGAACACTCGCACAAGATCAGGGTGGCGCCGTTGGCCTGCGCATACTCTCGAGCAAGCGACGCCGGATCTCCCCCAAGAAATGTTTCGGGAGCGGCCGCCAGGGCGGCGGCATCGGCGGCGGTTTGGGCCCGGATCGCGGCCACCTGGCCCTGGGCGAGAACCCCGATCCCCGCCCCGGCTAGCAAGAGCGCACCGAGCACGGCCAGGACGAGCACCGTGGCGCTGCCCTGTTCGCTCCTCACGACTCGACCCGCATGGCCGCGTCTGCTTTCAGCGTGATCGGCAGACCGAACACCCTCATCGGCAGACGAATCACCACAATGGCCGACTCGCCAACGACGAACGGGCGATCCACCGTCACTATGGCGTCCGCAGCGAGAGGACCAAGCGCCGTCCTCGTTGCCGTCACCGCCTGCGCCGGATCAGCGGCGATCGCCGCCACCCGGGCTCCCTCCCGAGCTGCCTGGGCAAGCTCAAGCTGGGTCCGGGCGACGACCACCACCTCGGTCACGGCGAGCAGAACCAGCACGATGGCTGGAATGACGAGCGCAAACTCGACCGCTGCCGAACCGCGCTCATTCATCCCTTGACGAACCCGATTACTTTGCTGAGGATCGACGAGAACAGATTGGACACGAGACCATCCGAACTCATCCACCCGATCAACGCCAACGCTATCGCGGCGGCGGCCAGGATGACCAGGACGTACTCCACTGTCCCCTGCCCCCGGTCGTCCACTAGGACTCGTGAGCGAATTTCTTGCAGCATGGCTGCTCCTTCATGTAGACGCCGGCGGCCGGCCGGTTCGGGAGGAAGCGATCATGGAATCGGAAAAACGGGACCGAGCAAACGCCGGGCAGACTCCAGCACCGACGGACCGACCGTGAGCACGACGAAGCCAGGGAGTATCAAGAGGGCTAGGGGAACCGTGAGCTTGACGGGGAGGCGGCGAGCCGCCTCGGTGACTTCCAGCCGGTGGGACTCGCGCTGCTCGTCCACGTAGCCGGCGAGTGCATCGGCAACACTTGCGCCGGTGCTTTGGGCCCGGGCGAGCAGCCCGAACAACTTGCCACAACGGCCGGGAGCCTCGGCGAGGGCTAGCGCCATACCGTCGCGGCGTGCGGCCCGGATCAGCTCTCGAACTTCTTCCTCAATCACCTCGGACAGCCCAAGACTCGCCACCGAGAACGCGGCCGTCACCGACAACCCGGCAGTTACGGCGACATACATCCCTCGGGCAAGGACAGCGACATCCCGGTCGGCTTGTCCATCGTCCCGCCGCCGCCTGGATGCCTGCCTGACAAGCCGGGCGATGAGATTGACACCAGCCAACAGCACCAAGAGCCGCATCGAAAGGGCGGCCAGGGCTAGAGCCATCGCGAGACCGACGGATGATCGCCGCCCAAACCGGCCAACCACGGGTTCCCATCCCAAGACGCCAACCACCGCTATGACGGCCATCATCGAACCGCTCCACGCAGTAACATGCCAACGACGGCCGCGCCACTCGCCAGCAGCGTCAGCCCGATCGCCAGGATGGTGATGCCGATGCCCGACGAAGCGAGTTCCAAGAGTCGCCCCGTGAACGCTTGCCAGAGAAGAAACCCGACCGGCATGCCTCCCACGATCAGTGACGAGATCTTCGCCTGGGCGGTGGCAGCCCGCAGCTCTCGGTATAGGGCTCGATCCTCTGCAGCGACCTGGGCGAGACTCTCGAACATGGCGGCCGTCCTCCCCCCGGTTTCTCCAGCGATGCGCATCGCCGCTGCCGTCGCCCGCCCGTTCTGTTGCAACAGTTCCGACACGCCTGCCGCCAACTGCGAGACGGGAACCCCGGCGAGGGACAGCCGCACCAGGGGTTCCAGCTGCAACTCGGGTGCTCGCTGAGCGGCGGCCTCGAACGCTCCTCGGAGGGCTGCGCCAGCGCGCAACTCTGAGGCGATTCCTGCCAGAAACCGGGCCTCTGCGTTGGTTCGGCCGAGTGAGCCCAGCCGATTCATGCCCGGTCGAGCCCAACGCAGCCTGGGCCCGATCGGGACGACCGGGAGGCGATCGAGTCCCACCACCAGCGCCACATCACTAGGACGAACGCCATCGAGTTTCCACACCGTCGATGGTCACGTCGGCCACCTCAACGACTCGACGTCGGCCATCGACCCGCTCAACCTGGACAATCACGTCGACCGCAGACAGGATCTGGCGTTGCACCGCCACCTCCCCGACCCGGCGATCCCCTGACATCGCCAGGGTCTCGAGCCGCCACAACGCCTCGGCCGGAGAATTGGCATGAACGGTGGACATCGAACCGTCGTGGCCGGTATTGAGTGCCCAGATCATGTCGAGCGCTTCAGGACCGCGGACCTCCCCAACGATTATGCGGTCAGGACGCAACCGGAGCGCCGATCGGACCAGTTGTTGCAGGGTCACCTCGCCGGCGCCCTCAGCGTTCGGGGGCCGGGCTTCCAGCCGGACGACGTGCCCGGCGAGCTCGAGCTCAGCCGCATCCTCCACGGTGACGATCCGCTCCCGGCTCGGAATCTCGGTAGAAAGTACGTTGAGCAGGGTGGTCTTGCCCGCTCCTGTCCCACCTGAAATGACGAGATTCTCCCGGCCCACCACGGCCCTGCGCAGCATGTCAGCGACCTCCCAGGACGCCGAGCCCGACTCGACCAACTCGGCCAAGCTCCGAACCGCCTTGGTGAAGCGTCGAACCGCGACGATGGGACCATCAACGGCAACCGGCGGTATGACTGCGTGGAGGCGTGACCCATCGGCCAGCCGGGCATCGACGGTCGGCGATGCCCGATCGATTCGCAGGCCGAGCGGAGCGAGGACTCTCTCGACGGACGCCACGACGGCTGCGTCATCTGCAAATGAGACGGGGGCAAGTGACATCGTCCCGCTTCGTTCCACCCACACGCTCGACGGCCCATTCACCGAGAACATCGGTCACCAGCGGGTCTCGAAGTAGCCGCTCGAGGGGCCCGAGACCCAGGATGGCGTCGACCGCCGCGACGGCTACATCATCCGATTCCAACGGCGCCTCATCCACCACCCGGCGGGCAGCAGTCAACAATGCGTCCGGCTCCAGCGAAACGTCCGCTTCCAACAGCTTGGTCACGATCCGTTGGATGGCACTCATTCGGCCATCCCCCACACCGGTTTCCACGCTCGGATCCAGCGAGAGGGACCGGGCAGGCGACCCTCCAGCAGGCTTGCGGACGAGCCTGGTGGATGGACGGGGCAGCTGGACATCACCGTCCATCGACGACGAAGTCCTCGCGCATCGTTGGATGACGGTTGGTCCGTTGACCCGACGTGCCAGCGCTCCAGGCAGGTCGGCCACCACGGCGACCGAGTGGCCTACGGGAGGCTCGGAACTGGCATGGCGAACCACCACCCTTGGCCAACCGGCGGCGAGCGCGGCGAGCACCTCGGCGGCTTCGTCCAACCCCACCCCACCGTTGCGCAGGACCGCCATCCCGGCTTGCGTTGGACTCAGGTCGGAGCGCCGCGGTCCCGCCTCGACCAACGCGGCGAGCGATCCTGACCCCGGATACGGCGGTCCGTTGGGATCGGCGTCCACGACGAGCGCCGTCCCCGCGACTGCTCCAAGACCGAGGGGAGCGATCGCCGCCAGAACCGGGTCGGCTGAATCCAAAGGTTGATAACCATGGGAGCAACGTACGAAGTGGGGCATGTACTGACAACCCCTTGCCAACCGGCCGAAAATGTGACACAACTACGGGTGGAGTTCATAGGCGCTGCGACCGATACACTTATAGGTGGATATGGCTTCTGGTGCTGCTTTCTTTGATCTTGACAAGACCATCATCTCGAAATCGTCAACCCTGGCGTTCGGGAGGCCTCTATACGAGGCCGGGATGGTCAACCGGCGCGTACTCGTTCGCGCCCTCGTCGCTCAGATCGTGTACAAGGCATTCGGTGCCGACCACGACCAACTCGAAAAGGTCAAGGAACAGTTAGCCAACCTGACCAAAGGGTGGGACCTCGCCGATGTCAAAGCCCTGGTCGATGACACCGTGCATGCCGTCGTGGCTCCTCACGTCTACGTCGAAGCCCTCGAACTGATCGAAACTCACAAGGCGGCCGGACGTCGGATCATCATCGTTTCGTCGAGCCCAATGGAGATCGTCCAACCCATCGCCGATCTTCTCGAAATCGACGACGTGATCGCCACCACGTCGAAGATCGACGAAGGCATATACACCGGTGAAGTGATCTTCTACGCCTACGCCGACGCCAAGGCCGAAGCGATGCGAGAGTT
Source organism: uncultured Acidimicrobiia bacterium (assembly GCA_963835515.1). Taxonomy (GTDB): domain Bacteria; phylum Actinomycetota; class Acidimicrobiia; order Spongiisociales; family JAENVV01; genus JAENVV01. Next base: position 6,648 of record CAWIFX010000044.1, on the reverse strand, counting down.
CGCCAACGACGAAGACATCTCCCTCGCCGACTCGTTCGCCTACTCCAGACTCGTTCACGGATGTTCCGATGCTCGAAGCGGTCGGTCACCCGGTAGCCGTCAATCCCGACAAGGAACTCGCGCGAATACGCCGAGGAGCGAGACTGGTCAATACGCGAATTCGAGCACGGGGTAAGCCTGGACGCGGTTGGCGGAACTACCAAAACCTGATCCGGCGCTATCGGGGCATCGCCTCGCCTCCGCCGCCGGTATTGCCCTTGCGACCTACCTCGTCAAACGACACGGACGTCACGCCTAGCGTCACGGTTCGAATTTTGATCGAACACCCAAAGTTGGGCCTTTCGGCCCATCGTCAGAGCTTGTGAAAAGATTCACAATGTCGCTATGGCTGATCGGACCGTAGTACCTCCGGATGTCAACTCCGAGGCAGGAGTATCCAGGCGATCCTTTCTACAACTGTCCGGAGCAATGTTGGTCTTGGCCACATGGATCCAGGGAATCGGTCGTCGGTCGGCAGAGACTGCCATCCGATGGGGGATTCCCATCCCTGGTACCGACAGGGTCCGATCAGCCACACCTATACCGTATGCGACATGTGCCCTTGGCACTGCGGCATCATCGTTGAAACGGTCAACGGAGTCGTCCACAAGATCGACGGCAACCCGAATGACCCCAAGTCACGTGGTCGGTTGTGCGCCAAGGGTCAAGGTGGCGTCTCATTCCTGTACGACCCGGACCGGCTCAAGACGCCCCTCATCCGTACCGGCGAGCGGGGCGCTGGCGACTTCCGCGAGCCTCGTGGCCAGAGGCCCTCGATGATCGCTCAGAAAATGGGAGCAATTCGAACCGAGCATGGGCCCGAGTCCATCGCATTCTTGGGTCATACCGGGGGCGACTCATGGTTTGTCGACCATCTCGCTCAGGCGTGGGGATCGCCGAATGCTGGCCGCCCCTCGACATCGCTTTGCACCGGACCCCGGGACGAGGCGGCGTTGCTGACCACCGGTCTGCCGATTGGCGGACACGAGCCAGTGGACTGGGATCAAATTGAGGCTTTGCACTCATCGGCTCGCATATCGGCGAGGAGAACCCGCAACACCGTTATGCAGGATTTCTCGAAAGCGAGAGCACGGGGCGCCAAGGTGGTAGTCGTCGATATCCTCGTTTCTCCACCGCCGCTTCCAAAGCTGACCTGTGGTTGCCCATCAAGCCGGGAACAGACACGGCGCTGTTGCTGGCATGGATTCATGTCCTCATTGAAGAAGAGCGCTACGAGGCAGAGTACGTGGATACGTGGACCGTGGGATTCGAACAATTGCGCTACGACTTAGCGAACCTGACTCCCGAATGGGCATCCGAGATCACCGAGCTACATCCGGACCTAATCCGGGAATGGTCCGGACGCTGGCCGATGCCCGCCCACGGGCCGCGATCGTTCCTGGCCGTCATGTCACCTGGTACGGAAACGATACGAACGGACGCGGGCCGCCGACATCTTCAACGCATTGCTCGGCGCATGGGGGCAGCCAGGTGGCCTCTACCTGAACAAGAGTCCCTACATCGAGAGTTACCCTCATCCCCCCTATGCCGTGGTCGGATCAGCGGGAGGATGCTCGACCGAACCCGGCGAGAGCTCTGACGTACTACCACTCGGTCCTTCAGGCAAAGCTCGCGGAGATGGGGCACGAGATACGTTCTGGAGGGGCCCAACCGCCATTCAGGAACTGATCGATCCGATGATTACCGGCGATCCGTACCCGATCAAGGGTCTCATCGCGTTTGGTATCAACATGCTGCACAGCATTCCCAACCCGGACCGGACGAAGCAAGCTTTCGAAGCTCTTGATCTGTTCGTTGCCATCGACGTCCTCCCCCAAGATCACATCGCATGGGCCGATGTCGTACTCCCGGAAGCGACCTATCTAGAGAGGCACGATGACCCCCTGTCCCGACCCACCGCCCACCTGACCCCATACGTGGCCCTACGAGAACCCGCCGTTGCACCGCTCTTCGACACCAAGCCAGGCTGGTGGATTGCCCGGGAGCTGGGATTGCGGCTGGGGCTCGACCAGTACTTCGCTTGGGAGACGGCGGACGAATGGATCAATACGAGACTTCGATCGATCGGTAGCAGTATTGAGAAGCTGAGAGACTCAGGTGGCGTGATAGTGCAACAAGGCCAACCGTATCTGGCCGACTTCTCCGCATCGCCATTCATGACCCCCGAGCGGGTTGATCGAACTCTGGTCCGAGTCGCTCGAGGCAGCCGGCCACGACCCGCTGCCGACGTTTGAACCGACCGAGGAACCACCGGCCGGCTACTTCCGACTGCTGTACGGGCGCCACCCCGCCCACACCTTCGCCAAGACTCAGAACACTCCGCAGCTGGCGGCCCTCTTCAGCGAGAACACAGTCTGGGTCGGCGCAGCGGCAGCCAAAACTCTTGGCATTTCGTCCGACGACAAGGTAATGCTCGAAAACCAAGACGGAGTCCGATCGGGTCCTATCGGGGTTTCCGTCACTGAGCGAATCCGCAACGACGCCGTATACATGGTCCACGGATTCGGTCATGAATCGCCTGACATGCACGTAGCCAACGGCCGCGGCGTGTCGGACGCTGGCCTGCAGACCCGCTACGCACTAGATCCGATTAGCGGCGGAGCGGGGATGCGGGTCAACTTCGTCAAGTTGGAGCGCACGTCATGACCCGGTTGGCCATGACCCTCGATGTTGACCTTTGCCTCGGGTGTGAAGCCTGCATCGTCGCCTGCTCGGCGGAGAAACGAAGTTCCCGTTGGGCAATTCCGCATCAGAATGCGAACGACCACCGTTGGCACGTTCCCGGACCTCATGACCGAATTCAGGGTCGAAAGCTGTTTCCACTGCGCAGACGCTCCATGCATCGAGGTCTGCCCTACGGGAGCGACCTACAAGACGGCCGACGGCGTCGTCCTGGTCCACCCTGCCAAGTGCACCGGCTGCAAAGCTTGTGTCATCGCCTGCCCCTATGGCATGCGCTACGTGCACCGTGATGGCTGGGTGGACAAGTGCACCTTCTGCGACCACCGTGTAGCTGCGGGCCGTCAGCCGGCTTGCGTCGAGACCTGTCCGACGGGGGCAAGGGTTTTCGGCGATCTCGACGACGCTGCCGACCCGATCAACGATGCCCTCACGAGCGCCCGACAATCTGTGTCAGTTGTGAACCCCGACACCGGCGCCAACCCGCACCTGTTTTTCCTCAACTCGCAGTTTACGAACGGTCCGACCGAACGACTGGAAACAACTTGAGATGGACGGCACAGAGATCTCTGTCGTTGGTAACAACGAGGGCGTAACCCCGGTCCTTGAGTCATGGGACTGGACCGTGGCCGGTTACCTGTTCATTGGTGGGTTGGTGGGTGGATTGATGATCTTCGCAGGATATTTCGCGCTGCGGAAGAAGCGCGAAATCGACCGGGCAAGCTTTGGCATTGCCGACCTGGCGGGCCTTCCATTGCTGGCGCTCGGCCTAGCCTTGTTGTTCGCCGATCTGTCCAACAAAGAGAACGTGTGGCGTTTCTTCACGACGTTCCGACCATCCTCGCCCATGTCTTGGGGCAGCTGGATTCTCGCCATAGCAACGGTTCTCCTTGGCCTGCGCCTCATACGCCATCATGAACTGCTTCCCTGGGGACCTGCCCGAATCTGTGAGCGGTCTCATGAACCGGGTCATCCGATGGACGGACACCATCGCGAAGCCAATGGCGGGGGCGAGCATCGTCGTGGGCATAAGCCTGGCCCTGTACACGGGCTTCCTACTGTCGACGATCACCGCCCGACCGATCTGGGACTCAGGACTTCTTCCACCGCGATTCCCCTCGTAATCGGGCATTGCCACAGCGCCGGGGCATTTCTGTGCCTGTGGCTCGAAGCGGAGGCCCACCGGAAACTTGCCCCGCTATCGGTCAGTTTGTGTCTTGTCGAACTAGTTCTTCTCTTCACGTACCTCGCCACAGTCCGATCACCGGGATCCCTTGGTCCCGACCTCCTAACGACGGGAAGGTTTGCGGGCTGGTTCTGGACACTCGTCGTATTCGGTGGCCTACTCATTCCCGTAACGCTCGAGATCTCTAGAAATACGCAAGTGGATATCCGAGCGAGTCGCCCAGATCGCACCGTATCTGAAGCTGGCCGGGGCGGCCGGGTTGCGCTTTGTCGTGCTATTCGCAGGTTTGGAAAGCATCTTATGAAGAAGAGAGACATCATGTCTGACGCCAAAATGCGCCGGATTTTCGTTGCAAAACCACCAACCGTCCTGCAACCCTGGTACTCGCCGGGCCGTGGCACTGCGGCAGATCCGTCGACGACCCAGGCAGCTACGCCAGAGCCTGCGGCAGCCACGACGACCACACTGGCCGTCCAGGCACTCGACGTCATGGCAGTCGGCGACAGTTTCCTGTCGTCGATACCCGAAGGATTCTTGTCTGCTGGAGACGTCGCAGCCTTCAAGGAAGCGGTAGATGTCGGTGGGGCCTTCCTCGTCGATGTTCGCCAGCCTGACGAGTACTCGGAAGGGCACATACCCGGGGCGATCAATATTCCGATTCGTGAGATAACGAAGCATCTCGACGAGATCCCCATGGACGCACCGGTCAACGTGCACAGCAAGAGCGGTTACCGTGCCGCTCTCGCCGTGGCAGGACTGCAACTCCTGGGGTTCGATAACGTCAAAGCGTTCGGTCCCAGCTACGCCGGGTGGGTAGATGCCGGCGAGGAAACCAGCACCGAAGCCGTGACAGCCGTATCTCTCGGCCCGGTGACCATCGATCCTGCGCTGATCGCGGCCGTCGAAGAAGTCTATCTCGTGATGCCCGAAGGATATCTGGGAGTCGGCGATGCCGTAGCAATGCAGGGAGCCATGGAGGCCGGTGCGTTCATCGTTGACGTTCGCGAACCGGGCGAATATGCCGAAGGGCACATCCCCGGAGCCGTGAATATCCCACTCAGGGAACTCATTACACGCATTGACGAGATTCCAACCGATGTGCCAGTCGTCGTGTATTGCGCATCTGGACACCGAGCTGCGATCGCGGGCGACGCTCAATGTCATGGGGATAGACAATGTCCGAATCTTCGGTCCTTCGATGAAGGGCTGGCAAGCTGCCGAATTGGAGGTAGAAATCTAGCCAGGGGCAAAAGGGAGGAGATGGGGCGTTCGTCTGAACGCCCCATCTTTTTGCTCAACCGTCCGAGTCTCCAACGTGGATCCCGCACATGTCCTCAAGAGCCTTGACCAGGGCGTGGTTTCCTTCTGATCCCAGGCCCTGCGTCTGCAAGGCACGGTACAACTTGTAGATCAGCGACGTGCCCGGCACCGGGACGCCGAGGTCATTGGCCGCTTCGAGTACGAGTCGCAAGTCCTTCTGCCTGGAGGTCAATAGTGAACCCGGGTGTCCAATCCCTCACAACCATCTGGGGTCCCCGGTTGGCAATATTCTCACGATCCGGCCGGCCCCACCCTTTACGGCATCGAGGGTCTTGTTGAAGATCTAGCCCCCCGGCTGGCGACGAGCAACGCTTCGCTGACAGCCAACTGATTGCCAACGACGAGGAATCTGATTCACGACTTTCGCTAACTGGCCAGCGCCTTGATCTCCAACGTGGGTGATGGTGGGCACCAAACGATTTCAAGATACGGCATCGCCCGTTCGAGTTGGGTCTGGTTGCCGCCGATCATGATCGACAGCGTCCCGTTGATGGCGCCTTCACTGCCGCCCGAAACCGGAGCGTCCAACCAGTGGGCCGATTTGGCCTTGGTCGTGTCAGCAAGTTCGATAGTTGCCGATGGTGAAATCGTCGAATGGTCGACAATCAGAGTGCCTGCCGTGATGCCTTCGAGTACGCCGTGATCGCCAAGCACGACCTGTTTAACGTCGGGCGTATCGGAGACGCAGATCATGATGATGTCGCATTGTTCGGCGACCTCAGCCGGCGATGCTGCCGCTATGGCGCCAAGGTCAACGAGCGGTGTCATCCGGCTGGCGGTCCGGTTCCAGATGGTCAGGTCGTGCCCATCCTTGAGAAGATTGGCGGCCATTCCGGCACCCATGATCCCCAATCCGATAAAACCGACGCTCATCATTCCTCCTCGTCTGCAGCTGTCTTTGGTTTCGGGCCGGCCGCCCAGAAAGCAACCAGCGCTAGCGCCGCCGCCACAGCCCCACCGGCAGCCCACAGCAATCTTTGATTTTCGGGCGACACTAAAGGGGGTTCGGAATCGTAGGTGACGATCGCAGGGTCGGGATAGCCAAGCACCACCGGATCGACGCCGAGATCCAGCAGGGTCGTTAGGCTCAGACAGGGTGCTGGCACCATTCGTCGCGAGTGCTTCAAACACCACAACGAGGTTGGCGTTCTCGACGACCACCGAGCCCGTGAACACTCCCTCGACTTCGCTTCCGAGAGTGACCGTCACCTGATTGTCGCCGGGGTCGATGACGTGAGCCACCACCGCCGAATCGGCCGGGCCTTCCACTCGTAGATCAACCGAGATCTGACCTTCCGAAGCCACCACAGCCGTGGCCGACCCATCCCCGAACACGCCTCCTATCGGCACGGCCAGAGCTACCAACAATGCAAAAACGATCGCCATACGTCCAGTATGGCGCA
>CAWIFX010000043.1:0-182260 GCA_963835515.1 uncultured Acidimicrobiia bacterium | reverse complement strand
ATCAATGTCCCACGGTGCGAGACCGGCGGTCGCCACCTCTGCTGACAGTGACCCTTCGAACTTGCCAAGCGTAATAACCCCGGTCGGGCACCGATCAACGCACAGCGCACAGCGGGTGCACTCGTTCTCGTCAACGAGAAAGAAACCCTTGGCGCCTTCGCTCTCTCGCGGATGGGCCACGTTGCTGCCTTCGTCGATCGCGTCGAGCGAGAGATAGTGGATGCACTTCCACGGACAGATATCGACACAGCCTTCACAAAGGATGCACTCTGACTGGTCGATGTGCAGGAACTGCTTGGGCTTTACCTGGCCAAGCAAGTAATCGCCGTCAACCACGGCGAGCTGGTAGTCATCGCGGATTGGGGGTACTTCGACCCACACGTCACGAGCAGTAGCCATCTAATCGGTCGCCTTCGAGAGGGGGCGACCATACGGCGAGGCAATCTCCGGCTTCGGCTGGGGCGCACCGAGCCCAAACCCTTGAATCTTGTAGGCCAGCAGGATGCCCAAGCCCAAAACGACCGCGTGGTATCCGCCGGAAATGGCGTCTTTCACGACGGCGAATGAGATCTCGACCTCATTGTTGAGCACCAGCCACGGCGGGACGGTGAAGAAGATCTTTTGTGAGGTCCATCCGAGTGGGCCCTGGGTCAGGTTCAACCACTCCGAGGGAATGATCCCGTAGTACAGAATCAACTGATACCAGGTTAGAAACGTGGCGTAGCCTGCCCGGGTCCAGGTCATCGGTCGTCCAGTGACCCACACGAGGAAGGCACCCAGGATGACGAACTGGGATCCTGCCACAGCAGTGATCTGGCCGAATGTGACCGGTAGCCAGCGGGGCATATTGAGGAAGCTATCTCTTAGGAAGTCAGGCGTTACGATCTTCTCGTTGCCGAACGCAACCGCTATCACGAGACCCACGACCACCGTGAACAGCCCGAACACCATGGCAGCAGTGCCGATCCGGTTCCGTTTCGTTTGGTCGTATACCCAATTCATAGGCTCTGATTCTGTTCCTCTTCGGGTCCCGATTGCTCGAGACGGCGAACGGCCACGAGCTGCATCGCTGCAATGGCATTTCTAGCAGATCCAACACCCGTTTCTGAATTCACCCTAAGGCATGCAGGGGCGATGCGATAACGTTTGCAGCCACTTTGACTCTGACCGTATCCGGCAGGCAGAATGCCATCCAAGGAAATCGAACGCGGGCCGACAGTCGAGTAAGCTGCGACCGCCCACCCAGTCGCAGATAGCTGAAGGAGCGCCGGTTTGGCCATAACCGCAGAAGATAAGCGATCACGAACCGGCATTGTCCGGGGAGCTGACTCCGCTAATCGGGTGGCGCTTTTGCTGGCGGGCCTCTTCCTCTTGCTGGCGATCGGCCTGCAGGTCCTCGCCAGCCTTAAGCTTGCCTACCCGTCATTTCTCTCCGGGGCGGCCATCTTCTCGTACGGTCGCCTCCAGCCGATGGCCAACATGTCGGCGTTGTACGGATGGCTGACCTTCTCGAACCTTGCCATCATCTACTTTCTCCTGCCCCGTCTAACCGGTGCCCGGCTGTGGAACGAGTCCCTGGCCGTCCTCGGCCACCATCGCCACTGCCGTCGTCACGCTCGTGGCCGTCGTTGCGATTGGACTGGGTTACACCGATGGTCGCCCGCTGGCCGACTTCCACGTCATCGCCGACGCGATCTTGCTGCTCACCTATCTGGTGCCGCTGGCCGTAACCGTACGCACCATCGGCAATCGCACCGAGACGTCGACCTACGTCAGCCTGTATTACGTCCTGGCCGGACTGATCTGGCTCATCGGAGGCACTCTCGTCGGTAACTTCCCAGGCCAAGCGGTAGTTGGCGGTCTCGCCCAAAACCAGTTCTACACCTCGACGGTCGTCTCGCAGTGGGCAGTTGGCGTTGGCATCGGGGCGGCCTATTACATCATTCCGAAAGCCACGGGTAATCCCCTCTACAGCCGGTCGCTAGCCATGGTCGGGTTTTGGTCGCTCGTCGTGACGAGTCTGTGGGCGGGTCTCGCCAGCCAGGTGTTTGGCCCGATGGGCGACTGGGCAGAGAGCATCGGTGCGGTATTTGCGTTCGGGACGATCATCCCCGCCATAGCCGTGTTGGCGAACCTCACGGGGACGATGCAGGGCAAGTGGGACCAGTTCCGCACCGACCCGGCCATACGGTTCGCCATCGTCGGCAGCGTCGCCGCCACGTCAGTAGCGCTTATCGCCGGCATCCAGGGCTTTCGCAGTGTCTCTGCGGTGATCGGGTTGACGTACGTTCTCGACCGGAACCCATCTGGCGATCGTCTGGGCGGTCGGCACGCTGTTTGCCTGCGCTTTCGGGTACCACGCCGTTCCTCGCACGTTCGGCCGCCAAATCTTTTCCGTGTCGCTCGGTCGCACCCACCTACGCCTCGCCCTGATCGGCGCAGTTTTCGGCGCCGGGGCATTGTGGGCTGCCGGACTGCAATCTGGCTACACCTGGTTGTCGGCTGCCTACGCCGGCACGTCGGCCATTGCCGGGGAAGGGTTCTCCGCCACAGCAGAGGCGGTCGGTGGTCTCTACTCACTCGGGTTGCTGGGCGTGCTCATCATCGAAGCAGCCGCCCTCGTGTATCTCTACAACCTGTGGCGGACGTACACCTCCGGTGAGACGGCGAGTCGCGAAACGATCGTCTTTGCCGAAGCGTCGGTGAACCCATGAGCGACGCTGCTGCTGCCGCCGCCGCTACGGGGGTTCCTGAGGAACTAATCGTGCGAGCTGCCAAAGCTCGGGCGACTGCCAGCGGTACGAGCGTCGATGCGGTGCTCGGAGCCTGGACAGGCGGCGGATCCGTCGCCACCGCAGCACCGGCACCGTCGCCAGAGCCCGTCGCTGAAGCACCGGTTGAGCCAACCGCCCCGGACAATGCCGGGCCAGCCCCGTCCGAAGCTCCTGCCCTTCCGGCACCGAAGGCACCCGCCGTCGCCGCTCCCGTCATGGTTGCGGCCAAAGTCGATCGAGACGCCGCACCGTTGTTGGTCGGTCGGGTCGACAGTCCGATCATGGTTTCGGCTGCGTTGGTGGTCTTGTTCGTGATGAGCGCCTTCTTTGCCGTTGCCCTGCCCGGCCTCGATGCCCGAAATGTCGCAGCCGACCAAGTCCCTGGCACCACGCCGATCCTGTCCGCCGATGGCCTGGCCGGCCGGGACGTATACCTGGAGCAGGGCTGCATGTACTGCCACACCCAGCAGGTAAGAACCGTCGTGACCGATATCGGCCTGGGCCCGGTCACAGAACCCGGAACCAGTCCCGCCGTCGGCCCACCCACCCTGGGATTTGTTCGCATCGGACCCGACCTCACCCATATCGGCAGCCGGTACGAAGACCTCGCCATCCTCCGAACTGTTCTCGTTGACCCGAAGAGCCTCAACCCCGACTCGATGATGCCGAGTTACGCCTACCTTTCGGATGCAGATCTCGCCGCGTTGGTTCAATTCCTGGAGGACTCCAAATGAGTGACCTATCGGCAGCTGCCGCCAATATCGGGGGACCTGAGGATCTCGTCATGCGTTCCGCCAAGGCGCGAGCTCAGGCCACGGGATCGACTGTCGAGGAAGTGCTCGCTGCCTGGGCGGGCGGCGGATCCGCACCTGCCGCCGCCGCACCCGCACCCGCCGTAGAAGCCGAGGCACCGGCCGCCAGCCCAGCTGACGCACCAGCCTCTGCACCAGACCCGGACGAGACTTCGGCGCCGACACCCGCGGTGCCTGCACCGACTCCCACTGCGTCTGAGCCTTCCCCGGTCCGGGCCGTCGCCGCCACACCGGTTCCCGACACCGTCACTATCGAAGAGTCGTACGAGTGGGACCAGGTCACCACGGTCCGAGCTTCCGGCATCAAGGAGCGAACCAAGTCGGTTATTCCGTCGTGGATGGTGGCGGTCTTCACGATCCTTCCGATCTTCGCCGTTGGGTATATGACGATCAACTCGGCAGGACCCGACTGTGGAGAAGCGGGACAATTAGCCGTTGACTTCAACAATGAACTCGTCAACTGCGACCTCTCCGCCTACTCCGGAGTGGGCGGCGGCGGAGCCGGCCAAGCTGATTTCATTGCCATCGGTAGCGGGGTCTATTCGAGCTGTACGGCCTGTCACGGCGCCAACGGTCAAGGTGTGTCGGGCCCGGCCTTATCCGGTGGGGCCGTGCTCGCAACGTTCTCTTCTTGCTCAGATCACGTGACGTGGGTCGCTCTCGGATCGGCGGGATGGCAAGCCGAGTTCGGGAACACCTACGGCGACAACAACACACCCGTCGCCGGAGGCATGCAGGCCTGGGGAGAGTCATTGTCCGATGAAGAAGTCCGATCGGTAGTGCTCTACGAACGGGTCGCGTTTGGTGGGGAAAGCCTCGAGGCGGCGATTACCGACTGCGGGTTGGATACTCCCCCAGCCGATGGCACCACGACTGACTCGACCGCTCCGGGCGACGGCACGACAACCGACTCCACGATCCCGACCGACACGACTCCAACGACCACTCCCTGACACCCTTCTAAGAACCCTGCCAAACAAAATGCCGGACCCCGAGGGGTCCGGCATTTTCTTGGAATCAACTTCCACACCACTGGGGCGGGCTGGGAGGCTTCCGATACACCTTGGGTTTTTTGAACGTGCCCAAGGGTTTCCGTAGTGCTTCAGTTGTCTCCTACGGAACCGCCGAAGCGCTCCCGTACCCCCCTAGTATCGGTCACCGATCAGTACACCTTGAGAACTTTGTGGAGTTTTTTTCTTAAATGCCCTCTTTTGTGTCATTTCTTTCCGATTTCGGCCACGACGACGAGTTCGTGGGAGTCGTGCACGGGGTCATTGCCAAACTGAGTCCCGACACGCGAGTCATCGATGTGAACCACTCGATCCACCCCGGGTCGGTTCGGTCGGGAGCGTTGTCCTTGATGCGGGCGATCCAGTACCTACCCGAGGGCGTCGCTCTAGCGGTCGTCGACCCGGGGGTTGGCACCGAACGCCTCCCCATCGCCGTACAAACGGATTGGGGCTACTTCGTTGGTCCGGACAACGGTTTGCTGTCTCCGGCAGTCGCCATGGTTGGCGGAGCGCGAATCGCTCACACGCTGACGAACCCGGAGTTCATCATCCCCTCGGCGGGAGCGACGTTCGATGGGCGAGATCGTTTTGGACCGGCGGCCGCCGTGCTTGCTTCCGGCGAAGCGCGCATTGCGGACCTTGGCGATGAAGTCAACCCGGCGTCGCTGACTCCCATGATCCTGCCTCTCCCCGAAGTTGGCGACAACCACGTGTCAGGCCACACCTGGTGGATCGACCGATTCGGCAACGTCCAGACCAACATCGGACCGGACGAACTAGCCGAGATCGGCATCTCCGTTGGGGACGCCATCAAGGTGAAGATCGGTGTGAACGAGCAGGAAGTGCAACTCGTAGACACGTTCGGTCGCGTCGCGGAGGGTGACCTGATGGCCGTCATCGACTCGCAGGGCCTGGTCGCGTTGGCCGTGCGCCAAGGTCGAGCCTCTGACCAGTTATCCGTCGGGCTTGAGCGACCGGTTACGTTCTCAAGAATCTGAGCTCTATGGCGAGTTCAGCTGGATGATCTGAATGGTTCCGGCAATGGCGAGAACAGCCAGCAGGGCGATGATGACGAAAGTTGTGGCAGGTCTCATGGGTAACCATGTTAACGAGCGATCCCGCTACCCCGGCCGGCCGTTACCATTCCGCCCGTGACCGATCACACACAACTTGCGGCGACCATCGCCAACCAGGGCGGAGTCGTGATGCTTATTGGGGCGCCCGACACCGGAAAGTCCACCCTGGCGCGCGAGATTCTCCGTCAAAGCATCGCCAAAGGGAAAGCCGCGGCATTGGTGGATGCCGATGTCGCCCAATCGACCGTCGGACCGCCGGGGTGTGTCGGACTCAAGTGGATCAGAACCAGCGACGACCTGACCAACATTTCCGAAGCCGATGCGTTGCGCTTCGTCGGGAGCACGAATCCGTCACGCCTGGTCCTGCAGATGGTTCTAGCTACAGCCGCGCTTGTCGAGCAGGCACGCGCCGAAGCCGACCTGGTGCTCATCGATACGACTGGCGCGGTATCCGGCGTGGTCGGTCAGACGCTGAAATATCACAAGGTCGAGACGTGCCGTCCCGAGCTGGTAGTTGGCCTGCAACGCGGCGCCGAACTCGAGCCAATCATCGGAATGCTCCAAAGGTTCTTTTCGGTGGACGTCATAACAGCCGACGTTCATCCCGAGCTGATTCCCCTATCACCCGATGTCCGCTCGGAGGGCCGGGTGCGCCAGCTGAAACAAGCGTTGGCCGATCCGCTGGAGGCCTGGAGAATCAGGCCGACCGTTTTTGCGCCGACCCTTCCCACCGGGCTTGACCTGGACCGCCTGGCAGGCATGGTCGTGGGGGTCCAGGACGGGGTGGGCGCCTGTCTGGGTCTCGGCGTACTGGACTACACCGACGGGGTGCTGAGGGTTTTGACGAACCACGGCGAAGGCATGCAAGGTTTGCGACTCGGCTCCATGCGAGTCGACCTCAACTCCTTCGAGACCAAACCGGTCAACCTGCGTGAACTGATGTTCGGGTTGGCGCTGTAACGCGACAAATCTTCCCGGCCACCTCAACATTTGAGGCCGTTTTGCCGATAGACAAGGTATGCGCCTGGCCTTCATCTTTGCCCTCACGGTTGCGATCGCGGGCAGCATCGTCTCTTCGGTTGCGGCGGCACCATCGGGCGCCAATACCATCGCTCCCTTCACCCCGGCGATGGCGGCACAGTCCTCGGCGAACCCGTCCATGGATCTTGAGTTCGTGGCCCTGCTCAACGCAGAGCGTGTCGCGGCGGGTCTCAACGAACTGGTCCCCTACGACGACCTCGTCGACGACGCAGCAATCCACACGTCCGAAATGCTGGCCCGTGGAGATATCTATCACTCGTCGGACCTGACAAAGTTCACGACTGGCTGGCAGACGATCGGCGAAAACGTCGGCTACGGGCCAAACATCGAAAAGCTCCACAAGGCTTTCATGGCCTCGCCGACCCATCGGGCCAACATCATGGGCGACTATGACCGGGTAGGAATCGCTTCGGAAGTCGACAGCAACGGGCGCATCTACGTGACCGTGCTATTCATGGAGACGCTGGGCGGGTACGTGCCGGCCGCTGCCTCGTTTGATCTCATGATCGACGCCGGAGTGGCCGCCACGTTGGGGGTCGGCCTCGAGCCCTGAACCGACCCTGAACCCGGGTCCAGCCGAGGACATCACCGACGCGCAAAAGCCCAAGGAACCCCGACAAACTTCTCCCGCACTTCCCCGAACGGTTGATGAATTGTCGCAGCACCTTGGGCCTTGCTTATGACGAATCTACGAAACATATTTCTATGCGTCAACCAGTCTGTTAGACAATACTAAAAACCCTAAACCACTTATAACCGTGATTTTGCTGGTCAATTTATGCACAAAATGATGGAAAGAAGTGAATAATCCACAGTATCCACAGGTTTCCACAGGGTCTTGTGCACAACCTGTGTGCAGAAGTTTCTCAAACCTATTTTTCGCGACCAGGTTGATCAGTCCATCCGGCCCGTATCAGCGCCCTAAAACTCACTTCGACAGTCTCATAAATCTCAGCCAGGAGATAGCTCAATTCGGCGCTGGTGACACTGCCATTGGCGAGCCGACCGTGCAGGACGAGACCACCATCTTTTCCGACCATGAAGTGAACCCGCCAGGCTCGCTGGTTCCGCACCAGGCACTGTCGGAATGCCGGAGAGTCTTCTTGGTCAGGGGCGGGAAGCACATAGGCCTCAACGTCGACCGACCGGTCCCCCACGAGGAACCAGACCGACGTGAAGTCACGCACTACCTGCCGCAGACGAATCACCAGGTACCCGTCGACGTGCTCGGAATACACCACGTCGTTTTCCGGGTCTGCCACCCAACCCGCGACTACCTCTTCGAGGAGATGGGCCGTGTCAGCCTGTGATGCCGGCATACAACTCAAGGAGCCGATTGGCAGTCGTCGCCCAAGAGAACTGCTCGGAGAAGGTGATCGCACCGCGCGACAGACGGTTCCGGTATGCCGCGTCGCCCAGAATACGGGTCAGTGCGTCGGCGTAATCAGCTGACTCCCAACCGTCAATCAGAAGGCCGGACTGCCGGTGCGAGATTACGTACTGGAGTCCGCCCACCCGTGCGGCAACCACCGGGGTGCCGCAGGCCTGGGCTTCGGCTGCGACCAAACCAAACGACTCGGAACGTGATGGGACGACTAAAACATCGGCCGCCTGATAGAAAACTGCCAGCTCGCCGTGAGGTACCGGGTCATAGAACCGGACGGCATCGGACAATCCGCGTGCTTCGACACTCATGCGGAGCGCGGCGACCTCATCAGTCCCGCCGGGCCCGCTCGGCCCGCCCACAATGAGCATCTGGGCCTCCGGAAGGCCGGCCTGCACCTTCTCAAAGGCGTCGAGGGCGACGTCTACACCTTTCAACGCCTGAATGCGGCCCACAAATAAGAGAAGCGGGATCCCGGGAGCGATTCCCAGAGCCTGCCGGGCGGCTAGCTGATCGGCCGGCCGAAACAGGTCGTGATCAACTCCGGGCGGCGAGGTACACAAACGAGTCGGGTCGGCGCCGTAGTGCAACAACAGATCGTCGTATTCAGCCTGGGTAGATGAGATGACACAATCGGAACCAGCGATGACGTCGTGTTCGGCGGCAATCCGCACCAGCGCGCTCGGCGGCTCATCCGGGCGACGGGTGGCGTCCTTGACTCGGGCAAGCGTGTGGAACGAGTTCGCCAGTGGAATCCCGAGGATCCGTTTGACCATCAGCCCTGCCCAGCCGGACAGCCAGTAGTGCGAGTGAACGATGTCGTACCGGGTATCAGTCGATTGCGCCCACTCGCAGACCGACTCCGCGAAGTCGAAAACATGCTCGGTCAGCTGAGCGATCGGTAGGTCGTATACCGGTCCTGCCGTGATGTGAATGACGCGGTAGTGCTCGTTGACGATGACGACTTGAGGTTGGTCGGGTTGGGTCTTGCGAGTGAAGACGTCGACGTTGATCCCCCGATCAGCCATCGTCCGCGCCAACTCGTCGATGTAAACGTTCATGCCGCCGGCATCGCCGCCACCAGGCTGAATGAGTGGGGAGGTATGCAGGCTCAAATAGGCGAGTTGCTTGATCATGTCTTGGCCGTCACGACGTAGAGCTGGCGGGGCTCGGCCCCCAAACGGAACTTGTAGCTCTCATCGCCCTTGAGGAAGTCGAAGACACGCGCCCCCTCTCTATCGCGAGTTCGATGAGGCCCGCGATCAACACTACGCCGGGCGATACCTCCGAGTGCACAGGGTCGTAGGCGCTGTTGTACAGGAAATAGCCTCTATCATTCTGGAACGCGAATCCCCCGGCAACCATTCGGTTGTCTTCATCGACCAAAGCGTCGATGCCCCATCCGTCAAGCGACAACAGCGCCCGGAAGTAGGACTCCATATCGTCCGACATAAAGGAACCTTTGTCTCCGGGCGACAACCGGTGCAGGGCCACGAATTGATCGAAGAGGTGTCCATCGGTGGGCGCATGAACAAACCGAACCTCGCCGAGAGCCGCCTCGTAGCGTCGACGCTTCCGTCTGGTTTCGTGCCGTTCCTTCTTGCCGATCGCCGAAAGGTACTCTTCAAAGTCGTTCGGGAGTTGCAGAACGGCGGCCACGGTGTGGTCACCAACCGACATGCGTAAACCGGCCGACTCAAGACCCTTGGCTACGACGTCAGCTGCGGCTCGTGGGAGCGAATCGGCCACGATGCGCATTCCTGATGGACAGCCAGACACCGCGCTCGTAATGAGATCGGCAGTTCCTTCCCCGAGGGGACTTCGATAGTCCACAAGATCTGCGTCGCCGATAAACCGGATCACCTGTCCATGAACCATGAAGGGAACTACGCCCCGGTCGTCGCCAACGATCCACAGTTCGTCCTGTTCGGTCGCGGTGTGCTTCCAAAGCGTGTCGAGATAGGCTCCATGAGGAAACGGCCCGAGGCCGGCAGCCACGGGCGGCAAAGCAAAGTGGGGATTGTCGAATTCGTTCACACAAGTTCCACGGTTGGCTCAATATGACCTTGCACCGAACCGCCTCCAAAGACTGCGAGGCGGTCTCGCAACAGACGACGTGATAAACCATTCAACAAGCCAAGTTGTTCCATGGTCCCGACTACGCCTGCTTCGATGCCTCTTGTAGAACCATCCCACGATTTGACGGCTATGCCGAACCGGGATCGGACCGCTATCCCGATGACCCCCTCGGCGCCCACTTTGGCGGCCGCCTCGGTCATCGTGGCCGCCAGTTGATCAATCCGAGGATTCTCGCCGACGAGGCCTGGATATCGATGCATCGCCGTCCAAATCTCGTCGTATTCGTGATGCGTGCCCAGTTGCGCGAACCCGGTTGCCATCGAGCGTACCGACACCTCGTAAACCGGGGCACCGCACCCATCGACAGCCGGTCCTGACATGGGATGACCCAATGCCTCAGCCATCCGCGTCCGCATGTGCGCCTGCAGCGGGTGGTCAGGTTGCACATACGTCTCGACCGGAAAACCGGACGCGACGCAGGCCTGCAGCATGGCGGCATGCTTACCCGAGCAACCGTGCCAGATCGGCCGCGGCTCGTCCATCCCGGCGGCGACTCGTCGCCTGGCCTCGTCCTCGGCCATGGGCCAGGCAGGTGGAGTCTGAAGGGCAGCTTCACTGAGGCCAACCTTCTCGAGGATCTGGCGCACATACGCAACATGGATCGGCAACCCGCCGTGGCTGGCGCAAGCAACAGCGAGCGCAGGTCCACTGACTGAGGCCCCAAGGTCGAGAGACGCTCGGGCCTGAAAAGGTTTCAGCGACGAGCGACCATAAAACAAGCGATCAATATCACCCATCGAAGCGACCAGATTTCCGTCCGGGTCAACGACCGCTATGGCGCCGTGATGCTCCGCCTCAACAACGCCGTTGCGGATAACGTTGCCGAGAAGGCTCAATCGGAGAGTTCGCCAACAACTGTCTCCCGATACCGGTTGGAGATGACTTGTTGCACCTCGTCAAAGACAGCTTGAATCGCTCGACGGGTCTCGGACACTTCCCGTTCTGACTCCGTGAGCGCCGTGAGGATATCTTCGAGTTCTGAGACCTCAAGGTCATACACGTGGGTGAGAAAGTCATCCTGGAGTACGGCATCTATCGGACGGTTGCCATCGCCCGCAAGCGCCAGATCAAACTCGCCGCGGACCCGGCCGGTCTGACCTCCCGCTCGCTCCCCGGCGGCGAGGATTTCCGGTAATGCCTCGATCAAGGATCGTTTTTCGTCGCCGCGGCGGCGGGCCAACTCGAAGTTGAGCAAGTCCATCCGCCCATGCAGCATCCGACGGTAATAGGAAAGCTCGCTTTCGACATCGGCCGCAACCTGACGCCGAGCGCGCAGCTCGCCCAGATCGAGACCGGGCAGGTTTTCCGTATAGGCCGGGTCAAGAATCTGATCGATTCGACGTCGTTTCTCGCTCACAAATGCTCCTTATCCGCAAGTTCGTGCCAACGTAGGATAGGGGTTAACCCACTGTCCCGTCGACGCTCGTATTCCAAAATGAAGATGTGGCGGTGTCGTGCGGGCGTTCCCGGAGTTCCCGGTGTATCCCACAAGATCGCCGATGGCTACGACTTGACCGTTCGTTAGTCCCGGCGCATAACCACTCATGTGAGCGTAATAGAACCGAACGCCATAATCGGAGACCAACCAGATGGCCGTGCCGCCCAAACCGCCGGACAACAGTTCGATAGTTCCGTTGGCCACGGCGTATTGTTCCTGACCATACGGCGTGAAGACGTCAGTACCTTTGTGCGACCGCCTTCCCCCATCCCTCGAGAATCCCCAATCGTTGATGAACGAAAAGGGCTGATTGACCGGGCAGGCAAATCCAGGCGTCGCTTCGAGCGGCAAGCCCCCGGTGGCGTTGGCCACTCGTTCGGCCTCGATGCGCCGAAGTTCAGCCTGGTACTCGTTGTAGAGGCGGGCACATTCGGTGTCCAAATCGAAGTAGGCCATCTGGGCAGCCTGGAGCGCCTGGTTGGTCTCTAGCGCCAACTGCTCCAACTCGTCGCGCAGATCATCGAGTTCCTCATTGTGCGCCTGGAGTTCTTCGTTCAGCGCCAACAGGTCCTGAATCTGACTCTCAAGTTCGACAGCCGCATCGAAGGTGCGCTCGCTAAGGCCCGACAGCATCTGGCGACCGGTAAGGAAGTCCGTAAGAGATTTTGACGCGAGCAAAGATGACCCTTGGGTCGCCGAGCCCGACATGTACAAACCGACCGCCTGCTCGTTCACCACAGACCGAAGACCGGAAACCACCTCGGCCTTCTCATCCGCCTCGGCCCGGAGCCCAAAGGTCTCGAGTGACTGCTCCTCCAACTGGATATTGATTTCCACGTAGCGTCGCACGGCTTCGTCAAGGCGAGCCGCTCCATCTTCGACGACCGACAGTGCCTGCTTGGACGCAGCACAAGCTTGATCGACCGCCTGACGGTCAACTGATATGGCCGGCGAAGGGTCCCAGGCAATCAGCCCGAGCACCAGCGCGACCACAAGGAAAACTGAGGTGGGGGTTCGCACACCCGATAGCGTAAACCCGCCTGGCGCCACAAAGATGGTTTTCGCGACCAGTAGGCTGCCCGTCGTGAGAACGCTGATGTACGTAGCACTGGGCGGAGCCGTCGGATCGGCGGGGCGCTATGCAATCGGCACGTGGATGAAAGATCTCCCGGGTATTCACTGGGGGACCTTCGCTGTCAACATCGTTGGAGCCTTCACCCTTGGCATCGTCGCCTCCGTTGCGGCCACTCAACCGGACTGGGATGTGGCACTTCGCACGGGCCTGACCGTAGGGGTCCTGGGAGGCTTCACGACGTTCAGTACCTGGACCGTCGAGTCGGTTGAGCTATTCAGTCGGGGCGACATCGGTCTCGGCTTCGCCAACCTTTTAGGATCGTTGGCCGTCGGCGTGTTGGCAGCCGCCGCAGGTTTGGCGCTTGGCCGCCTGGTGTGGGCCGCCTAGCCAGAAGTCTCAGGCTGCGGTGACGAGATAGAAAACTGGCAAGAGCAGACCGGCCGCCAATACGGCCCCATCGAGGTCTCCGAGCACGCCCGGCGGTCGGTCAAGAACGTATGGCTCCCCAGTCCGACAAAGACCGCCGAAGCCTTTCCCTGCCAGCAGGGCGAGCGCCACAGCCACCCCTACCAACACGAACTCGACGACGGGCAAGTCCCACAACATCGCCGCAACAACGCCGGCAATGATCGCTCCTAGCGACCCGACAATGCTCGGATCGAGGATCGCCACCCGGAAGGCGATCACCGTGGCAATGCCGGCCACGATGACCTGGATGAGGAACACGCCGGTGACCGTTGCTCCCCCGACCAAGCGAGCGGCCATCAGTGAGGCCGCCGCCAAACTTGCCATGGTTGTGATGACGGTGGTGCTTGCTACCGCCGACAGGTGACGGGCCTCTTCGACCGCCACTGACCACACCAGGGACACAATGAGCGAGACCACCAGGACCAGTCCGAACGCTGCGAAACCTCGATTGTCACCCGGCGAAGCCGCAACAAACGCGACCCCGGCCATGATGCCAATGAGGACCGGAGGCAGCTGCATGGCCATTCCGCCGGTATTCGTTTCACGGACAATGTCCACCGCCCAGAGACTCAGAACGAGCACCAGAGAGGCGGCGAACCACTCGGCTGACAAATAGGCGTTCGTCACTGACAACAGAACCGCCGAGCCAAGGACTCCGAAGATGGAGATGTTGGGATTGTCCATCAAGGTGGCTGCTCCCCCGGATACCGGAGGGATTACGGCCACTTCGTCGCCGGGAGACACAGCCAGTTCCGGAGTGGCCGGTTCACCGTTCACCCAGACTTTGGCCGTGTCCAGCGCCGCCACAAAAGACGGTCCGTAGGAAGAACCGGCCTGGGTCAGCAGGTCGCCGACCGTGGCAGCGTCGATGTCGACGCTGCCGGTGCCGGCTAGTTCTCTCAGATTGGCAAACAAGCGAAGACGGGCCACCTGCACAGGCTAATGCACGGCGGGTGCCTGACCGAATGTCTAGGTAACCAAGAGACCCCCGGCGCCGCCGGGGGTCTCTCCGATCTGTTCATCTTCTGTGTTCGTCTTCCTTATGCGTCAGCTGACTCGGGAACTGGCGGGACCGTTTCGACGACCGGCAGATCATCAACCTTGGCGGGATGATTCAATCCGGACAGAATGTTGACACCGGTGGCGTTCTCTATCTGTTCGGTGATCTTGATCACCGAAGCCGGCAGCTGCGACAACAAGCCCGGGATACCCTGGCCGGAGCCATTGCCGCCCCCATCGATGACCGACACCTTGTCGATCGAAACGTTATTGACCGTGTCGACGATTTTGGCAACCAGGTCCGGCAACATGTTGAGCACGAAGATGCGCTCTGCGTCTGCACCAGCTGCCTTGTATTGGGTGACCAGCCGATTGAAGACCTCAATCTGGGCCGTACCGTCTTCGATGATCGAGGCCGCGTTACCTTTGGCTTCGAGCTCCGAGGCTTCCTTCTTGGCCCTGGCCGGCGTGATGACATCGGCTTCGAGTCGCCGCTTCTGGAGTTCGATGCGGGCTTGCTCGAGGTCTTGCTCGGCAACGGCCCGGGCCTTCTCGCCTGCTACCAGTGCCTGCTGCTCTTTGACAACGGCTTCAGCTTCAAGATCGGCGGTTCGCATGCGCAGTTCGTTGCGTTGCACGATGATCGCCTCATCGGCCTGCAATCCGGCCATCTCCGCCCGCCGCCGGGACTCTGCCTCTTGCTCCTCTGCCTCTGCCCGCTGGGACGCTTCCGACACCCGGGCTTCCTTGAGGACCTGGGCGGTCTGTCGCCGACCAACCGATTCGAGATAACCGACCTCATCGGTGACGTTCTGGATCTTCAGCACGTCGAGTTCCAGACCCAGCGTGCGCATATCGTCATCGGCCTCGTCAATCAAGGTCGTCGCGAACTTCAGCCGATCCTCGTTCACCTCTTCGGGCGTCAGGGTGGCAAGAACCCCACGGAGGTTGGCTTCCAACGTTTCCTTGGCGATCTTCGCAACCGCGTCAATGGGTCGACCCAGGAACCGTTCGATGGCGTTGTCGAGAATGCCCTCCTTCGAGGAAATCTTGACGTTGGCAACGCCCTGAACGTTCAGTGGGATCGTGCCCTTGCAGTAGGCATTGCTGACGGAGACGTCGATGGCGATCGTGGATAGATCCATCCAATCCACCTTCTCAATGATGGGCCGCCGAACTTTTCTCCCACCCACGACGACTTTGTAGCCCTGACGGGCTCCACCACCTGAACCCGAAAACACGGCCACCCGGTTGGGTGGCACTACTACTACGAGACTGGAGATGACGGCGGCGATGATCAACACCGCAACCACTACTAACACTCCGCTAATGATCCACGGCAACATGTTTACCCTTTCTGTATGTGAACTATTCGTTGGCGAGTGAGTCGAGCCGGGCGATGAGCGCCGTACCCGACTCGTCAACTTCGACGACCACGACCTGGTCACCGACCGACAGCTGCTGATCGCCTTTTTCGCTAAACAATTTGGCGGTCATTTGCGTCGGTTTGCCCTGTACCAACAAGGTGACTTTGCCTCGCTGATGGTGCGCGACGGGAACCGTGACCCGGGCAGCTTTGCCCTGAAGATCGATCTTGCGAACTTCCGAGTTGGTCTCGTTCTGCTTGACCCATGCCAGGGCAAACGACGAGGCGAAAGCAAAGCCGAGTCCCGCCACGATGGCCATAACAACATGAACCACAAGGGGTAAACCGGACCAATAACCAACCAGGCCGCCGGTGCCGAATCCCGCCAGGGCGAAAATCGCTGCTCGAATCGACAGCATGCTTGTGAACGCATCCCCGGCAACCCCACCCGCACTAGCGATGTCAAGACCAGTCTCAAGGTCCGGATCGACGTCGACGTCGACGTCCATATCCATGTCCAGGTCGACGTCCATGTCCAGGTCGAGGTCCAGATCGAGGTCAGCGTCGAAGTCGAGGTCGGTATCACCACCGAGGAACGCCATCATGAGAACGAGCGGAATACCGACGATCGCACAGAAGATGTAGACACCTAACACGGTTGCGCTCCTTTGGGTATCAACCGACCGGGGCCGATTTCGGTTCCTCTTTTCCGCCAGAGATCGCCGCCCAAGCAGCATCCCCCGCCCACACTACAAGCGCAGCAAGCAGTGGAGACAGGGCGAACACGGCCACGAGCGGTCCGCGCCCCAGATCGGCAATCCGACCAATCGGCCAGACCGTCGCGGCGATAGCCGCGATCAACATCGGTAATCCCCTGGCGGCGATCCGACTCGTGCGATCGGCCGGGATCGCACTCCCCCACCCGGCTGCCAGGCCAGCCGCCGCAAACCCGGAGGCGCCAACTCCCAGGAGGGCGGCCCCAAAACCGACTCCAATGATCGTGCCCGTCATCGTTCTCGGAAACGAGCGCGACTCGGTCGACCCGTAGGCAGCGCCCGCCACGGCCACGCCAACGGTCACCGGTCCGGAAACCCATAATGCGTATCGCACGACCTGGGCAGCGGATTCCATAATCACGTGGTCGCGGTTGAACACCCAGACACCGGCGCCCACCCCGATTGCCAGTAGCCAAACCAAAATCACCAGCAAGGCCGCTACGAACACGGCCACATACGCCCACACAAGCGCAGGGCGCAAGGCCCGGGCAACGATACGATGCTGGATGGGGCGGAAGAAGAGTGGTCTATCGGTCACTTACAAGCGATCGCGAAAGAAGTCGATGGTGCGATCCCAGGCCAACTGGGAAGCCGCTTCGTCGTACACCTCGGCGCGATCATCATTGAAGAAGGCGTGATCCGTGTTCTCGTAGAAGTAGAAGACTGCGTCCTTGCCAAGATCGATCAAGTGTTCTTCAAGTTTGCGAGCCCCATCCTGGGTGGCCCATCCGTCGTTCTCGGCGTAATGCCCCATATACGCGGCCTGGGCTTCGGTGTAGTCCGGTTGCATCGAGTCCCACGGAATCGCCCCGTAGAAAGGCACACAGGCGGTGATCTCCGGTTTGATCGTCGACAACCACAACACCAACCCTCCCCCCATGCAGAACCCGACGGCTCCGATTCGATCGCTCGTCGTCGCGTTGTGGCCGATCAGGAAGTCAACCGCTCCGGTCATGTGATTGGCAGCTCGTTGGAGTTCCAGGTTCATCATCGCTTTCCCGGCTTCGTCCGGCTCGGTGGTGGCATGACCGTCATAGAGGTCGGGTGCTAGCGCCACGAACCCGGCCGAGGCAAATCGGTCGGCGACATCTTTGATGTGCGGGACCAGGCCCCACCATTCCTGAATCACGATGACCCCTGGACCAGAACCACTTCTCGGCACGGCTAGATAACCGCTGGCCGTCGACCCATCTGAGGGGAATTGCACCATCTCACCCATCGCTACCTCCTCGAAGGTCAGCCTAGGTGAGCCGTCGACCCCCTGACACCGTTCGCCCATCGGTACTATTCCATGACCCACAATTTGGAGGGTCGGATCAAGTTCCCGACGCTTGCATTCAGCAGTGAAATCGAGGCTGCCTATCAAGAACGTGCCCTGGAACGCGGCATCCGGACGGCGCGGGCCGCCGCCCTTATCGCCATACCTTCCATCCCCCTCTTCATCATCTGGGACTACCAGGTCGCTCCCGAAAAAGCCGCGTTGGCAACGCCAATCAGGCTGGCCATAGTCGTCGGCTTTCTCCTCGCTTGGGCGCTTACGTACACCAAGGCAGTGAAATACTTCACAGTGCTCGAAGTGTTGGGATTTGCTTCGATCGCGGTCGGACTGCCGGTTACCTATTATCGCCTGGAAGTTTTCGAACTCGCCGCCCCCTCGTTGTTATTACTGTTTGTGTGGATCCCGGTGGTGGCGGTTCGGCTCCGCCAGGCCGTCATCGATGTTGTCCTCGGCGCATCGATTCCTTGGGGCGCGATGAAGGCGGCCGGAGTTGACGCAGCAGTCGTCAACAACATGCTCTGGTGGTTGTTAATCGCTGCGGCGTTCGCGATCGGCTGCTGGATCTTGGTTGACAAGGCGTACCGCAGCGTCTTTCTCGCCGAGGCGGCACTACAGGCCGAGCAACACCGCTCCGATGCACTCCTGCGCAACGTCTTGCCGGATGAGATCGCTGAACGCCTCAAAAACTCTGGCGAAGCGGTGGCAGAGCGTTTCACAGACGTCACCGTCCTGTTCGCCGACCTCGTTGGCTTCACGGCATTCACCGCAGCATCAGATGCCAGCACGGTTGTCGATCTGCTCAACGGACTCTTCTCCGAGTTCGACGATCTCGTCGATCAAGCAGGGGTCGAGAAAATCAAGACCATCGGAGATGGCTATATGGTCGCGGCAGGTGTCCCCACGCGTCGCAGCGACCACGCGGCCGTGATCGTGGGTCTGGCATTTGAGATGCAGGCGGCGACCACCCGATTCGCCCAGGTCAACGACCTCCCCTGGACGATCCGCATCGGCATACATTCGGGCGAGGTCGTGGCAGGTGTGATTGGCAAAAGGAAGTTCTCGTACGACTTGTGGGGGGACACCGTCAACGTCGCGAGCAGGATCGAGTCAACCGGCGCAGCCGGGGAAGTGCGGATATCCATCGAAACCGCAACCGAACTGAACAGCGACTACCTCCTATCAGAGCCCACCCGCATCGACCTACGGGGGCACGGGAGCCATGACATCGTTACGGTCCTCCGAAAGAATGATGCTCAGCCCTGAACTTTCAACATTCGTTTCCTTGTCGGTTTCCGTTTGACGACCGCCGGTAGGGTGCTCAGTCATGTTCGACACCTACGTTCGCCAGACTGCCGTCGCCGCCGATGCGGCGTCTGACGACTACCGCCGCAGGACACCCGGTGAGGCCAACCGGATGATGGTGATCGTGGCGCTCACCTCGGCCGTGGCGCTCACAGTGATCAACTTCTTCGCCAAGGATCCGGCCTGGGTGAGCGGGTTCATCCGAGGAGTGGGACTCAATCCGACCTCCGTGGACCGCTGGCTTTCGTCGCCCGACAGCGCCCAGCTCGCCCGGCTGACCGTCTGGACACTCGTGCAGCTGTTCGCCTACGTGGCGCTTCCCGTGATCGCCATCAAGTTTTTGATCCGAAAACCGGTCGCAGAATTCGGCGTGGCTCTTCGGGGGATCGCCACCCACTGGAAGCCTTATGTCCTGCTGTTTCTCATCTCGTTGCCGGTAGTGATCTGGGCGTCATTCTCACCGGCATTTCTCGCCAAGTACCCGTTCTACGACCTACTCCCCGGTGAGGGCTTGTGGCCCAACATGGTTATTTGGTGGGTCATGTATGCCGCCCAGTTCGTTGCGCTCGAGTTCTTCTTTCGCGGCTTCATGGTCCATGGGCTCAAATGGCGCATGGGCTACGCCGCCATTTTCGTCATGGTGATCCCCTACAACATGATTCATTTTGCAAAACCCTTGGCCGAGGCGTTTGGCGCCATCCTGGGCGGGGTAACACTGGGTACGCTATCTCTACGAACCAATTCGGTGTGGTGGGGTGCCGCCCTCCACATCGCGGTAGCGGCGACGATGGATATCGCCGCCCTAACGCACCAAGGAGTGCTGTGGCCCTAAACCTGCCAAAACCAGAAGCGAAAACCGTCTGGCCCCGGCGACTAGCCGAGTCGATCGCTACCGCGGCAGTCGGCGGCGGTTTGGCCTGGGGCGTCGGCAGCCTCATCGGATTACCCGTTCCCGCCGCGATCGCCGGGGCAGCCAATGGCGCCATCTCCGGCTGGCGATGGATGTATGACTGGAAAGGTCGCGGTGCGCTGGCGCTGACACTCGACAGCACGTGGGGCCTGCTGGGCACCACGGCCGGATTACTTTTGAACCTCGCCAACATGCCGCGCCCCGCCGCCGGGTATCGATTTGATCTGACCTACCGACAAAACCATCAGGTGTATGCGGCGGGCATCGCTCTCAAGCGCGGGTATGCCTTCACCGTCGGCAATGTGATCTCAGGAGCCGCCGGCTCGATCGACTTCGACGACCTCGAGAAATCTGCAGGCCGTCGACAGTTCATCAAGCGTCACGAAGCCCTGCACGTATGGCAGAACCGCTGGTTCGGACCGCTGTATCAGATCGGCTACGTCGGCTGGCTTCTCGGAGCCGGAGCGGTTGGCATCGTCGCAGCCCTGGTTCGCCGGGAGCCCATTTGGCCGGTCGTTGAGACGTTCGCCTACTTCAACAACCCGTTCGAATACTGGGCCTACAAAAACGACGACTACTGGCCACCACGTGACGCACACCAGACCTTCGTCTGGGGCGGATCGAAATCCCGGATCGAATGATCCGCTGTCTGATCCTCGGTCGGCGCCGTAGTAGCTCAGACCGGCAGCAAGCACTGCTGTGAACCTGTTCTCGGCCCTAACCGATCATCTCGCTCACGATGACCCGTTCCTCGACACCTCCGACCGGCTCTGGACCTTCGGCGACATCCTCGAACTCACCAGCGTCATGGGTGGGGCGCTCCGGTCGGCGGGGGTGGAAGCTGGTGACCGAGTGGTGGTCGTGTTGGAGAAGTCGGCGTACGCAGTCGCCCTGTACCTCGCCTGCCTGAGAATCGGGGCGATTTATGTACCGCTGAATCCGTCCTACACACCGCCAGAGATTTCCTATTTCGTAGACGACGCCAGCCCGGTCGTCATCGTCGCCACCCAGCTGCTTTCCGGTACGCCGACGCTCACCCTGGGCCCCGACGGCAGTGGCACTCTCCTCCAGGAGGACGAGCGCTTCGACACCGTCGTCGAGCGGGCCGCCACCGACATCGCTGCGCTGTTGTACACCTCGGGTACCACCGGCCGATCAAAGGGGGCGATGCTCACCCACGGCTGCTTGTTGGAGAATGCAAGGACGCTTTTCGAGATCTGGAGATGGCAGCCCGACGACGTGTTGCTCCACGCGCTGCCTATCTTCCACGTGCATGGACTCTTCGTAGCGCTGCACTGCGCGCTCCTCGGAGGGTCGCGCGTTATCTTCCTGGATCGGTTCGACCCCGAAACGGTACGCCGCCAACTCCCCTCGGCGACCGTGATGATGGGCGTGCCGACCTACTACGCCCGGTTGCTCGCCGACCCGGCGTTCCGTTCCGCGGACTGCGTCAACATGCGCCTGTTCATCTCCGGTTCCGCACCGCTTTCCGAAGCAGCATTCGCCGCGTTCAAATCTCGCACCGGCCACAACATCCTGGAGCGGTACGGCATGACCGAAGCTGGCATGATCTGCTCCAACCCCTACGACGGTGAGCGACTGGCTGGAACCGTCGGCTTTCCGCTCCCCCGGTACATGGTCCGCGTCGCTGATGGCGACGATCAGGCCCTGTCGGCGGGCGAGGTAGGAACGCTCCAGATTCATGGACCGAGCCTGTTCGGTGGGTACTGGCAGCGACCAGAACAAACTGCTGAGTCGTTCACCCCGGACGGATATTTCCGAACCGGTGACCTCGCCAGATCCGATCATGACGGCCGGATCAGCCTGCTCGGGCGATCCCATGACTTGATCGTCACCGGCGGATTCAACGTATACCCGAAAGAAGTCGAGCGAGTCCTCAATGAGGTCCCTGGCGTCGTGGAATCTGCTGTGGTGGGCGTGCCTGACGACGATCTCGGTGAGATCCCCGTGGCGTTCGTGGTGGGTGATTGCGATGAAGCTGAGCTCCGGAGCCATGCTGACAGCCATCTCGCCCGCTACAAACAGCCGCGCCACTACGAGTTCCTGGACGCTATCCCCCGCAACGCGATGGGCAAGGTCCAAAAAAGCCACCTCAGATCTCAGTAGATCTGGTTAGGTTTTGCCCGTGACCATTCGAGCGTATCAAGGATCAGACCTGCCTCACATCCAGCGGATGTGGAAGGAAATCGGTTGGGCGACCAGCCCCGAAGAGCAGGCGGCCATGGAATGGTACGTCGAGGAAGCCGACGTCGCCGTCGGCTTGATCAACGGTGAGGCCGAAGCCCTGGCGGCGGTACACGACGGGACCATCCGCTACCTCGACAACGATCTGGATCTTGCCTGCGTCACCGCCGTCACCACAAGTCTGGTCGGACGCAAACAAGGCCTGGCAACCGGGACCACGGCCTCGGTCGTGGCGAATGCGCTCGAACGCGGTGTCCATGTCGCGGCGCTCGGGATGTTCGAGCAAGGCTTCTATGACCGGCTCGGATTCGGCACCTCGGCGTACATGAACCAGATGGTCTTTGATCCGAGTTCCTTGACTGTCGACGCTCCCTATCGAACTCCGAGCCGTTTGGGCGCCGACGATTGGGAGGAGATCCACGCCGCCCATCTCCGCAGGAAACGGTCGCACGGAGGCGTGACCATCAATACACCTGGCTACACCAAAGCCGAGTTGTCCACGGACACCGACGGGGCGGGATGGGGCTACTACGAGGGAGATCGGCTCACCCATTTCATCTGGGCGGTCAAGCGGGAATATTCGGGGCCGCTCGCCATAATCCTCATGTCGTATGAGGCTCCGGAACAGATCCTTGAACTCCTGGCGTTGGTTCGCGAATTCGGTGACCAGATCCGCAGCGTCAAGATGGTCGAACCACCCGAGATACAACTCCACGATCTGCTCCGGCATCCGATCCGACAACGAATCCAGACAGCCAAGTCACCACATGAGGCCCGGCATCAAGCCCTGGCGTGGTGGCAACTTCGCATCCTCGATCTGGGCCATGTGGTGGCGCAGCGTTCCTGGCCAGGCGACGAGATCACGTTCAACCTCGACCTGTCAGATCCTTTGAACGAACACGGCAACCGAATCGGACTATCCGGTCAATACCGGATCAACGTTGGTAAGGACTCGTTCATCGAGCCTGGCGTAGATGGATCCATCCCGACCCTGACGGCCTCCATCAATGCGTTCAGTCGGATGTGGTTTGGCGTGCATCCTGCTTCGAGTCTGGCCCTCACCGACCAGCTACGAGGACCAGCTGGACTGCTTGCTCAACTCGACGAGGCCTTCCTGTTGCCAAGCCCCCATCCGGGAATGTTCTTCTAACCGCCGATCACAAACTGCGATCTGCGCGATACTTGAAATCGTGGAGTCCTCTCAACAGCAACCGCCGCGGCCATCTCAACGCCGAACCAACCCCAGCGACGACGTATCTGACCGCCTGCAGAAACTGTCGCCAGCGCGCGCTGATCGGATTTTGCGGCGCGCGATCGAACTACAGACAGACTCCGACTACGACGATGCCCGGGTCGATGTCGAGACGCTCAATCGGGTCGCAGACGAACTCGGCGTGCATCGCGACATCGTGGCGAAAGCTCTCGCAGAAGAACTTTCCCGGCCCGACCATGTCCCGCCAGACGGCTTGGCTGAACGGGTATTCGGACCCAAACAGATCTCCGATCAAATCCTCGTGACCGCCACTCGCCCGGAAGCCGAAACGAACATCGCCGACTGGATGACCCGTCACGAAGGGCTTCAAGTGACCAGGACCACTCCGCAGACGACGGTCTGGACCAAGCGCGCCAGCCCGGTGAACTCATTGCGCCAGGGTCTCAAGATTGCTCAGGGCACCGGAGCACTCCGCAGCGTCAAAGTCGCCCACCGGGTCGAAACCATCACCGACAACCAGCACGTGATCACGCTGCGAGCCAGCACCGCCCCGGCCTATTGGACCGGGCTCGGTCTAGCCGCGTCCGGGGCGGTCGTCGGATTGGGACTGTTCATCGGTCTTGGTATCGGCGTCGGAATGCTGGTCGGTTTGGCGGCAGGCCTCGGTGCGCTCATCGTCCAGGTGGGTGCAGGAGTCATCGCGGCCCGGAGCTGGATCGGGCAGATCCGACGGGGCCTCGGTCGGGCACTGACAGGTATCGCCCACCCGGAACTCACCAACCAGGACACGGTCGGCCAAGCCGTGGTCGACATCATCGGGCAGTTCAAAAAGAGGCGTTACTAGCCAGCGGCGGAACCATCCGCCTGCTTGGCTGCGTCAGAGAACCAACGGCTGACGAGGCCGCCAGCTGTACATGTTGCGGAGGATGCCTATGAAACCGAACCTGATCACCCGACTACTGGCCGGACTGTTGGTCCTCGGAATGGTGGCAGCGGCCTGTAGCGGGGATACCTCCGATTCAGGGGAACAGGGCTTGATCGAAGACTTCGGAGCCGTGGACGCGAATGGCTTACCGATCGAGGGTGAGCGCACCGCGGCAGAATCGCCCACCGCACTCGACGACCTCGGCGACGGCGGCATCGTCGGAGCACAAGTCCCGGTGAACCTGGGACGCGACATCATCTTCACCGCCACCATGACCGTGGCGGTCAACAATGTGGGCGACGCCTCATCTCAGGCGACAGGCGTGATCGAAGGCCTCGGGGGATTCCTGTTCGGTCAAGACACAGTCGGACTGCCGACCCCCCGCACAGTCCTGGTGTTCAAGGTTCCGCCGAACCAGTTCCAGGCCGCTCTGGCCGAACTTGGCAGCGTTGGCGAGATCCGCTCGCAATCCGTCAACGCCGACGATGTCACCGAACGAGTGGTCGATCTGGAAAGCCGCATCTCCACGGCCGCCGCCTCTGTTGCCCGTCTCCAAGCCCTGCTCGAAGCCGCCACAGATATTGAGCAGGTCGTCGAACTGGAGAACGAACTCCTTGAGCGAGAGACCCAACTCGAAACCCTGCGAGGTTCACTACGGACTCTGAGCGACGCGGTCGATCTCGCCACTATCACCCTCACGATTACCGAAGCGCTGAGCCAGCCCGCCTTCAACGTTACCGTCACGGCCTACCCGGGCCACGAGGACGGCGGGGCATCTTGCCCGGGGAGCCAGGAACTGGCCGTCGACCAAGGCAACGAGGCCACCACCGTTTGCTACGAGATCCTCAATGTCGGCGACACCCCACTCACCCAGTTCACCCTCCAGGACCCGGTGATAGACGTAGCGGTAAGTGACATGATCGTGGTGTTCGGCAGTTTGGAAGACGCGCTTGAACCGGGTCAGTCAATCATCCTTGCCGCAGAAGTCACGCCGGAACGGCGCACCCGCACCCAGACCCGCATCACGGCTACTGCGGTGGATCAGGACGGCAATCCGGTGGCGGGACGGACGATTTCGAATACGTCGTCGCTCATCATCGACGTTGTAGACCCGGGCGGACTGCCCGGCTTCAGTGACGGACTCGACAGCGGCTGGGAGCTACTCCAGATCACCTGGTCGGCTGGCAACGTCCTGGTGGGGTTCATCATCGGCCTTGCTCCGATTCTGGTGCTGATCGCTGGATTCCTTTTCTGGCGGCGACAAAAACGACGTGACAGTGGTGCCCACGCCGCGGGCAGCGACCCGACCAGCGTCCCTCCCCCTCCGCCCGGAGCTCCTGCAGACACAGGGAGCGCTAGGCAAGCAGACCCCGAGGACGTCTCATAGCCCATACCTGAGCCGAGACCTGGCGCTATTCTGGCCAGATGGCAGACACCTTTAAGGTCGAGCGTTCGACCACCGTGCAAGCACCCGCTCAGAGCATTTACAACGAGATCGTCGACTTCCACAACTGGACCGGCTGGTCTCCGTGGGAGGACCTGGACCCGAACCTAAAGCGCACCTACTCGGGCGCCGGGTCAGGTGAAGGCGCCGTGTACAACTGGTCGGGTAACCGCAAGGCTGGCGAAGGACGGATGGAGATTACCGAGGTGGCCGAGGCAACCAAGGTTCAGGTCGCCCTCGACTTCCTGAAACCGTTCAAGTCGAGCAGCGTCACGACGTTTTCACTCCAACCAGACGGTGATTCGACCCGGGTGACCTGGACGATGACCGGAGCGAAGACTTTCGCCATGAAGCTCATGGGCCTCTTCACGAGCATGGACAAAATGATCGGACCCGACTTCGAGAAGGGCTTGTCCCGACTCAAAACCGTGGCTGAAGATTCCCTCGACTAAGCCCAAGCTCCGGCCGATTCGGCCAGTCTGACAATTACCGGCTCGAGGCTTTCCATCTCTTCTTGCAGGAGCTTCCACGCCGTTTCGGCGTGCCCAGTGCCATCTGCCGCGTGCCGTTCCAGCAGTGCGGCTGCCTGGGCGGCAGGGCCTGCCGAAAGCAGCCCAAGACTGCCCTTCATTCGATGGGCGACTCGCGACACGCGCTGAAAGTCCCGGGCGGCAAAGGCCTCGCGAATCAACTCGAGATCGACCGGGTACTCCTTCTGGAACTCCTGCATCAACTCGACGGCCAGATCGGGCATTCCGCCGAGTCGTTCGAGCGCTTCAAATCGGTCAAGCAGATCAGCCGGGCGTCCCTGGCGTTTCGGAATCGAATCAATGTCAATGAGTCCATTGAAGACCTGCTCCACCGCCGTGAACAGCGCCTCGGGTCGGAACGGTTTCGACACCACGTTGTCCATGCCGCTATCGAGACAGGTCCGCCGGTCTTCCTCAGACGCACGTCCGGTCAATCCGATGATCGGGATGTGACCCGTCTCCTGACCGCGGATCGTGGAGGTTGCTTCGAGTCCGTCCATCTCGGGCATTTCGACGTCCATCAGCACTGCATCGAACTTGATGGCCAGCACCAACTCAACGGCGTCCCGGCCATTCTCGGCAACGGTCACCGTATGACCCCGTTTCTCGAGGAGCCGGGTCACCATGGTCCGATTGGTCGCACTGTCATCGACCACCAACAAGTTCATCCGGGGTCGTCGGGCCCGCAACCAATGACGGGTGACTAATTCGCCGTCCGGTCGGGTGCCGCCCGAAACGGCCGCAATCGTGTCGCTGAGTTCACCCGCCCCCAACGGCTTTGACAGGTAGCCCGCAGCACCCGCCGCCCGATAGACGGCTGCGTCGCCGCGTTCGCCGGTTGGCGTAAGCACCACAATGGGCAAGTCCTTGAAGGTGGGTTCTTTGACGAGCCGGCTGGCGAGCTCGGCGGTCCCGGCCCGCACATCGATAACAACTGCGCCCGGTCTCGGGTGGGCATGACCGGCCTCGAAGATTAGGTCGAGAGCGCCAGCCAGGTCGTTTGCAACAATCGAGCGCAAGCCTCCCAGCCGAAGCATCTCGGTGGTGCCGCGGCGGGCTTCTTCGCTGTCTGCAATGACCAGCACGGTGGTCGCGCTGCCCACGGCATCCGATTCAGATTCGCTTTCGAGCGGAGCTAGCGCAAGCTTGGCCGTGAAGTGGAAAGTACTGCCAACGCCGACTTCGCTCTCAACCCATAACTTGCCTTGCATCATCTTCACGAGTTGGGTCGAAATCGATAGGCCAAGACCGGTCCCACCAAACCGCCGGGCGGTCGAACCTTCCGCTTGCGAGAACGCCTCGAAAATGGATTCGAGCCCGTCCGGTGGGATGCCAATCCCGGTGTCTTCCACCCAGATATGCAGGTCAACTGCCTGATCCGACTCTTCGACTACCTCGACCCCGACACGGACGCTCCCCTCGTGGGTGAACTTGAGGGCATTTCCGACGAGGTTGAAGAGGATCTGCCGCACCCGTCCCGGATCGCCGACCAGGACAGCCGGCACAGATGGAGCAACATCCTGGGTAAGAGCGATACCCTTCTCAGAAGCTTTCACACCGAGGGTTCTCAATGTGTCGCTGAGCGTGTCACGAAGCTCAAACGGTATCGCCTCGAACTCGAGCTTCCCGGCCTCGATTTTTGCGATGTCCAGCAGGTCGTTGACGAGGGTGATCAGAGCGTCGGCCGAACTCCGCGTCGTAACCAGGTATTCGCGCTGTTCGGCCGTTACTTCGGTGCCGAGAGCCAACTCGGTCATACCGAGGATCGCATTCATCGGGGTGCGGATCTCGTGGCTGACGTTGGCGAGAAACTGAGATTTTGTTTCGGTGGCGCGCTCGGCGGCCACCTTGGCTTCAACGAGGGCTTCCTCGGCTTGTTTGCGCTCGGAAATGTTTCTCGTCGAAGCGTGCAGCCGCACCAATTCCTGATTCCCCTCCTCAAAGATCATCTTGAAGTTGGAGGCAAACCATTGCCATGATCCGTCTGCATGCGCCATGCGATAGTCGACAGTGACGATGTCCTTGCCGGCTTCAAAAGCGCTCTGATGAGCGGCAGTCATGCCTGCTACATCATCGGGGTGGGCGAGATCATAAGGAGTTAGCCCCACGATCTCCTCGGGGGACCGCCCCAGCAGACGCATCGAAGCCGGCGATACGTACCGGTATACCCCGGATGGATCGTGGCTCGAGATCATGTCGGTGGAGTTTTCGGCCATCAACCGGAAACGCGCCTCGCTGTCACGCAAAGCTTCCTCGGCGCCCACCCGATCCGTGATGTCACGCGACGAAATGACATAGCCTTCAACAAACTGATCATCGACCATGTTCCGAGCCGTCGCTTCAAAACAGTGCCATGAGCCATCGTTGTGACGCACCCGGTGTACCACGGGATCGCTGGTGTCACCGGAGGCAAGCGCAACCCCGGCACCCACGATGGCTGCCGCATCCTCGGCGTGAACAAACTCGTGGAACGCTTTACCGATCATCTCGGGAATCTCATAGCCCAGCAGACGGGTAACAGACGCCGATATCCAGGAGACCTTCCCATCACTGCCCAGAATGAACAGAAGGTCGGTCGCGTTGGAAGCGATAATCTGCAGCCGACGCTCTTGTTTGGCCAGGCGTAGTTGCATCTTGGCCTCGCGCTCAGACGCCTTGAGCGGCGAGACGTCTACGAGCGAGACGACCACTTTCGAATAGTCAAACCCGGCTCGGGTGCGCGGCGCGGTCCAATACAGAACGCAGTCGATATCTTCGCCCTGCAAGGTTTGCCCGGCCATCTCAGTGGCGACAGATTCCTGCCGATTCCATATGCCGAGCAACTGGGCGACGACGCTGTCGTGCGTCTCGGATCGGTAGTGATCGGGGTTAAGGGTGCCGGTCAACTGGTCGGCACTCGTGGCCCCGAGAAGCTCGACGGTCGCGTCGTTGACGGCAGCAACGCCAATGAGCCCGAACGCGTACCTGACCAGCTCAGGATTGTCATCGAGATGAGCCTTCAGATCCTCGACACCGTCGGCTCGGAGACTTTCAAGCCACCGAGCCGCCTGGGAGAAGTCCTCCTGGAACGTGGCGATCGGCGTCTTGAGAAACAGATTCTCATAGCGGTGCTCGGTGGACTCCAACGACCGGAGTGTTTGCCGGAGACCAAGTGCGATGAGTAAATACACGCAAAGCTGGACGGCCATAAAGAAGGCTTTTTCGTCATGGCGATGAAACAGCGGTTGGGCAATCCAGATGAGCCCGACATACGTGTGATAGCTCCATCGCCTCCGGGAAGAGACAAAGGAACTGCCGATGGCACCCAGGGCCGCGATCGCCACCCATAACGCTTCAAGTACCGCCGGGTCGAGCGTAAACGTCTGTGCAGCTGCCAGCGTCACGACCACGATCATCAGGACCGCGGCTCGAACCCGTCCAATACGAATCTGAAGAAAGGCCATGGCACCTGACAACGCGGCCAAAGCCGCCAGGAATAGAAAGGCAGGCTCGCCAGTCGCCAGTGCGATGCCAAGAAAGACCGGAGACAGGCCAAGCCCGACATCGCGCATGAACCGAACAAATCTCTCTTCGGTCAAACGGATCACCGAGCTTTTCGCTCCAGCTCTGTCAGTTAACGCCGAATCCCGGACAAAGTCTGCCATTTATATAACTTCGGCTGACGTCGGGGCAATCTTGAGCGCCACCTTTGCCCGATCAGATTATCCCCGGGGCCGAATCCTTGCGACCAGATAGGCTCCAACCGCCAGCCCGGCTGCGAACCATCCGACCGTTGTGGCGGCCGGCTCGCTCGGACTTTCCGGCACGTCCGTCGGGACGAACGATGCCGCAGCATCGTCGGCCGATGCTCGGGGGTCAGGGACCAGATGCACGTCGATAATCTCGGCACCGAACAACACGACGTGGGCGAGAACGTACACGCTGAAGAGAATCAGAACGAAACCACCGGCAAAGCCTGTGCTTCAAGACGTGATTCCACCATTCCCCAAGCCGCTCCCGAGCCGGTGACCACTTGGTGCGCTGATTGGTGCGCCGGCATAAAACCGAATCGCCGGCGCACCGGTCACCAGGGGGGTTGTCCCGGAAACGAACATCGAGCTGTGCATCGCCGACGACCAACACTTGGGAATCGAGGATCGCATGGGCGCAGAAGGCGTCGCGTCGCGGTGTCCCGGTGGCGGTGGGGCCATATCTCGAACCACCACCCCACAGACGGTCATCGTCGACGAGCGACAACAACGCAATCGGAACATCGAGGACATGGGCAAGGATGCGTGTCAGCCGATCGAAGTTCTCATTCCCGGGTTGATCCAGAAGGTCGAGCCGATAGAGCGCGACTAGCCGATCTGCCTCATCCTCGGGGATCGGCGCGGCCATTACATGCAACGTACTCTGTGTGGAATACCGATACTCGGAGCCATCTACGATCCTCGAACTGACCCTCTGGAGAGTCGGCCCGATGCGGTGGTGAGGTGCGACTGGTACTGTCGGCAGCCATTGCGGGTACGTCCGTGGTCTCGAAGGGGGAACTAATGACCGCTACTGAGCATGCGGATCTCGCGCAGTTCATCGAAGGGGTGCGCAAGCGGAATCCGGGCCAGCCCGAATTCGTGCAGTCCGTGCAAGAAGTTGCCGAAGATGTGTTCGACTACACATTGGACAAGGACGAGTACCACGAGTACCAGATCCTTCGCCGCATCGCCGAGCCGGACAGGGTCGTGAGTTTCCGGGTTTGCTGGGAAGACGACAACAACAACATTCGAGTTCAGCGCGGCTGGCGCGTGCAGAACAACAATGCGATTGGCCCGTACAAGGGCGGTCTGCGCTTCCATCCTTCGGTGACCGAGAGCGTGCTCAAGTTCCTGGCGTTCGAGCAGACGTTCAAGAACAGCCTCACGGGTTTGCCGATGGGCGGAGGCAAGGGCGGATCGAACTTCAATCCCCGCGGCAAGAGCGACCACGAGGTAATGCGCTTCTGCCAGTCGTTCATGACCGAGCTCTACCGCCATGTTGGCGCCGACATCGATGTGCCGGCCGGTGACATCGGCGTCGGGGCAAGAGAGATCGGCTACATGTTCGGGCAGTACAAACGCATTACCAACCACTTCACGGGCGTGCTGACCGGCAAGGGCCTCGAGTTCGGCGGCAGCCTCATCCGCACCGAGGCGACCGGCCACGGCGCGGTGTATTTCCTCGAGAACATGCTCACGCATATCGGCGACAGCGTCGAAGGAAAGACGTGCGTCGTCTCCGGCTCGGGCAATGTCGCATTGCACGCGGTCGAAAAGATCAACCACCTCGGCGGCACCGCCGTCACGCTCTCGGACTCGGGTGGCTTCATCCATGACCCCGCCGGGATCGACGCAGAGAAGCTCGCATGGGTCAAGGCTCTCAAGGGCGAACGGCGCGGCCGTATCCAGGAATACACCGAGCAGTTCAGCGGCTCGGAGTACCACGAGGGAAAGCGCCCGTGGGGGGTCCCGTGCGACGTTGCGTTGCCGTGCGCAACCCAGAACGAGCTCGTCGGCGCCGACGCCGAAACGCTTGTCGCCAACGGCGTCAAGGCCGTGTCCGAGGGTGCAAATATGCCGACGGATCTCGACGGCGTGCACTGCTTCAAGAATGCCCAGACCCTGTTTGCTCCTGGCAAGGCGGCCAATGCCGGTGGTGTTGCGGTGTCGGGCCTCGAGATGAGCCAGAACTCGGCACGCATCTCATGGAAAGAAGACGAGCTCCAGAAGCACCTCGTCGACATCATGGCCGCGATCCACGGGCGTTGTGTCGAGTACGGGGGTTCACCAGGAACCGATCACATCGACTATGTCAAGGGCGCAAACATCGCCGGCTTCGTCAAGGTCGCCGATGCCATGCTCGCCTACGGCGTCGTCTAGGCCTTCGCCCGCCGTCCAAAATAGCTAGCCAAAGTAATGGTGAGAGGAGAGCCAGCCGGCCGGTCCGAACGCGTCGAGGATCTGGGTCAGGAAACCGGCGAACTCGTCGACGAAATGGCCGCCGCGCCTCCACAGCGTCGATATCTGTCGTATCCGCTTGAAGAATCCCGGTTTGAAATTGGCGTCGTGGCTGGCCGTGATACCGGACAGCGCCGCCAGCGCCGCCAGGAATAGGAAGGCAGGCTCACCGGTCACTAGCGCAATGCCGAAGAAAACCGGAGAGAGGCCGAGCCCGATATCGCGCATGAACCGAACAAAGTTCTGTTCGGTTGAACGGATGACCCAGCTTTTCTCTACAGTTCCGTCAGTTGGTGCCAGTTCTGGGACAAAGTCTGCTATCTAGATAACTGCGGCTGACAGCCGGGGAATCTTGAGTGCGGGGTTTGCCGGAAGCCTATTTCTCGGGCCGAATCCTCGCCACCAGATACGCCCCAACTGCCAGCCCGGCTGCGAACCATCCGACCGGCGTCGCTCCCGGATCGTTTGCAGCGGTGGTTGGCATTGTTGGGGCAAACGGGGCCGCCGCCTCCTCAACCGGCGCCTGAGCGTCATGGATCAGATGCACATCAATGATTTCGGCGCCAAACAACACAACCTGGGCGAGTACGTAAACGCTGAAGAGAATCAGTACGAAACCACCGGCAAAGCCGGTGCCAGTAAACCGCTCCGGGTTGAAATAGCTGCCGATGACCAGCGAGGCGACCGCAAACCCGACCGCGGTGATTGCTCCACCAATCCTGGCACCTCGCCACGGAATGTCGCGACTCGGGACGAACCGGAAGACAATCGTGAACAGTCCCGCGAGAACCAGCCATGCCACGACGGGTGTGAGCCAATCCAATACCTGCTTGACCGGTTCGGCAAGGTCAACCTGCGATTCGACCATGCCCCAGGCCGCCCCAGAGCCGATCACCACGAGCAGGACAACTCCCATCGATAGGGCGGCCGCGACCGCCAGGGCTCGTCTGAGAATCCACGCCCCTACCCCGCCTTTGGGGGTCGGATCCGACCCGAAAATGAGATTGAGCGAGCCCTGTGCTTCCAGGAACAAGGCGCTCGCCGTCCACGTCATGAGCAGGAGCCCGATGATGCCCGTCGAGTTGCGACTCGCCGCTGCCTGATCGAGCAAATCAAAAACCAATGATGAGGCTTCTGCGCCGACATACGGTTGGATCTCTGCAACCAGGCGAGCCTGGGCATCTGCCGTCCCATACACGAATCCAGCTACAGAAACGGCGACGAGCAGCAAGGGAGCCAGGGCGAAAACCGCTCGATAGGCCAACGACGCGGCCAACCGGGCGCCATGATCGCTGCCATACCGTTCCACGACGGCCAACAGCGGCGCGATCCGCTCCTGAATTTTCTCCCATAGGCCCGACATCAGAGATCAGACTACCAACGCGCGTAATAGCTAGTTCCGGGCAATGGGCTCTCCGCCTAACGCCTATGATCTTGTCGTGCCACCTTCAAATCGTCTACCACCCGACCTGGCTGCCCTGCTCTCGGCTGCAGGCATCGGAACGTGGAGTTGGAACCCAGCCTCCGGCAAGGTGAACTGGGACGAAACCACCCGGCGCATTTACGGGGTGACGGACACCGGATTTGCCGGGACATTCGAGGAATACTCGGCGCTCATCCATCCCGATGACCTCGAGGACGTCACGGGACTGGTTGCGGGTCTCGCCGAACGCGGAGGGGACTACACGACCAAGCATCGCATCATCCACCCGTCGGGGGTGGTGAGGTGGGTCGAGGGTCAAGGCCACATCGAGGTCGAGGATGGTGTCCCCGTGGCGGGTTACGGGGTCGTGTACGACGTCACGGAACGCAGCTCTGTCGAACTGGAACGGGACCGCCTGCGCATCGCCGAGCGGGCAGCCGACGCCGCCCGTACCGCCACCGAACAGGATCTGGCTCTTCTCATCGAAGCCAGCGATAGCTTCTCGGGAGCACTGAATGTCGACCGGATTCTTGACCGTTTGGCTGGCTTGATCGCACCCAGCCTGGCGGATCGATGCACGGTCGATCTTCAAACCGATGCTCTGTCTGGACAGGTGGCGACCGCCGTCTCGAACAACCAGGGTCGTCTCGTGACCCTGGGCAGGCTCAAGGAACTTACCGAGCACCGACTGGCCCACGCATCGGGTAAGGTCGGCTACGACGAACTCACCGAGATGACCCCCCACCCGGCGAGATCCCCAAGTGCATCCGGAACGGTCGTCCCGATCGCGGCTCGAGGCGTCAGAATCGGCAGCGTCCTCGTCGAACGTGACGATGGAGTTTGGTCGGATCGGGCCCTCGCCCTGATCACGGCCATCACCCGCCGGGCGGCCGTGGCCCTGGACAATGCAGCGCTCTTTCAAGAACAGGCTTCGGTAACGAATTTACTGGTGTCGTCCGTGCGACCCACCATTCTCGAGGCCCCCATATCTTTCGAGACCTCTGCCCGTTACCAGGCCGCCACGAACCTTTCCCTTCTCGGAGGCGATTTCTACGATTGTTTCGCCCTGTCCCCGACCAGGTCGATAGCGGCCATCGGCGATATGACCGGGAAGGGCATTGTCGCGGCTGCCCAGGCCGGACTCATGCGTTCGGCCGTCAAAGCAGCCTCATTGGCCGGTAGCTGCCCCGACACGACTATCCGTACGATCAACCAGATGCTCCGTTCCCAGGACAATCGCCCGTTCGCGAGCTTGGTATTGGCCCAGATCGACACCGACCCTGATGGCACTCATCGCTACTCGGTCTCATCCGCCGGCCACCCGGCCCCCATGGTGATCTGCGCGAATGGCACCACACGCGACATCGATGCACACGGCGTCCTACTCGGCTTCATG
Organism: uncultured Acidimicrobiia bacterium; assembly: GCA_963835515.1. Classification (GTDB taxonomy): domain Bacteria; phylum Actinomycetota; class Acidimicrobiia; order Spongiisociales; family JAENVV01; genus JAENVV01. Next base: position 147,306 of record CAWIFX010000043.1, on the reverse strand, counting down.
GATGACGCCGAGTGGATCCCGACCACTGGCGTACTGTCACCCGGCGATACCCTGCTTCTGTTCTCAGATGGGGTCATCGAAGCCCGTCTTGGCGTAGAGGAGTTCGGCCGGGATCGGTTGGCCGAGACCGCTTCCGCAGCGGCGGCCTCAGGAGCGAAGGCCATCTCGAATGCCATTGCTTCAGCAGTTGACGGCTGGTCGGCCGGCAAGTCCCAAGACGACATCACCGTTCTGGCGATCACAGCTTTATGACGGCTGTCGAAGCCATCCGCACCGACCTCATCGACGCGCTCAACCGATTCGACGCACGGGCATTCAAGGCGCAGGTCGACCAGACCCTCGCCGGCGGGATGGCGATACCGGAGCTGATGGATCTGCTACTTGCGCCGGCCCAACATTGGGTTGGGTCTCAATGGGAAAGCGGCGTCTGGAATGTTGCCCAGGAGCATCGTGCAACGGCGATAACGTCGCAGACGATCGGTTTACTCGACGTGGATCGGGAGTCCACCGCCCCTGGCGAGGTTCTCGTCACGAGCGCCGAGGGCGAGTGGCATACGTTGGGTCTCTCAATGGTTTCCCAAGCTCTCCGTTCACAAGGCTTTGAGACTGTCACGCTGGACGGTCCGATCCCACCCGGCCAGCTCCTCCCCTTTCTGCACGAGCTGGCACCCCGATGCATAACCGTGTCCTGCCAGATGGTCGGCAACCTGCCTGGCGCTCGTCGCATGGCGGCAACTGCCCGCGAATCGGGAACGCCCGTGGTGATGGGCGGGTCGGCCGTGACCGCCGAACGCGCCCTACTGCTGGGAGCCAACGCATACGGCCGCGACATCCGGGACCTCGGCCGAGCCATCGAATCTGTGAAGGTTCCGGCCGCTCCAGTCGGTCCCGTCACGCACGAGCGCTCCGAAGGGTTTGAATGGCTCGACCTGCGGATCCACAGGCTGGCAGCCCGGCTATCTGACACCATCAAGAACCTGCCCACCGAGGCGGTTCTCGATGGTGTCTGGATGCTGCGATGCCTCAATGCCGCGTTGCTGTGCGACGAGCCTGCCATTCTCCGCGACCAGGCAGACTGGCAACAGCGCCGATCCGAGGCAGCCGGGAGTCCGACAGCATCATCATTGGTGCGAGCTGTTCTAGCCGTCGTTGGAGATGGTCCGGCGATCGTCGACGCGACGGTGAGGGAAGGCGCCGAAGACTACTTGGCTTAGGTACGGACTGGCGCCTGGTAGCGATGCCCGTGCGGAATCTCGGGTTGCTCGCCGAGGTAGACAACGACGCGGCACGCCGGGTCGCCAACCGCGATCCGCTCCTCAAGCACCACGGTCGCCTCACCAAAATTGCGAGCCGCGATTCCCCCGAAAACACTCGAAGTCATCCGGCATAGCGCAGGAGCTCGCAGGACTGCCTCACCGAACGGACACGCCCGATTGGCCAAAACGATTCGATCCTCGTCGGCCTCCAGCACGTAGAAATCACCACCGATGGCTTGCTTGAGCCGCACATAGCAGTCGCCAGTCTCGGTGGGGGTCATGAGCTCACGAAGCCCGGGGTGACTCGATCGAAACTCGGTCTCCATCTGGCCACCCACATCGGCGCCCACCTGGGCAACCGCCGACTCCGCCGCCATGGGTCCGAGAGCGTGTTCGACCCCCTGTGCCATTTGGACCACCAGTGACCGAAGGAAGGACTCTCTGCCGAAACCGTCCGGACCGGCTTCGGCTAAATCAGGGAGCACGTTGCGGGTGCGGCGCGGCGGATCCAGATCCTGCTGGTCACCTCGATCAACGTTGAGTTCGGCCTCAACCCGGGCACCGCCGCCGGCTTTTTGAGCCACCTCGAGCCTGGCGGCCAGATCAGCGGCGATGGCTAGACCTCGTCCCCTGACCGCGGTTGGGTCAGGCATTGCAACCTCGCTCATCTGGAAGGAAGACCCGAGATCATTGACTGAGACGATCGGATGACGACCTGCCCAGTCGACCGAGACCCAAACCGGGCCTCCGGCGTGTTCCACTCCGTTGTTGACCAGCTCAGCGAAAGCCAGAGCGGCGAGATCAATCTCGGAGGACGGGTCGGCATGCCGGCGAAGATAATCGACGAATTCGCGACGGATGACCGTGGCGCCTTCGCTGTCGCCGTCGTCCAGATACCAATCCATTAGACCATCTTATCCCCGCCGTAGGCTTGATCGGTGTTTGCATTCGTTTCTCCGGTCCCCGCCTTCTCGGCGTCGTTGCGGACCAGGATATTTACCATTTCACGCCGGGCATTCGGCTCAACGGCGCTGCGAACTTTCTTGCGGAGGAGTGCCTTGGCCATCACCTTTCTCAGTTTCGGATTCCGGGCCAACCGATCGAGGAATCCCTGACACGGCGAGAGCATGATGAAGCGGCTCAGCAAGCGGCGGAGCGGCGGAATGCGGCCTGCCAAAAGCACGACTCCTCCGATGATCGGAGCCCATCCCGGCAGAAACGGGAGGACCAGACCGGCCACGCCGGCTACAACGGCCAGCACGCCGAATGTGACATCGATGAACCAGCCTTTGACATCCCAATGCTCGAGTTCGACCGCCACGTCTCCGGGTACTGCATCTTCGGCAAGGCCCTCGATTCGGGCTTGGGTTAGGTCGCCGGGGGGAACCGGGCTTAATGAAAACATGGGAGGCCTCTTCAGTCTGCCGCTAAGCGGCGGTGGGTAAGGACAGCGGCGGCGACGAACAGGGCAAGGGCACCACCCCCAAGAGCGAATGTGGTGCGCAGATCGATCCCGGACCCCCGAAACAGGACATCGCGCAGGCTGTCAAGGGCGTGCGTAATCGGCAGCGCCCAAGACACGGCCTGAACTTCTGGCACGAGCCGCTCGATGGAAAGGAAGAAGCCAGAGAAGAAGATGCTCATCAGCAGCATGATCATTGAGGCATTCACCGCCTGGGTATCGGACGAGACCACGGACGAAACGACGAACCCAACCCCGAGCGACGCCACCACCAGCAGCGCCAGGACAATGGCATAGTCGGCGACTGACCCCAGGAACGGAACGCCGAACCCCCAGAACATGAGGCCGCTCAAAGCAACCGCTACGACGGCAGCAACAACTGCATAGCCGAGGTACTTTCCCACGAGCATCTGCGTGGCGCGCAACGGAGCAACCTTGAACAGTTCCGTCGTACCGAGCGCACGTTCGCGGACGAGCGACAAGCCGGCAAAGGTGATCGCCAGATGTTGGAGAAGCAGGGCAATTACCCCGGGCGCATAAAAGTCGGTCACGCTGAGTTCGGTCGAGCCAACCAGGTCGGTGGCCACTTCAAACGGGCTTACGATCACCGTCGGCTCGATGGAACGAAACTCTGCGGCCGCATCGTCGAGTTCTATCAGGTCCGCTTCGAGTGACCTGACGGTTTCAAGTTCGGATGAATCCTGACTTGAAACGTCGAGCTGCTGGGCGCGGTCGCGCAACACGGTTGGGTTCGAACCGGCCTCCTCCGATTCGAGTCCGCTCGAACCGTTCCCAGCGTCGGCTGATGCCCAAGCGTCCAGCTGCTCCATGAGTCGGTTCCGCTCGTTCCGAGCCGCAAGCTGATCACCCTGCTCCATGGCTGCTCGCAACGCCGTACTTGTCTGACGCGCTTCGGTTAGGGCCGCGTCGTCGGACCGGACCTGGCCTTCGGCAACGAGCTCCTCAAGAATCGACCGGTTTACTGCGTCGACGGCAGCCTGAGTTATGAGGCCGATCGTGGCTCGCTCGTATGGGTCAAGCTGATCGTGGAGTACTTCAAAGACAGCTTGCTCGTTGGTGCGGATGGTCGCCTCCGGGTCGTCGGGCACGACGACCACGACGTCGACTTCCCCGCTCCGAAGCATTCCGATGGCAGAGTCGCGCGACCCGGTGACTCCGGCCGACTCCAGCGCGTTCCCAAGCTCGGCAAGGCGCGGTTCTATCACGGTCTGAAAGGTCTCCTCATCCGCCGACACAAAGATCGTTCGGAGCGGACCATTCGTTTGCCGGTAGCCGGCGCCGAAAAGGGCCAGGATCAAGAAGGGAGCCAGCACGAGCGTGACAACCAGCTTGGGCTGGCGCACCAGCTCAGCGACTTCCTTGCGGAAGAAAGCCCAGGAGCGAATGAATCCGTTGGTGCTAAACATGGACCAGCTCGCCTGATTCTTCACTTTCGTCCAACGTCGAATCGTTCGCCCGATGCTGCTCGATCAGCTCTACAAAGACGTCGTCGAAGGGAGGAAGGAATTCTTCAAAGGCGTCGACCTCGACACCTTCGTCGCTCACGAATGCACCCAACAACGGGAGGGCCTCGGAAGCCTCCTCCACGACAAAGCGCACCCGGCGTCCTGATAGAAATCCATGATCCGATGCGCCGACAGCGGTGGCGATCCGGGCGACCAGGTCACGGGTCGGCGGCGCCGGGAAGTCAACATGTAGGACATCGCCACCGAACGCGGCATGACGAAGACCGGTAGGCGTGTCAACGAGTAGCAAACGACCCTCAGCCAGCACGCCGACATAGTCGCAGTACGCCGCTTCGCCTACGTACTGAGTCGTCACGAACAGCGTCCGTCCTTCGGAACGAAGCGACTCGAAGTGGTCCCACATCTTGCGCCGCAGCACCGGGTCGATTCCGGCAGTGGGTTCGTCTAGGAAAATCAGCTGGGGATCATGAACCAGGGCCGCGGCGAGACTCAGCCGTCGGCGCATCCCTCCCGAGATCTGCGACACCCTTTTGCGATCGTGACTATCAAGCTCGACGAGCTCGAGCACTTTGTCGAGTGGGGACCGATCCCGACCGATCCCGTACAGAGACGCGAAGAATCGCAGGTTCTCCCAAACCGACAAGTTGGGGTAGAGCACCGACCGCTGCGGCATGTAGCCGATCCGACTGCGGGTCTCTTCAGTGAATTTCGACGGATCCTCGTCCATGACCCGCACGTCGCCTTCGGTGGGCTCGAGGATCGAGGTGAGCAGTCTCACGGTGGTCGTCTTGCCCGAGCCGCTCGGACCGATGAAACCGAAGATGGAACCGCTTGGAATCGAAAGATTGATGCCGTGAACGCCATCGCCCGAGGCGAAGACCTTCGACACATTCTTCATCTCGGCAATTGCCGGGCCATTCAACCGCTCAGGAACGTCAACCCGGTCACGCTCATCCAACATCCAATGCCCTCCACTAGGTAGGCCTGTCCTACCCCTCCAAGCGAGGCTTCAAACGTGGAGAGAAAGAACACCGAAAAGGAAGAAGAACCATGTTTGGATTCCCAGGACACGGGGTACAGGCCGGCAACAAGAAAGCCCAACCAATAGGAGGATCAATCATGGGCATCATTACGTTTCTTATCGTCGGCTTGATCGCCGGAGCTCTGGCCCGATTCATCGTGCCAGGTGACGACCCGATGGGCGTGCTCGGCACCATCCTGCTCGGCGTCGTTGGTTCTTTCGTTGGTGGGTCCCTTGCTGCCCTCGTGTTCGAAGGGAACCTGGAGCTTTCCGCCTCGGGAATCATCGGTTCGATCGTAGGTTCGATCGTGACCCTGCTCGTGTACCGGGCTGCCCGGTCCCGTGGCGTGACTGCCTAGCCAACCAACAAAGTAGAAGAATGGGGACGGACCGGGTCCGTCCCCATTTTCGTTAAGCGTCGATGGCTACCCGAAGGTCCGACAGAGCTTTCCTCAAGAGTCGGGAAACATGCATCTGAGATATGCCGAGTTCGTCGGCGACCTCCCGCTGCGACTTGGCTTCGAAGAACCTGAGATAGATGATTTGCCGTTCCCGCTCCGGAAGCGCCTTCAAGTGTTCCGACACCGTGGCCCGTTCGTCTGATCGACCAAGGATCTCGTCTTCGAACGGCAACAGGTCGCCGAGCGTTGAGCCACCGTCATCGTCGCCGACCGGCAGGTCGAGCGAAGCTGCCGTGAAGGCCGAGCCGGCATCCATGGCGTCGAGGACTTCTTCAGCCGTTATCTCCAGCTCCTCGGCAATCTCGGCAATCGTCGGCGAGCGACCTAGTTTCTGGGTCAACTCTTCGACGGTTCGACCGGTTCGCAAGTAAGTCTCTTGCAGCGACCGCGGAACCCGGACCGACCAAGCCTTGTCTCGAAGGTGGCGTTTGAGCTCGCCGAGAATCGACTTCGTCGCAAACGTCGAGAACTGCACACCGACCGATACGTCGAACCGATCGATAGTCTTCAGGAGACCGTATCGAGCAACCTGAACCAGGTCATCGGTCGCCTCGCCCCTCCCCCGGAATCGTTGGGCCAGTCCAATGGCGAGCGCGTCGTACCGTTCAACGATCTGACGCCTGACGTCAGGATCGTCGCGCCGGTCGAACCAGTTCTCGTGTTCGACCGAACCGGTCATGTGGGCGGTCGCCACGAGACGGCAATAACCAACGTATCTCCTTCAAACGCAGCGTTGTGAAAAAGCGCCCGAACGATCGATCCGAGATCGAGGGAGGGCTGATCGGTTGGGGCGGGTTCGCCTGCGGCACCATTGTCAGAGAGCGGCCCAACTCGCACCGAGACGCCTTCGGGGCCGATCGTCCCACTGATGGTGACTTCGGATGACCGGGCGGAAAGAATCGCGGCAGTTACGGCTTCCGAGACAGCCAACCGCAGATCATCGATCACCTCGGCATGCAGTCCGAGCGTCCTTCCCAGACTGGCGATGAACAAGCGAGCCGTGGCGACGTGATCCGCGCTGCTTGGGATTATCAGCTTAAAGGGACCGTCAGGCTGATTACGCATCAGAACTGGCGGCATCCACCGATCGGAAGATATTCAGGTGTCCATCAACACCCGTTATCGACAAGAGTTTGGTGACGGGACCGTCGGTCACGACGAGTCCGAGCTCGTTACCGCCATCACCGGCCCCCGAGTGAGCAGCCAGGAGTACGCGCAGCCCGGTCGAATCGATAAAGGAAACCGCTGACAGGTCGACTACCACCGGTCCGTCACCCAAGCACTGGCTGAGCCGACTTTCCAGATCTGGCGCTGAGGCCAGGTCAATCTCTCCGACGGTAGTCAGGACACACTTGCCGTTCGATTCACTTTGTTCAATCGTTAGATGTGTCAACGAGACCTCCCCTTGGATGGTGCCGTAGTATACGAGCCATGGAACACCCTGCGACCCCGGAGACAATGATTGTGGAACTGCCCGGCCATCCGGCGATGGTACGGGTGGTCCGGTCCATGGCGAATCGAGCCGCCGACCTGGCCGGCCTCGGTTATGACCGGGTCGAGGACCTTGGCCTGGCCATTGATGAATCCGCTACGGCGCTCCTAGATCTGGCGACCGACACCACCCTCCGTACGGCTCTGGCAGGGAACGCCCACACAGTTGAGTTCGTCATGTCAGTAGAAACATCGGCCGACGCATGGCCCCCTGTCGATTGGAGTGATTCCATCGGGGGCATGGTGCTGGGATCGGTGGCTACCGATATCACTTTCGAGTCGAACGAGCGGTCGTCGTCAATTCGCGTTTCGATCGCTAACTAGCTCGGCCTCACTCACCACGGGAGTGGTCGGGTCAGTGACCAACGCCGAGATTTCTTCGTGTCCTTCGTCGGCGTCTTCCTCATCCATCACGAACGGACTGTCGGCACCGGGCGTCAACACGTCGATAACTCCTTCGACCGCATATCGAAGCATCAGCATGACCGTCACGAGCATCCCGGTTGAGGCAGCTGCCCCGGCCAGTACGAGGTAGTAGACGATTTCGTAGCGACGCTGTATTCCTTCCGCCTCGTCGATCGGGACCGTCAGGAACAGCAACAGCAGTGCCGAACCTGCGAGAAGCAGGATGCACAGCGTCGAGATCTGTCGTATGCGTTTGAAGAATCCCGGTTTGAAGTTGGCGTCGTGGCTGGCCGTGATGCCGATGAGCGCCAGCATCAGCGCAAGGATCGTTGTCGAGGCGGCGACCAGCGTCGAGGCGAGGAATCGAATGGTTGGAAGGGCTGCGTCGAGCAGATTGCGGGCTTCGAACGAGGAGATACCACCGGCGATAGCCATCATTCCGAATCCGAAAATGGCGACCAGCGCTCCGCCAGCCAACGCCCAACGAAGCTCCTGAGGAGCTACGCCCCGACCCTGTTCATCCCGATCCAGCTCGAATACGCCCATGGACGGGGCTTACCCAACACCAGCAGAACTGAAACGCCACTACCCGGTGGCGAGGGTTCCTCCGAATACCTGCCAGGCGAGGGCTGACTTAGCGAGCAGGCTCAACCAGATGTAGGCGCGCTCCCCGTAGATGTAGTCACGCCACTTGCCGGTCTGGCGGTACTGGAGCACCATGTTCACCGCAAACGTGTTGAAGAACACGAAGAGCGAGACAAAGATCGCATAGACGAACCCTGGAGGTGACGACTCCGACCCAGGTGTCCAGAGATAGATGCCGATAGCCAGCCAGGGAAACAGGCCAGCAATAACTCCGAACCAATATGAGAGCCAGTTGGTCGAGCCGGGCTGCTCATACTTTTCCATGAGCCATCCGAAGAGAATCATCGACGCGTTCACGCCAAAGATGACTACAAGTGCCGACACTTCGGCGATACCAGTGAGCATGGCGATCAGCACGACCATCAACGATGAGCTGATCGAGTATTCGATCCATCGAGCGTAATTGCGACGTTGTGCCAAATTCCGGTTGTACCAATCGTTGATACCCGGCGACGCCACGAGGAAATGGGCAGCTGCCGAAAGCCACAGGAAGCCAGCAACCCCGTAGGCCACTCGCACATCAAACAGGTTGACAACCTCGAAATCCCCCGATCCAGGCGGGCCGGACAGGAAGGAGCCGACCACCGGAAGCGAGAAGTCGTTGGCGAGGAACAGGACCGCGATCGATTGAATGAGATGGGCCGCTCCCATCACGAGGTTGAACGTCCGCAGCCGTTTTGTGGTTTGTTCGGGTAGCGCCTGTGAATCGTTAATGATTTCCTCTTTTGGTCCGCACGGTTATACGGAGCGAAAGGAAACCTGGATCACGACCTGGATGCCTAGGGCTTGTAGGCGAACTCGAACGACTTGGCCCGACCCGTAGCCACGGATTTGGCGGTCACGAGGAAGAAAACGTCGGCGGGAGCTTCCGGGAACTCCACGCGCAGCTCCCAACCCCCGTCGGCGTTGGCAAGGACCGAGCCGCTACCGTAATCGGACGTGACAATCACCTTGGAGCCCGGTTGGGCAGTGCCCCAGAAGACATCGAACGGCGGCGACGATGGGCACGTCCCGTAGACCTGGTTCGCTGAAAACTCTACAAAATCAGCCTTGGTCGTCGTGGTCGTGTCCTTCTTCGGCTTGGTCGTCGTGGTTGATGCGACTGGCCGTTTGAAATCAACCACCACCTGCGCGGTAGCTTCGTTGCCGGCCTCGTCCGTAGCGGTGAACAACGCCCGGTTGGAGCCAGGACTCAAGACCAGCACAATCGACCATTTACCGTCCGATGAGACATCTGCCTCGTAGCGGCCTGCTCTGACCGCGGCACCAGGTTCGGTAGTGCCCGAGAACCTCACGACGTCCGTTTCAAAGACCTGGCCGTTCTCCGGCGAAAGGATCACCAGCGCAGGAGCCTCAGTGTCAACGACGAGTACCTGGCCGGATTCGCCGGTCTCCCCGGTGCCGGATGGAGCTATCGGATCGCCCTCTCTGGCCGACGTCGTTGTCGTCGGTTCGGTGGTATCCGTTGTGAGCAGTGAGTCTTCGACCGGTGGGATAAATTCCGGGATGACCGTGCCGTCCGGGGGCTGGGTAATCGGGGCCGGGGTCTGAGGAGCAACCTGGATCGTCAGGATGGCGACGACGACTATCGCCGCAGCAGTACCGACGGCTGCCAGGGCGCGGGGCACCCATTCCCAGCGAGCCATACCGGGGATCGGACTCGAGACCGGAGAGGCGGCGACCGTGGCCCGCAGTCCGGCCGAGGCCTGGCGAGCGCGTTCGTCGAGGTTCATGCCTCCACCCCCAGGCGCGTCGCAAGGTTGGCTCGTCCCTTGTGCAGATGTACCTTGGCGGTAGATGTTGCGCATCCGAGGATGCGGGCGATCTCTTCGACGGGCCGATCCTCGAGATAAAACAAGGCGATCGCCTGCGACTGGCGCTTCGGGAGATCACGGACATGGCCCCAGAACTCGGCGTCTTCGGGTTCCATCTCGTTGAGTGGTTCGATCCGGCGGGCGGCGAGCTTGGCGAGGGCCTTCATCTCGGTAGCCGAACGACGGAAGCCAGAAACTGCTTTGTTGGCCACCACCCGACGAACCCAGGCACCCGGGTTGTCATAGGCTTGGAGTTTCTCCCACTCGCGATGAGCGGCCATGAACGCCTCCTGCGCCAGATCCTCTGCGCTGTTGCGCGATCCCGACAACACATATGCCAGACCAACTACCAGCCTGAATTCGCGGCGGTAGAAGTCGTCAAAGCGTTCAGGTCGGGAAACGACCTGGGTCTCTTCCATCTGTCTCATCTGCGGTCCGGAACCGTTTCGTGTCGCTTGTTACTCGTATCGGCACCCTCTGAGGTTTACTTTCCAAAAAAGATTCCCCCGAAGTAAACCTTTCACGGAGCTGAGGCGAGTGACCACTCAAAGTGACCACAAACGGACCAGTTACCGGGGGGTAGCCCATGCAAAAGAAGTTCATCATCTTGCTGGCGACGTTTCTTGTCGTACTTACGGCAGGCGTCGCCGCGGCTCAAGTAGCCAATCCGGACGGGTCTTCCGTCTTTTCATTCTTCCGACTCGATAGCCCTGAACCAACCAAAGACACGGTCGACACGGTCGTGACCGACACCACCGGCGGATGGTTCGATTCCGAGGCACCCGTTGATAAGCCGGTCAAAGACGAACCGGTCAAAGACGAACCGGCCGAAGAGCCGAAAGATAAGCCCGAAGTCGACACCGCTGAGGTCGACACTGAAAAGGATGAGCCGACCGACGAAGTGGTCGACAAGGTTCGTGACGTCGACACCACGCCACCGATCCTGAGGATTACCTCACCGGAGGACGGGGCCGAACTTACCGAGGAGTTCGTTGTGTTCCGCGGTATCACCGAACCAGGCGCCACGGTGCATGCGGGTGACTGGGAGGCCGACGTCGACGCCGAGGGCCACTGGGCGATCAAGCTCCGCCTGAATCCGGGCCGCAACCGCGCTGCGTTCGTGGCAACCGACCAGGCGGGTAACAAGTCCGAGGCTTCGATCACCGTTGTCTACGTGGTCCGAGAGGTCAAGTTCACCGCTCACCAGAAGTATGAAGCGAGTGACGCCGAGATCCCCGGCAACCGCTACTACGGCACCGCCACTCCCGGCGCCAAGATCTTCGTCGAGTCGAAGTACGGTTCAGGATCGACCAGGGCGGCCGAATCGGGCGAATGGGCCGTGTCGGTCAAGTTTCCGGAAGCTCCTCATGCGGAGCCGTTCCGGGTTGTCGTCGAGTCTTCCGATGGCGGAAGGGCCGTGTTCGAGATGGTCGCCTATCGGCGTAACGTCAACGTCGAATTCACCGCCCACCAAAAGCTGGGGACCAACCCGGAAAACTGGGATGTCTTTTGGGGAACGGCAGAGCCTGGCACGAAGGTGACCGCTCGCTCTGAGTACGGTGGCGCATCGGCCGAGGTGAATGCCAAGGGCGGGTGGGAGATGAAAGTCCGGTTTGAGGCTCCTGCCGGGACATCCTTTCGGGTTACCGTCAGCGACGCCAATGGTCACTCCAAGGTGTTTGAGTTCACCAATCCGGAACGTGATGTCGTCGCTTTCACGGCGAACCAGAAATACGGCTCATGTGCAGAAGAGGTTCCCTACGACGTCTTCTGGGGCACTGGCAAGCCGGGCAGCACGGTGTGGGTCGGATCGCCGTACGGCGGGGGCACAACCACGGTGTCCGGCGAAGGCCACTGGGAGATCCGGGTGGAGTTTCCTGAAGCGCCGGCCGGAAAGACCTTCGAGGTGGTGATCGAAGGCGAGGGCGGACGGAAAGTCTTCAAGTTCACCAACAACCGGGAGTAGTCCTCCCTGCCAGGTGGGCCCGTGCGGCCCAACGCAATGCAAGCGGGGTCGGTTATGCCCTTTGACCGACCCCGCTTTCGCGAAACGGAAGCTGTGCTTTCCGAGGCGCGTTAGATTGGCTGCTGGATAAAGGGGAGTTCGTTGGAACAACGCAAGGGATTTCTCTTCGGCCTTCCGGTCGGAGCTGTCGTCGGTGCGCTGATCGCACTGGCGGTTTCTGGCGCTTTCAGCGGGTCGGAGCCGCCGACCGCCGACCCCGGGGCGCCTACGACCACTACCTCGACCACCATCACCATCGACGATGTCCCGCAGGTGGTCAACCCGCCCGAGCCCGGATTTGTCGATCAGCCGGCCGGTCGGTCCGCACTCCCCAGCCGTAACGAGGCAACCACGATCCAATCACGTTCCTCGGGGATCTACGCCTCCAACGGAACCCGGCTGACGGGCTCTCAAGGCGCCGTCGCCTTTGCGGTCAACCGTTCGCTTGTCTACCAACTCCCCGGCGCCGATAGCCCCATTTTTGTCGATCGAGGGGCGGGCGCCGACGTGCTCACCAGCGCCGCGACCAATCAATTGCGGTTGTTGTCGCTCGGTTTCAAAGACGAGGCTCCGTTGGCGGTTGCCAAGATCCTTGAGCCAGCGGTCGTCGAGGGTGTCGAAACGCTCAATGAACACCTGGTCACCATCGACATCGGCACCGGAGAAATCACCGATTACGGTGTCGTTGCCGGGTTCGAGTCCACCCTGGTGTCTGCTTCGCTCAGCCCCACCGGATTTGTGCTGGGAATTCGCGCCGAGGGTGAGGCCTTCCTGAAGACGGTCGGTTTCGACGGCACCGAGAACGAAGTCATCGTCCCGTGCTTCACCGGGACCTGCCCCCGACGCCCATGGGTTTCATCGGACGGTCAAACCGTTGCGTACCTGTCAGGCTCGTCGAATCTGGTCATCTATGACCTGGCCACCGATCGGGTCTTCACCGATATCGACCTCGGGATCCCTTTGACGGCCACGGCCGACTTCCCCGGTTGGGCTATCACCGATTTCGACGACGTGACCGTCGCCGTAGCCGAGATCACGTTCGATACCGATGCCACCCTGACCTTCGGCGACGCGTTCCTCATAACCATTGGCGGTGAAGTCACCGAATATGGCACGAAGGGCGCCATCACTTTCATCCGCTGACGGTCGCTGCCGCTAGCCCATCCCCAAAAACCCCGTAGACTGGTCTACACACCCGCCCGACCGCGTTGGCGATCGGTGGTGTGCTATCGAGAGGAACCCTCTGTCATGTCCGTATTGCCGAACGCGCCTGCGCCACGCCTGCCCCACCGGGGTCACGTCGCATGACCACGCCGCGCCGCACGTTCGCCATCATTTCTCATCCGGACGCCGGTAAAACAACGCTGACCGAAAAGCTCCTCATGTACTCGGGAGCGATCAGCGAGGCGGGCGCTGTGAAAGCACGCGCCGGGAAACAGCGCGACGTAACTTCTGACTGGATGGAGATGGAACGCGAACGCGGGATCTCTATTACGTCGACCGTACTCCAGTTCAACTACGACGGGCATGTCTTCAACCTGCTCGATACGCCCGGTCACCGCGACTTCTCCGAGGACACATATCGGGTTCTCTCAGCGGTTGATGCGGCCATCATCGTCCTCGACGCTGCCAAAGGCATCGAAGCTCAGACCAAGAAACTCTTCGAAGTCGCCAAACGCAAGAAGACGCCGATCATCACACTGATCAACAAGTGTGACCGGCCTGGGCTGGCTCCACTCGAACTCCTCGACGACATCGAGGACCAGCTCGGCATCGTCGCCACCCCGCTGACCTGGCCGGTCGGAATGGGTCCAGACTTCGTGGGCGTCGTCGATCGTCGGGACAATGCGTTCTGGAAGTTCGGACGAACCGACCACGGAGCCAAGGCGGCAGCCGAAGAACGTTTCGAAGGCGCCGATCTCGCCTCCCATGGCGATGTCGGTATTACCGCCGCCGGGGAACTCGATCTGCTCGACGGAGTCGGGGCCGACCACGACCTCGAACTGTTTCTCGCCGGCGAAACCACCCCGGTGTTCTTTGGCTCAGCTGTTTGGAACTTCGGCATCCGTTTGCTGCTCGACGCCATCGCCGACCTCGCTCCGGCGCCGTCGCCACGGCTAACGATCAACGAGGACCGCCAGCCGATCGATGGTGAGTTCTCCGGATTCGTTTTCAAGATCCAGGCGAACCTTGACCCACGCCACCGCGACCGCATTGCCTACCTCCGGGTCAATTCCGGTCAGTTCGAGCGAGGTATCCAACTCACCAACCACCGGACCCAACGGTCCTTCGCCGCCAACTTCGCCCATCAGCTATTCGGCAGGGACCGCGAAACCGTGGCGACGGCTTACCCGGGCGACATCATCGGTTTGATCAGCTCCGGCAACCTCCAGATCGGCGACACCCTTTCTGAGTCGGGGAAACTGCAATACCCACCAATTCCCACCTTTGCTCCCGAACTGTTCATGAAGGCGCTGAACCTGGACACCTCCCGGTACAAGCAGTTCCGCCGGGGCATGGCCGAACTCGACGAAGAAGGCGCCATCCAGGTGCTCCATCACCCACTCTGGGGCGAGCAGCAACCGATCCTGGCGGCCGTCGGACAACTCCAATACGACGTCGCCGTAGCCAGACTCGAGGGCGAATACGGTGCCAAGCTCGAACTGTCGGCCACCCCGTTTACCGAGGCACGCCGCACCGACGCCGCGGGCGCCGAGGCACTGGCCGGTGAACGAGACTGCGAAGTTGTCGAACGCCGCGACGGCACCCTCCTGGCGCTCTTCAAAGGCAAGTACCGGATGGAAGCCACCCGCGACCGCCACCCCGACATCATGCTCGATTCAATTCTGGTCAGTTAACCCGACGGAGCGTCACTGGAGAGATGATTCGTCACGGTTTCGGCGATCTCTGCCAACGATCGGACTTGCTCAGGTGACAACAGGTCGATCAGGTGGACCCGCACGCCCTCAAAGTGTTTTGGAGCGGCTGCGGCGATCGCCCGGACCCCTGGCTTGGTGATCACCACGAAACTCCCCCGCCCGTCGTCGGCCGCCGGCTCGCGCTTCAGCAGACCGCGCTCTTCCATCCGCCGCACCTGATGCGACAGGCGACTCTGAGACCATCGCATATGGTCGGCAAGCTCGGTAACCCGCCATCGCCGGTTCTCGGCTTCGACCAGGTTGGTTAGGACCGAATAGTCGGCCATTGACAGGCCTGTGCCGTCGATCAGCTCCTGTGCCAGGCGGGCTTCCAGCAAGGTGAACATCCGCCGGTAGTTCCGCCAGGCTCGGTCTTCGTCAGGCTCCAACCATCGCGATGTCATGGCTGCCAGCATACTACTTGACGTGTCATGTTTCTAGTTATATGATGCGTCATGTAAATAGGAAGATTGTTATGGAGCGCCACAACTCCCATCGTTCCCCCCAACTACTGAGGCGCCTTACCCAGCTCGCTACCGGACTGTTCCTCTATGGGGCAAGCATCGGCTTGATGGTGAGGGCCGAACTCGGTTTGGACGCCTGGGATGTCTTCCATCAGGGAGTAGCAATCCGTACCGGACTGTCGCTCGGGACAGTCGTGATAGTCATCAGCGGAGCGGTGCTGCTGCTGTGGATTCCGCTCCGACAAATGCCCGGGTTCGGCACCTTGGCGAACGCCCTTGTAGTCGGCCTGGTTGCTGACCTCACGCTCGGGATCATCGAGGCGCCCCGAGGGCTGGCCCTCCGAGCGATCGTTCTCACGAGTGGCATCGTATTGAACGGGGTCGCAACTGGTATGTACATCGGGGCTGGATTGGGTCCGGGACCGCGCGACGGACTGATGACCGGATGGGCTCACCGCACCGGCCGATCCATCCGATCGGTCCGCACCGTCCTCGAGATCGCCGTCCTGATCGCCGGTTGGGCTCTCGGCGGTTCGGTTGGCGTGGGAACCGTCGCTTACGCACTGTCGATCGGACCCCTCTCGCAGTACTTCATCGCCTGGTTCTCCGTCACGAACCGGTCACAACCAGCAATTGAGCCCGAAGGAGCCGTCTAATGCACGATCAAACGCCCGTCCGAATAATCGGTATCGCCGGGAGTCTTCGCAAAGCCTCTTACAACCGGGGGCTATTGGACGCGGCCACGTCCCTGGCCCCTCCGTCGATCCATCTCGAAGTCTTCGACCGACTAGACGAGTTGCCTGTGTTCAGCGACGACCTGAGCGACCAACCGCCCGAGGGCGTGACCGCATTGCGGGAGTCAGTCGCTCGAGCCGATGGCGTTCTCATCGCTACCCCGGAGTACAACCGATCCGTACCGGGAGTTGTGAAGAACATGATCGATTGGCTCTCGGTATCGGAACTCCCCCAGGGACTCGATGGCCGACCTGTCGCGGTCACCGGTGCCACCACCGGCCCGTGGGGAACCCGGGTGGCTCAAGTGACCCTTCAGCAGATGCTTGTCTCGGTGGGCGCTTTTGTGCTGCCTAGCCCCAGCTTATTTATACCTCGAGCCGACAGCCTGTTCGACACCGAAGGGCGCATAACAGACGCAACGACAGCCGGCCGGCTCGTCGAGCTGCTCGAGTCGTTTGAACGCTGGATCCGTTTGCTCGGAGAATTCGCAGCTGCCTGACCGTATTCAGCCTTTGATGTTCAGCTCGGTACCCATGCCTGCTTCGAAGTGGGTTGGGATGAGGCAGGCGATCATGTCGAACTCTCCGGCTTCGTGGAAGGTTACGAGCAAGGAGCCGGTCTCGCCGGGATCGAGGACCAATACCCCGGGTTCGATAGCTTCGGAGTGATCGCTGTGACCCTCGGCAATGTGATGATCGATGTCTTCCTGGGTGGTGACGCGGAACTCATGCCGAATCGCCCCTTCGTTAACCACGACGAACTCAACGGTCTCACCAGCTGCGACATCAATCGGACCCGGATCGAACATGAATTCGGTCATCACAACCTCGATGGTCCGATCGACTAGCGCCCCTTCGTCGGCAAGATCGGCAGTCGTCGCTGAATGGTCCATCTCCATCATATGGTCAGACTCATCGGTCGCGTGCTCGTCACCATCCGTGTCCATGTCCTCGTCCATGGGTTCGGCGATCGAATCATCGACCTGAACCGTCGTGGTGACCTCGGGTAGGGTCGCCTGCGTCGTTGGCACCTGGGTCGTAGGCACCTGGGTCGCAGCCTCCCCGGCGGCGACGACTGGTGCCGACTCCCCGCCGCAGCTAGCCAGCAGCAGTATCAGCACAGTCAGCGTGATTTTGGATGTCATCAACTATCTCCCTCGAGGGACAGTGTCATGGTCTCCTAGGTCCGAGTGCCACGGTCCCCGACCAAGGAGCCTTCGACCAGAGGCAGAAGACCCATTGGACTCAATCACCTAATAGGCTCACCACATGGAAGTCAGCAGCGCCGACCGCATCATGTTCCCTGAGATCGGCCTGACCAAGGGCGAGATGGTCGGCTACTACGAGACCATGGCCGACCTGATCTTTCCATTCCTCGTCGCGCGACCGTTGACCCTGGAGCGCTATCCGCGGGGCATTGGCGCCAAAGGCTTCATGCAGAAGAACGCGGCCGACCACTTTCCTGCGAGCATCGAACGCTACGAAGTGCCGAAGACCGACGGAGGAATAACCACCTTCCCGGTGATTACCGAACCAGGCGATGTCCCCTACCTCGCCAACCAGGGCACAGTCTCCTTCCACATCTGGACGAGCCGGGCCCCCGACCTCGATCATCCGGATTACTTCGTCATGGACCTCGACCCGGAAGCCGGCGACGTGGGCCAGGCCCGGTCGGCAACCGAGGCGGTCCAGGGAGGTGCTGACGTCGTTCGGCGTCGAATCGCATCCCGGTGGCCACCGGATCGAAGGGCTATCACGTCTGGGCGCCGATCGTGCCTGACGTGCCGTGGCAGGATGTAGCAACTGCCGCCCAGTCCGTCGCCGGACTCGTCGTTGCCGCCAACCCTGACCTGGCCACAACGGAGTTCCTCAAAAAGAACCGGAAAGGTAGGGTGTTTGTCGACTGGATGCGCAACCACCCGGGAGCGTCGGTGGTATCTCCGTTCTCAATCCGGCCTCGACCGAAAGCTTCGGTCAGCACCCCGATCACCTGGGATGAGCTGGCCACAACCGACCCGGACCAGTGGACGGTCGCCAACCTCGCCGAACGCGTCGCCACTCTCCCGACCTGGCCGAAGCCATCGGTCTTTCCCGCAGCCGAAATCGAAGCCGCTGCTCGATCGGTGGGAGTCGACCTTGATACCCGGGTTGACCGATTCGGGCGAGAATCCTGAGCTAGCTCCGCGTATGGTTGAAAACCATGAAAGCAACGCTCAAGGTGCTCGGTTGGGGATGGATCGTGTTGTCGATCGTGGTCCTACTCGTGTTCGGTGGGATCAGGATCGCCGAAACCCTCGCTACCCCTCCCCCGAGCGACGCCTTCGCCGTGCGCTACGCCGAACATCCGGTTGTGGCCTTCATCCACTTCCTGCCGGGACTCGTGTTCATCGTGTTCGCTCCCCTGCAGTTCATCAAACGTATCCGGCGCAAGCGGATCGGATTCCATCGTAAGAACGGTTGGATGCTGGTGCCCCTGGCGGCGGTCAGCGGCATCTACGCACTGGTGGCAGCTTTCACGCTGCCGGCGTTTGGAGGCTGGCCGACGATCGGCGCCACGGTCCTATTTGGGGTGGTGTTCCTATATGCCTTGTGGCGAGCCGTAACCCACATCCGGCGCCGGGAGGTTCAAGATCATCGAGAGTGGATGATCAGGATGTTCTCGCTTGCCCTGGCCGTAGCCACCATCCGGGCTCTGGGCGGTTTGGCAGGAGCGTTCTTCGGTATGACTCTCGAGGAGAGCTTCGGCGCCTCGTTCTGGTTGGCCTTCACAATCAACCTGGGCGTGGCCGAACTGTGGATTCGAGCCACCCGGCCTCGGCGGAGAAGCCCCGCAAGCGCCTAACCCTTCATCGAGTGTGCATCCAGGCCTGATATAACGTCGTGGATGCAGGCTCGTCCACAAATTGCAGGTCGCGAAAAGTTTTCTGGTCCTCAGTTTTCGCGACCCAAGGGTCACCGCGTACATTGGAAACTGTTCGACGGTCGGGTCCAGGGGGGCTGGACAAAAACCCGGTCGTACACTTCCCCAATAGTGGCACCGCGTCAACATTTGTTGACCTCCCTACGGGTGCCAGCCGCGTTGGTTCGTGGACCGGAAACGGGTCACGAATCGGCGCGGCACCACACTTTGTGGCCTCAGAACCACCACATCTTGTGGTCGTTGACAACTAACAACTCTGTAATTACAGTGCCGTAACGCACCCAATATACAGTGGTTTACTTCCCCTCGAACCACTACATGTAGTGGTTGTTGGTATTCACGCCTCGCTGGCGGCCTTATAAGAAGATAGGGCATCAGCGGGGCGGCTTGGACTCCAGGGAGGACCTGGAGCCAGGTCTGGGCGAGAGACATTTATGGGAAGGTAACCAAGGACATGACAGAAGGATTGCGGTTCACCCGCCGATTCACCGAGGCACGCACTGACGGAACGTCAGGCGCCTACGACGCCATCGAGTGGAGCTTACGAGACTCCAAGATCACCAATCCGGACGGCTCCGTCGTCTTCGAAATGAAGGGGGCTGAGATCCCCGCCGGATGGTCCCAGGTGGCCGGCGACATCATGGTCTCCAAGTACTTCCGCAAGGCCGGAGTTCCCCAAACCGACGACAACGGCGAACTGACTCGCGATGAGAACGGCGACGTGGTTACCGGACCCGAGACCTCTTCTCGCCAGGTCTTCGATCGTCTTGCCGAAACATGGCGCATGTGGGGTGAGAAGGAAGGCTATTTCGCCTCTTCGACCGACGCGGATGTTTTCGAGGATGAACTGAAGTTCATGCTCGCCGCCCAGATGGCTGCCCCCAACTCGCCGCAGTGGTTCAACACGGGGCTTGCCCACAAGTACGGAATCACCGGTACTCCCCAAGGGTTCTGGTTCATCGATCCTGACACGAAAGAACTGACCCCCTCCCCCGACTCGTACTCTCGGCCGGCCCCGCATGCCTGCTTCATCCAGGCGGTCGACGATGACCTTGTTAATGAAGGCGGCATTATGGACCTCTGGGTTCGTGAAGCTCGCCTGTTCAAAATGGGTTCGGGTACCGGTTCGAACTTCTCCAACATCCGGGCTGGCGGCGAGCCGCTATCCGGTGGCGGCAAGAGCTCGGGACTCATGTCGTTCCTCAAGGTTGGCGACCGGGCCGCCGGGGCCATCAAGTCCGGTGGCACGACCCGTCGGGCGGCCAAGATGGTCATCCTCGACGTTGATCATCCCGACATCGAAGAGTTCATTGCCTGGAAGAAGATCGAAGAGGACAAGGCCCGGGTGCTCATCCAGCACGGTGGCTTCGCTGCCGACTTCAACGGCGAGGCCTACCTCACCGTCTCGGGCCAAAACTCGAACAACTCGGTCCGGGTAAACAAGGCCTTCCTCGATGCAGTCGAAAACGACGAGGACTGGAACCTGACCAACCGTACCGGCGGCATTCGTAAGACACTGAAGGCTCGTGACTTGTGGCGCCAGATCGCCGATGCCGCCTGGGCATGCGCCGATCCGGGCATGCAATATCACACAACGGTCAACCAGTGGCACACGTCTCCGGCCGGCGGCGAGATCCGTGGATCGAACCCTTGCTCGGAATACATGTTCCTCGACGACACGGCCTGCAACCTGGCCTCGATGAACCTGGTGAAGTTCTACGACGAGGACACGGGCGACTTCGACCTCGATGGATACCGTCACGCCATCCGCATCTGGACCGTCGTCCTGGAGATCTCGGTGGCGATGGCACACTTCCCGTCGGCTTCAATCGCCCAGGGTTCGTACGACTACCGCACGCTGGGTCTTGGCTACGCCAACCTCGGTTCCCTCCTCATGCGGATGGGCATCCCCTACGACTCCGACAAGGGTCGGGCCATCGCCGGCGCATTGACGGCCATCATGACCGGTATGTCCTATGCGACATCGGCCGAGGTGGCATCAACGCCGATCGGTCCGTTCCCTCGGTTCGAAGAGAACCGCGACAACATGCTGCGGGTTATGCGCAACCACCGTCGGGCTGCTTACAACCGCACCGACTACGAAGGGGTGACGCACTACGTCATGCCGATTGATGCTGAACTGGCACCGTCGGACATGCTCGAAGCTGCCCGTTCGGCGTGGGACCTGGCGGTTGATCGTGGCGAACGGCACGGCTATCGCAACGCTCAGGCGACTGTCCTGGCACCGACCGGCACGATCGGTCTGCTCATGGACTGTGACACCACCGGCGTCGAGCCTGATTTCGCACTCGTGAAGTTCAAGAAGCTCGCTGGAGGCGGATACTTCAAGATCGCCAATCAGTCGATCGCTCCGGCGCTACGCAACCTTGGTTATTCCGAAGAAGACATCGCCCGCATCGTGACCCACGTTGTCGGCACCATGTCTCTCGAGGACGCCCCGGCCATCAACAAGCAGACGTTGGCTGCCAAGGGTTTCACGACCGAAGAGATTGCCAGGATCGAATCTGCCCTGCCGGGCGTGTTCGAACTGAAGCATGCCTTCAACGTGTTCGTGGTTGGCGAAGATGCCATGCACAGTCTCGGGTTCACCGAGGAGCAGTACACGGCATGGGACTTCGACATGCTTCAGGCTCTCGGGTTCACCCGGGCCGAGATCATCGAGGCTGGCGATCACATTTGTGGCCGCCAGACGATCGAAGGCGCCCCCGGGTTGGCCCCCGAGCACCTGGCCGTGTTCGACTGTGCCAACCGCAACGGCAAGTACGGCGAGCGATTCATTCACCACACCGGTCACATCAAGATGATGGCTGCGGCGCAGCCGTTCATCTCGGGTGCCATCTCCAAGACCATCAACATGCCAAACGAGATCTCAGTCGAAGAGGTTGAAGATGCCTATTGGATGTCCTACCAATTGGGGGTCAAGGCCATGGCCTTGTACAGGGACGGCTCAAAGGCATCACAACCGCTCTCGTCGAGTTCCGATGATGGCGCTGATGATGACGTCTCCGATGACATCATCGACGCTATCGAGAAGGAGGCCGAGATCGCGTGGGGCAAGATCCCCGCGGGGATGTCGCCAACGGCTGCTTACGCCGCCGGGATGCGTCCGCCGCGCTTCTTGTTGCCGTCCCGTCGGGCCGGCTTCAACCAGGAAGCCCGGATTGGTGGCCACAAGGTGTTCATGCGTACCGGCGAGTACGACGACGGCACCTTAGGTGAGATCTTCATCGATCTTGCGAAGGAAGGCGCCACGCTCAAGGGCATCTTGTCGTGCTTTGCCATTGCGGTGAGCAAGGGCTTGCAGTACGGCGTGCCACTCGAGGAGTTCGTCAACACGTTCACGTTCCAGACGTTTGAGCCTCGGGGCATGGTCGAAGGCCATCCGAACATCAAAATGTCGAACTCGATCGTCGACTACGTGTTCCGGGCTCTCGGTGTCGAGTACCTGCACCGTGACGACCTGGCTCAGATCCCGCCAGATCGTGAATTGGGCGACCTGCCCGAGCCACCATCCGGCATGGCTGTCGACGCGGGAGTCCAGTTGGACCTGACCGACGCCGCCGCCGAACGTGATGTGGACGCTGTGCAATCAGCTGCCGCTTTCGCCGACTCGGATGCAGGAATGTCTGCTCCCCAGCCAGTCCCGGTGGGTAGCGGTAGCAACGGTGGAGGCGCTGCCCACGCAGCAATGGCCGAGGCCCATGCCCCGGCTATGACCAAGGCCAACATCGCTGACGCCGCCCTGGCGGAGAACATGGGCGACGCCCCCGTCTGCTCCAATTGCGGCCACATGACGGTGAGAAACGGCTCGTGCTACGTCTGCCTGACGTGTGGTGACACAACCGGGTGTAGCTAGCCAGCAAGTAATTCCGGTGTAAGAAGTGGGCCGCTCATCGAGCGGCCCACTTCTATTTGTCGTTTCTGGCGCCCGTTAGGGCCCGAGCATGGTCCAGCGCCAGGCGTCGATGGTGAAGGGAACGTCTCCGGCGCCATAACAGCATGTGGCACCCCACATCACGACTAGGTCGCCAGTCCAGATCATGTCTAGATCTGAGCCCTGTCCTGGCATGTCGAGCATGATCCAACTGGCGTCCACACTCGGCAGCCAGGCGGCTTGAGTCCCCTGTGGCACCAGAATGCCTGAGCCGACCTCAATCGCACCTGAGGCGCCTTCAGTACCTGACAGCGGGATAGTGTCGACCTTCTCCCACCTATCCGTCCGAAAGTCGAACGCCATGGTCGGGTGATCACGATCCTCCCAGAAGATGAGCTGGCCATCGATGACCCCCGACTGGTTAGCCAAGCCACAGTCCGCCAGCTCACCGTTCGTGAGATCGACCTCCGGCACGGGGTCCCATTCCAAACCATTCCACCTAGCGGCTAGACGCCCCGAACAAACTGGCGCATCCAGACCGACGGCGACGAGACCGCCACTTGCTGAGAGGAGATAACCTTCCCAACGGCCCGGCCCACCGAACCCTGGATCCGGCAGCTGGGTCCACAGCCCGGTCGTCGGAGTGAACGTCGATATGCCGTTCGCCGTCCAAACGGCCACGGTCGAACCGGTCCAACGGATATGAACCTCACTCGAGAGGTCGATCCCGTCGCCGATCGTCTCCCAGGTGTCCCTATCTGCGTCGTAGGCGAGGGTGGAGTCGCCACTAACCACAATCATGCGATCACCGGCCCAGACGGCCGCAGTTTGCTGAGGGGCTTCGGCCGGTGCGGCGGCCAGCGACCGCCAGGTTGAAGTATCTGGATCGAAAGCGGCTCCATCCACCAAATTCGGCGGTGTGTCTCCGATCGATCCACCCCACACGATCATCTCCTCGCCGGTCCACATGACCTGATGACCTCCGCGTGGGACGAGCGGCCCCGGGTCGACGAACCAGGCATCGGTAGTCGGCCGAGGAGCCCCAGACTCGAGGAACAAGAAGTCATCGTCGGAAGCCTCGACGTTGGCAAGTTGGACTGCGTGCCCGACGCTGCAGGTGGCTGCCAGGGTTTGGCAGCCCCGGCGGACCGAGAACGTCGAGTACTGAACCTGCATTACTGTTTCGGTCTCAATGTCGGACGCCCACCGCAGTGGCGGTTTTAGCTTCAAGACCGGCAGACCCGCCGACTCTTGCCCGTCAATCGATTCAACTGCCTGGCGTAGCTCTCGTTCGTCAGGTGCCACGCCCGAGATTCGCACCGTCCAATCGCCGACCGGCAGAAGATAGGTGTCGCCCTCCCATGATGAGTCTTCGACCGCCTCCGGCTCAACCGACACCTCAAGAAACGCCGACACGTCACCGAGCTCTGCGGCGATCACGGCGGTCACTCCCCCGATGGCCTCGTTCGGGCGCTTCGGTTCAATGAAGACCGTGTATTCAGTCCCGTCGAGCAGCGTGCCGACGAAGGCACCATTGCTGTCGGTCTGTGGCACAGTTGGGTTGTTCGTGAGATCTGCGGTAGTGGTGGTGGTGGCGGAAGCAACCGACGTACTCGACGATGGCGTCTCCTGAACGGTCGACGAGGCAGAACTGCTGCCGGAAGTGCAGGCGCCCAACAGGGACAGAAGGGCGAACGGGATTGCCACGATAGGGCCTGATTTCATCGGCTGAAGATACCTGATCCCGTCTGAGAAATCGGTGATCAAATGCCCCTTGTCGGGTGCCGATCTATCTCAGGAATCTCCTCGAAACAGACCCCTTGACAGGAAAATCGTCTTGCGCCATAATCGAACATATGTTCGATACAGAAGAAGGCTTTGATCCAGGACACAAACGATGACGTGCTTGCCGTCGCCGTCACGGCCCTGGCCTGGGCCGAGGATGAAGTAGTCGTTGACTTCAACAACAATGAGCTCACGTCGAGCTACGAACATCTCCGAATGCTTGGAGACCTCTTTCATGCGCAGGCGCAGCGTCGCCTCGCCGTCGTTGACGAACGACAGTCGTACAAGACCGACGGATATACCTCGACGACGGCTTACCTGAAGCACCGGTTCCGAACCACGGGTGGCCGGGCAACGCGACAAGTTGCCGAGGTGCGAGCCCTGCAAGAGATGCCACGAACCCGCCAGCTCGCCGAGCTGGGTCGGCTGAGCAGCGATCAAGTGCGGACGCTCATCTCTGCCAAACAATCCGCTCCCGACCAATTCGCCTCCGACGAAAAGGAACTGTGCAACATCGCGGAAACGCTGGAATGGGTGGCCGATCTCCGAAAAGCCACTGCCTACTGGCAGCAAGCTGCGGCTCCGTTGCCGTCCTATCCGACACTGGACGACCAGCGAAACGCCTCCTACCTCTACGTTTCAAGAACCTTCGAGGACATGGTCAAACTCGATGGCCTTCTCGACTCCGAACGGGGCGCTCAACTCATCGAAGCGATCAAGGCTGCTACTCCCGCTCCAACCGAAGGCGAACCATCCACGCCATCACAACGTCGAGCCACTGCCCTGTTCGATCTAGTGGTGTCTGACGGCGAACGGCCCGCCACCCCAACGATGCTCATTCATGTGAGCGCCGAAACGCTGCGCGACAACTATCCAAGCCTGGCCGAGATCGGACGGGACGTGCTCGAGAAGTACACCGTAGATCGACTGGCCTGCGACGCCGACTTCCGGCGGATCGTGTTCGGTCCGAAGTCAGAAATCATCGACGTCGGTCGCAGACTCCGCCTGGTCACGAAGCCAATGCGCGACGCGATGATCGCCCGGGACCGGCAGTGCGCCTTCCCCGGCTGTGATCGTCCCCCACAATGGTGCGATGCTCACCACATCATCCCCTGGTGGGAAGGCGGGCCAACCTCGACCAGCAACATGATCCTGCTTTGTCGTCACCACCACTCACTCATCCACGCAGGCAAGTTCACATTGCGGGGTACCGGCCACGAACCTAGGTTCTATCGAGCCAACGGCCAACCACTCGGCCGCATCGAATTCCTCGATACCGGATAACCAAGCGGCGCCCCCACCCCGGATGGCCGCCTAGAGCGTCGTTCACCAGTTACCGTGACCCTGGACCCGACACGCCAAGCAATTCAGGAGTGAGTGTGGAGAGCCTGCAGGAAATCGTCGATGCGCTGGTCGACGCCGGTCGCGTTCCGGGCGCAGTTGCGCTGTTTGCTGAAGGGTCGGATGTCTCGGTAGCCACCGCTGGCTCGGCGAGCGTGGGCGGAGCCCCAATGACTCGCGACAGCCTGTTCCGCATTGCTTCGCTCACCAAACCGATCGTGGCAGCAGCAGCGATGGCCCTGATCGATCGAGGGCGGATCGGTCTGGACGATCCTGTCAGAGACTGGCTACCAGAACTCGCCGATCCCGTCGTCCTGCGCCAGCCTGACAGCCCGCTCGACGACGTAGTACCCGCTGTGCGCCCGATCACGGTTCGCCATCTGCTCACCCTGACAGCCGGCCACGGGTTTCCTGCCGATTCCTCTAACCCTGAAGTCTCCCGCTTTCTGACGGACCTCCACCAGGGGCCACCCCAACCCGCGACGTTTCCCCCACCCGATGATTGGATGGCCCTCCTGGCGACCATGCCGCTGCTGCATCAGCCGGGAGAGGGATGGACCTACAACACAGGGAGCGACGTGCTCGGGGTTCTGTTGTCCCGGGTGCAAGACGCGCAGCTCGGCGATGTGCTCAAGGACACCGTGCTGGGGCCACTTGAGATGGTCGACACCGGGTTCGCGGTGCCAGCCAGTGCGAGGGACCGCATGACCAGTAGTTATCGGACGCGACCCGGCCACCGGCGAATTCACCCTGATCGATCCGCCGGATGGACAGTGGACCTCCGACCCGGCGTTTCAGTCTGGCGCCGGCGGATTGGTCTCCACGGCCGACGACTGGTGCAGGTTCGGTCGCATGCTGCTGGCCAACGGTCAATTTCGCGGACAGCAAGTTCTCTCGTCTGAAGCGGTTCGCCTAATGATGACGGGCCATGTTGCATCCGCGCCCGACCACCCCTTCCTCGATGGCCACGGTTGGGGTTTCGGGGGAAGCGTAGATCTGGCCCCGACGGCACCGTGGAATATCTCGGGCCGATATGGATGGGTGGGCGGTACCGGCACCGCCGCCTACGTTTTCCCATCGCAACAACGTCTGGTTGTCTGGATGAGCCAGGTCGAACTCAACTCGGGCGACTTCGCCGCGATGGGTGCCATTCTCACGTGGGCAGCGCAGCTGCAGTGACACGTACTGGCGACCGGTTGCTGAACCGAGAGCCCCACGAAGCATCGACAAGCGGGTAGTTTTCGATGTATCACGATGGAGGTGAACCACGCTTCGAGCGTACAATCACGACACTGACTACGACCGGATCAGTCAGTTCTTCATTGAGATCTATCGACCAGGTGAAGTGCTGTCCGCCTGGCTGCAGCCTCGCTGGGAGTACCTGCACTATCACTCGATGTCAAACGGGCTGCCGTTCGAGAAGTGCGGTATCGCCGAGATCGACGGACAGATCGTCGGATTCATTCACTTCGAAGACGACCCCGCTTTCAACTATCTGCAGATCCGCCCAGGACACGAGCGAGCCACCGACGGACTACTCGACTGGGCCCAGTCGCATTTGGGTGGCGAGTCTGTGGCCTTCGGGCAGGACGTGCTCGGCGTCTACGTAAGCGACTGGGACAACTACCTCGAACAGCGGGTCGCCGAACGAGGCTTCGAACCCCAACCGGACATCGTCGAAGAACATGCCCGCTACCAAATCGAAAAGCCGATCAAAGAGCCGCAACTACCAGACGGATTCCGCTTGACAGAGTCTCGCCGACGACAACGACTTCGAGAAGATCAACCGGGTTCTCTGGCGAGGGTTCGACCACGTGGGAACGCCGCCCGACCAAGAACTCGAGGGCCGTCGGCGTGCCCAACAAGCACCTCACTTCCGCAAGGATCTCACCATCGTGGCCGTGGCACCAAATGGCGACTACGCAGCATATGCGGGATTGTGGCCCGTGCCGGACAACAACGTCGCCTACCTCGAACCCGTCGCAACCGACCCGAACTACCGACGGATGGGCCTCGGAAAAGCTGTAGTTCAAGAGTCGCTCCGACGAGTTGCGGCCGAGTACATCCGCACCGTATGGGTCGGATCAGGCCTGGTCTTCTATCAGGACATGGGATTCAGCATCCAGAATCGCTCGCGTCTCTGGATCGATCGAATCTGAGAAGCCCCGACACTCGCCTCAGCTCATCGCTATGACGAGCTTCCCGAGTGCGCGACCACTTCCGAGTTGCTCGAGCGCGTCGGGTACACCCTCCAGCGGGAAGACTCTGTCGATGGACGTGCGGAGCTCACCAGCGACAACCATATCGGCGACCCGCACCAGGTCCTCTTTGTTCGGACGCTCAACGAATACTCCGAGCCTCCTTCCACCGGTCGACAACAGCCGACCCAGCGTGGCTGCCGACAGCAGCCTTCCCATTGATCCGCCAACCAATGCGTAGCGACCACCCGGTGCGACCGCCCGTCGGATGGTGAACATCGACCGTGAAGCGACCAGGTCCAAGATGAAGTCGTAGTTCGTGTCGGTCGCGGCAAAATCGGTCTGCGTGTAATCGAGCGTGTGGTCGGCACCCAAAGACCGAACAAACTCCTGTTTGAAGCCGTTGTCGACCCCGGTCACCGTGGCGCCTTTCGTTTTCGCCATTTGCACGGCGAAGCCGCCCGTTCCTCCCCCAGCGCCATTGATGAGGACCCGGTCGCCTGACTCGATGTCGGACAGCGCTTGAAGGGCGATGAGCGCCGCCTGGGGAAGCGTCGATGCTTCGGCAAAGCTCAACGCCGAAGGCTTATGCACGATCGGTGCCGTTCCCGAGACGCACACGTATTCGGCGAACCCACCAGCCCCGTGATACATCACATCGCCGAAGACTTCATCGCCCGGTTGGAACAACTCGACAGCGCTTCCGACTTGCTCAACGGTTCCGGCGATGTCCGAACCGAGAACCGGTCGGCGAGGTCGACGGGGGCTGTCAATCCTGGCATAGAAAGGTCTGCCGGTCAGGGTCTCCCAGTCTGACCGGTTCACGGACGCGGCCTCGACCTTGATGAGCACGTCGCCGTCCCCAACAACCGGGCGATCGACCTCGCGAAGCTCGAGGACCTCCGGGGACCCGTACCGTTCGTAGACGACCGCTTTCACAATGCGAGCCATCGTCGCACTGACGGTCGCTGACCGCAATGCCAAATATTGCACGCGCCAAAATCGGGAGGTTCGATGCCGATCCTCGACTCAGTCCAGCACGAACTGGAGCAGGCAGCCATACTGAGCTCATGTTGAGAACCAAATCGGCGATCACCCTCGAAACTGACATTGCAGGCAAGAGCGTGACGGTGACCATGTCGTCTGAGGCTGCATCGGCCGTGTCGAACCGAGCCACACCGCTGGTCGCCGAAGCCGAAATCCTGTTCAGCTGCCTCATCCGCAAGCGTCTGAGGTTCCGCGATGCATCTCCGGATCTCTTGTCCTGGCCGATCGCCGACCATCTGCACGTATCCGTAAGACCCGTTCTCTACGAACTGTGCCGACCCGAAGACGGTGCGACCGAGCCCAACATCATCGACTTCGCCGTCGCCGATATTGCGGTGCTCGTCCCGAAGTCGATCCACATCGAGTTAGAAGACGGCGAGCTAGCCGGCACGTTCGAGCTCGGATAGCCAGATCCGCTAGGAAGAAGCCGACGTGTAGCTGTTGACGCCGGCCTTCCATGCCATACGTGAAACGACGGCGAACCCGATGGTCAGTGCCACCGTGAGGGCGATGTCCTTACCGGAGATCCGATCGACCAGGGTTTGGGCCGGCACGGTGATGGCGAAGCCAAGCGGAATGACATAGGAAAGCGATAGGCGCATCGCAACCGGATAGATCGTGACGGGCCAGCGGCCTGCTTCATAACTACCGGTTACCAGATCACCCATCCTGCCGACTTTGATCAGCTTGAACGCCGACGAGGTGAGGATCAGAAAGAGGCTGTACAACAGGGTCGCACCACAGCCAAGCAGCAATCCCCCGACCACCAACCCGGTAATCGACAGGGCACCGGTGAATTCGGTTAGCCCCCAAATGACAATGCCTATGCCGAGCACCACATCCGTGAGCTGCCACACCCGGAACGTTCGCAGGCTCGTGAGCAACTGGGAGTCGACTGGTTTGACCAGCGGGTGGTCGAAGGTGCCCTCGTCGACCTCGCGGATGGTTTGTTCCATGTTGGGTCGGATGACGGCGCGCATGACGCCACCAAGCACCAGGTGAACGCCGAGCACAACGAAAAGTTCGGGTCGGGTCCATCCACCCAGGCTGGTCGTGTAGGTAAAGACCAACTGGATGGCGATGATACCCGTCAGAATCTGCAGGCTCGACTGCACAACTTGTACAAAGAAGTTGATTCGGTACTGCATCTCGTATTGGGCGGTGAGCTTCACAAACAGCCAACTCAGGCGCATCGCTCTCATGAGCCGACCGCCGTATACCTGCGGACCGCCCGCTTCCACACCAGGCCAATCGCCGGAATCAGAACCAGTATCCATCCCGCCTGGAACAGCCAACCGGTGAACACTTCAGCCTGGCTAAGCCGTCCGATGATCACCTCGATCGGGAACTGGAACGTCCACTTGAACGGCAGGAAATCCGAAACCGACTGCACCCACTCTGGCATCACGGACATCGGCACCAAACGCCCGGACAACAGGATCTCGCTCATGAAGATGATCTCGAACAGGGCCGCCACGCGGGTCGTCCAGAAGCCAATCAGCCCAATCAGGAAGAAGAACGTGGCTCGAAGGAAGTAAGCGCCCCACAGTGCGAAGAACCCGAATACGAAGGTCCGCCAGGTGAACACGATCTCGGGCGAAAGACCAAAAACAGGGTCCCACCGATCGGCAACCACATCGTGAACCACAGCAACTTCATACCCGCGAAGTTCATCGTTGAACGCCAATACACGCTGGTCGGGTGCATCAGCAGATGGGACACCCGACCGAATTGGATCCACCACTCCCACACGTATGGCGTCAGCGCCAGGTTCATCGCCCGAACGAGCGTCCACACGATGTAATAGGCGACAATCTCGTTGGACGTATAGCTCCCAATGGTGCCGGACTGCAGGGATACCGTTCGCCAGACGACAAGCAGCACAATTGGTTCGATGAGAAAGCCGAGCAGTTGTAGGAAGCCGACGATCCGAAACTGCATCTCCTGAAGTAGCCCGACGCGAGCTTCAGCCCAGCCAACGGTTGCCAGCCCTCGCAGGTTCATGATTCCTCGGCCGTGAACGCCATGTCGATGATGTCTTCGAGCGGAACGTTCTCGATGCTGAGGTCGTAGACCCCTCGACGGAGCAGCAATGAAGCCACATCCGCCACATTGTCGTTCGGCACCTTCAGAATCGTACGATCAGGCGAGCCTTCCACCGAATCGCTCAGCCGATCATCTCATCGGACACCTCGTTGCCGCCAAACGAGATCAACCGATGCGACACGAACTTGCTCCGCAACCCACCGATGTCACCGTCGTACAGGATCGTGCCTTCGTGGATCACGATGATGCGATCGCAGAGGGCTTCGACGTCGGCCATGTAGTGGCTCGTCAGGATTATCGACGCACCAGATTCCTTCTGGTAGTTGGCGATGAATCCACGGAGGCGCTTCTGCATGGTTACGTCAAGGCCGAGGGTTGGCTCGTCGAGGAACAGAACCTCAGGGGCATGAAGCAGAGAGGCAATAACCTCGACCTTCATGCGTTCACCGAACGACAAGTTGCGAATCGGTTTGGTGATCAGATCGCCAACATCAAGCAGTTCGACGAACTCGTCGCGACGGCGCACAAAGTCGACTTTCGGTACCTGGTAGATAGCCCGTTGCAGCTCGAAGCTGTCGGTGACCGGCAAATCCCATTGCAGGGAGTTGCGGTTGCCCATGACCAGTGCGATCCGCTGGCGATAAGCCTCCTCCCGCAGACGGGGATCGTGACCAAGGACCCTGGCCTGGCCGGAAGTCGGATACAGCAAGCCGGACAGCATCTTAAGCGTCGTTGACTTCCCCGCTCCGTTGGGGCCGAGGAACCCAATCAGCTGGCCTTCCGGAACCTCAAAGGACACCTGATCAACGGCCAGTACCTCGCGGAACTCGCGTTTGAACAGGCTACGGACCGAGTTACGAAGCCCTGACTCACGTACCGGGACCTTGTAGGTCTTGGAAAGGTCGGTAACTTCGATCGCAGGCATGGGCTTGAGAGTCTGGCACACCGAGGGGTTGCCGGTCGGCCCATTACCGGGAGGGGTCGTCACTAGAGTCGCCCCATGCTCGACATTCGATATGCCCAGAGCGACGACGTCCAGGTGGCCTTCCACACCGTGGGCGACGGGCCCCTTGACATCGTGTATGTGCAAGGCGCGGCGTCACACCTTGAAATCAACTGGGAGCTTCCCGCATTTCGCCGATTTTGTGAATTACTTGGCGAATTCGCCAGAGTTATCGTGTTCGATAAGCGGGGCATGGGTATGTCGGATCGCGTCCCAGGAGCCACGCCTCTAGATGTACGGATGGACGACATCCGGGCGGTGATGGACGCCGCCGGTAGCGAGACCGCCGCCATCATGGGCTCATCGGAGGGTGGTCCGCTCTCGATCCTATTCGCGGCCGCCCACCCCGAACGAACCGTCGCTCTCATTCTCGAAGGTGCGGAAGTCCGAGAACGCAAGGACGATGATTGGCCGTGGGGCGAGGCCACCGCAGACGAGCTAGACAGCATCTTGGCCCAGTACCCGGAGCGATGGGGGCGCCCGGGCCGAATAGTCGAATTACTAGCCCCGAGCCAGGAAGCAACTCCCTGGCTCGTCGACTGGATGGCCCGGCTGCAGCGAAACTCCAATACGCCGACCGGAGCGGCCGCCTTTTCCCGGATGGCTTTCGACATCGATGTGCGGAGCATCGTCTCCACCATCAATGTACCGACCCTCATCCTTCACACGGAAGGCGATCAGATCTGCCACGTCGAGAACGGTCGGTTCCTCGCCAAGAATATTCCCGGCGCCAAATACGTGGAACTGCCGGGCGCCGACCACCTGCAATGGTTCCAACCCGACCGGGCGATCGCCGAGATCCGAGAATTTCTAACCGGTCAACGGGTTGCCACAGCCCCCGATCGAGTCCTGGCAACAGTGCTCTTCACCGACATAGTCGGCTCAACCGACCGTGCTTCGTCGATGGGTGATGCCAGCTGGCGCCAGCTTCTCGACTCACACAACTCCGTGATCCGTAAGGAGCTCGAGCGATTCCGCGGTGTCGAGGTCAACACCGCCGGTGATGGGTTCCTGTCGACGTTCGACGGACCAGCCCGGGCCATCCAGTGCGCCAAAGAGATTGGACGGCAACTCCACCACCACGGGATCGAGATCCGGGCGGGAATTCATACGGGAGAAGTCGAACGACTTGCTGACGACATCGCTGGCATCGCTGTGCACATTGGCGCGCGTATTGCCGGCTTGGCTGGGGCAAATGAAGTGCTGGTATCCGGGACCGTTCGAGATCTAGTGGCGGGCTCAGGGCTGGAATTCACGGATCGCGGCAAGCACAGCCTCAAAGGCGTTCCGGGCGAATGGCAGGTCTACGAAGCCCAGTAGCTAGCAGGAGCGGCGGCTGGCCGAGTGGCAGTCAGGCTGCTGCGGCGACCATCTTCGCAACGTCGAATTCGATATCAGTGTCCGCTTCCGAGAGCTCCCACAACTTGGCCAGGTCAGCCGGCTTACGGAGCTTCTCGCCGACCTTGCCAGCGACGGGGACGCCTCGGAACAGATACTTTGGCCGGTACAGCGTCCCACCGGGAGCCGAGGGATCGGTTCCGCCCCGCAGCTGAGGTAATGCCCCGCGGGCGGCCGATTGGCCGACCAACGGCGTAGTCAGCTCGAAGAACTTGCTCAGAGGCGCGCCGCTGCTGTTCGTCGTACTGGTCGACTGGAGGTGAGTGTCCGAGAACCCTGGATCGGCGGCGTACGCTTTCATTTTCGAATCCGCTGCGGCAAGGCGTCTGTTCAGCTCCAAGGCGAATTGCAGGTTGGCGAGCTTCGAGTATCCGTAAGCCCGCCACGAGTCATACACCCCCTTCTGGTGAGGATTGTTGAGGTCGTACTCACCGGCCGCGAATCGGGCCGTCGAGGTCGTGTTCACGATCCGGGCGTGAGCGGCTTTGAGCAGCGCTGGCATCAGCCGGGCGGTCAGAGCGAAATGCCCAAGATGGTTGGTGCCGAACTGCATCTCGAAACCGTCGTCGGTCTTCCACTCTGGAGTAGCCATCACGCCGGCGTTGTTGAACAGCAGATCGATGGCCGGATGATCGGCCACCATGCCGGCCGCGAACTCCTCCACAGACGCCAGCGATCCGAGATCGAGTTTCCGGACCTCAACCGACGCACTTGGAATCTCGGCCTTGACGTCAGCTTCGGCGGCAGCCGCCTTCTCGAGGTTGCGGGCGGCGATGACGACATGGGCGCCCTTACGGGCGAGTTCACGGACGGTTTCGAGTCCGAGACCGCCGTTGCCGCCGGTCACCACCGCAACCTTGCTGGTTTGATCTGGAATGTTCGTTGCGGTCCAGGACACGTTGACACCTCGATCTGATATACGAATGACCGTTCATTGTGATTGAACACCGACTTTGTGCAAAGTCGTGATACCTAATCAATGGCCAGCCGTTTTCTACTCCAGGTCCCTGGCTGGCTAGATTTCTTTGAGCCAGGGAAGGCGGAGCGTTGCTGCAACTCGACAACTTGATGAAGCAATATGGATCGGTGCGCGCCTTGCAGGGTTGCACGTTCTCCGTCCAGCCTGGTCGCATGCTCGGTTTCGTTGGACCGAACGGCGCTGGAAAGACCACCGCCATGCGGTGCGTTTTTGGACTCGTCAACCCTGACTCCGGCTCTGTCTCCTGGAAATCCCAACCAATCGGACCATCCGACTTGCTGACCTTTGGATATATGCCTGAACAGAGAGGGCTGTATCCGAAGATGCGAATCGCCGACCAGGTCAGCTACTTCGGTGAGCTTCATGGTCAGGGCAGGTCCGAAGCCCGCAGCGCAACGGAGAAGTGGTTGGAGCGGTTGGGCTTGGGTGAACGGCTCAACGATCGGCTCGAGCAGCTGTCGCACGGCAATCAGCAGCGCGTCCAACTGGCCACGGCTCTTGTGCACGACCCCGATCTTCTTGTACTCGACGAACCCTTCTCGGGCCTTGATCCGCATGCTGCCGATGTCATGTCTGATGTACTTCGAGAACGAGCCGCAGCCGGGGTGGCGGTCGTCTTCTCCAGCCACCAACTCGACCTCGTCGAAGATCTCTGTGAAGACGTAGCTGTCATCAACGCCGGCAAGATTGTGCTGACCGGA
The DNA here is from genome assembly GCA_963835515.1 of uncultured Acidimicrobiia bacterium. Taxonomy (GTDB): domain Bacteria; phylum Actinomycetota; class Acidimicrobiia; order Spongiisociales; family JAENVV01; genus JAENVV01. The sequence continues at coordinate 111,830 of CAWIFX010000043.1, read as the reverse complement.
GAACTGGCCGAACTCAAGCGCGCATCATCGGTCAGGCGCCTACATGTCTCGGCTCCCGATAGCGACGACGACTGGACCACGCGCTTGCCCGGTGTCCTGTCGGTCGAACGAAGCCATCAGGGCGTCGTTGCCCTCATCGAAGCTGGAATAGATCCAGCAACTGTTCTTGCCGCCATCGACGGACCTGTAGAGAGTTTCAGCTTCTCCCCCCCATCGCTATCCGACTTGTATCGGGAGGCCGTCCAATGACTACCTGGAGAGCGATCGGCCTCGTCTGGCGTCGCGAAGTGAGAGAGCGTGCCCGATCGAAGGTCTTCATGATCGGAACCGTCGCAACCCTCCTCATCATCACGGCGATATTCGTCCTTCCTCAACTCATTGATCCCGGACCTGACGAGGTGTCTATTGGCCAGATCGGGGCAGACTCTGCTCCGATCATCGCTACCGCCAAGCTGTTGGCAAGCCCTGACGAATCCATCGAACTGAAAGTGGTCGATTACGACGACATCGCCGGCGCCGAGGCCGCCGTCGAAGACGGCACGATCGAAGCTCTCCTGATCGATGGCACCGACCTCGTGACGTTGGGCCAAGGAAGCTTCGCATCCAACGTGAGCTCGGAGTTGCTACAACAAGCAGCCGCCACCAACGCCGTCGAACAACTCGTGGCCGAAACGGGCATGACAGCCGAAGAAGTCATCGAGTTACTGACGGGCAACATCCTTAAGGAACGCACCCTGTCGGGCGTTGACGCCGACGATCCAACCCGGGAAATCGTGGCCTATGCGGGCCTCATGCTGATGTACATGGCCATCCTCATGTATGGCACGTGGACGCTGGCCGGTGTTACCGAAGAAAAGTCCAACCGGGTAGTCGAGATTCTCGTTTCGACCATTCAGCCGTGGCAGCTGCTTACCGGCAAGGTGACCGGCATCGGCACCCTCGCTATCGGCCAATTCGCCCTGACCGTGGTCTACGCTCTGGCGCTCTCCCGCCTCACGGGAACCGTTGACCTGGGAGAAGTCCCATTGGATTCGGCAGGCATGGTCGTCCTTTGGTTCATACTCGGATTCGCCATCTACTCGGTGATGTTCGCCGGCGTTGGCGCGCTTGTCAGCCGTGCCGAAGACGCTTCGTCGGCGTCAACGCCGGTCACCATCGCCGCCGTCGGATCATTCATGATTAGTTTCGTGACGCTCAATGACCCTTCGGGGATTGCCGCCAGGGTCGGCACCTTTGTGCCATTTACGGCCCCGTACGTGGTGCCAGTCCGCTTCGCTCTCGACGCCATCGCCTGGTGGGAAATCGTCGTCGCCGCGCTACTCACGATCGCAACCGCTTATCTGCTTATTCGAGCCGCCGGACGCATCTACCGGGGTGCGCTGTTGTCCTATGGTGCCCGGCTCAAACTTCGGGAAGCCTGGTCAGGCGCAGCCGACTCCTAGCCGTTCGATCAGACCGTCACCGGCACAACCGGCCAAACAACCTTCGTCTCCCACTTCTGAGGGTCTGGCTCATCCGCCGGGTCAGTCAGATAAAACTCCCACATCTCGTCAGATGGCACCAGATTGTGTTCGGACATCCATGCCACCATCTCGTTATAGGTTTGCTCCAGGGTGTCGTAAGGCCCGACGTGTACAGCTTCGACGGCTTCGGTGGCCGGCAACGTTCCAGCAACGATGTCCTCGCGATCCTCTGCCGTTTCGGCGATCGGGACGCCTGCCTCAACATCGACGGAGTCGGTTGGCATCCCCCGATACCGGGCGAACGGCATTCCAGAAACCGCAACACCTTCGCGACCGATCTCGCCGTACAAACGCCCGTATGACTCACCGAAGAACTCCTGCATTCGGTTGAGCGGAACGTTTGAGCGTATTCCGATCGTCGGTACTTCCTGCTGGGGCACTATCGCACACTCGACCACGTCACCTCCTCGTGACTCGCTCCCACCAGTATGCTTCCGGACGCCACCGACGCCGAGGGGTCAAAAGTCACCAGGGTTAGCCTTCATCTGCCGAAGGTGCCACCGGCGCTCGTATTAGCTCCGCAATGTCGCTTGCATGAGATACGACAGCGGGACGCCTTTGCCGTCGAGGTGGGACCATGCGGCACAGATATCGTGGTCGTACTCGTCGACCGAGTCGACGACGAGCCCGCTCCGAGCCATCGCACTGATGATCGCTCCGAACGTGTGCGCGAAGCTGGTGAGGGGTTTCGACTCATACATTGTGTTGCCGACATAGTCGACGCCGTCGGTCTCGACCCACGGCTCCTTGCGAAAGTACGAATAGGCCGCCCGCTCCGGGCACGACTCGTCGAAAGCGGCCTCATGTGGAAGGGCGACCATATCGGTGAACGGATGCTTCTCGCTCATCAGCAATCGCCCACCGTTGCGTAGGACGAGCGCCACCTTCTCAAAGAACGGTTCGAGGTCGGCGAACCATGTCAGTGCACCGCAGGTGATGATCAGGAGATCGAACCGGTCGGCATAGGCCTGGTCAACGGCGAGGATATCGGTCGCCACGAAGTCAGCGGCGAGGTCAGCCTCACGTGCCAGCCGCTGGCCCTCCGCGATGAAGTTCTCGGCGATATCGAAGCCCGTCCCATGTGACGCGCCCATCCGCACCACCGACAGCAGCTCGCGGCCGTTGTTGCAGCAGAACTGCGCGACGGCTTTGCCGCTGACACCCACGTCGGCGAGTGCGGCGAGAAGGTCCTTGTCAAGCAAGGGCTCCCCGCGCATTAGACGCTTCACGAGGTCCTCGCTGTAGCCCGCCTGGTGTTTCTCGAAGGCCTCTTCCCAGGCCGCCTTGTTGGCTGTCACGTAATCCAAAGGATCCTCCCTACCGTCTGGGCCCCGCGAGATCTTAGAGCCCCACGGACCTGGCCTCCACTGACCCACTCGGTCTGAAGCCACCGGTTATTTATGGGTAAGCAGTTCGAAGGTCTCGTTCGACCACACAACCTCGTAATCGCGGTCGATGGCGATACGGTCTTCTTCATCGACCTCATTGCGCCGGACGACCAGCACGTCGAACTCCGAGCCGGGGTTGAGCGGATCGGCCTCGTTGATCTGGACCGCCCGGCGGTCCGTGTAGAGGGTCATCGACCGTGCTTTGAAGAAGCCGATGACTGCAGTCTCGTCTGTCTCGGTTCTGACCGCTGAGAACATCTCGACTGCGTCCGGACGATTCGGACCTTCTTTGACCACGTCGCCAAATTGCTCGGCACGATCCCCTTCTTTAACCGCGCTCACCCCGTTCAGCCAGATCAGGGGGGCAAGGAGGAGAACCGCCAAGACCGTGGCGGCTCGGGGCCCGGTCCGGCTTTCACCACCCAGGACAATTGTCGGGATCAGGAGCATCCCGAGGATCAGGAGTGGCACGGCCGTTGAGAAATAGCGTCCCGACGGGATGAAGAAGCTCCCCCCGATCAGGATTACGACGGCGAGGTAGCCGACGATCGGCAAATGCTTCTTCCAATCCGACCGAAGTGCGAGTCCCCACCCGAGCAATCCCACGACCAACAGCGTCCAACCAGCCGCAGAATTATCGATCCCAATCATCTCACCCATGCGCCGCATAATCACGTTCGAGTATCGGAACAGATTGAAGACGCTGTTCTCCGGGTAGCGCGGAACCAGGGTGCTTGGCAGTACCAACTCGAGAAGCAGCACGGCTGCCGAGAACGCGATCAGCGGAGATAGCGAAACCCAACGCCAGCCCCTCTCACGACGCGAGTGAGCGACGACAAGGATCAACCCAATAGCGACCAGGAGTGCCAGCCCTTCTCTCCGCACCGAAAAAGCCGCCGCTGCCAGTAACCCCGCCAACACTCCCCCCGGCCAACTGGTAGTCCAGGTCCCTCGGGTGCGATCAATGACGTACAGGGCTCCAAACACGAAACACATGTAGGGCAGCTCACTGTGGAGCAGCTCACTCCAATCGATGTAAATGGGACTGGTCCCAATCAACACCGTTCCGGCTAACGCCGACGAGCGACTCACCCGATGAGAGGCAAAGACGTAGAACGTTACGAGTGTCGCGACGAACAGGCCGAGGCTGACCATCATCAACGGTTCGACGTCGAGGCCACCAAGCGCGATAGGAACGGACAGGATCAAAGGCCAACCCCACGGATAAACGGGCGGCGAGAAATCCGACTTGTACGAATGATCGAGCATGTATTGGTTGTCGGCGATCACGTCGCGAACTGACAGGTCACCGAGCAGGCTGGCGCCCTGGCGCAGATACAGCGTGAAGTCGTCGCCCCAGTAATGACCGGGACGATGAGTCCGCCAGGCCAGCCAGGCGAGTCCGAGCAACACGATGCCGATACCGACGCGGCGCGACCAATTCTTCACAGCATTCACACGGCTACTTTATGGTGTTCTTGTCAGAAGCCGCTGCTAAGCGGCCCGTCGATAGGCGCCGGGGCGAACGCCCATCACCCGGACGAAGGCGTTGCTGAAGGCGGCGTCGGTTCCGTACCCGACCTGTCGGGCCACGGCCGTCACCGACATTCCTTGCCGTCGCAGCAGCCGGGTCGCCAGGTGGACCCGCCACCTCGTCAGGTACTGCGAGGGAGATTCACCGACGAGTTGTTTGAACCGGGCAAAAAAGACTGATCGTGACACGCCTACCAGGCTGGCCAATTCGCCTGCCGTCCACGAATGTTCGGGACGACTGTGAATCAGGCCGAGAGCTTGACTGATCTCCCGATCACGCAACGCCCCCAACCAGCCAACTTCGTTGCTCGGCAACCGCGAAATGTAGTCCCGGATGACATAGATGATCAGGACGTCCGTCAGTCTGGCGACCACCGTTTCGCTCCCGGGTATCGCGTCGTCGACTTCCTCGGCGATCAGCCCGATCAAGGTTTCCACGACCCGGGCAATCGCCCCATCGGCATCGCGAACGTGGATCAACGGCGGCAGCATCGAAAATACCGGATGGGCCTCCCCGCGCTCAAACTCAACGGTCCCGCAGATCAAGGAGGTCTCGGAGCCGCTGCCCTCAACCAGCAGGTGACCCATGCCGGCCTCATCCACCGTCGTGAGCTGCCCGATGGGAAGGGTCGGGCGACCACGTTGATCGGTGAGCAGGTGGTTGTCGCCAAACGGCATGAGCACGACATCGCCGCGTTCGAGGATGACCTCGTCCGGCCGGTTCGCCAGTCGGGCATGAACCTGTCCACTCACCACGGCATGGAAGATCCCCTGAGAGGTCTGGCCAGATTCGACGCCCCACGGCGCGGACAGTGAGGCGCGAGAGAACACCGACCCACGCATCCGGACCGAATCGAGTACCTCAGTGAGGGCATCACCCATGCAGGCACCTGCACGTTTCGATAGGTAAACCGGACGATTATCTATTTCTTCGTCCGTACTCGCAGATTACGTTGATTGAAGCAAGCCGTCAACACCTGGAGGAACATCATGCGGAAAGCCCCGATAGCAGCCATTGCCAACTTCTTCTTGCCCGGACTGGGCTATCTCATCATCGGAGCCAAGCGCGGCCTCGCCGTACTCTGGCTGGTCGGGGTCATCGGTCTCACCTACGTCGAGTTCGGTATTCAAGACTCCGAGCCGACTCTGTACACGATCATGTTCGTCTCCGTACTGATCATGAACACCGCCTTTGCCGTAGACGCATACCAGTTGGCTAAACAGGAGTAACCGCCGCCGGGACCAGCTTCGTCGGGTAGGTTCGGCCAGCATGGATATTCGCAACGTATCAGTGGATGACTTCTTGGTGTGGCCCGACGATCGACCGACTGATGGCGACATGATCCGCGACTTCATCGCAGCCGGACGGTCGCGAGATGAGTGGCTCTTCATCGGCTACGTCGATGGGGTTCCGACGCTACGGATTGGCTACCGAACCAGCCCATTCATGAGCGACCCAACTCGTTCTGGATCGCTCCCGGCGACCCGCTTGTTTGGCATCGGGCGGGAAGGGACTGGTCTTGCCGATTTGTTTCGCGAATTCATTCAACAGACAGTTCCCCGAGACCTGCCAGACGACGTACATGTTCTCGAAACGAGACTGAACGAGTCCAAGCATGCGGATGCTGAAGCGCGAGCTCGCGAATTGGAAGCGATCGGATTCTGCCTGCTCATGGCGAAGGTGGTGTACCTCTGGACCGGGAGCACCCTCCCGGATCCACGGGCCGATATGACTTTTCGGAACGCCGAGCAAATCGGCCGCGCAGCTTTCGCCGAGGCCATTGCGCGGGCGGGCGCGGGTGGACTCGATAGAGAGATGGTCTACTACCAGAAGCACGTGGACATCAACCACTGGGCCGATGAGCATGTGCGGTATCTCGGCGAACGGGACGACCTTTTCTCGGTCGCCTACATGGCTGACGAGCCCGTGGGACTCGTTGCCCTGGATAATCCTGACGACTCGGCATGGATCTCCTACGTTGCGGTCATGCCGGAACATCGCGGAAATGGTTATGCAAACGACCTGGTCCGCTATGGCACGAAACTCGCCCTCCAGGCCGGTTGGAGCCCGCCGATCCGAGCCCAGACGGACCTCGTCAACGTGCCAATGCGCACCGCCTTCTCAAGCCACGGTTACGAGGAAGAACCAGGATCGCGCACCTGGGGACACTTCCTGAATTTCAAATCCGACCACACGGATTGACCGGATTCGCGCTGGCATTCGGTCGCCTCCTGTGCGAACATATGTTCGATGTCGCGCATTGGTAGCGCTACCCGAACCGAAGCCACCATTCTCCACGCCGACCTCGACGCGTTCTACGCCTCGGTGGAGCAGCGCGACAACCCGGCACTGCGCGGCAAGCCCGTCGTCGTGGGCGGTGGAGTCATCCTGGCAGCGAGCTACGAAGCCAAACGATTCGGCGTCAAGACGGCGATGAGCGAGCGAAAAGCGAAAGAGCTCTGCCCACATGCGATCGTCGTCAATCCCCGTTTCAGTGCATACACGGAGGCGAGTCGAGCGGTTTTTGCCGTCTTCGACGACACCTCCCCCATCGTCGAAGGCCTGTCGATAGATGAAGCGTTCATCGATGTCGGTGGCCTCGCCAAAATCGCCGGTAGCCCCGAACGCATCGCCGCCTGGTTGCGCGCCGAGGTCCAGGACCGGGTCGGCCTCAACATCACCGTTGGGGTCGCCCGAACCAAGTTCCTGGCGAAGGTAGCCAGCGCGGTCGCCAAGCCAGACGGACTCCTGGTGGTTGAGCCAGACAAAGAAACCGAGTTCCTCTACCCGCTCCCGGTTCGGGCGCTGTGGGGAGTCGGCAAAGTCACTGCGGAAAAGCTCAACAACTGCGGTCTCCTTACTGTCGGAGACGTGGCCAAGGTCCAGCCAGGCACCCTGACGTCGATCCTCGGGAAAGCCTCGGGCCGTCACCTGTACGCTTTGGCGCACCATCAGGATCCTCGACGGGTCGAGACCGGGAAGAGACGCGGCTCAGTTGGGTCCCAGCAGGCTCTTGGACGGTCGAAGAAGACGCCTGATGAACTCGAATCGCTGCTGCTGGGCATTGCCGACCGGGTCATGCGCCGACTGCGGTCGGGGCACCGAATCGGACGGACCGTGGTACTCAGGATGCGGTACGACGACTTCACCAGGGCTACCCGCTCAAGAAGTTTGAGATGGCCGACTGGGATGACCGAACCCGTCGCCGCCGTGGCCCTCAGCTTGCTCCGGGAAGCCCAGCCGACGATCGAAGCCAAAGGCGGATTGACGCTCATTGGCATGTCAATCGCCAACCTGTCCGACGACAAGGTGGTCCAGCTCACGTTCCCGCTCGCTGAGCTTCGCCAAAAGGGCGAACTTGACCACGCCTTGGATGATCTACGCGATCGCTTCGGAAACAAGGCGATTACCCGCGCCTCCTTGCTGGGGCGCCATACCGGTTTCGAAGTACCCAAATTGCCCGACTGAGTCAGAGAATCGGCTTTGCGTACCGTGAGGCCTGGCTAGCCTGCGGGAAATGTCTGCGCTCGCTTCCGTTTTAGAAAACCCTGTTAATGCACTCGCCGCGGTCGTGATTCTGGCCGTCCTTGCTGCCTACGTCGCGTCTCGCCTCAACGTACCTTCGATCGTGGCACTTCTCGCCACCGGGGTAATCGTGGGACCCGGCTTACTGCTCTTGGACCCCGACGCACTGGCCGGCGACCTTCTCACACCGTTTGTATCGCTCGCGGTGGGCCTGATCCTCTTCGAAGGGGGTCTAAGCCTTCGGATGCATGAGGCGCGGAGGAACCCGCTGGTCCTATGGCTCCTGATCACCGTAGGCGTCCTGATCACCTGGCTCATCGGCAGCGTCGCCGCGAGCATGTTCCTTGGCGTCTCTCGCTCCATCGCCATCTTGTTAGGGGCGATACTTATCGTCTCAGGACCGACGGTTATCGGACCCATTCTCCATCATGTCAGACCGAGCAAGACCGTGTCTTCGATCCTGAAATGGGAGAGCATCGTCATCGATCCGGTCGGGGCCATGTTGGCGGCTTTGACATTCGAAATCATCATTTTGGGCGCCGGTGGCGATGCCAGTCAGCTGATCTCAGGTGGCTTGCTGTTTACCGCCGCCGGTGTGGGAGCGGGCCTAGTCGTGGCCGTCCCGACCGCCTTTGTGCTCCAGCGCCATCTCGTGCCCGAGCGTCTGGTCCCGCTGCTTGGGATGTCTGCTGCACTTTTAGCATTCGCCATCGCCAACGCTTTCGCCGCGGAGTCTGGACTGCTCGCCACGCCGGTGCTCGGCTTTGCGCTCGCCAACTACCGTCGCGTGCGCACGGACCAGCTCATCGAGTTCTCGGAAATCCTCCAAACCCTCCTGGTTGGCGTGCTCTTCATCCTGCTCAGCGCCCGCCTCACCCGAGAACAGCTCGGCTCGATTTCGTGGGGCGTAGTCGGCGTCATCGCTGTTCTCGTCCTCGTCGCTCGTCCACTATCGGTCGCCGTATCGACTTGGCGTTCAGCGCTTAGCCGACCCGAGAAGATCTTCCTGGCTTCGGTTGCCCCGCGCGGTATCGTCGCGGCCGCCGTGGCTTCCGTTTTCGCTCTCGAACTCGAGCATGCCGGAATTGAGGGAGCCGAGATCCTCACGCCCATCACCTTCGCCGTCATCGTCGGAACGGTCATCGTCTACGGGTTCAGTGCAGGACCCATCGCCCACAGATTCGGTCTGGCGGAAAAGCACAGCCAGGGGTCGTTGATTCTCGGTGCGGGCCCGGTCGAAGAAGCCGTCGGACGAGTTCTCTCAGACGTGGGATTCCCCGTGAAGTTCGCTACTACCAACTACCTCGACGAGGCGCGTCTTCGTCAGCAGGGATTCCGCACGTACTACGGCAACCTCATCAGCCATGAACTTCCCTGGGACTTCGAGCTAGCTGGACTCGGCAGATTGTTGGCACTCACACCCAACGATGAGGTCAACACACTCGCGACCCGTGGTTTCGCCGGCCTGTTCGGAAGAGCCGAAACATACCAGCTGGCCGCCGAGGCACGCGGTCCGGGAATCGGCAACACCGTCGCCGACATCGGCGGTCGGTTGCTGTTTGACTCCGATCTCACCTACAGCGAACTTCGCGACCGATTGCACAGCGGCACAAAGATCCGCCAAACCACACTCAGCGATCAGTTCACCGTTGACGACCTGACGGCGCAAGTCGCAGACGGCGGCGATGTTCTGTTCCTCGTCCGGGGCCAAAGCTTGTCCATTGCAACCGCTGATGGGCCTTCCCTTATCGACCGGGCCCGGTCCGGCGACACCATCATTTGGATCCCTGCCTAGCCGCTCCTTCAGGTTAGGTTCAGGAAGAATCAGGCATTATGGCGACATCGACAGCCAGCTCGGCCCATGGTCTGCTGGTTAGAAGGCTTCTCCCCTCCCCCGGGGGGAGTGCGATGTCGGTGGTCCGAACCTTGGGCGCCGCATCATCTGAAGAAAGCGTGGACTGCCTGGCAGGTCCACGCTTTCTTCCATTTGCTTCGAAGCCCCTTCCTCGAAACCCGGCCCTATTTCGGATACAACTAAAATAGAGTGGTAGGCTCGGGACGTGGACGCCATCCAGGTATTGACTGAACCTCACCGCCGAGAGCTCCTGCGTTTGATCTGGGACGATGAACAGTCAGCTGGTGAATTGGCCGGGCGCTTCGATTTGACCTTCGGGGCGGTTTCTCAGCATCTCGCTCGACTTCGCGACGCAGGTTTTGTATCGGTCCGGGCCGAAGGAAACCATCGGTTCTACTCGGCAGACCAGGACCGCCTGGCCCCGTATGCGCCCATGCTCCACGCCATGTGGTCCGCCAAGCTCGACCAGCTCATCGCTGACGTAGAAGCCGATGCAGCGGCCGACGTGGACAAGAAGAAGAATGGATGAAGCTTGGTGCACCGCGAGGCAGCATCGCTCCATCCGCCAGCTCATCGCCGCTCACAACTAGGCAGCGACCAAAACGACCCCCGACAACACATGGAGCCGGGGGTCGTTTCGGGCTCCCAAGACTCAGTAGGCTCGACCATATGTTCGAACGGTTCACGGACGAGAGTCGACATGTGGTTGTGCAGGCTCAAGAAGCTGCCCGAGAGCTACGGCATTCGTATATCGGTACCGAGCACCTGGTGTTGGCTCTGGCACGCGAGGAGCTCGATACGGTTGATGCCATCGAGGCGCTCGGCTTCTCGAGAGACGAGCTGCTGGGGCGCATAGAGGCGGATGTCGGTCGGGGGAAAAAACCCCCGAAGGGGCACATTCCTTTTACACGAAACGCAAAGGCGGCTCTAGAACAAGGCCTCGAAGTCGCTACCAGGCAAGGCGACCGCGATATCCGGCCCAGTCACATTCTCGGGGCGATCGGGCAACTTCCGGGATGCGTCGCATACCGGGCCTTGGGTCTTGACCAAGTTCGGGCCAAGATGCTGATGACCCTTCTGTTCGAACAGGACGTCGAGACACCCCAAACCCAATCGATGGATAGAGCACCGGACCCATCGTGTGCCGGCTGCCACGGCTCACTTATCGACCATCTCGCCCATCGGGTGATCACATCCACTGATGAGATCGGCCAGGCAATGGATGTCACCATCATTTATTGTCGGGAATGCGGAACTGTCCTCGGCGCCAGCTGAGAACCCAAGGCTCCCTCGAATCCTTCTAACCTCGGCGAGTGATGCGCAGGATCGGTAGCTGATGGGAGCACTATTCGGGGGACTCAGCGCCCTCTTCATCGGTTTTTCAGATCTGTTTGGCCGCCGGGTGATGGGCGCATCGAGCGCAACGACCGCGGCCGTAACCATGCAGTTCGTCGCCATCTTCTCCTCGTTCGCGTCGATGCTGCTTGTGGCCAGTGCTTTCGGCTGGCGAGACGTGATCATCGGAGCTCTGTCCGGCCTGGGGATGGGGACCGGGCTGGCCATGTATTACGGCGGGATCGCTCGATCATCCTCGACCGTGGTGGCACCGCTAGTTGGTGTCATGTCAGCCGTGATCCCCTATGGCTACACATTGATCACCGGTGCGCGACCCTCGGCTACTGCCATCGCTGGCGCCATCGTGGCCTTTGGAGGGCTAGTGCTGATCACCGCAGGCAAAGCCAAAGGGCGTGCGGCGTTTGTACGCACCGGGCTCATGTGGGGATTCGCGTCCGGACTTGGTTACGGTTTCGGCCTGAGCGTGATTATTGAGGCGTCATCAGACAGCGGTGCTTGGCCAGCAGTCAGCCAGCGACTCATCGCCTTCTTACTCATGGTGGTTGTGGCGAGGGGTATCTCGGCGCCCGTCATCGCGCCGGTCGGAGTCAGGATCAGTGCAGTGACCGCCGGGGTCTTGGCCGGACTCACGACGATCTTCTACCTCATCGGAGTCCAGGCCGACGCCCCGCCGGCGGTGGTAACGGCCTCCATGTTCCCGGCCGCCAGCGTCGCCATCGGCAAGATCTTTTACGGAGATCCCGTAACCCGCCTCCAGGCGCTGGGCATCGGGATCGTGCTGCTTGGAGTGGCCGGAGTGGTGGGCGGATAGCCGCCGATAAATGAGCGCCCTAACGTCGACGCCAGCGCGGGCTGGCAGAGGATAAGAAAACTTGCCCGCATTGAGACGGCGCGAAGCGTACATTTAACGACGGACCATCCCAGGAGAGAGATGACCGCACCGGTCAGCACACCAAAGCCGGAAACGTCGTCGCCAGCCAAACCACACTCAAGGCGCGACACCGTCCCGGTTTTGCTCCGACCGTTCGTCGATTTCGTTGCCAAGATTCAGGCTCGACTTGAGACGAAGTTGCTAGCCGGATTCCTCGGAATATCGGTGCTCATGCTTGCATTGGGGGTCGTTGGGCTGTTGGCCGTGAATCGGATGGGCAACCAGGTCGAGCGCCTTGAGACCCTCGCTGAACAAACCGACAACGCCAACCAGTTGTTGTACAGCATCACCTCCCAATCTCACTTTCGGACCATGGCGCTCTTGACGGGTGATCCGGTATGGACGGAAAAGATCAGCGGAGCCAAAGCGAAGTTCGAGGCGCTGGTAGATGAGACCGAGAGCATTGCGATTGGCGATCACGCGGCCTTGTTCGCCTCGTTGCGATCGATGAATGAACGATATGCGGCCGCCGGGGAACGCGTCGAGGCGATCCAGGCGGAGGAGGAACTTCGCGGGGAGCAGCCCCTCCAAGCGACCAGTGCCCACATCCAGTCCGAGCACGAAATCAGCCACGAAATTGAGGACGAGTTGAACGCGTTCATTCGTGAATCGAGAGATGCTGAGGCTGGCGAGATTCTTAGCTTCTCCGGCGACCGGCAATTCCTGACGGTGGCGCTCGCCGCCTTTTCGGCGATGAGCCTGCTAGGAGCCGTGGCGGTCGGAGCCATCATCTCCTGGACGGTGATCGGGCCGGTCCGCAAGATCGACGAGGCTCTGGGCACCATTGCGAGCGGTGATTTCACCGCACGGGTCGACGTCGCTAATCGCGACGAGTTCGGCACACTGTCTGAGAATGTCAACCGAGCCAGCGAACAGCTTGAGACGTTGTACGGCCGGTTAGAAACGGTGAACCGCGACCTTCAGGCCACGGTCGACGAGCAGGTCGCCATGCTTGAACACACCTCAGTCCTCCGACGCTACCTATCCCCGCAGGTAGCCGACGCAATTGTTGCCGGACAGTCGGGTATCGGCGAGTCACGTCGCGAAGAGTTGTCCATTGTCTTTGCCGATGTCCGAGGGTTCACAGCCCTGTCTGAGCAGGCTGAGCCTGAAGAAATGATCGGGAGCCTCAACCAATTCCTCGCTGCCATGACCGAAGTGGTCTTCCGTTACGAGGGCACCCTCGACAAGTACATCGGTGACGCTCTGATGATCTTCTTCAACGACCCCCTCCCCCAGGACGACCATGCAGAACGGGCGGTCCGCATGGCCCTCGACATGCAGAAGGAACTTGCCGAGCTGCGGTCAAGAATGGGCGACGCCGCCCTCATGAAGATCAGCGCAGGCATCGGCATTTCGACGGGGTTCGTCACCGTCGGGAACATCGGGTCACCCACTCGCATGGATTACACCGTGATGGGCAATCATGTAAACCTGGCTTCGCGTCTCGCCGATGATGCCGGTCCCGGCGAGATCCTGATCTCTGAACGCACTCTGGCGCTACTTCCGCCAGGCCTGGTGACCGCCGAGTCGGCCGGAGAAAGAAATCTCAAAGGCGTGCAGCGTCCGATCGCCTTGTACCGAGTCAGTGACGCCCCCCAGCAGGTCGAAGCCTAAGACGCGCCACTGATAGGTGCGGAGACGTGCAACTCCAACCCACGGCTACGTAGAGATGCCAGCCGGGCCCACTCGCGTTAGAAGCGCGCCGACCATCAGCGCGGTAGCCACATAGTCGCAGTAGTCCCGTTCGAGCCAGTCCTAGTGATTTCTAGTTCCCCACCGTGAGCCCTAACAAAGCTGCGCGCAATCGATAAGCCAAGGCCGCTGCCATCGGAAGCGTCGGATTTGGTGAACCGGTCGAAAACGTTCGGTAACAGGTCACTAGCAATGCCCGTCCCGGTGTCTTCGACATCGATAGTCAAGCGATCAGACCCCACCTTGAGGCCGACGGTGAGGCTGCCACCGGTCGGCATCGCCCGCAACGAGTTAACGACGAGGTTGGTGAGCGCCTGGCGGATCCGAACCGGATCCAAGTCGATCGGCGGGCAGCCATCTGGAGCCTGAACGATGACCTCTACTCCGGCCGATTCGGCCATCGGGCCATACGACACTGCCACTTCGTTGACGATCGACAGCACATCTCCGAGTTCGGTCTGCAACTCCAGCTTGCCGGCCTCCGACATCGACAAAACCCGGAGGTCCTCGATGAGCCGTTCCATGACTTCGACCTCGTCGAGCAGCGAAGCCATGTGTTCGGGCCCGCCCTCTCGCACGCCGTCCACGACGGCTTCGATCTCGCCGCGGATGATTGCCAGCGGGGTGCGAAGCTCATGTCCGAGGTCGGACATAAGGCGGCGGCGCTGTTCGTCGGCCGTTTCGAGGCGCTCGGCCATTGTGTTGAACGACGACCCGACCGCCCGCATGCTCGGCGACGAGTGGACGTCAGCCCGCGCCGAGTAGTCACCATCGGCCAGTCGGCCGGCGGTATCGATAAGCGATCGGACCGGTCGCCAGGTTCGCCGAAGGATGCGCTTGACGATACGCAAGCCGACAAAGACCAGAAACATCGTACCGACGATCGTCGGCCACGTGGTGCCTGAAGACGTGCCGCTCAAGCCAGTCGCAATGACCGCACCAACGAGGACCGCTACGAACGTGATGAACGTCAGGAAGGCGATGGCGGCGCCGAACATTTTGCGACCGGTACCTGACCAGGCTTGTTGACCGGGTCCGCCTCTCGGTGGCCACTGCTCTCCCTCGGGCCACCAGTTGGGGCCATGACCATGTCTACGCATCGGCATATTTGTACCCCACCCCGTATACGGTCAGCAGATACTTTGGATGGGCCGGGTCGGTTTCGATCTTGCGGCGGAGATTCTTGATGTGGGCATCGATGGCCCGTTCATACGACTCGAACGCCACTCCGTGGATGGCGTCGAGGAGTTGCGAGCGGGTGAATACCCGACCCGGTGACCTGGCGAAATGTAGGAGCAGGTCGTACTCGGTCGGGGTGAGATCGACGACCGCATCCTCGACAGTGACCGCTCGTCGAGCCGTGTCAATGGACAGGTCGGCGGCTCGCACGATATCGGGAGTTTCGACAGAGGCATCGACGCGCCGCAGAACCGCCCGGACCCTGGCGACCAGTTCCTTGGGACTGAATGGTTTGACGAGATAATCATCGGCACCGAGCTCCAAACCGACGATCCGGTCGGACTCGTCGGCCCGGGCGGTGAGCATGATGATCGGGACGTCCGACGACGTTCGCAGTGCCCGAGTGACATCGAGGCCGTCCAATCCGGGAAGCCCGAGATCGAGCACGATCATGTCTGGATGCTCTCGCCTTGCCACGGCCAGGGCCGACGGCCCATCAGCGGCCGTCAACACACTGAAGCCCGCCTGCTGCAAATAATCGCGCAGCAGGCGGGTGATCTTCAGTTCGTCATCTACAACGAGGATGGTCTTCATACTGGCCATACTCGCCGATCAGTCCTCGACAGGCGGGACGTGATCGTCAACTTCCGCCCGGGCATGGGCCATACGGTGCCATTCCTCGAACCGATCAGTGGATGAACGAGGTTCGTCACCCTCGGTTGCTTCATGGCGCTTCTGCCAGTGCTGGCGGGCTTCTTCTGACCATGGACCTCTTGCCTTTTCCCAGTGGCGGTGTCCACCAAAGGCCTTGGCGATGAAGCCGAAGAGCAGGAAGAAGAACAAGATCTTGAAGATCAGACCGAACACTAGGAACGGAGCTGCCAGCCAACCGGCCGTAGCGACCGATCCACCGGACAAGCTGGCGCCAAGCAAGACACCTAGCCCCACCAGGATCAACAGCCCGAATGGACCCCTTCGCATAACAGTCATCGAAATCTCCTTTCATCTGATTCGATAGGCATAGCTTCTCGATCAAATGTGGAGAACCTGTGAACCCAATGCGGAGATGAGGTGGAGGTTTTGGCGACCCGAAGTCGGTGCCGATCTCTGATGCCGGATCAGCTTTGACCGAAAGCTTCGAACCTGTTTTGGGCGCGATTCTTGCGAACGGCTCCGGCTTTGAAAACTTGCCCGCTCATGGCGATGTAGACGCCCGGTTTCGCGACCTGCACTGCAGCAACTGCCATACCCACATTGAACACCGCATCGGATACTCGAAACCTCGCCGGCGACAGTGCCCCGGTCAGCACAATCGTTCGGTCTTGTAAGTCCTTCAGGACTTCGGCCGTCTCCGACATTGTGTCAGTGCCATGGGTGATGATGTAGTGCGAGCCGTCGTCCTCGACAATGAATTCTCGAATGCGCAGACGGTCCTCGTCTGTGATCTCGAGGCTGTCTTTTTGAAACAGTGACACGATGTCGTATTCGAAATCGACCAATGCGTCATTCAGAATTTGCTGCACATCGGAAGTGCCGACTTCAAATCCGCTCAGAGCGTCGAAGTAGATCTTGTCGATTGTGCCGCCGGTCGTAATCAAGCGAATGCGCATGTAGGTCTCGTCCTGACTGGCCGGTCATCGGCTGGGTTCAGACTGTAATCATTTACGCTCCCAAGTCGCGACCCGTACGGCCGGACAGGCTGGCTCTCAAGGAAACCCCTTCCTCGAATAGACCGGTAGGGCTGCGCCGAGCGTCGTACTGTCATGCACACAAGGAGTGACGTGAACCGGACGGACTCAGAGCCGCAACCCATTGTCCTCGCGTTCGAGCCTTTCTATCGCGAGCATTATCCGGCCGTGGTCGGTCTCGTGTACACACTCAGCGGGAGCCGACACGGTGCCGAGGACATCGCCCAGGAGGCGTTCCTCCGGGCGCACCGCAATTGGGACGAGGTCGCCCGCTACGACCGCCCGGGAGGCTGGGTGAGGGTGGTCGCCATGAATCTCGGTCGATCCCGGATCCGACGATTCGGAGCGGAGACCAGAGCTCTGGCCCGCTTTGCCGGGATGAACGTCAACGCTTTTCCGGAACTAGAGCCGTACAACGAGAAGTTCTGGGCGGCGGTTCGATCCCTCCCCCGCCGCCAGCGAGAAGTGGTGGCTCTCCACTACCTGGAGGATATGTCTACGGCCGACATCGCTGCTCTGTTGGAAATCAGCCAGAGCACGGTCAAGAACTCGCTCGCTCAGGCCAGGGTATCGCTCACAAAGACGCTGGAGATGGTGATATGAAACTCGAAGATCTCGCTCAAAACGCCGCTCGACAAGCTCGCAGCGCCGCACAAGAAATGCCGATCGTTCCGATCAAGGATGTCAGTCGGCAACGCCGTGCCGTTGGGGCGCTCATTCCGGTCCTCGGGCTGGCCGCCACCTGGGTCGTCATAGCGGTACTGACTCCCCCACCTGTACAAACTCCCCCGGTAGCAACCAACCCAACCGCCACCAGTGTCGGAAACACGCAGACTACGAGCGCCGTTCCGAACGTCTTCGAAACGGTCGTCGTCACCGAATCGGAGGTTGCCTCTCTGCCGGACAGGACTGACTCGATCATCCCGAACACTGCGGTCGACGATGTATCCCGCCGCAAGGCCTGCTGCCTGGCAGCCGGACAACCCGGGGAAGTATTGAAACTTGAGTCGAGGAGGGTTCTGTCCGTGCGCGATCAAAACAGCACTGTGCTGCTGACCTGGGACGACGTTTCTGGAAAGGCGCTCGTCAACACGCCAGACGGCCTGGTCGTTTCCGGCTTGGACGCCTCGGGGGATCCCGTCCTCCGCATGTACAGCCGGGACAACGAATTGCGCTGGTCCATGCCGCTCGAACTCGGCCTCGGAGAAACCCCCCAGCTCGCGCTAGGAGCCGATCGGGTGATCTGGCAGGGGGTCCGTAACCTGTTTCCGGAAGGGTCCGGGTTCGCAGCGCAGCAATGGATTCCCGTCGCCACGCTCGATGGCCAGCCCCTCGTCGAATCTGGACGATCGGAATCGCGACCGCTGCCAGATGGCCGGTCGATCGGAATGTCAGATCACAACGCCACTCTGATTGGCACTGATGGCTACGGGATCCGCTGGGAGCTCCCATTGAGCCTGACCATCTTGTCGACCGACCCCTTCCTCGACGGGATCCTGGTGGCAGCGATGGGTGAACCAATCGCCGAAAGCGGCAAGGTTGTCGCCCTGTTCCTCCGACCCGGCGGACCCGTAACTGGATTGAGTTTTGACCGCTATTGGGGGCCAATCCTCCCCGCACCGACGACCCTCGTCGCCAACAATGAAGGGCTGTATGGTCTTGGCGAGAACGACGAGGGGACGTTCATCTCAGTGGCATCGCTCGCAACGCTCTACCCACTGCCACCCTTCACCCTCGAGGGTGTGGAGTGGATCGGCGTCGACCATCAAACGATCAGATCAGCCGACGGCACAGTTCTCGCTCGGGGGCGCTACGCCTTTCCTGGGCGCCCGGCTGGATGGGATGAAGGCACAGGCGTGGTCACGTTCGGCGAGGAGGGGCTCCGGTGGATGCAACCCGATGGTGAGTCAGCCCCGCCTCTCCCGAACGAGGCCATCGCTGAGATCGTTGAGGTGGTCAAAGTCGACGATGGACATATCGTCGGCGCCCGACTCCTTGAGAGCTTCGACACGATCATCTGGTTCGAGCTCGAAACCGGCCGACTCAGCGACCCACCGGCAACGGCACGCACGATCGACGGGTTCACATTCTCAGCCGGAGGAAGAACAGCCACGATCGCTCTGCCTGATTGGAGCAATGTCCAGTGGGGGGAGGGCGGCGGACCACTCCTCCCCTACGACCTCCCGGAACTGGTCATATCAGGCGACGACGGCACCGAACTGGTCAGGCTGACCGTGGGAACCAACGATCGACCGTACGTGCAGATTCACGACTTCGACGGACGACGGTTGATTCTGAGCGCCGTCCCACAGGAACCCGCCTCGCCGCCGCAAACCGTGTGGATCATCGATCTGGAATGCTCCGAATGTACAGAGGTAATCTCCACCGGGCAGCCCGTATGGTTCGATTTGATCGGTACCCTCGAGTCGACGAGTGGCGTGGTCGAGCCGATTCTGCCTGCCGAAGCCACCAGGCTGTGGCCGTAGACAGCTAGATCGATCGACGTACGACTGCCCGGTTGCCGCGACGTTCAACCAATACGAAGCCCGCTGCCTCGAACATCTTCAAGCTGCCAACGAACATGGTTCCCCACCCGTCGTCCACCATGGGCTTATCCCACGGGAAACCCTCGAGCAGCGTCGCACCACGGCTGCGAGCATGATCCGAGGTCGCCGCAAGCAACGCCGTCGCCACCCCGGTGTTGCGGTGGTCCTTGTCGATGTAGAAGCAGCTGACTACCCAAGCGGGTTGGTCGTCGACCGCTTTGTGACTGATGGCCCGGGGAGCGTTCATCCTGGCGTATCGTTCCCGAGGTGCGACTGCGCACCAGCCAACCGGCACACCGTCGCGGTAGGCCAGGAGACCAGGCTCGAGACCATCATCGACCTGGCCGAGGATGAGGGCTTTCCGGTCGGCTGGGGCGGTTTCGTTGAATTGTTTGTTGGTCAACAGGTACCAGGTGCACCAGCAATTCGAGTACGCCCCGTTGTCCCCGAAAAGGGTCAACAGGTCGGCCCGGCGGTCAGCGGTGACCGGATGGATTTCAAGGTCGGACATAGCCGCAGACTATCCGCCACCGATCAAAACTGATCGACGTTTTGGCGATGCCCGATGAGCACTCCCCCGGCGTTGGCCGCCATGTGCAACACCAGGGCTAGCGGCCAGCTGTACGCCCGGACCAGGCTGAGCCCGATCCAGAACAAGAACAAGCCGAGGACGCGCGCGCCAGCGACCATCGACCAAGGGATGCTTGACTGGCAAAGAACCCGGCGGTGGCTAGGAATCCGATTTCGGGCCCAACCACGGCTCCCCACAACAGTTCCTCAACCGGGGCTACCACTCCGGCCAGAGCTACCAATTCGAGAGTCTTGGACTCGGAGGGTGGCCGATCAGGGCGGTCACCGAGGACAAGTCGGCCCACCTGGTATCCGCCGAGAGCCAGCGCGACTCCCACCGCCACCCGCCAGTCGAGGGCGGAGTGAGTCGGACTCTCCGGGCCAAGCGCCAGTGCGGCCAATCCGATGAGGAGATAGCTGCCGATCCACCCCTTGGCTCGCGAACCGGTCAGCTTCTTGCCCAACCGTTCGAGAACAACCACCCCGAGCAGAGCGAGGGGGCCGACGAGCCAACTGCTCATGTCTTGTGATGCACCGGGCAGCCGGTGGGAGCTTCGGCCGGCTCGAAGTCCATGTAACCCTCGAATACCTCGGTGAGCGGGGTTCCAGATCCCCACAATGGGCCACCACCGGCGAGCTCGTACGTCGCCAGCCAACCGCCCTTGGTACGGTCTTCTTTGACAGCCCATTCCCAGATCTCGTGATGCGTTTCGCCGTGAGCAAACTGCATGAGAGCTTTGCGGCTTTCCCACCAGGTCATAAGACCAATCGTGGTTGGGCCAACCAGGTAGATGCGGTGGGCGACGTAGCCGCGCGACTCTGTAAGTTCACGTCGCATGGCCGGCCAACGCCGGACGAGTCCGTACCAGCCGCGCACGCCTTTCACATGGGAGGCTCCGTCCACCAGAATCAACTTTCGATCGCTCATGTTGCGCTCGCTTTCTTTCGGGCCGCCATCCACACGAACGGCAATCGGGCCAGAGTCCTGGTTCGGCGGGCCACCCGGGCCGGTCGAGGCGTCGTGATCCCAAACAAGTCAACCCGGATATGCGCCGGAAGGGGTTCATTCGCCAACAAGCGAAGCACGATCGGGGCAATGAGCGCTCCGAACAGGCTCGCCGTCATGGCCAGCTGGGGGAAGCCGTGCTCACCCGACACCGAACCGTCGGCGATGATCGGAAGAATCTCCTCGGGAAGGACCGTCGGGGGAATAAGAGCCGCAAGGACATCCTCCGGTGAGGTCTGCTGGTCGAGCTTGCCGCCAAACGGTTTGCCGCCTTTTCGATAGTCAAAGACCTCGATGAACTGGCACGCCGCAATGTCATAGGCCGTAACTACGGGAACCCGGTTGCGTGCCGCAGCCGCATGGAGGGCCTTCTTCGCCACGATGCCCGATTCAGTGGTTACGTCAATGGCGTCGATAACGATGTCGCCTGCCTCAAGCAGCGCGTCCACGCGCCCGGCTTCGATGCCCTGTTCAAGAACCGTCACCTCGGCGTGGGGATTAATCGCCCGAACCGTCTCGCCAGCCACGGCAGCCTTATTCCGGCCAATATCGGCCACGGTGGCGTTCTGGCGATTGAGGTTTGAAAGATCAAAGGAGTCCGGATCGGCGAGCACAAAGCGGGTGACTCCGGTCCGAACCAACGGCACCACGGTTGCCCCACCGGTCGAACCGCAGCCAGCCACAACCACCCGGCAGGTCGCCAGCTTCTGCTGATTAGGTGCCGAGATGAGGCCGCCATTGCGCTTGGTCATCTCGGCGTAGAACTCGGCCGGGTCCTCCAGGTCAACCACGATTGCCTCCCGTCAAAAGGTGGTCCCTCGCCGCCAATTGCTCCCATTGGGCTAGGGCGGCTGGTTCGATCTTCGAGAGATCCACCGCGAAGGGAACCACGGTGCGGCCGGCGTACCGGCAGGCGAGAAGCCCGTCGACGATTGGCGAATGGGCCGCGGTCCCAACGATGACCGGAACGCCGAACGCTTCAAGGTGCCGGAGTGCCACGGTGGGTTCGACCTCACCCACGATGAGCGCCGCCTTACCCTGGCTGGCCAGGGTTGCTACGAGATGGGCGGCAGCCGTGGTCACGGCGACGACGGCAGCACTTGAGTCGCGGTTGCGGTCCCGCAGGAAGCGGCCGGCTTCCCAACACAGATCCATCTGTATGTCACCGAGGGACGAGAGGAAGCTGGTCCCGTTCACCTTTTCGAGTCCGAACTGAGGTCGACCCGAATCGACGATCGACCGACCTGAGATACCGTCGGGGCGCCGCAGGGATAGGGTGGCTAGGATCGCTCCGTCCTGGTCAACAGCAACGATCTCGTAGTCGTCCGGGCGATTGGACTCGATCCGGACGCCCGCTTCCCGGAGTGCGGCCAGCGTGTTCTTGTCGTAGAAGCCGGCTTCGATGTAGCGATCGGTCCGCCAATCCGAAATCTCCTCGGCGAAGGCTCCCAGTTCCGATCTCGTTTCAGTGATGAGTGTCAGTTTCATAACCAAAGCATCGGGCCTCACGACCGACTTTGCTATGGGGCACGACCCTGAAAGTCCCCTAGGGCACCCCGACCGCACTCCACGATCGCCAGCACCAGAAAGCGTCCCAAACATCGGCGCTACCAAGGGTCACCGTCAGCCCGAAGATATAGGATGAGCCAATGAACAGCAGGCGGTGGACCGCGCGCTTTGTCGGGCTCACACTGGTGGCAACCCTCGTTGCTCCGGCAGCTGCCGCCGAGAGTGCCGAGCCCCTCCGTATCGTGGTGAAAACGGTCTCCTCCGCCACCATCCCCTCGGCCCGGGTCACTCTGGACGGGGTCGCCTTGACCGCCGCCGAGGATGGCGCGTTTCTGGCGACCCGGGCCGGCGCAGTTCGGGTCGAGGCACCTGCCTACCTACCGGCTGAGTACGCATGGGATGGCGCCCCGGGTCGGTTGACGGTCACCCTCGCTCCGCGTCCGGTGTTCGCGTTGCACGTGACGGGTGGCGCAGCCGCCAATCGGTGGCCATCGATGCTCGCCATCGCCGCCCGAACCGCCGTCAACGCGCTGGTCATCGACCTTAAAGACGAATCGGGGAGAGTGTTCTCGTTGACCCCCTCGGGGGTGGCGGCCACGGTGGGGGCATCGACGCCTCTGTTTGACCTGGCCGCCCGGGCCCGGGCCGCACATGACGCCGGGCTGTACGTCATCGTGCGCGTCGTTGCGTTCCAGGACCCCATCGCGGCACGAGCCGAGCCCTCCTGGGCGGTGTGGAATACGGCCACGGCTGGCCCCTACAACAAAGCCGGCCAGTGGTTCCTCGATCCATGGGATCCCGATGCCCGCGAGTACGCCCTCAAACTGGCTGAGGACGCATGTGCGATGGGGGTCGACGAGGTGCAGTTCGATTATGTGCGTTTCCCGGATGGGTACCCAACGTCGGCACGGTTTGACGGCTCGACCACCGAAACCGGCCGGAAGAAGGCAATCAACGGATTCCTGGCCGAGGCTGCGGCCCGGCTGCACCCTTCCGGGTGTGCGGTCGCCGCTGACATCTTCGGGTTCATCACATCCACGCCCGGCGACGGAGGGATCGGTCAGCAACTTGAGGAGCTCGCCCAAGTCGCCGATGTCCTCTCGCCTATGCTCTACCCGAGCCACTATTCCACCGGTTGGTTCGGCTTCTCGGATCCGAACGCCCACCCGTACGAGGTGGTTTCGCGGGCTTTGGCCGATGGGCAAGCCCGCATCGACGACGCTCCAGCGGTGCTACGACCGTGGATACAGGACTTCTACTACTCGAGCTCACAGGTGAATGCCGAGATTCGGGCGGCCGACGATCGTGAGGTCGGTTGGATGTTGTGGAACGCTCTCAGTTCGTTCACGGAACCCGCCCTCCCTGCCCCGGGGATCCTGGACGTCGAGGAAGTGCGCTCAACGGCTCTCTTTGAGGTACTTCCTGACTCGGGGTTCTGGGATGTCCCGAACGGCTACCCGTTCGAGGATGAGATCATTTGGCTTGCTCGGGAGGGCATCACGTTGGGATGTAATCCTCCCGCCAATGATTTGTTCTGCCCCTCGCGCTCGGTGACTCGAGGGCAGATGGCTGCGTTTTTCTCCAGGGCCCTGGACTATCCGGGCGGAGGAACAACCGACCGTTTCGTCGACGACAACACTTCGATCTTTGAAGATGACATCAATCGCCTGGTAGCGGCAGGGGTAACCCGCGGGTGCAACCCGCCGGACAACGATCGTTTCTGCCCGCACAACAGCGTGACCCGTGGTCAGATGGCGGCGTTGTTGCATCGGGCGCTGCCGGGTTCACCTGAAATTCGTGCGCCTATCGATTTTGTCGATGATGACGACTCAGTGTTCGAGGCGGATATCGAGTGGTTGTATTCGCGGGGGATTACCCACGGCACGTCGGCGACGACGTTCAGTCCGACCAATCCTGTGACCCGCGCCCAGATGGCAGCCTTGCTGTACCGGGCACTCGCCAGGCCTTTCTGATCCCCAAGGTGGTCCAGCCGTCAGCGCTTGATAGCCAGGGTCACCCCGTCGGCGATTCCGATCATGTCGACATCAACGCCGGGATGATCCCTTAGCCAGGCATTGAACCTCTGGATAGTTACGGTGCTCGGCGCAGGGTCGCCTGCAATAACGAGCTGTCTCCAGAGCGTGTTATCGACCATCACGACACCCCCGCTCGGCAACATCGGTAGTACCGCTTCAACATAAGCTTGCAGATTGCCTTTGTCCGCGTCGATAAAGACCATCTCGTACTGACCCTCGAGTCCGCTGATCGTTTCAAGGGCAGGTCCGAGAATGAGGTCGATCTTGTCGCCGACTCCCGCTTCGTCCCAGGCGCGGCGAGCTATGGCCGTGAATTCTTCGCTGATATCCAGACACGTGATCCGCCCACCCTCCGGAAGTGCGCTGGCCATAACGAGCGAGGACAGCCCGGTGAAGGTGCCGATCTCAAGAATCCGTTGGGGCTTCACCAGACGAACCATCGCCCGCAGAAAAATGCTCTGCTCGGGGGTTACTTGCATGGACCGCTCACTCATCGCCTGAGTTTCATCAATGATGCGGCGGAGGACCGGATGGACGGGCTCCGATGAATCGAAGATGTATTCGCGGAGCTCGTCGGACAACTCAATGGCGTTATCCATCAGTTGCCCTCACCCGGCGAGATTCTCGGGCGGCAATGACACGAGCGCCGCATGGAGGGCCGCCTGATCGACCGTCGAGAAGGCCGACGCGACCCCGGCATTTGTTTCCGCTTCGATCTGTGCCCGCAGTTCCAGACCGGCCTCAGTCACTTTTCCGTCTGCCAGAAGGCCGCGGCGCTCTAGACGACTCGGAAGAACAAGTGGCGTTTGAACCTCGGTTCCTGCCCACGCCGCAGTCAGGGTCTCGACTTCGTCGGCGGTCAGATCTTGCGCCTGCCAGGCTTCCACGTGGGCTTCGTTACGCAGCAACCGCAAGCCGGCCAGCCGATAGTGGAATCGATGAAACAAATCATCGGGCTTGCGGCCGGCTAGCGCCGCCTGAGCAAGGCCGTACCGCTCGGGACTCGCTTCAAGCACTCGGCGAACCGGCCCCTGGGCGGCCTCGACGGTTACCCGGTGATCGATCCAATAGTGCCGGGCCGCATGGCGCGTTGCCTGATCGAGTTCCTCAATAACCGGTGACAGCCGGGAAGTCGGCTCAAGGCGGTCATCCTGTCGTTGGAGAAACCCCTTGGCGACGAGCTCTTCCACGAACTCGCGGATTACCCACGGGGGGCGGTAGATGTAACGACGGAGGATGAAATGCTCCGAAAGCATGTCGACGAAGGGGAACAGGTTGTTGAACAGACCTATAGCCGAATCGGGGAAGCCGACGCCATTAATGACCGCTTCGTCAATCTCATGATTTCGTGCCCGACCATTAACTGCCCACACCAGACGATCGATTTGGGGGGCGAGCGCGGCAGGGTTCATGCAGCCATTCTATGCAAAGATTCACGGTCGGATCGTCGCCGAACAAGCATGCCCGCAAGTTTCCCTGATTAATGCCAATTTGGAGCTCTCTCAGTGTTGATTTCGCATATCCTCCTGCTGCAGAGCCTGGTCTTCAATGGAGGTCAAGATGCGACGATATGCCATTGTCCTCGCAACATTTGCCATCTCGCTCAGCGCGTGTGGTGGCACGTCGGCCGACCCGACACCAGAACCAACTACCGCACCCGAGCCCGTATCGTCAACGACGCTGCAACTCCCGGCGCCTACAACAACTGTTCCGGCGATCGATCCGCCGACCACCAACGTCGCTGACGCGGGTCAGATAACGTCAGGGTCGTTTGCGGTTCCCTTTGTGCTGGCTAAACCCGAAGGTACCCGTTTCAGAAAAGAAGCGACGGCCGATGTCGTATACCTACAGGTGGCGTCTGAGGACAACGCTTACTTCATCATCACGACACGCGGCCCGGACACCATCCAGGACTGGAAAAATACTCTGGCTGATCAGCCGATCTCGATTTCTGACGAACCGGTTGCCATCGATATTGGAGGAGTCGCCTCTGAGTATTTCGAATTCACCGCTCAAGACACGCACGCCGCGCCAGGTGAGCTCGGGTTTGCTTTCGAGCCGGGTGACACAGGTCGGGTATACAGCCTGGAGATCGATGGTGAGCCAGTCATGATCCTGGCCGTTGCCGGGCCAGAACTATGGACATCTTTCGAAGCCGTGGTTGATCAACTGACTGCCGGGCTCACCTGGAAATAGTCTCGGAACGAATCAACCGGCCGTGTCACGGGTTACAAGCGGGGGCGATTGGAGATCGGTCTCGCGCATTGAGAACCGTTTCCACCCAAACAATGCGAACGCCGTGGACAAGACCAGCTCGGTAGTTTCGCCAAACTCCGACACACCGAAATACAGACTCTCCGGCGGTTCGAACAAGTTGCGATAAAAACGCCACACGAACATCAACAAGAAGTAGGAAATCAGAATCGGGTGCGGTGCCAGGGTCTTCGCAAGCGGCGACCAAGAGGCGTAACTCCCAAATCGTTTCATGGCATACAGGGAAGACCCCACTCCATAGGCCCCGATCACGAACATGAGCCAGCTAAACACGTCCTGGACGCCATAGATGTTGTGGAGGTTCGATTCGCCTTGTCGGTTCTGTTCGACCAGTTCTGCGGGCGTCTGAAAATCGAAGATCCGCTGGCCCCAACTTATCTCCTCACCAATGATGAAGACGATCCCGACAGCGAGAACACCAAACAGGGCCCGGGTCGACTTCGGGAATGCTGAGTTCTTGCCGATGAGCACACAGAAGACCAGTGCGACGATCCATCCAACCACTTGAAGGTTCTCACCAAGTCGGTCTTCGCCTGTGATGACGTCGAAGAGTGGCCGATAGGCAACCGCCGCGCCGATGGTTATCAGCGAAATGGCGAACGGAAACCAAAATGTGGAAGTGGTGAACAACCGGCTCGGGTGCCAGTCTGCAGACACCTCATCAATCAACGCTTTGACCCTTGTCATGGTGACCCCCCGGTCTCAAAAACCCCTGGCCATAGAATATACCCCTTCACTGAGCGTGTCCAACAAACCACAAATTCGCTCCCGCGGTCAGTGCCGGGATCGAGTGGGCGCCTTCGGCTTCGTTGTAGGTCGCTCGGCTGGTCGGCTGGCTTCGTCGCGGTACCCGGGCAAAGGAGCCGGAGCCGTCACTTTGATATCAGCGAGGTGCGAAAGATGTTGCCGCCGAACTCGCGATCGACTGACGATTCCGAAAGCCGCCAGACCGATTCCAGCGGGGATCCAGTAGTCAACCACCCGGTAGACCAGGACCGGGGCAACCACCCCACCAGCGGACAAGCCATAAGTCGTCAGAATGCCGATGATCCCTCCTTCGACGATTCCGAGACCCCCCGGAAGTCCCGGCAAGCCCCCGATGATCATCGAGAGGCCATGCGCCACGAACACCTCAGAGGGCGTAAGGAAAATCCCGAATGCCGCCATGGCCGCCCACAGCACCATGGCTTCGGCGACCACCCGGATGGCGACCAGGCCCGCTTCGACGAGCGTCACCCTCCCACCACCAGCCGTGGGACTGAGATACTTGGCCAGTCGACGGGGTAGCCGTTTGACCAGGCGATCGAGCCACGCCGCACCGGCCATAACGACAATGCCGACGATCGTCAGCGCTGGGGCGAGGATCAAGGCACCAGCGAACAGAACCGGATGTGGTCCCTCGGTGGCCATCCAGGCCAGCCCCAGCCCGGTCATAATCAACAAGCCGGCATACGTGAGCATGGTGACCCGGACGGCAGCTCCCGCGGTGTCGGGTTGCTCGTCGCGAACCGCCCAGGCCATGGTTGACGGGGTCAGTGCTCCGCCAGCCGGGATAAGTCGGGCAACGGCAGAGCCAGCCAATGCAGCCAAAATCGCCGCCTTCCAGGTAACGGTAGAACCGACCGAGTCCAGCCCAACTCTGAATAAGGCTGCGAACATCACCTTGGCGAGAAGTTCAAAAGTCAGTGCCAGGGCGAGGAACGCGAAGACTCGTCCGGTCAAACCCGGCAGGTCCCACTGTCGCGCCGCGAGGACCAGGGCAACCGAGTAGGCGACAAGCACCACTCCGATGACCCATATTTGGGCACCAGATAGCAGTCGCTTGCGCGTGAACGGAACTTCCATGCCGCAAGTCTTGCAAAGTCGCGCGCCTATATGCAGGGTTTTTATGACACCGTTACAGAGAGTGCCTAGGTGGTCACACCGCCGGAAGGCCGGTCAGGAACTCATCGATCACCTCGAAGAAGGCTTCAGGACGCTCCTTGTAGATGAGATGGCCACCGTTTAGGACCGCGAGAGTCGCACCAGGAATCAACCCGACCAACTCATCAGACATCGAGAGCGGAGTGCATATGTCGGCGTCGCCGACCACCACCAGGCTAGGGACCCGGATGTCAGGCAGCCGTTGGGACTCATCAAAAGCGAGAATCATGTCAATCCGCTGCGCACCGATGCCAGCGTCCGCTCTCGCGGCCAGATCGATCCACCCTTCAATCTGGCTGAAGTGGTCTCGAAAGTGACTCGGCCCAAACAGGAACAACGCCGATGCCTCGGCGTAGGCCCTCGGTCCTAGTTCGGTCAAGGTTCGCCTGCGTACGGCGAACTGGTGGCGGAAGTATGCGTCAGGCTTGGCCCATGAATCGGCCAGCACGATGGACCTCGTCACATCAGGGTGGTCAAGGGCCATGACCTGGGCGATCGCACCACCCGTTGAACTTCCGACGAGGTGGGCCGGACCGAGGCCAAGTTGGCGCAATACTGCCGCCATGGCGGCGGCGTGATTGTCGATGGTGTAACCCTCAGACGGAGGAGACGATTGTCCGGTACCGGGATGATCGGGAACGACCGTGAAGTACCGGCTTGCGAACCGGTCGATCACTGGCTGCCCCCACGCCCTCCCCACGCCGCCCAGCCCGGTTATCAGCATGACCGGGTCGCCATCGCCGTAGGATTCGAAGTGAATGGACTGCATACGCCGCCTTTTTGGGTCTCCGAACACCAGCCTATGCCGAGCGTGCCAATGAGCGACGTCATAAAAACCTGTCTGCCACCGGATCGGCACCCACGCACTCCCGGTTTCACGATCCCGGCCGGCGCCATCGACACGCATGTTCATGTTTTCGACAACCGCTATCCGCTCGCCGCCAATCGTGGTTACAACCCACCGGAATCAACCGTGAGCAACCTCCGTCAGTTGCACCACGCTCTTGGGTTCGACCGTGTCGTCCTCACGCAGCCGTCCGCCTACGGCCGCGACAACTCGGCCATCCTCGACGCGATGCGGGAACTCAACACCGAAACTCCCAATCGTGCCCGGACGGTCGTCTCGCTGGGAATGGGCACAACTGACGATGAGCTTGAAGCCCTTGACCGGCTCGGGGTGCGGGGGATCCGCGTGAACACCGATAACCGGGGCGCCGCACCGCTTGCCTTCGACGAGCTCACCGATATGTGTGAACGAATTGCCCCTCTGGGCTGGCATGTCGAATTCCTGTTCCCCGGCAAAGACCTCAAGAGCCTCATTCCGCTATTCGATTCGCTGCCGGTGCCCATCTCCCTGAGCCACTTTGCCTACCAGAGGGCTGCCGATGGAGTCTCAACACCGGGCTTCAAGGCGCTGCTCGGACTGATGGAGCGAGGAAACACCTGGATGAAGATCAGCGGCGCCAATCGGGTGAGCGGTTCAGACCTCCCCCCGTATGACGATCTCGCGGAAATGGCTCATGCGCTGATCGCTGCCGCGCCGGACAGAATCATGTGGGGCACCGACTGGCCTCATCCCAACAAGTTCACAGCGATTCCCAACGATGGCGACCTCGTCGAGGCCTTCGGCAAATGGGTGACGGACCCGACCCTTCGCCACAAGATCCTCGTCGAAACGCCGACGTCGTTTTATCGGTTCTAACGCAACAACGATGGTCGCAGGACGGCCATCTCAAGAAGGAGATGACATGGCGCGAATGCCCCTGTACACCGAGCGAGACGGGCTAGACGGCCCACGACTCGCCGTGTTCGATTCAATCGTTGCCACCCGGGGTTCGATGATCCGACCCTACGAGGTATTGCTCCATGCCCCTGGCGTCGCTGGCCCCGCTGCCGAACTCGGTCAACAGATCCGCTATCTAGGCAGCCTGACTGATCACGATCGGGAATTGGCGA
The DNA here is from genome assembly GCA_963835515.1 of uncultured Acidimicrobiia bacterium. GTDB lineage: Bacteria > Actinomycetota > Acidimicrobiia > Spongiisociales > JAENVV01 > JAENVV01. The sequence continues at coordinate 81,336 of CAWIFX010000043.1, read as the reverse complement.
TCCTGACGGTGAGCGTCATCGCCGAATGCCAGTTCGAATGGGATGAACACGTTGCTATCGCCCGACAGGCCGGGGTGAGCGAGTCAGCCTTACGGCACCTAAAGGGCTCGGATGATGTCCTTACCGAGGCTGAGAAACTGATAGCCGGATTCGTCCTGGAACTCGCACAGGACAAAACCGTCTCGGACGCGAGGTTCGCAGCAACCCAAAGCGCTCTCGGTAACGAATGCCTGGTCGAACTCACCGTCTTGGTCGGGTACTACACGATGCTTGCCTACGTGATGAATGTGGCAGGTGCCTCCTAAAACTCACAGCCCCGGCAAATGCATCATGTTGGATGTATATTGCCGGATCAGGTTTGACGAGAACCTTGAGGAACCGCCAGGACAACAATGATGGGACGGATGACGACAGATGGGTAGCGATCTAACCGGTCTGTTCGACGATTCGGGTCCGGGCCGACGCACGATGCACGAGTACGTGTACTCAACGCTTCGCAAGGCGATCCTCGACGGCAACCTGGCCGGAGGAACCCGCCTGGTTCAGGCCGAGATCGCCTCAACCATGGGAGTCTCGACGACCCCGGTACGTGAGGCGCTTCGCGACCTCGCTGCCGAAGGACTTATCCGGCTTGATCCACATCGGGGGGGGATCGTCCACGAACTCAAGTTCGATGAACTTGACGAGATCCTCAGATTGCGGTCCATCCTCGAGCCCGAGGCGATTCGTCGGGCCTGGCCGCACGTCACCGATGAGTTAGTCGACGAGATCGATACCGTACACGAGCAGCTAGCGGCCAGTGTTTCGGCGTCCGAGTTTGTGCAGCTCAACGATCGTTTTCACGGCCTGTTGTATGAGCAAGCTGGCTCGCCCCGCCTTCTGGGAATACTCGAGGCGCTGACGGCTCCCTGGGTGATGTATGTGAGCGCCGCATTGGAACGTGACATGCACCACCGAGAACGCGCCGAGATCGGTCACGCTGAAATCCTGGAAGGGCTTCGGAATCGGGATATGGAAGCCGTCATACACGCCGCCGTAGAACACCTCAGTATCACCCACCGGACACTCGAAGCCGCCCTCGGTACAGGCGACAATCCGGTGCCAAATACCGGATTCTGATCGGCATTCCAGAACACCGACCGTCCGGGATTACACTCGGTTACCACTCGGGAAAGAATGCCATCAGCAGCCCAGATGAAGGTTTAGGTGCCAGCCTCGGCGCAACGCAGCCTCGCCAAACGGCACACGAGTTCGTCCGTGAGACGCTCCGGCGCGCCATACTCAACGGAAACCTCAAGGGCGGTACCCGCCTGGTCCAAGCCGATCTGGCCCAAGAACTCAAGGTCAGCACTACGCCGGTTCGCGAGGCACTTCGAGACCTCGACGCAGAAGGGCTAATCCGCCTTGACGCCCATCGGGGTGGGGTGGTTTTGAAGCTCAGCCGTGACGAACTCGAGGAAATCTATGATCTCCGACTGCTGCTTGAAACCAGCGCGATCCGCCTCAGCGCCGAACGAATCACGGATGAGTACCTGGACAAAGCCGAAGAAATCCACCGGCAGATGGAAGCCGCCCCGCACTCAGCCTCATGGGTTGTCCTGAACCGCAAGTTCCATCTGACGCTCTATGAGGCCGCCCAGTCGCCCCGACTTCTGTCGATTCTCACCTCCTTGCTTGACGCATCGGTGATCTATGTCAGCGCCCGCGTTGAGGCTTCGCCTGACCTCCGAACTCAGGCGGGCCGCGACCACGCTCACTTGATTGCCATGCTTCGTGCCCGCGACGCCGACGGAGCCGAGGAGGCCATCAAGCAACATCTCGGCATCCCCGGGTCGATGCTGAACCTCAAATAGCCACCCTGCTGGGTGGTCTTGCTTCGGCGGTTTGCCGAGTGATAGGCCGGGATTTTGCCGGTGAGCGCTATGGTTTCCCACACAATGACCTTGCAGAAAGCTACCGACCAGGGCGGCTCAGCTCTCGGCGACATCGGGCGTCGGTTTATCTGGATTTCCACAATCCTCGCTGCCCTTTCCGTTCCGGCCGTTCTCATCGTCAGTCAGTCCGTCGAGACGGCCGGGTATCTATGGGTCCTGCTCTCCCCCGTTGCTTTTATCGCGGTCAATATCTGGCTTTTGGCCCGGAAAACTTACCGGGTAGACATTTCGCTTGGTTTTCTGGCCCTCGGCGCCGCCGCCTCGCACAGCTTGTTCGGGGTCCATGCCACGGACCTCACTACCGGTGTCATCTTGGTGATGACTGGATCCATCATCGCCCTGTATACCAATCGCTGGCGACGCGAGTTTCTTATCATCTACTCGTTGTTCATCGCAGGCATGGCTCTGTGGTGGGGACGCGTCGACGGCGGCGGACCCCTCAACGCTTTCGGCATGGTGGCGTCACTAACTCTCGGAACGTACTTCCTCACCAACGTCATGCGAGTCGCCGAGGAATCGACCGACCAAGTGGGCCAGTACCAGGCGGTGCTCAACCAACTCCCCATCGCCATCTTTGAGGACGATTTCTCCGGTCTGGTGACCGAGTTGGAGCGCCTCAGAACTGATGGGGTGACCGATATCCGGCAGTACGTGACGGAGAATCCCAGCGAGATTCGGCGCCTCATGGCACTAATCAACGTGCTGGAGGCCAACCACAGCGCGTCTGAGTTGTATGGCGCCGATCGCGAAACGATGCTGGGACCGCTCGACCCCATTGAAGCCGAAGGCCGTAATTTCGAGGCGTACGTCACGGAACTTGAGACGATTTGGGACAACCGCGACCAGATCGACAACGAGGTACTCATCCACTCGGAGCCCGACATCGTCGGTGCCGTTAAGTGGCTAGCCAAGGAGCAGGGAGCCACGAACCGACACTTCGTAGCAATCTCAGACATCTCCGAACTGGTCCGGGCCCGAGAGACGCTGACTGAACTAAACAGATCGAAGGATGAGTTCGTCGCAGCGATCAGTCATGAAATCCGCACCCCACTGACCGCGGTGCTCGGATTTGCCACAGAGCTTGCGAACAACACCACAATGGCGGACGCCGAACGGTCCGACCTACTCGACCTCATCGTCGAGCAAAGCAAGGAAATGGCCTACATCGTTGAGGACTTACTCGTTTCCGCCAGAGCCGACATGGGCGCGCTGGCGGTTGCCCCATTCGAGACAGACATCCCGACGCTAGTGCGCGAGACCCTGACCGAATTGGGTCAACGACTGCGGGTAGATCATCCAGGCCAAGCAACCGCTTTTGTGGATCCGGTCCGATTCAGACAGATCGTGCGGAACTTGGTCACCAACGCCCAACGATACGGTGGCAAGAACCGGTGGATCGAGATCACCCAGGACCCGGATTTCACCTCGGTGATGGTTTCAGACGACGGACCGGGAGTGCCTCCGGAAATGGCCGAGCGGATCTTCGATTCGTTCGTAACGGCCCACGAGCCGAAGGCAGTAACCGCGTCGATGGGCCTGGGACTGTCGGTTTCCCGCCACCTGGCAGGGCTGATGGGTGGCACTCTGGTCTATCGGGCGGCGTCCGATGGCAGCAAGTTCATACTGAAGGTCCCGACCAATCGGCCAGCCGAAACCGCCGCGCCGGTAGCCGGGAGCTCGCTACAGACAAGCTGACATCGGTCGACCATACTGGCCGACATGAGGGGGATCGTCAGCGCAGTTCTAGTCGGAGCCATGGTTGCGGGCGTCTTGCTTCCGTCTGCAGCAGGAGCGCAATCTGAGATCGACGTCGTGCCAGGCGAGTTTCTCGTACGGTCCCCCGACGTTGTGACGTTTGCGATGGAGCCGATTTCGGATGACTGGTACCTCTTGCGCGAAAGCGCCGGGAGTCTGCCAACGGGGCGGGCTGCGACGCTCAGCCGTCAGATGGGAACTCTGGTGATCCCAAATCGGATCGTGTACCTCGCAGATGATCCGCTGGTCGCCGACCAATGGGCACTTGAGAACACCGGACAGACGGGCGGCGTGGACGACGCCGACATCGACGCAACCGCTGCCTGGGCCTACACCGAGGGCGATCCGGACGTTGTTATCGCCGTTATCGATACCGGCATCGATCTCGACCATCCGGACCTCGTCGACCGGCTGTGGGTCAACGCCGGCGAGATACCGGGCAACGGTATTGACGACGACGCCAACGGATATGTCGACGACGTGAACGGCTGGGACCTGGCCTCCAACGACAACTCGCCAGACGACACATACGGTCATGGCACGGCGGTCGCGGGGGTTGCCGTGGCCAGTCGCAACGGCCTGGGAATCGTCGGCCTGGCTCCGTCGGTCACCGTCATGCCGATCCGAGCGTGCAGTCCTGGTTGTCCGATCAGCTCGCTGGTCGAGGCGGTTGCTTACGCCACGGACAACGGCGCAGACATCATCAACCTCTCGCTAGGAGGCCATGGCGCGTTCTTCGAACCACTTGGCGATGAGATCGCGGCCAGTCCCGAAGCGCTCATTACCGCGGCGGCCGGGAATACCGGGTCCAACACCGATTCCAACCCCTTCTACCCGGCAGGTTTCGACCTGCCCAACATCCTCTCGGTGGCCTCAACCAACGATTCGGATCTGTTGAGCACCTTCTCCAGCTTTGGGCCGGGCGTTGTCGACCTCGCTGCCCCAGGAGACGAGGTGTTATCGACCTCGATCGGGGGATGGCTTGACGCATCAGGGACATCGTTCGCATCGCCATATGTGGCCGGAACGGCGGCACTGATCCTGTCGCTTCGGCGTGACGCGGCACCGGAGGACGTCATCGACCTGATCTTGTCGCATGTCGATCCCCTGCCGTCGCTGGCCGGGAAGGTCGCGAGTGGCGGACGCCTGAATGCCGGATCAACCGTCTACCGGGCGACCGCACCGGTCGCCGACATTACGTTCTCGACGAGCAGTCTCACGTACCCGGCAACAGTGACCCTCGATGGGAGCGGGTCGTATGATCCACTGGGATCGATTGTCAGCCTCAGGTGGGACTTCGACGGTTCGTTCGTTTCCAACGAACAGAGCATCGAATTCGAGGTGACCGACCCGGACCCACACCTAGTGACGCTGACGCTGCTCGATGACGACGGCCTGCAGACCACCGGGACGGTGATCGTTGACCTGAACGGCGCTCCGACAGTGACTATTTCAGTGACTCCAACCATCGCCGTCGCACCGGTCGCTCTAGCCCTGTCCGCGACCTCTAGCGATCCGGATGACGATGTCGTCGGAGTGGCCTGGACGGTTGACGGCTTTCCGTTCGATCCGGCTCTGAGCTACCTGTCGGATCCCGGCGTGTATGAGGTCCGTGGTGTCGCCACGGACGGCGTCGTTGTGACCAAGTCGGATCCGGTCCTCGTGTATGTTGGTCGGAGCTTCGTCGATACGGAGTCGTCGGTTTTCGTGCAGGACATCACTTGGGGATCGGCGACCGGATTGACCTCGGGATGCGGTGCCGATCAATTCTGTCCGACCCGGCCAATGACCCGCGGAGAGGCAGCGGCATTCCTACGCCGATGGCTCGCACTGCCCCCAGGTCCGAATGCGTTCTCCGACGACAACGGACACTGGTTCGAGGCAGATATCAACGCGCTCGCCAGCGCTGGCATTACCTTCGGCTGCGGGCCGATGCGGTTCTGTCCGGACGCGCCGATTTCGCGCGGTCAGTGGGCCGCGTTGCTCCGTCGAGCAATCAGACTTCCGAATGGTCCCGACCGGTTCACCGACGACGGGGGGTCAATCTTCGAGAGCGATATCAACGCTCTGGCAGAGGGCGGCCTCACCTTCGGATGTAACCCACCCACCAACGACCGCTACTGCCCGACCCGGCTGGTTACTCGCGCCGAAGCCGTGGCCATGCTGCATCGCGCCGATCAGCGCCGATAGAGCCTGACGCAAGAAAGATCGTTGGTGTTAAGTCATCGTTCAGGGCAGGCGCGTAGGTTGGGTTCTGCTCTTCTACTAACTCAAGAGGGGGTTTAGAGCATGAAACACCTAATGAAACGCGCTTGGACCAAGTATGCGCTCGTTGCGCTGGTCACGGCGCTCGTTGTTGCACCGACAGCGGCAATCGCCATTCACGGCTTTACGGATGTGCCCGACGACAACATCTTCCACAACAACATCCAGTGGATGAAAGACAACGGCGTCACCGCCGGTTGTAATCCACCGGCCAACGACCGGTATTGCCCGAACAACACGGTAACGAGGGGCCAGATGGCCGCATTCATGCAGCGCCTAGCGGAGGCAAAAGTCGTCGACGCCAAAACAGCAATCACCGCCACCAGCGCCACGAATGCAACGGATTCTGACAAACTTGACGGGCTAAATTCCACCGACTTCATTCGGTCCGGCGATATACAGATGGTTTACCACTCGGGCCACATGGTGAACGTTGACGGGGCACCACTGCCGACGTCGCTGGGTTTCGCCGAGGTCGTGGACACGACCGGTTTGATGCCGCTAGATGCACCTGCGGTAGTGGGTGGGGTTGAGTACGGGTTGGCGTCTCTCGAGTATTGTGTCACTGGCTCTTCTGCCAGTGTGGACAGTGCGGGAGTTATTCAAGGTCAACCGCCAACCTCCGATTGGCGCCGTGATTGATACGACCGTACGAGTCGGAACCGATGAGTTCGTGTGTTACGACGTGACCATTGGCTACGGCGGAGCCGACACCGGCACCGAGTTCCTCATTGAGACGACGGGGTCAATCTTCGTTCTCTCCGTCACCGCGACGTGGAGTCCCTCTGCTGTTGGCACGGCACCCGCACTGTTCTCCACCGGTGCGAGCCTTCAGCGATCTCTCCTTGGACGAACTCCTAGGTCAGTAGGGTCTGCTGCTAGCCGAAGAACCGAACTATCGGGAGTGGGTGTCGCAAATCGACACCCACTCCTTCCTTATGCCAACGCTGGAGTTACTCACTCAAGCGACGAGCTCCTCGGCGCCTACCAGGCAGGCCAGGGCGACGGTGATCAGGGTTGGTTCGGGGCCTCGGGTGTCGATCTGGATCGAGACGGCGTCGGGTCCCCATTCGAGAACTTCTCCGACGTAGGTGACAAAGTCATCTCCGTCGTTAACGATGATGCGATAGGTCATTAACTAACCCCCTTGTCTCTCCAGATATCGACTGGATAGGGAAAAGGCTTTAGCCCCGAGCCGGCGATTCGTTGGCTGGTACAGTCGGCGCGATGAGCGTTTGGGACGAGCTTGGCGACGGGATATTTCGCAGAAGGTACGAAGTACTCGACCAGAACATCGGGTTGATCGTCGGGGCCGAGGAAGCCATCGTCATTGATACTCGCTCCCACCATGTCCACGCCGACGAACTCCGCCGCGACATCGACTCACTCACCAGCGTGCCCGTGACGGAGGTCATCAACACCCACATGCATTGGGATCACGCCTTTGGCAACTCCCGCTTTCCCGAGTCGGGGATCATCGGACACGTCCGGTGTCGCTCCCGGCTCATTCAGGACGGCGAGACCATGCGAAAAGCCACGATTGCCAACATGCCCGACGAATGGGCCGAGCCTCTTCGGAACGTCAAGATTGTGCCCCCGAAAATTACGTTTGAGGAGGAGATGATCTTGATGGTCGAGGACCGCCAGATTCGGCTTTCGTATTTCGGGCGAGCGCATACTGATAGCGACATCACGGTGCTGGTCGACGACGTGTTGTTCGCCGGCGATCTCATCGAACAGGGCGCTCCCCCGGCGTTTGGCGACTCCTACCCTGCCGAGTGGCCACGCACGCTGGATGCTGTGCTCACGGCGCCGGCCACGGTTTGGGTGCCCGGCCACGGAGACGTCGTCGATCGGGCATTCGTGGAACAGCAAAAGGGCGAGTTGGCCGAGGTGGCCAGACTCATCAAGCAGCGCCAAGCCGACGAATCGGAGGGGTTTGCGGAAGCGCCCTATTCGACGGCCGTGATGGAGCAAGCCTGGAGTCGACGGGACGCCTGACGACTGACGCAGCTGGCTAGTCGGTGGCTTTGGCTTCTCGTTGGCGTTCCATCCATTGCTGGACAAATGCGTCGACTGGTTCGGTCCTGAGGTTGGCTGCCACGTTGGCGCTCACGACCAACGCGACCAAGACCCGCCACCGCTTAGGAGCAAGCAGGCCAGCAACGGTGCCCGCCAGGATTGGCGTTGTGGTCGTCGCTATGACCAGGTCGTCCGTCTTTCCGCTGTCCTTCTGGTCGATCGCATGACGGATCACCGATCCGGCCACGCCGCCCAGTACTGCTGTCACAAGTAATCGAATAAGGGTCCGCATGCCCACACGCTACCTGATAAATCGTTCAACGATGAGTGGAAGGATGGGTTAGGCCGCCCGGCCGTACTGGTGTTCTTCCTCGGTGGCCCGGACTGCCAGGTGACCCGACGCTGTTCGCAGCGCGATCGGATCGTCGAGGAGTCGGGCACCAGCCCGAATCAACGGTGTTCCGACGGCCTTGCCCAACCAGTGGCGGAAGGCGTGGTTCGGTGGAGATGAGGCGGCCTCGTAGCGTGTCGCTTGCAATGCCTTTGCGGTATACAGATCTAAATATGTCATGTTAAGTCCTTCTCGAGTGGGCCCGCACGGAGGTACGAGGCAACAAATTGTGCGGCGTCTGGTAACGCATTTGGCCGCAGTTCATAGTGGGTTCCGTCCTTGCCAGACCCGGTTATCACGGCTTTGACCAGGCCGGCAGCCCGGAGCAGGCGCAAGTGGTGGTGGGTAGTGGACTTTGCAAGGTCCAGATACTCCGCAAGCTCTCCGAGCCCGGCCGGTCCTTCACCCAAACGACGAAGGAGCCGAAGGCGTCGCTCGTCACCGAGCGATTTGAACATTTCGACCATCCACGACGGCGGGCTATCCGGATCGGCTACCACTGCCTCGTCACTGACGGGGTACACGAAGTAGCGAGCTCCTCCGAAACTGAACATGAGGTTCCACGGGCGAATCACCACACTCGGAATAAGAACGACATCGGTCGTGTCGCCATCGAGTCGATAAGCGATCCCGTTGGTTACGGTCTCGATGAGTGGTTCGGCGTCCAGACGCCTCGCCAGGAACTTGGTGAGATGTTGGTCGTGCTCGAGGCTCGAGACAAGCGCTTTGAGTTCGATTTCCAACTCGTCGGGTATGGCTCTGAGAATCGCAACGATGCGGTCTCGATCGGCGGCGGGGTCCGTGATCTCTAGATGCTTCTGGGCGCAGATCTCGTCGTCGCACTCGTCGTCATCGGGATGGTTGAGATGGCCCATCAGGTCATCAGGATCGACCTCTTCCAAAAGGCTGGCCAGCTGCTCGATGGTTTGCGCATCATTGGGAACGATGAGTTCGAGGAGGAAACTCCACCGGCTGCCGTTTCCTTCGGCCATCCAGTCCCAATCTGATTCAGGAAGGTTGGCAGTTTCCTTGATCGTGGCGATGGTCGGAGCGTTCTCAAAGGAGTCAAGCGAATCGCATTCGGCAATCGACGCCCACATGGCGACCACGAACTCCGCCACAGGCGTGGCAGCCACGGTGATTTTCACCCGTTGGGGAGACAGAAAAGGTTCTCTGATGAGGGTCATTCGATACTCTCGCGTTCGTTTTATCAACTGGATAGCGTTCGATACTTATCGAATGATACGACAAACGTGAACACTATGCAAGATCTTTCGGGAAACCGGTCTATTCCGGCTGGGAGCGGTGCTTGTCCGGTTGGGAGCGTTGATTGGACCGGTAACGCATAAGGTCTCGGACCAGGGCACCGAGCAGTGCCGCGACGATGAGCGTCACGACACGGGGGGCGTTGAACGACCAATTCAGAAAGCGCACTTGCGACGTCTCGGAATTCTGAATGGCGAACGCGATGAAGAGACCGATGACCAGGACAATCGGAATACGAGACAGGACCCAGAGTGGGTCGACTCTTCGCGACGGTGGCGGTGTCTGAACGGTCATGACCCCTCCTCGAGTTTGTCAGTCTGACTATAGGTCTAGCGAAGCCAGGAACTCAGCAACCTGAAGAACATACTGGCGCGGATTCGCGTTCCATGAGCCGACATGTTGGGCACCGTCCACTTCGACCAAACGGGTCGTCTCGGGAAGTGCGACGGCTAACCGACGGGAAATCTGGGTCGGAACGGTCAGGTCGCCAGTGCCATGGAAGACCAGCATCGGAATCGGGCGCAGGTTCTCGTTGATGTAGTTGATCGCCTCCCAGTCAATACCGAAGCGCCAGGTGGCCAGGAGCTTGGCGACGCTGGTGAGCGACTGCGGAAGCTTCGTACCGATCCCGGGCAGTGTCCGTTGTGAAGCGTTGTAGTCGACGGTCGCTCCGAAGTCGATGTTTGGCGAGTCGAAGATCAGACCCTTCACAGCCGGCGCTTCCGGAACCTGTTCCAAATAGGAGAGGATGATGGCCGCCCCGGTCGAGAAGCCAACCAAAACCAGGTCTTCAGCCCCCTGGGAGCCGGCGTACTCGATGGCCGCCTGGAGGTCCCGCCACTCGGTCTGCCCATACTGGTAGAAGCCGGACGGATCGACTGGTTGGTTCGGATCGTTACGGTAGGAGATCATCAGCGTCGGCAGATTGGCAACCGAAAGGGTCGACAACATGCGCATGCCTTCGTCGATACCGGCTCCCTTGCCGTGGACCATGATCGTCCAGGTCGACCCGTCACCGTCGACTTGCCAGGCCTCCATCGGACCGAGTTCTGATTCGTATTCAACCGTCTGCCAGGTGCGACCAAGTGCGGCCGGATCCGATGGGAACGCGGTGGCTTCGACGTCGGCGAGGGTTCCGGTTGCCGGGTTGGTCCCTGATACGAGTGCATACTCTCTGGTCACCAGGGTCCCATCGTTCTCCACGAACGGGCCGAGCTGTCCATACCCGGTCGACCACTCGAGACCGAACACTCCAGGGTCCATCAGTTCGTCGTCTGGTTGGGTGCCCTCTCGCAAGGTGACCACCGCCCCGTCAAACGACACGACCTCGGTCTCGAAGTATTGCGGCCACGGGGTGGCTTCCAACGCGTCGGACTTGAAGACCGACGAGAAGTACCAGCCCCCACCTACGTAAAACACCAGCCCCAGAACCAGAATGAGAATGAGCAGAATCTTGGCAAACTTGCGCACCGGCGCACCTCTTCACGAATCGGAAGGTCCGTCCATCGGCGGCCCGACGATGATGTTATCTGCCCGACGTGACTCGCTGCAATAAGGGGCTCACCGAAGTCCCTCCGTGAGTCAGGCGTTCCGTCGCCGTCGATGCCGCGGGGCGCGCTTCGGCGGCTTCCCAGGGACCCGTCGAACTGTCCGTCCGCTGAGCCCGGGAGGCTTGCCAGGAGACCGGCGGTGTTCCGGTGCCTCCACGAGCGCTTCCTCAAGTCGTTCGCGAATCCGGTCCCGACCACCGAGCGGACCGAACGTACGCTCGGCGATCTCAGGTATGTCGATCTCGGTAACCAACCGCGAAGGGCAATCACACGTGACCATGTCGGGCACGAACGCCGTCTGGCGGTGGGTCTCGGTCAGTTGCCGCGAAATCCGATCGCCGCCACCTCAGCCATTGCCCGACCGGTGCCCGCTCGTAGAAGCGCACATCGACCGTCTCCGCCCGCCGGAAAGCGACAGCTTCGAACCAGTCGAGCTTCCAGCCAGAGGCGATCGATTCGCCGAGCAGCACCACGAAACCGTCCTCCGACTCGCCGACTGCTTCAGTCAGGTTGTCTGCGAAAGCCTCGAGCAGGTCGTCACGATCCGATGACGATTCGTTATCCGACTCGTACACCGCAACCGCCACGGAAATGAACCCGTACTGACGGGGAACGGTCACCTGGAAGTCACGATTGATCGATCGGTGATCGCCCGTATCGACATCACTAAACGGACCGGTCCGCCAGCGGGTCGGTTCAGCTCCACCGCCGTGAGCCATCACCAGACCCAGCACGAACGGCTCGTCCGAGCTGGTGAAACGATCCCAATCTGACTCTTCGAGGCAGATCAGCTCGTCCACGTGGACTTCGTAAGTACGGGTAGCAACTCCGGACGGGAGCGTGCCGGTCAGGTTGGTGGCCCGCACGTGGCCGGTGACCCGGTAATCCCCCTCAGATCCGCCATCGCACCTGATCGACCAATCGGAGCGTTCACCAGGTGCCAGTCCCTCGAGCGTCGCAGCCGAAACGGCGACATGACCTTCGTCAACGAAGTCAGCATGAAATCCGATCAGAGAAAGGAAGAAGTCGCCGATGGCTTCAAACGCTCCGACCACCGCGTCCCAGATTCCCTCTGCCGCCGCCACGATGAGGTCACCGACCGAAGGGGCATCGTTGAGAAGTTCGATCCGGCTGGGTGGCTCACTCAGCGGACCGATCATGTACGAACGGACGTCGCCTCGCTCGTGATCATTGATCCCGAGAATCGAACGCGCCACTCCTCTGCTGGGGCTTTCGCCAGGCTCAGGTCGGGGGGGACGAGGAGCGTGATCCAGCGATCCGAAGCGCCGACCGTCGATAAACGGAACGATGTCGGCGTCTGTCCCAGCGTTCGACTCGTCGGCAGTCGCCACCGTCAGCCGCACATACCACTGGTCGGTGTCTCGCTGATTTGGTGTCGGCGGATACTGACCGGTCGAGATGAATCGATATGGCAGCTGATTGAAGTTCTCGTACGGAGCCCGGTCGCTGAGATAGTTGCCGGTCGTGATACCCGTGGTCTTGACCTCTTCCCAAAAGGACTGCAAACCGTTGGCTTCCATGATGTGGTCGAGCATGTGGAGCCACTCGCACGAGGTTCGATAGGCCAGGTTGTAGGCCAGTCGGAACAGCCCCACTCCTTCGGAACGATCGAATCCGCGTGCTTGTGCGCCGAGCGGCGCCTGCCAGGTGGAATCGACATTGATCCCGGGCTTGTACCCAGAGCACGCCGTTGGTCGGATCCAGATCGATCCCGGCGACTTCCTCGGGGTTGATCGCCTCGGCTTCGTTGCACTCTTTGACCCATTCGCAGATCGCCGACTTCGCGAACGGTGAGGCGGCATGACACATGACCCGAAGCATGCCACGGCCAACCGATCCGACATTGTTGAGCACCGTGCAGGCGAACAAGTACTTGCCATGGTGGTGAACTCCGAACCGCTCGGGAGTCTCGTAGGCACCGGTCCACAGTTCCGTGCGACGACGTTGGGCGTCGGCGATGTTGAAAAACGTGGTTCGGCGCTTCTCGTCGTTGATCCAGTTCGAGTGCGAATAGAAGTCCTGGATGGCGTGAAGCGAAACGCCGACCAGGTTGTGCGCCATCGACACCTTCTCGCGGGCCGGCATGTCCTGGTGCTCGACCCACAGCAGCCCGGCCACTGTTCCTGACAGGTATCGACGCCAGGTCGCCAACACCGATTCGGTATCAAAGAGGTCGTCGAAGTGCACGTTAACCAGGTCGGCCTGGCTCGACATGACGACGCGCAGCCGGTCCCAGCCGCCCCCGTTGGTGATGTCCAACCACCAGAGAGGGTTGTAGAGGTAGGAGTCGACGTAGTCGGCATGAAACGCCAGTGCGTTCTCGGCGGTTTGACTCCACCCCGCCGCCTGGGCTGCCCGGCGGGTCAGCCCTTCGTGATGCCAGTTGTCGCCGTCCGGTGCAGGTGCCAACGGATCTTCGCCGCCGAAACGAGTCGAGATGATCCCGGTGCCGAGTGCCAGCAGTCCCAGCCGGCCAAGCCCGCTCTTGGGTCCACGCATAGATTCCCCCTCAATGCGGCCCCCCAGCCGTGCACCCAGAATTCAATATACGCCAACACGCGTCACCGCGCCGGGTGGTTGCGCGAATACCTTGCGTACCCACCCGGCTCGTGTGCTTGAGAGTTAGGAGTCCTCACCAATGACAAAACGCACCGCTTCAGCGTGAACGAGGCCGTCCTGGAAGTACACCACGCTGAGGACCTGGCTGGCGCCGACCTCCATGTACGTCTCAGGTGTGACATACACCCGGGACATGCCATTCCCCAGATCCTGTACCTGCTGATTGGTTTCGTACTGTCCATTCAAGAAACGCCAGAGCTACAGCCTCGGTGGGAATATCGAACTCAAGCGTCGTGATCGAAGCGAAGACCGCTGGCGGTTCTGTGTTCTCAGGAACGACGAATTCGACCAGTTCGCCGCGGGCAAACGGATTGACTTTGGCACCCTGATCGTTGACCGTCACCGGGATAGCGACCGCCTTGGCGTACGTTTCACCCTCCTGAGTTACCATCCCCACCCAGCTCACCAAGTACAACTCGGCGGGTTCGACCAGCGGCACCGGGCTACTGAACTCGACAATATCCGTAGCATTGGCCCACGCTCCGTAGCCTTCCACCACCTCTCCGAACGTGCCATCGAAGCCGCTGCGGCCACCGATCGCCTCCTGCGACACCGGATCGAGCAGGTCCCACGCCGTGTCTGCATCACCGGATCCGACCGCGGCAATCCACTCACTGACCGTTGCCAACAGCGATGATGTCACCTGGCGTCGGTGCAGCCACTGTTGTATCAACCGGGATTGTGGTGGTCGATTCTGGAACGGTCGTGTCAGTAACGAGGGTGGTGTCGGTGCTCTCAGGTACGGTCGTCGTTTCGCCGACCTGGGTGCTGTCGGTCACGCCACCTTGTTCCACCGTCGTCGTGGTTTGACCCGCTTCAGTCGGCGAGTCGTCCCGCAGCATAAGGACGGCAACCAGGGCAATGAGGACGGCAACTATGGCGCCCAAGAGCCAGTTGGTCACGAGCGGAGCCCGATCCCTGGTGGGTTCCTCGGTCGGTGGGTCAGTGGGTGGGTTGGTCGGTGGGTTGGTGGGTGTGTTGTCCATTACGTTTTTACTCCCTGTCAATGCTCATCTAACGCTTCTCATCAGACGCCGGGCACGACCGATTAGTTCTAAGAAAGTGGGGTTTCTCATGAGACGGGTGCCTGGCGGGTGCGATGTCATGCGATCTCGACCCTCCATGGTGGCAGAAGCCACGCACAATGCGTCCCGACCCGGTCTGGATGGAACCGGCACTCGACATGGACCGTCCAACCATCAATGAGAACTCTGCTGCGCTCCTTGGTGTTGGTTCTGGTCGTTTCCGGGTGCGGTGACGCAGGATCCGTCGCCTCACCGTTCGAGCCAATCCCTGCGACCACCGATCAGACACTCGATATCGACGGCGCCGCCCGGATCGAACCTGGGTTCAGTGTCGGCGTCTGGCGGGTCAACGCCTCGGGCTCCGTCCGTACCCTCTCTCGCCAGATGCTCGTCGGCGATGAGTCCGCAGAGCGCATCGAACTCGTGCTCGAGCTTTGCTGGCGGCGCGGTGACCCTCATCGATGCCTACAAACTGCGTCTC
Source organism: uncultured Acidimicrobiia bacterium (assembly GCA_963835515.1). Taxonomy (GTDB): domain Bacteria; phylum Actinomycetota; class Acidimicrobiia; order Spongiisociales; family JAENVV01; genus JAENVV01. The sequence goes on along the minus strand of CAWIFX010000043.1, from coordinate 66,007 downwards.
GACGCAGACCACCGCAGCGGAGCGTCAAACCCTGAACGTGACGTCGATCGTTCTCAACAATTCAAACCCTGATGGGATCATCAGCGGACGGGTCGCCCTCGAAGACCGACCGGGCTTCGACTTTTGGGTCGACACTGATCCAGGCTCGGTCGTGGAATCCGAACTCGACGTGCCGTTCGAAATAAGAACCCGGCTACGTCATCGATGAGTTCAGTTTCGCCGTCCGATACATCGGCGTCACCGAAGACTCACGATGCCCGCCCGATGTGATGTGTGTGTGGGAAGGTCAGGTTACGGTCGAGTTCGAATACGTCGACGAAGACCAACGGACTGTCGTGACCGCCACCGGAATCGCCACCCCGGACGGGCCTGCGTATGGGGCGTCCCCGACGATCGACTTGTTCGGCTCGCGTTACCTGGAGGTCCTTGAGGTGACCGACCAATCGGTGCTAGTCGTCGTCCGGACTAGCGAGGGGTAACGACGTCGGCGCCGGCGGGCGAGTCGTCATACACCCCGACCCACTCGTCGGCCCAAATGCGATCGCTGAACAAAATCCAGCTGCGGTGCGGGATGTTGCTCGCATGCAGCGCGGTCTTCACGGCTGGAATTCCAGCGTCAACATCGGTAAGGCACACGTCGACGTAGGCATATCGGATTCCCTTGACCCCGCCGGTCACGCATCCGAGCCGGGCGTTGACGAGCACTGTGTTCAGGGCGTATTCGAGGTCCGCACGGTCGTCGTTCTTGAAGCCGGGATCCTCGTCGGTCATCTCGATTTTCACGTAGACGAACGTTTCGCCGTGACGCGAGAACCGCTCGGAGTCGAATCGAATCCCACGGTGGCTCGCCTTCCACAATTCCGCGGACGCACTACTGGCGACGAGGGCGTCGTCTGCGGCTGCGTAGTCCGCCGCTTCGGTGGGTTCGAGTTGCAGCACCGCTCGTCCGGCCGCCCCCACCCACACGTGATAGGGATCGGGTGGCAAGCTTCCGAGGATCTCACGCCGGGTCCGATCGAAAGCTTCCGCCAGCTCCGGGAACGGCACGCCATCGGGAGCCCCGCGTCCGAACAACCCTCCCGGCTTGCCCGCCGAGATTTCGCCCACCCACCGGTTCAGTGCTTGCTCACCAAGCAATGCCTCGGTTGCAACGAAAGCATCGTCGGTGGCGGTCGGCGACTTGGACAGATAGTGGAGGTCTATCAGGTTGTTCTCGCCGGGCGACAAGGAGACCCGGACATCGGTGAGTGATCCCCGGGTTCGGCTTTTGACCATCCCTATTGCGGTATCGAGATCGTTCGGCTGCCGCAGCGCATAGAACTCCCAGGCGTCGATCTGGGGTGCCCGGTCGACGAACGTTCTGACAAGCTCCGTCAACTCGTACCGATGCTCGGGCGTGATAACCAGTCGGTGACCTAGCTGATGGACGGCTGGACCGAATTCCCACTTGAGATCGGGGTGAACCTCACCGATCCCTTCCATCCAGCGATCGCAGGTCGAACGTCTCGCCACCGGCGAACATCTCGTTGAGATCGCCGACCTTCTGCTCGAACGCCAGCCACCATCGATCCATGTCCAGAAATTTTGCGATCCCGCTCCGCAAGATCGAGGCCGTCATCTAGAAATCGCCATCGCATCTGTGGCTAAGCGTAGGGGACCGACGTATGGAATTCAGGGTTATCCGTGGGGTACGGCCCTGATTTCGTGGACGACGTAGTCGCGGCCCTGGGCGACGATGACCGGGTCATATCGGTAGCGCACACCCTGGAACTCGTAGTACCCCCGCCATACGGTGGCCGTTGAAATGACGTAGTCCGCCCTCGTGTCGTAGACGTGGGCTGCGGCAGCGCCGTCCTCGGTTCCCGACCCGCCGTCATAGCTCGAGGCCGGCGAAACCGCCGTGTCGTTGAGATCCAGGACGTAGTCGTACTTTGATTCGTCGACCTCCGAAAGCATGCCCCGGAAGGTGCAGGCGGCCACACAATCGACGTCCCACATCACCCGGTCGACCCAGGCGTACGTTGTGAGGGTCCACAGCTGGCCACGACTCCTGATGGCTTCCGTATATGGCCCCAACTCGCGTGATGCGATCTGCGAGAAGTCGTACCAGAGCCATGTCTCAAGGCCGGTCAGACCATCAACGAGAGGGTTGACATTGGACTGGGTGGTTGGAACCGCCGCGTTGATCGCAGCCACATCCGTCTGAGGATCGAAGATCTCGAGGCATTCAAAATTCAGGTCTCCGGATATGAGCACGCCAACCCCGGGATTCTCGATCCAGTTCGTGCCGCCTTGCCAATGCCAGGCGCCGTTGAGGAACCAATAGGTGGATTGGACGACGAGCACCTCGCCGTAGTCGCACTCGATCTCGCCATTCACGGTTACCTGGATGAGCCGGTGCGGATCGACCGCCAGATCGACCATGGTCTCGTCGGCGCCGGTCCAACCATCCGTGTGGATGTCCATGCAGAAGTTCAGCTGGTAGGTCGACCATTTCGCAAGTTGCGGAGGCGTCCAATTCTCCGTCGAGTAAGCCTGCAGACTGTCGATTTCATGGGCGCTGATGTTCGGCAAGGTGATGAATGAATAGTTGAACGTCGCATCCGGATCGTCCCACGGTTCGTCGGCGTTGTACTCCCGAATCCGTTGTTCAAAGAATCCACAGTCGTATGCACCCTGAGCCGTCGCCGTCCCTTCGTCTGCCTCGACGAGCAGTTCCCCGGTCATGGTCCACGCATCCAACGAGCCTTCGCCGCCGTCGACCCGGCCACGCACTGCGTGCTCCGAGACCACAGAAGCACAGAGACAAGCAACAAGAGCACTAGTCCTCACGACACTTGCGACTCGAACCAAACCTGCCATCCCACCGCCGTCGGTAGCCAACCGTAACGACGTCGACGGACTGTCCCAACCGTTCGATGCTGCGTCGACCATCCATCGCTCGACTCGTCGACACTCTCAATGGTCCACTCGACGAGTCATACGAAATCGACACGGCCCGCTCGGAAGATTCAGAGCCAATCGCGACAGCGCCTCTGGCAGATCAGCTACCTGCTCAGCCGACAAGACCTCAGACGTGATCAACGGCGATCCACTCAGCTAGACGATTCGCGAGCCGCCCTCGAAGGTACGAGTTCGTGCCCCTTGCAGATGGAGTTGACACGGGCGTACGCGTCCGACCTGAGACTCATCGACGGTGTAGATCTCGACCATCGGAGGATCAGGCCAGGTTGTGATCACCCACGAATCGAAAGCGATGATCGACTGCATCGCTACCAAGGGGTCGGGGTTGTTGATGTCGAGGAAGGGTATGTTTTCCCGGCCGCCGAGGTTGGCCTCTCCGACTTCGGCCACGACCTCGTCTATCAAGGCGTCCTTCAACTCCGCGCTGCCAACGGCTTCTGAACTCAGCGTGGTGGACGGGGATGCCGTTGTGGTGGTGAGTTCGGCCGTGGTGGTAGGGCTGGGAGCCAGAGTGGTCGTGGGGGACGTGGTTGGCAGGGCGGCGATCGTGGTTGAGGCGGGCGAGGCGCTGGAACACGACGCGACGAGCAAGGCGATAGCTGCGGCTGCTGCACTCCCCTGCTTTTTCACATCTCGCCCCTACTCCACCGGAACTCGCCCTGGCTCCTGCCAGCCTCCAACCGACAAACTATCACTCTATACTGCTATATAGCGCAACACGTTGTCAACGAGAGATCCCAACACACGCATCGTGGCTACTCAACATCCTAGAAACGCCGATGCCTCTAAGGCCACCCGGATCAGAGGTTTTTCCGCCACCCTGTCCACCCGATCCTTGAAACGAGTGTGCTTACGGTTCGAAATAGCCGACCTGGATGCACACTCGTTTGGTTGGAGCGGTACATCGCGGACTCCGACGACCGACGATATCAAGCACGAGAAACAGCGTCCACCCCGGGAAGGTGGACGCTGTTTGTGTTTACCGACCGGCTTCCATCCACGGCTCGCTGAAATCAGAAGCTGAGGTGTTCATCCACGAATCGTGAACGGTGGCGACCTGTGCGACAGGCACGTTCATCCACGAATCGTGAACCTCAGTCACCGGGCCACCAACCAGGAGCGATAGCGCGACTACCGCTGCGAGAACAATGACGACCACACCGATAACTGCGAGTAGAGAGATCTTTGCCGGTGGTGCTGGCGAGATCGTGACCTCGCCAAGCCTTTCATAGGGCCTCACGGTCCCTGGATCGACGGTGTACATGAGGAACCTCCTTTCGGAGCTCGAGACTTCGTCTCGGTGCTCCACTATCCCTCTGCCGTGATCACGCTTACTTGAGTCGTCTCCACCGTTAAGTATCCCGCAGCTGCCGGGCGAGCGACAGAGCAGAACGACCCGTCCGGGGAGAAGACCCGGAACTTGGGGTTAGCGCGGGAGGGCGGCCTCTTTGAGCACTTTGCCGTCCTCATCCATGAGACCGGCCTTGGAACCGATCGACAGGGTGTTGGCCAAGAACAGGTCATCTCGATGCAGGACGACCCAGCGGTAACCCGGGACCTTCTTGATCCGCTTGAAAGCGGCCTTGAGGTCTGCGGCGTCGGCGGCAACGATGATGCTGCCCTTCGCGCCGATCAGGTCAACGGCACCTGAGGGATCCGGCTCTGCTTCGAATATACGTGTGGCAGTTGCCAGCAATTCGGCTTGGGTTTGGCGAGCCATCAGTGCCCCTCCTCGACGGTAAGTAAGAGTTCTTTCACGGCGGCGAAGGCCTCGGCGGCGTCGTCACCTTCAACCGTAACCGTGACTTCGTCGCCGGTAGCGGCACCGAGTGCCAAGACGCTCATGATCGAAGCGGCATTGGCCTTCTTCTCGCCTTTGACGATCTCGACCGTCGACGAGAACTGCTTGGCCAGCTCGATCAGCATCGAAGCAGGTCGGGCGTGAAGGCCAGACGGGTTGGCAATGACGATATTTTCCGTGACCATGGTTGGTTCTCCCCCATTTTGAGTCATGTGTTGGTTCGTGTGTTCGTGCAGATGTTGTTCAATGGCGGCAATCAGTCCCTCAGGCACTCCTTGGCCGGTCATCCAGCCTTGCCAATCTCCGACTACTGCCTGGAGCTCGTCCGAGCCAGGCACCTCGGGATCGTCCAGCTTCAACGCCACGGCAATCACCGCGGCGAACGAGTCCACATTCACGCCTCGTTCAAACGCTGCTATCGCCGGTCCGACCAATCGCTCGGAGGCGCCGAGTTTCTGGACGGGGTTGCGACCGACCCGACGAACCGGGTCTGCCAGGTCCGCGTCGGCGAATCGGACCAGACTGGTCTGGGCCGTCTTGGCGAACTCACCCTCGGGGAATCCCGGATACTCGTCGGCAAGGATGGCGACCATCTTGTCCGCCAGATCCGAGATGACCCCGTGGACCTTTGGGTCGCCCATCGCTTCGTGGACGTACGTGTAACCCTTGGCCAAACCAAGATACGCCGAAGCGGCATGCAGTCCGTTTACGAGCCAGAGCTTGCGCTTCTCATACGCCTCGATGGCATCGGCAATGTCCAGGGCGAGCGGCCGGATGCGGGCCGACCCAGGCCTGACCATCGGCGATGAACTCGTAGTTCGGTTCGACGTTTAACTCAACCGACCCGGGTTCGGACGAAACGATTCGGTCAACGACCACCTCGGGGAATCCCACGTTGTCCCGGATCGGACCGTGCGAAGCGACATGTTCGCGCAGCAGTGGTGAGTTCGGATGGATGTTTTCGCAAGCGAGCACGTTGACCCACTCAACAGAACTCGCCGCCAGGCCGGCCGCGATGGCGGGAGCAACGATTTTCAGAATTGGCGCACCAACCGCGGTGGCGATCAGGTCACTCTCGGCAACGGCTGCTGCGACGGCTTCTGGATTTTGGGCCAAAAGGTAGGTGCCGCCAGAGACCGTCGTTCGCTCCCCTGCCGTGTCAACCACGTCATAGGATCCGGCCGCTTGCAGCGCCTCAATCAGGGAGACGTCAGCGTCGACGAAGGTCAGGTCGTAATGACCCGCCAGGACAACACCAACCAACCCTCGACCGATGTTGCCGGCGCCGAAGATGGTCGCTTTCATTCGTCGTCGTCGTCATCATCGTCACGAAGGCGTCAGAGCGGTAAGCACTTCATCGACGCTCGTCGTCTTCCAAAGTTGCTCACAAACATCTTCGTCCATGAGCACTTCGGCGAGTTGGCTCAGCAGAGCGACGTGATCGTCAGAGTTAGCGGCAAGGCCGACCACGAGATACGCCGTATCGTCGCCCCATGGCGTGCCATCCGGGTATTGGCGCACCACGATCCCGGTTTTCAGGACAGAGTCCTTGCCTTCAAGGGTTCCGTGCGGCATGGCCACGCCGTTACCCATGAACGTACCGATGGACGACTCTCGTTTGTGCATCGTGTCCACATACGACGGAGAGGCCAGTCCGAGCGACACCAGATGATTGCCGGCGTCGGTAATGGCCTGAGCTTGGGAGACCGAGTCGAGTCCGAGGACGACGTGATCGGCCGCGAGCATATCTTCAAGGCTCATGGGGGTTAGCCCACGACGTCGTCGCCGGCGGCGAGCGTGGCAACTAAAGCTTTGACAGCAGGATCATTGATGAACATCTGAAATGGCACGATCGGCGCTTCGGGCTTCTTGGCCCTCGCCTGGTTGGCCAAACCCGTGTGGGTCACGACAACGTCGACATTGTCGGGGAGTTGCGAAACCGGACAGTGGATCACGGTGATATCCAACTTGGCCTTCTTGATCAGTTTCTTGAGCTGGTTAGCGCCCATCAGGCTGGATCCGACTCCGGCCTCACAGGCAAACGCGATGAGTTTTACTTGGCTGGCTGGTATTTCTGGCACGGTTCCGTCATCCCTTCGATGGTCTCTGAATGAATTATATGGTGGATGCCTGCGGTTGGCCGCAGGCATCCACCACTGTTATGTCTGTTACCTCGAGGGCTTATCCCTCAGCGCCGAGCGGAACGTGCGGCACGTCGTGCATCGCTCCGTCTTCGACGGACGCATCGTCCATTTCTTTGACCGGGAACAGTCTCAGCAGTACGACGCCGACCACGAAGGCCGCTACCGCGCCGACCGCCACACCGAGCAGAGCTCCTACGCCACCGCCGCCTGCCGGGAGCAGCGCGATGTAGGCGAAGATCGATCCAGGAGCAGGTGACGCCGACAGACCAGCGTTCGTCGCAACGAACGTGATGTCTGCGGTGATACCACCAGCCCACATCGCCACGATCATCACCGGGTTCATGAGTACGAACGGGAAGTACACCTCATGAATACCACCGAAGAAGTGGATGATGATCGATCCAGGAGCGGACAGCTTGGCGAGACCCTTGCCGGCGAACCAGTAAGAACCAAGCAAACCGAGACCCGGACCGGGGTTCGACTCGAGCATGAAGTAGATCGACTTGCCGGTTTCGGCCGCTTCTGCAGCACCCAACGGAGTCAAGATTCCGTGGTTGATGGCGTTGTTCAGGAACAACACTTTGCCAACCTCGATCGGGATGTCCATGAGCGGAAGCAGACCGGCATCGGCGATGCCCTTGAGGACCGCACCGAAGACAACTGCAATAGCCGCCATGATTGGACCAATAACCCAGAATCCGATCATCGCCAGAACGAGGCCAAGGATTCCTTGTGAGAAGTTGTTGTACAACATCTCGAATCCAGCCGGAGTTCTTGGTTCGAGGAAGGCGTCGGTCTTCTTCATGAGCCAACCCGCCAATGGACCGACGACCATGGCGCCCAGGAACTGGGGCGGCGAATCCGCAGCTCCGGCGAAGGGACCAGAGGTGATCTCGTAGAACGAACCACCGATCGCACCCATCACGGCAATGGCACCTAGGACGCCACCACGATGTCCGTAGATCATCTTGCCACCGGTATAAGCGATGAGCAGTGGCAGTAGGTACTTGATCATGGGGCCGACGGTGTTGTCCGTTATGTACTGCATAGTCAAGCGAATCCTCGCCGAACCACTTGGCCAGCCAGCCGGGTGGGATAAACAGCGTGGTGATAAGTCCCCACGCAATAAACGCCCCAATATTGGGGATAACCATGCCGGCCATGAAGCCGCCTAGGCGTTGTACCTGAGCCTTCATCCGTTTTCCTCCTCCGAATCACGGGAATTCCAGTAAGACCCATAGTGGTGCGCGCGAGCTACGGCTTCAAGTAGTAATTCGGGAAAGCCGACTTATGACAAAATGGTCGGCCGCGTCAGTTTCGGGTCAAATGGCGGGCGATCGAGCGGACATCCTCGGCTCCCAAGAGGGCATGAACGACGACGACCGGCAGTCGCTCCTCACTGAGGGGCACAGTCGAAATCACCAGGTCGGCATCGAGGTCTTCGTTGTCGAACTTGTGCGCTGAGACCACCTGGGCGATCTCAAGGTGCGGAAACTCGGCCTGAATCCGCGACACGAGAATCCACACAGTCGCCATGCCACTCGGACACACGACGACCGCTCGACGCCGGGGCCACAAGTGCGTGCGTTCCATGGCTCCTGACAGATACATCGTGATGAAGCCAATTTCGTCCTCGGGGACTGGATGACCGATCCGGGATTCGACCAGTTCGCCAATCCGGCGTGCCACTGCATGTACGTCCGGGTAACGTTCCGATACTTCCTGGAGCAGCGGGTTGTGAACCGGTAGTCCGTACCCCATCCGAACCGACCAACGCTCGAAGTGTTGGCTCAGCCCCCGGCGCAGCTCGGCGTCGTCGATAAGGATCGGATGAAGCTCGGCCGACGCGAGCAGCAGCACCTCCTCGACGAGTTCATCGCTGACGGTCCCGGTTCGGTCCTCGTCATCGAGCGCGACCACCCCGAGCAGAAACTCGGTAATGCCCGCAATCTCCTCTTCGGTGATCGTCCCGTCGGTTATCTCAACCAACCCCGAGGCGATGCTGGTAGCTGTGGCGAACACGGGATGGTCCATCAAGGATCGCAGCTGGCCCGGATCGTGGACCACCGTCCGGCCCTCTCCAGCCGCAGTCGCCGTGACTGCCAGGTACAGCGGCAGCATGACGTCGTTCTGAATACGTAGTCCTGCTTCGCTGTGCGCTCGAACAAGTTCGGCGCAAGCGAACAGTGGCAGTCGCATCATGTAGGCCCGCATGCCCGCTGACACCCTGGTCGTCAAGCTCGGAAGCGGCAGGAGCTCATCGCTCGCCTGGGAAAGCGTCTCGTCTGGGATCGCCTCAAGAATCAGCTTGACGGTCGCCCGTCTGATCGCACCCTCGCTTCCAACGACGGCCAATCCGACACCGGGCCGCCGGGCGATCAGCAAGCTCTGCGCCTCAAACCACGGTTCAGTCCGCAACGTATCGCGCCGGGCCGACGTCAGCGATACCTCCAGTTCGCGTTGGAGTTCTTCCATGGTGATGTTGTTGGGAGCCCGATCCAGCAGAACGGCTCGAAGCAGGTCGATGCGTTCATCTCGGGCGTACACCCGATAAGCGTCATCGGATTCCTCGGCTAGCTCACGTCGGGCGGCGGCCCTATCGGTATCCGCCCCCTCGACAACCAGACCAACCCCGGCTTGTTTGGTCAGAGACAGATCGCGAGATCGTAGGTAAGCCTCGACCGCCGCCAGGCGATAGCGAACTACCCGCTGAGAGAGCCCAAGGTCGTCGGCCAGCGCGGCGGTGCTTTTCGGTTGAGTCTGATCGAGCAACCACAAGGCGATGCGAACCTGCCGGCTGTCGAGGCTGTGACTCACGGCAGAATGGCACCGACGATTTCGCGAACTTCGGTTGCTGAATCTGCTCCAAGCGCCCGCTCCAACGCAGCCGACGCCTTGTCCGGGTCGAGCTGGTCGACCAAGGCCCGGATGGAATTGACTCTGGGAGCGGCTACGGAAAGCTTGTCCATCCCCATCGCCAGGAACATGGCAGCCGTCACCGGATCTGAGCCTGCTTCGCCGCAGACCGCCACCGAAATACCGGCGCTGGTTGCCGCTTTGGCGGTGGTGGCGCAGAGTTGAAGCACCGCCGGATGAGCCGGATCCGAGTAGGCGGCCAAGGCGCCTGAGGTGCGGTCGGTCGCCATCGTGTACTGGGTCAGGTCGTTCGTGCCGATGCTGAAGAAGTCAACATGTCGGGCTAACTGGGTCGCCGAGATTGCGGCAGACGGGACCTCGATCATGACCCCAACCTTCACCTTGCCGAACTCGGTTCCGTCCGCAGCAAGGGACTTCTCGGCGTGGCCGATTGCCTCACGTACAGCCAGGATCTCGGCCACCGTCGACACCATCGGAATCATCACCCACAGATCGCCCTGGGTGGCCGCTCGCAACAAAGCTCGCAGCTGACTTTGAAAAAGGTCCGCCTGCTGCTCATAAAGCCGGACACCGCGCACGCCAAGAAACGGATTCTCCTCAGCCGGCATCGCCAGGTACTCGGCGGGTTTGTCGCCACCGATATCGAAGGTACGGACCACGACAGGGTGAGCGAAGGATGCAGCAGCCTCAGCGTAGGCCTCGTACTGCTCATCTTCGGTCGGAGGACGGTCCGTATCGAGGAACAGGAATTCGGTCCGATAGAGCCCGATCCCGTCGGCATGCAAGCTGGCGGCGACGTCACTGGAGCTGCCCACGTTGGCGGCTATCCGGACCGCACGGCCCTGATAAGCAACTGACCTGCCCGCATAGGTGGCATCTGCCGCGCGTTGCCGGGTCTCTCGTTCAATAGCTTTTTGAAAGCGAGCCAGCGTCTCTTCATCCGGGTCGGCTACCACTTCGCCGGTTGAACCGTCCAGGGCGATTTGGCTCGGCTGAAATATCATCAACCCCCACGACTCCCACCACCGCCGGGATCCCAAGCGAGCGAGCGATAACCGCCACATGGCCCGTCGGACCGCCCTTCGATGTGACAAACCCGAGAACCTTTTCAGGATCGAGATTGACGGTGTCAGCCGCCGAGAGCTCCTCGGTAACGATGATCATCGGCTCATCAAAGGCCAGAGACGCTCGCTCCTTTCCAGACAATTGCGTTCGAATACGGTTCATCACTTCGATGACGTCCTGGGAACGGGCCGCGAGGTAAGGGTCATCGAGCGACGCCAGCATGGCTGATAGCTGTTCGGATACTTCCTTCGTGGCCAAGTCAAGACTCATACCGTCGGCTAGTCGAGACTCAACTTCGGTAATCATCATCGGGTCCTCAGCCATGGCAGCCTGTGCACCCATCACGTCAGCTGCTTCGACCCGCTCGGCCGCAGTTGCTGCAGCCTTCAGATCGCGCAACTCGGCGACGGTGGCCTGCACCGCCGTAGTGAACGAGCCGTGTCGGATCGTCGAACTCAGGCAACGGTTCATCCGATACCGGTCGATAGAAATATGCTGGCCCCACGACGACGCCAGTCGAAGCGGCCGCCCCTCTAAGTATCGTGCTCATGTTTTCTGACACCTTCCGCTCTAAGCACCCGATAAACGACCGCTCCCGAGACTATCGAAATGTTCGTAGTGACTGTCAACAGCAGCGCGGTCGCTCCCAAGCATGACTGGATCGGTCCCCAGACCGATCGGGAAGAACGCCACCAGGTTCATCATCAGCAAAAGTACGACGATGGCGAAGACACCGATCCGTCTCTTGGTTCCAATGTGGACACTCCACCCGAGAGCTTTGAGCCCACCACGGTGAGGTTCGTCGGCGACGGCGTAACCGAAGAAGGCGTACATGACCAGCACGATTAGCGCCGGTAGTCCGTAGAGGTAGCGAAAGCCGAGCAGGATGCCCGCCCAGAAGAAGGCCGATGCGACTGCCATGTCGTAGAACCGGCTCGTTTGAAAGGGGGCAGCCTTCCCGTCGACCGCCGCCAGTGCTGCTCGGAACCACGGATAGGCAACCGTGGTGGTCGCCACCATGCCACCGATCAGAATCGCCACTTGCGTCCATGCGCCCTGATCGTCGGACACCAACTGGATCGAGGCGTAGTAGACGAGGATCGATACCAGCGAGTACAACGTCAGCTGATTGCGATTGGCCCAATACGCCGGCCACGCCTGCCCGATCATCTCTCCCGGTCGCACCCCAAACGGTGACGAACTCGCCTCAGCCTCAGATTCCATGACGGGGACCATACACAAACCGCGGCATCTGCGCCGCTCCCCCGTAGGGGACGAATGTGCATCCACGCTCGATATAACGAACCGTAAGCACACTCGATCGCAGCGGGTGGCGGACCGCCAATCGAGTGTGCATCCAGGCTCGATATAACAAACCGTAAGCACACTCGTTTAGGGATGGGGGCGAGCTCGGTGGCGGGCGTTAGAGCTTGAGGCGTGCTTCGACTTCTCCATCGACTATCTCGCCGGTTGGTTCGAAGCCGTAGGCGAGGTAGAACTTCTCAGGTGTTCCGGGCTCCGGGTTCCAGCTCGTCATCAGAGTTGAGGTGCCCATCGAGCGGCACTCTTGCGCGACGAGGTCGAGGACTTGTTTGCCGATGCCTCGCCGTTGGTGGAGTCGATCGACCAACAACCTCCAAAGATAAGGCTCCGGATGCGCCTCAGTGACAAGCGCCAGCATCACGAAGCCGACCAGATCCCCATCGGCCTGCACGGCTCGCATCCACGGCACCAGGGGCGCACCATCCACTATTTCCGGAAATAGCGCATCAGTAAAGGACCACTCCATCGGCGCAACGAAGTCCCGTTGTGTCCAGTGGGTCTTCAGTTTGAATACCGCGCCCTCATTGGATTGATCAATAGGAACCAGCGCCACCTCACCTAGCGGGGTCCGAGCCCGGTTACGCCATGTGTCCCAGTCGTCCCGGGTCATGCCGTAGATCCAATCGTCCGAGTTGACGTCCCCCACCCAGAACGAGTTCCGAGTGTGCCCTTCGTACAGCATGCCGATCCGCTCAAGGACTCGAGCCGAGGCAGTGTTCTCGGGATGCACCGTCCCGGACACCCGGGTGACAATGGGGTCACTGAACAGATAGTCAACCATCGCCCCGGCCGCCTCGGTCGAATACCCGTTGCCCCAGTATTGTGAAGCCAGCGTGTAACCGATCTCAGCACACCGTCCTCCCCAGGTGAGGTGCACGGCCACATCACCGACGACCGCCCCACTGGACTTCAGATCGACTGCTGCCATCCACCATTCCCCGTCCGCCGGGCCATCCATGGCCGCAGCGCCAGCGATCAACTCTTCGGCCCGGTCCAGGGTGAACGGCAGCTCCCAACCCTGGTACAACCCGGCTTTCGGATCATTGCGACGAGCAAGAAGCGGCCAGACGTCGTCGCCGGTAACCGGGCGAATGACGAGCCGCTCTGTGGTAATCGGAGTGAAGCTCATCTCCCCGATTCAAGCGGAACCGCAGGCAGCGCGCCTGACTATTTGTTATCGGGTCCTAGTGAACGGCAGGCGGGCGGCGGTGCCACCAGGGTTGGGCGGCCTGGAGTTGGGAGGCGAGTCGGAACAACGTGGCTTCGTCTCCCCACCGTCCAACGAACTGGACACCGATCGGCAGATTCTCCGCGTTCCAATGCAACGGGACGGACATGGCCGGTTGGCCGGTCATGTTGAACAGCATCGTGTTGGGGACCGGGGCCATGTTCTCACCGGCCACTTCGGCGAGAGCCCGGTCTAGCAACATCCGGACCGGGGCTTTGATCAGCACCTTCATCTGACGGATCTGTGATTCGGTCGGCGCCAGCTCTCCGATCTTCACCGGCGGCCTCGCCAGCGTTGGAGTGATGATGACATCGTGATCCCGCCAGGCCGTCTGAACCCGACGTGACTCCGAATGCATGAAACCCACATCGGCTGCCAATTCGGCCGCTGACAAGTTTGCGTCCGATCACTGCCAGAAGCCAGGTAGTCAGCTCGAAGTGATCGGGATGCAGCTTCTTTCCAGTTGCCAGTTGCATCGTTTCCAGGTCGCCGGCGAGCGAGGCTGCCCAGATCCGGACGAAAGTGCTCGGCATCCGCTCCCGGTCAAATGGGATCGCGACCTCTTCGACGTGGTGGCCAAGACTTTCGAGCAACCCGACGGTCTTTTCGACGGCCTCGACACAGTCGGGATGGGTATCGGTACCGAACAGTGCTTGATTGGTGAACCCGATCCGCAGCTTGCCCGGATCGACGTCAACTTCCTCAACGTAGGGTCGATCAGGTTCACGAATCTGATAGGGGGCACCGTGATCATGGCCCCGGGCGACGTCGAGCAGCAGCGCGCTGTCGCGCACTGATCTCGTGATCGCATGGGTCTGGGTGAGCCCGAAGCCGGGATCCCCGGCGGCCGGTCCATGAGGAACTCGGCCTCGAGTCGGCTTGATCCCGAAGAGACCACAAGCCGAGGCGGGAATACGAATAGACCCTCCACCGTCGCTGGCGTGAGCCGCAGGCACGTATCCAGCCGCGACAGCTGCCGCAGCCCCGCCGCTCGAACCACCGGGCGTCCGGGTCAGATCCCACGGGTTGTGCGTAGGGCCATGCAGTTCGGGTTCGGTGACTGCCACCAACCCGAACTCGGGTGTGTTCGTCTTTCCGAAGATGACGAGGCCTGCCTCCTTGTATCGGGCGACGATCTCGCTATCAAAATCGGGAGTGAACTGCATCAAATAGCGCGATCCGCCGGTGAGCGGGATACCCGACATGGCCGAACCCAGATCCTTGAGCAGAAACGGCACGCCAGCCAGCGGGCCTTCTGGAATCGGACCGTCGGCAAGTCCATTGCCCGTTCGTAGAACTTGTGGACGACGGCATTGACCGATGCGTTGGAGCGCTCGACGCTGGCGATCGCCGCTTCTAGGAGTTCGCGCGGATGGGCGGCTCCGCTTCTAACAAGGTCGGCGAGACCAACGGCATCGTGCTGTTCATATTCTGCAAGAGCGGTCATGCGTCAACGCTACCGATCCGTCCCGGCTTGAGTCGCCCGGCGGCGGGATAAAAGCCTGACACAAGCCACCGAGTCCAACTACGTTTTCATCATGGAACCGTTTCGGCGATCGGCGCATGTCTACGACCTGATCTATGAGCAACGCGTCGACTACGACTGGCACGCCAACAACGTGCGTGAGCTCATCATGGACCGCCTACCCAACGCCAAGAGTTTGGCTGAAATGGCAGTTGGGACCGGGCAAGTCCTGAGTCGCCTGAACCGGTGGTTCGACGTGGTCGGTTGCGACATCTCTCAGGAGATGATCGCGGTTTGTCGCGAACGCCACCCCGAGCTCAACGTGCGATTGGGCGACTACACCAAGATTGATCTCGGTCGACGCTTCGATGCGGTGATCTGTGTCTTCTCGAGCATTGGATACGTTCGCACGGTGGATCGACTGCAAGTTGCGTTCCAGAACTTTGCGCGCCACGTCGAGCCGGGTGGGGTTGTCGTTGTCGATGGGTGGTTGCGACCGACGGAGGCCATCGACGGATTCCGATCCGCCGAGACTTTTGAGAGCGCCGAGGCAACACTGACCCGATCAATCCTGGCGAGGATCAGAGATGACCAGACCGACATGCTGGCAGCCCACACACTCGTAACGGCCGATGGCATCGAATACTTCGAGGAACGCCACCTTATGGGGCTGTTCGACGACGCCACCTACGTTGACGCTCTGCAACATGCCGGCTTTTCCAGCGTCGCCGTCGAGGATGGATTCGACGGACGCGGCCGGTTTGTGGGCGTGGTGAGCTAACTCTACGCAGAATTCAGAGCAGCCCAGGAGGTCTCAAAACAGAGGAGTCCACCATTGGCCGGAGCCGACCGTAAATTCCCACAGCTCGTCGGCGCGGTCAGTCGTGAACGAAACGGCCGCTTCGGAACCGAAGTCAATGTCGGCATGTTCGGCGACTAGCTGGGCTATCGCTGCATCTGAGTCGACGATCGCCGTTAGCGGCTTCCACGAGAACCACTCGTCCGTGAACACTTTCCGCTGGGTGGCGTTCATTCGTTCCCACAGGTCAGGCATGAACGAGCCGGGCTTGTCGCTCACATGGGGAACCCCGCGCACTATTGCAACAGTCGAGCCCGAATTCCACTCGTAGAGTCGCCACGAGCGCTGGCGAGTCGAAACTCACTTCCCAGTGAGCTGATCTTCCCTGGTCGTCGATTTGATCGGTCGACATAAACACGGGATACGCACGCGGGTCAGCGGTTGCGACCAACGCGTGCGCCTGGGAAAGGGCTTCGCTCGCCCGGCACGGCCCGGCGACGAGCGGGATTTCCCTGCGGAACGCGACGGCCAGGGGCTCGCGTGGATTCTTGCGCCGTCGTCCGAGTATCCGCATGGGTAGATGGTAACCAACGCGCCCGCCGGTTTCCGGTCAGCCGATGGCCGTTAGGAAGCGATCCCTGACGGCTTCGCATCTCCGACGGTCGTGGCTCTCAGCCAGATCGACATCGGACCCATCACGCAACTGCATCCGGGCGAAGAAGTACGCGCCCCCTTCGTCGTCGACCCCCTCAACAATTGCGACATCCTGAATATCGGCCATCGCTACGTGACGAGATTCTTTCCGAAACGGAAACCGATGTGTCACCCGCAGGCCGCCACCTACTTCGAGTTCTACGATTGTCGCCGATTGGGCCGCTGCGAATGCGAGCAGACCAATTGCCCCAAACCAGAACAAGATCAAGACTCCCGCGACCAGAACCGGCGAGTCGGGCTCGCCCCGATATCCCATCATCGCCGCCCCGGTCATCGTGGCGACAAACACAAGAACGACCACGGCGAAGCCCCAGAGGGCGTAGGCCACCCGGTTTCGAAAAATCACAGTCGCCTACTCACTCCGTCAGCTCGGTTCATTTGGTCCTAGCCGGAGGAAAGCGCTCGGACAGATCTCCAGCGATTCGCTGCCGGTCTGAGAACGACAACGGCCCGTCCTTTTTTAGCTTCCTCCGAAGGCTTCCCACGCTATGGACCGTGACTCCTCCCACCGTGAAGGGTGGGTAGCGTCTCGAACGTACCGCGCACGAAACATAGGACCCCGCTCACGGTGATCTCCTCCCGAAGCTGTGCCTGGACGAGATCAATCTGCTTGTGCAGCCCTGTGATCAGATTCTCCTTCGCTCGGCCCCCAACGTAAAGCTGGCCTCGATTCTTCGTCAGCTTTCCGGCGTACAGCTTCGCGTCGATTACGAAGACTCCGCTTGGAGCAACCAGCACGTGATCGATATTGGCCCGCGAGCCGGGAATGGCTCGATCATGTAGCGCCCAGCTACTCGGGACCGCGTCAAGCATCCGGCCGAGTGCCATCTCCCCTTCCGCCCCTTTCAGCCAGGCACGCGTATGTTGCGGCTCGCCTGCCAGCGTGTGCAGAACACCGCCCAGCCGAGGAGATCGGCGGGAGATAGAGTCGCCTCCGAACGAACTCCTCCTTTCGAACTCGGCGAGCGCGGACGCACCAGCGGATCCACGAGTGATGGATGGCCCGGCAAAAGGATCGGCCGGGATGGGCGTTGAATCGTCACCGCTTGAACACTGGCAGCAGGTGGCCGTTCTCGCCTGGCGATCCCATGTGGCTTCGGACCCCACTATGAGGTGAGCATCACAGCCCGAGCATTGAGCCGGGTACCTGAGCCGGATGGTATTCATCCATCAGCTATCGGTAGGGCGGCTCAGTTAGTTAAGTCGGCGGTCGGGGAGAAGTTGGCTACGGCGCCCGGAGCGACGATCAGTGGGAACTCGTCTACCAACCGCTGCAGGAATACGGAATCGACGCCGCGGTCGGTCGCTGGAAAAACAAACGCAGAACTGTCAGGGGCCCACAGGGTCATGCTTCGGTCGTACTGACCCCAAAAAATTAGATAGCGATTGAAGAACGGACCCGTTGGCAAAGCAGTGAAGTATTCGGTAACGATTCCGGAGTCCCACACCCGCAGGATTAGGCCCGCGTCTTCGAGTCCCATCACGAGAATCTTCTGACTGTCAGGGCTCCACTGCCAGATGAAGACAGTGCCGATGTCGATGCTCTCCGGTCGCCGGTGGCGAGATCCACCACCCGCAACTCTCGGTCCCCGCCGGTCGTGTAGCCGATCGATGCACCATCGGGAGACAAAGAGAAGCTGGTGATGGCTAGGTCTTCGGCCATGACCGTTTCCTCACCCGTGGCCACGTTGCGACTAATCAGCTGATCCATCGTCGCCTGAGCTGTGAACCACCCTGCGAAGCCGGCTGACTGGACGATGAGCGGTCTTACGTAAAGAATCGATTCACCGTCGCCGGTCCACTGGGGAGCTTCGAACGTTCCGGTCTCAGTGTCGATCGTGGTCCGCTCACCAGTTGCAACGTCAACCAACTCGATGATCGAGCTGTCCAGGTGCGTAACCAGCGTTGATCCGTCTGGCGACCAGTGGAAGTAGAACGATCCGGCCGAATGCATCGGCGTGACCTTGCCACCATCAAGCTCGATAATGACCAGCGCCGTACCTTCCCCGCCTGCCCCGAGCACACCGATCGCCTCGCTGTCCGGCCGCCACTGGATATAGAAGACCCGAAACGGTGTCACATATTCTGTTGCCGATCCATCCTCGATCAGCGTGACTACCACCGACGCTCCCCCATTGGATGCCACCCGGGAGTGCGCGACGAACCTTCCGTCCGGTGACCAGGTCGGCTGAGCAGCGAACTCGCCAGTGGTGTCGGCAAGTTCCAAGGTCGACAAGTCGGGGTTTACCACGCTCACCATTTGGCGCTGATCACTGTTTATCGCAAGTCGTCCTGGCAATGAGTCGAGTTCGGCGGTCGAGAGCGGGATCGGTGGGACAGGCTCAGCTCCATCGTCGGTTGGTGTCGTCGTCGAGGGGGCTGTGGAGGAGGTCGTTGCGCCCGGTGACGTCGTTGTCGTTTGGGGATCCGCCGACGTTGTGGTTGTTTCGTCAACCGACGAAGGAGAACACGCCGACAGCGCCACCATCGCGCCAACGGCGAGAACGATCAGACCGCGGGGAGTGATGACGGAGGCACCCCGATGACTGTACCTGCTTGACAGATTTAGGGTTATCCAACCTTGCCTCCAGTGGCTGACGTCGACCCCTATGCAGACGCAGATCGTGCAGAGATGAAAGGCGATGGCGAGGTTTACGGCGCGTCGGATAATCGTCGGAGTACGCTTTGAGGTGACGGGAGGCGAGGATGACGCAACCCATAGAACTGATTTTGCTACGTCAATGGTCCACGTATCAGGCGATTCCTGTGTGGATCATGGATGCCGAAGGCAACCTGCTGTTCTACAACGAAGCCGCTGAGGCGGTACTCGGTCTGCGATATGTCGAAGCCGGAGTGATTCATGCCAACGACCTGGCAGAGCTCTTCCAGACCACGGCGCTTGACGGTTCAGCGGTGCCGACCGAGGAGCTTCCCGTTGTCATCGCCTTGACGCAGCGAATCCCGGCCCATGGCCAACTTCGCATCAAAACCGCTGATGGTGCCGGGCGGCATCTCCACATCACCGCCTTCCCGGTCGAAGGGCTAAGCGAACGCCACCTCGGAGCCGTCGCAATGTTTTGGGAGGAACCGATCCCGTGAGGATCGAGCTGTCAGGAACACGGGGGTCGTTGGCGGCCGCCGGCCCAGGGACCGTCGGATACGGTGGCGACACCGCTTCGATTCTCGTCACGGCCGAAGGCCGATCCATTGTGCTCGATGCCGGATCGGGCATTCGCCGTCTTGGTGAAGCCATGGTCGGCCAGGACCGGGTCGACGTCCTGTTGACTCATCTCCACATGGACCACATCCAGGGTTTGGGGTTCTTCGGGCCGATGTTTGACCCATCAATCGAGGTCCACGTCTGGGGACCGGGTTCGCCGAACTTCACCCTTGAACAACTGCTCAGCCGATACCTGTCTCCCCCACTCTTCCCCGTCCACGTGCGCGAATTGTCTTCGGTGGTCCTTCACGACACCGACCCGGGGTCATTTGAACTGGGTCCCGTGACAGTCACGACCGACTACGTGTGTCATCCGGGCGCTACTTTGGGCTATCGCCTCGCCGTGAACGGCACATCGATGGCCTACCTGCCGGACCATGAACCAGCCCTCGGGGTCGAGCACTTCCCCGAGCAGCCGGAGTGGACCTCGGGTTTCGATCTCATGGCCGGGGTAGACGTGCTCATCCATGACGCCCAATACACCGACGACGAATACGCCGAGCGCCAAGGATGGGGTCACAGCACCTTCGATCAGGCGCTCGATGTTGCCGAACTGAGTGAAGTCGGGGCGCTGGTGACGTTCCATCATGACCCCGGTCACAATGACCAGATGCTCGACGAAATCGCCGAAGCCATTGCCACGCATCCCTTGCCCTACGAGTTCATTCCCGGCCGGGCAGGCACGGTGATCGATGTCTAGCCAATAAGTTGTGGCCCCGGAAGAGCCGGGGCCACAACTTCTGTCTCAGCCAGTTGGAACTACGATTTAGCGGGCTTCACCGTTTCGGCTACGTCCCGGATTCCGAGGCCGAGCAAGATGAAGATCACGCCCATGCCCATGGCCTGTGCCGCCACGCCAAACGCCAGTACCGACGTAAACAGGGACGCCTGCAAGAAGGACGCATTCATCGCCGTTGCTCGCAACGGATCCTCACGGTCCATTTCGGCGTAGCGCAGACCGCCCGTCGAATCTAGAGCGTGTTTATCGATGACCTTGGCCTGGCAGTAGGCCGAGAACGGTCCATCCACGTCGTTCCCGGGCAGGCAAGCGTCATCGGAGGTCGTGATGTTTTGTTCGCCGAGCGTGTTGCTTACGACGAGATACGTGGCGGCGCCACCTATTAGAAGCAGGAAGCCCAAGACAATGGCGCCAGTAGCTGCGAGTTTTCGCATGTTTCTCTCCTCATTGAGTTACCAAACGGCAGTTAGACACCCAATATCGATGGCAGAACTGTCCGTCTGACAGTTCAGTTCCGCGGGGAAGTTCTAACCGGTAGATTCTACTCAGCGGAACGTGCAGACGAAGCCAGCCCAGTACGCGGTCACCACGGCCGACTCGGAGGCATCCGACAAAAGCCCTCCGATGCCTTGCCCGTCGACGTCCGTGTTGAACTCCGTGCCCAAGGTCGATTCGAAGATCGTTATGTTCCAGCCAGCCTGTACTTCCGTCAGTGTCGAACCCACCCCGACCCCCATCATGTCGGTCACGGTAGATCCGGGGTTCAGGCTCCAGGCCATCAAACCATCAACATCGAATTCCAGCTGAAGATCATTCCACGCTCCGACGGCAGCCTGACCATTCGGGCACTCGACGTTGCCGGGATTCACGACTCCGGCTTCGCCAAGGGTCGCATCGACGGCTGCAACGACCTGATCTTGGGCGGTACCGAACAGAAGTGGGGTCGTTGAGCCGGTGTCCGAATCGACCAACATCAGACCGTCTGGAGCAACGGCCAGCACCACGGCGGGGATCGGCGCCGTAGTTGTCGTCGAAGCTTCGGGCGCCGTGGTCGTGGTCGTGTCGGACACGACCGTGGTGGTCGTCGTTTCGGCAGCCGTCGAAGTTGTAGCGGGGGCGGTTGTCGGAGAGGCCAACGGGACATCACCCTGACCACAGGCTGCCAACCCGAGCGCAAGCACGGAGACAACGGTGATAGACCGGAACCGACCGGTAATCGGAGTGGCTTTGAGATTGCTCATCATGGCTTCCTTTGGAGGTTACGGTCCCTGGCGAATCGGAACGATACCGCTGCAGCGCGCGCCTATCTCAGCACTCGCAATCGGCGCTTGGCAGAGACTGCGGCTAGATGCGGCGGCCGGAGATTTCGTTGGGGATGATCCGTACCCAGTTGTTGCGGGCCACGGTATCCGCCCAGGGGCGCAGGCCAAGTTCTTTGAGTTCGGTGATCTCGGCGGGATCTTCGACATCTTGGGCAGTGCCACCGACGATGACGGACCAGCCTGACTGGTCGCTGGCGTCCCAATCATCGATCTCAAAACCCACTGACGCGGCGTTGCGGGCTGCGTCGAGCTTCTCCCCGGTGGTTGTGCGGAACACGATGTGGCCCTTATGCATTCGATAGGTCACCGGCATGATCAGAGGCTCACCCGCCGAGATGAAGGCGATTCGCCCGATCTGCTGGGTGGCGAGTAGCTGGCGGCATTCGTCGAGGCTGAGCACTTCTAGCCCGCCATGGTCGGTGGGGGCGCCGGAAGATGAAGTGTCCATGGATCTCTCTCGTAGTCGGGAACCTAATCCTATCCGTTGTATCAGACAGTCCGGCCCGTAACGGTCAGACGGTTCGCGCCATCTCGATGGCGCGGTCGAGGGAAAGCTCGGCACCACGCCCTCCCCTAGCCTTCCGACCCCACGGTAATAGCGCCAGATACTCCCGAGTAGATCGAACCCTCGCTGGCGATCGCCCGAGGCGAGGAGGCGGCCGAGAGTCTCCTGGAAGTTTTCGTGATCGTCACTTAGTGCTGCGAACCACCAAGCCACCTGTGGACTCACCAACTCTTCCATTGCCCGGACAGCCAGCTTCCCGAAGTAACTGGTGTGTCTTTCCTCCCGATCGGCCGCCTCGCCGGCTATGGGATTCACTCTTGTTTTCTGTCCGTATCAATCAAAAGTAACAACTCGATAGGACACAATCCGGCCGGTAATCCGGCCCGATTAGAAGAAGTTGTTGAGCGTCCGGTGCCATTTGTTGTGCGGGAGTTCCGGGTGTAGAGCCGCGAGACCGGTCGAGAACTTGCTGACTTTCGTCGGTCGATGCCCGTGCTGCCACAACCACCGATCGGCAGCCGTAGGCAAGCCCGATGATTTGGTTTCCACGATCAGATAGTCATCTAGCACCAGCGCCGAACCCATTTCGTCTGAACAAACCAGATCGGAATCAATCGTCATACGCGATCGAGAATCTCGATCGACGAAAGTCGTTCGGTCGTACGTAGTGGTCAGGGTCGGAACCAGGAGTTCGGCCCCCAGGGAGCTGGCGCTCCACGCATCGACAAATCTGACTCCCTCACTAGTGAGCCGGCGACGGTCGCCGGGGTCGTAGGCAATGCGACGTTTGATCGTTTGTCCCCGATTGCCCTTTGTCTTGATTTCCAGCATGCACAAGCCAGATTCCATGTACATCCGGGTCCGCACTTTGAACCGTCGGCGCCGGCCATGCGCCGCCGCCAGGTACAGCGCGTGGTCAGAAGTGTCGAAGTAGACCGACTCATATCCCGAGGTACGAACACCATCGATATCGAGCACCGAAAGGGAGTCTTCAAGCGAACCCACCAAATCGGATACCACGTGCGGATCGATAACGTACTTGCGATCAACCCGGGTCTGAAGGCCCGCCATCTCGTCGACCGCATGCAACGAGATGCCCGGCAGACCTGCCGCATAATCCAACGAATGGGCCACCGCAGTCATCGTGCTTCAACCTTGTGCAACGAGTTGGAGACCACCGGTTGGCCTTCGGCACGAATTCGGTAGCGGACGTCGATGGTTGTGCTGTCATTGATGAGGTCGAGCTTCTTCACTTTGAGTCGGTAGACCTTGGCGTCGAGCAACGCTTCAACATGAGCGATGAGGACCGATTCATCCGTGTGGGCGGCCCCCAAAGTGACGACCTGATGGCGGCTCCTGGCGAACAACTGCGGATGGTCCCCGACGTAAAGAGCAACCAGGATTGTCGCCATGAGCGCCGGCGTCAGCCAGGCAGGCGATATCGAAATGCCGCCGAGAAGTCCGATGGCGAGAGCGGTGAAGTAGTAGGCGACTTCCTCTTGTTCGAGTTCGGAAGAGCGAAGCCGAATGATGGATAACACACCGAACAGACCAAGCCCCAGGCCGGCGCTCACCTCAGCCGACGACAATGCGGTGGCGACGGCGAGGACCCCGACGTTGAGACCCAGGATGGCCACGACCATTTCCTTGCGTCGATAACGCGGGAAGTACAGGACGAAGACCAGGATCAGAATCGCCGCCAGGTCGGCAAGGATCAAAGGGAACTGTTCCATGATGTTGTGACTCCTCATAGGGGATCGGTTTGTTGGTTCTCATCAGACCGGACCAGTTTGTGAGATCTCTGTGATGTTCCCAATGAGGTCCTGTGACTTCTCGACCGGAGCCCAGCTCGATTCACAGGAAACTCACCGACTCTTTGGAGCTGACTCCCAAAGGCAGCCGGTTTGATGGTGGTAATCGAACCCGAAGGACCCGAACATGTTGCATCGACCGAACCCCGCTATCGCGTCGAACCGCCCGCGCGACCGGTACCTCAGATTCATTGCGGCGCTAACAGTCGCGGTCAGCTTGCTCGCCTCCTGCGGCGCAGTTACCGAATCTGCGATCGGCACCGATGCGCAGTTCGCCGCCGGGGCCCAGACTGTCGTTTTTGAGGACGGTCTTGAGCTGTTCGACAGCTCTGTCGTGCACGCCATCAGTGTCAACTTCGACACGGATGCTTACGACGAGATCATCTCGGCGTACGTCAGCACCGGCGACAAGGATTGGATGGAAGTCACCGTGACGGTCGACGGCACCACTTTCGAGAGCGTCGGAATGCGCTTGAAGGGCAACTCCTCTCTATTCAGCCTCACCGAGGCCACCTCAGGCAACCCCGAAGATCTCCCCTGGCTCATCCGTTTCGACAAGTACATCGACGGCCAGACGTATCAGGGGTACACCGACCTCGTGATCCGTTCGAGTTCAACAGAGACTGCCCTCAACGAAGCTGTGGCACTTGAACTGCTGGATCTTTCCGGTTTGGCCGCCCAGGAAGCCATGGCTACCACTTTCACGATGAACGGAGGAGAAACCGAGCTTCGCCTCGCTGTCGAACTCCCGGACGAGGAATGGGATGACGCCAACTTCGGTACCGGCGATGCTGCGCTGTACAAGGCCGACAGCGAGGGCGACTACAGCTATCGGGGCGACGACGTCGATGCCTACGTGGACGTGTTCGACCAGAAAGCCGGCGAAGACGACCTCGAACCGTTGATTAACTTCCTCGATTTCGTCAACAACGCCGACGACGAGTCCTTCCTTGCCAACATCGGGGACTATCTCGACGTCGATGCGTTCGCCACGTATCTGGCCTTTCAAGACCTGGTTGGCAACGGCGACGATATCGACGGTCGCGGCAACAACTCCTATCTGCACTACGACTACGAGACCGGACAGATGACTGTCGTCAATTGGGACCTGAACCTGGCATTCGGAACCGCCAACGTCGGGGGCGGCGCAGGGCTCGGTGTTCGTAGGGATCGACCCGAGCCGATCGGTGGCGCTGCGCCGGCCGCCGGCCGCCCAGGCACAGTCGCTGATGGCATCGCACCCGTCACAGGTGGCCCCGGCACGGTCGCAGGCACCCCCGGGGCGGGAGGCTCAAACATCCTGGTGGAACGACTGATGTCAGACACCGACTTTGCCGACCTCTACGCAGCCATGACGGCCGAACTGTCAGAGGTGTTCTATGGGAGCGGGGCCGCCGACAGTATTATCGAGGAATGGGTTGACGTGTTGGCACAAGGCGCCAACCACCTCGTCGACGTGGACACCATCAACGCAGAGGCAGCTGCCATCACCAACTACATCGACTCATTAAAGTGACCAGCCCTACCGCCCCCCGGGTCCTCGTCGTTGACGACGAGGAGAACATTCGATTCCTGGTCGAAAGCGCCCTGCAGTTGGCTGGCATCGAGACGGCAGCCGCCGACAACGGATGGACGGGCCTGGCGGCGGTCGGAGAGTTCCGGCCGGATTTGATTGTGCTCGACGTAATGATGCCGGACCTCGATGGTTTCCAAATGTTGAAGAGGCTCAGAGATAGGGGGTCCACGATCCCGGTGATCTTTCTCACGGCACGGGATGCCACCGAGGACCGGGTGCGGGGCCTCACGTCGGGTGGTGACGACTACATGATCAAACCCTTCGCTGTCGCCGAACTCGTGGCACGGGTCCAACTTCGCATCCAACAGTCGGGCAAGGCCAATCAAGAGACCCATCTGGTATGTGCCGATCTTGAGATGGACCTTGACGCGCATCGAGTGACGAGAGCCGGCCAGGTTGTGCAGCTTTCGCCGACGG
Source organism: uncultured Acidimicrobiia bacterium (assembly GCA_963835515.1). Classification (GTDB taxonomy): domain Bacteria; phylum Actinomycetota; class Acidimicrobiia; order Spongiisociales; family JAENVV01; genus JAENVV01. Next base: position 40,037 of record CAWIFX010000043.1, on the reverse strand, counting down.
AGTATTCCTTACTGGAGTATTTGCTCGCCAATACCGGAAAGGTTCTGAGTCGCTCCCAGTTGCTCGACCACGTTTGGCAGTACGACTTCGGTGGCGATTCGTCGGTGGTCGACACCTACATCAGCTACCTGCGGCGCAAGGTTGACCAAGTCGAACCCAAGCTGATTCACACCATTCGTGGTGTTGGATTCTGCCTCCGGGTCGACGAGTGAGCCTGCGCAATCGCCTGCTGATCGGGGTCGGCATTGTCTTGACCATCTTTGTCGGGTCGGCGCTAGCAATCGTGATAGGTCAGCGCGATTTCATGATCGATCAGCTCGACACCCGACTGGAGCTGGTCCGTCCGCTGGCCAACCCTCGCGGACTGCTTCCTCCTCCTGGCCCGGCTGAGCCCGACACCGAATCAGCTCCTCCCATTTCCGACCTGTATGTAGCAGCTGTGGCTGCCGACGGTTCGGTGACCGTAATCTCTTCCGGCCAGCTGCTCCAAGACGAGCCGGACCTTTCAAGACTTGAATCCGGTCTGCCGGTGGCTCCGACGTTCTTGACCGTCGCCGGGAAGACCTCGACAACTGACTTCCGCGTCCTGGTTACCCCGGGAGGGACCGACAACCCCGACACGCTGGTCGTGGCAATTCCACTTGATGACATCACCAAAACCATGTCGCGGCTGATCTTCACGTTCCTGGCCGTCGGCCTCCTGATTGTCGCGACCCTGGGCAGCGTTGGCTGGTGGGTGATCCGCCTCGGCCTCCAGCCGATCGCAGAAGTCACCGAGACCGCCGACGCGATCGCCGGCGGGGATCGTGACAAGCGAGCTCCTGAGCGGACCGAATCGACCGAGGCGGGTCGGCTGGCAAAAGCACTGAACGTAATGCTCGACCAGCGCGACGCCGCCGAGGACCGACTCCGGGAGTTTGTGTCAGATGCATCCCACGAGCTGCGCACACCGCTGACGTCAATTCGGGGATACCTCGACGTGTATGCCGCGGGGGGCTTCAGGGCGGACGGTGATTTGGATGATGTTGTACGACGAATGCAGGCCGAGTCGCTTCGTATGAGTGTCCTAGTTGAAGACCTGCTCACGCTCGCCAGTCTTGACGAGAAGCGATCGCTCGCCAGGAGTCCGATAGACATTGGTCTGCTGGTACGCGACGCAGCAGACAACGCCCGCGTGACTCAACCGGAACGCACCATTGTGGTGAGTGGTCCTGAACCCGGCGCATTGACATTCGACGGTGACGCCTCGCTGATTCAGCAGGTCATTGCCGGTTTGGTCGACAACGCCCTCATCTATACGCCACCCGAGGCGAAGATCGAACTCTCGGTCCACGACCTAGGTGACACGGTCGAGATTTCGGTGTCCGACGATGGACCGGGAATGTCGAGCGACGCGGCGGCCAAAGCGTTCGATCGGTTTTACCGTGGAGACCATTCCCGATCCCGCCAGAACGGTGGTTCGGGCCTGGGTTTGGCGATCGCTCAATCGATTGTGAAGGCCCATGGCGGCACCCTCGATGTGGTGACGTCGCCGGGCCACGGCTGCACCTTCACGATCCGCTTGGCGCGCTAAAGGCGTTGGTCGGTCAAGCCACGTTCGGCGGCAGCTTTCTAGTAGACCCGAGATCAGAAACGGGATCTCGCAGACGACCTAGCGATCGAGGCCAACTCGGCAAGTTGTTCGATGGACAGCTGTCGTCCTTCGGCAAGCAACCGATCTGCTTCTTCGCCTAGAGCCTGACGAGCCATGTCGAGCGCTTCGGCAGTGGCTTGGGCGGATTCCGGCCAGCGATAAGACGCAATCGCCTGCCAAATGGATTCGGCGCCACCGAGAATCCGCAAACCCTCCTCGAGGTCACCGCTTCGGATCTTGATGGCAGCGGCGACGTCGGCCGCCGAAGCGACACCCTCTTGGTAGCCGGCATCGGCCATATGTTCGAGCGACCGCTGGTTGTGTTCAGCGGCGGCCGCGTCCTGATCATCGGCGAGGAGCGCCAGCGCCAGATTCCATTCCGACCAGGCAATCATCGTCAGGAACTGGCGTTCGTTCGCCCAGTCAACCAGGCTCCGCCTGATCTGGATCGACTCCTCGACCTGGCCGCGAGACTGGAGGGCAACGCTTTGCATCAGTTTGGCCATGAACAGGTCGGCCCCGGGAATACCGCCATCGAAGACGGCAATGGCCTCGGACGCAAGCCGTTCTGCTTCGTCGGTATCTTCGGCCATCATCGCCAGAAAGAACTGGCATCGCCCTACCCACTCGTCATGGCCCGTTTGGCTGAACGCCACGAGGCTGGAAGCGAGCTTCTCATGGGCCGTCTCGAAGTCGCCGGCCTGGAGAGCAAAGAATCCCACCAGCCAGTCGAGCTTCACGGAATCAAGCAACGGCACCGCTCGTTCGACCCACTGAACAGCCTTAGAAGCCAGGTCTCCGTTGAACCAATAGACCCAGATGTCACCGACGAACTCGACCATATCGTCGACCCGATCGTGTTCGAGGCTCCACGACATCACTTCGGCAAGGTTGGCGTGATCGGCCGATGTGGCTCGATGTGAATCTTCGCTGATCTGAAGCTGAGCCCCGAGATCCGTGGCGATCGACTGGTAATAGTCCAGTAGTCGACCCATCGTTTCATCGACCTGGCCCGCTTCTGCGAGTAACTCGCCCCCGTAGTCGCGCATCAAGACCAACTGGCGATACCGAGTACCGCCGGGGAGGCCGGTCACGACGTTGACTAAGGAGTTGTCGACCAAGGCTCCGACGTCATCGAGCAGTGCAGCCTTCGACCGCTCGGTCACCGCCTCTAGCTGGGCCAGGGTTGCGCCGGCCGGAAATACCGACAGTCGTGTGAATAGATCGTGTTGTGAGTCGCTCAACGTTTGCAGGCTCCAACCGATGGTCGACCGGATGGTGCGCTGGCGATCCGGCAGGTCAGCGGCCCCAGACCCGAAGGCGTCGAGCGACTCGTCGAGCATCGACTCAAGCTCTGCGATACCGATGAGCCGGGTTCGAGCGGCGACCAGCTCGATCGCCAAGGGCAGTCCGTCGAGGCGCTCCACGATTCGGCGCACCGCCTCCGCCTCTGAGCCGTCGCGTTGAAGATCGACGCCGTGCCCGGCCGCGCGTTCGTAAAACAGAGCAGCTGCTGGTGGTAGCGATCCGTTGCCGCTCGCCGACCCCAACGGCTCAACCCGATAGACCTGCTCACCGCGTATGTGCAGTGGCGACCGACTGGTGGCGATCAATTGCACCGATCCGGAGGCATCAAGGAGTTCAGCCACGGTTGTCGCTGCAGTTTGGACATGTTCGAAATTATCAAGGACCAGCATGGTGGTTCGCCCCAAACGTGCGGCAGCCATGGACACGGGGGACGCCGTCCCTTCGGGGTGGGCGCCTACCGCCTCGGCGATGGCCAAGCCCACGTCGGCCGGATCGCTAATGCGGGCGAGGTCGACGAAGTACGAGCCACCGTCGAGTGACTCCCCCACTTGGCGGGCCGTCTCGACAGCCAAACGGGTCTTACCAATCCCGCCTGGTCCAAGCAGGGTCACCAGTCGAGCATGGTCAGCGGCGAACATCTCCTCGATGGATTGCCGGTCGGATTCACGACCCACGAACGAGGTCGGATACGCAGGTAGTGCGACCCCACCGCCCGACTCGGTCCGCAATGGGGGGAAGACATCGGGCAGTTCCGGAGCGACCAGTTGATAGACCCGCTCTGGACGGTCCATTCCTCGCAACGAGACGACACCGAGGTCGCGGAATGAAACGTCCGCGGGTAAGCCATCGAGAGCCAGGGTGCGGGTGATCTCCGAGACAACGACCTGGTCACCGTGGGCGGTTCCTTCAAGGCGAGCCACCCGATTAACCACCGGGCCGTGGTAGTCACCAGACTCATCGGCCACCGATCCCGTATGCAACGCCATCCGGATCTTGAGGCGTCCCGTGTCCGCTGGCCACTCTGCTCGATGGACCTGCTGCTGGATCTCGACCGCACAACGGACTGCTTCATCGGCGGCCACGAACACGGCGAAGAAGCCATCACCTTTGTCCTTGACGACCAGACCGGCCCGTTCGGCGATCGCCTTGCGAAGAATCTCGTTGTGCTGGGTGAGCGCCTCGGCCATTCCCGACCGGTGGGTATCCCACAGCCGGCTCGACCCTTCAATGTCCGTGAACATCAGGGTCAGCGTGCCCGAGGGAAGCGGTCTGTCCATGCGCCACCGGATTCTATGCGCACCTTTTTCGAGATGGCTGCCCAACCCGCCCAAAGATGCGGTGGACTAGCCCTCTAACGCTTGTTCGTAAGCCGCCAGGATCTCGTCGTTGAAGGCGACGAGGATAACTTCGTCCAGTTTCGAATCCTCAAGATGCTCTCGAATCGTCGAGACCGCCACCTCGACAGCCAGGCTGATCGGGTATCCGTAGACGCCGCAGCTAATCGCCGGGAAGGCAATGGTTTTGAGATCGTATTCCTCCGCGAGCGCCAGGCTCTGGCGGTAGCAAGAGGCGAGCAACTCGGGCTCTCCCTGGTCTCCGCCGTGCCAGATGGGGCCAACCGTGTGGATCACGGCGGTAGCCGGCAGCCGGTAACCACCCGTGATCTTGGCGTCACCCGTTTCGCAGCCCCCAAGCGTGCGACATTGGGCGACCAGGCCGGGGCCGGCCGCCCGATGGATGGCACCGTCGACTCCCGCGCCGCCGAGTAAGTCCGGGGCGGCAGCGTTGACGATAACGTCGACTTTCAGCTTGGTGATGTCACCCTTCAGCACGGACAAACGGGTCATCCGTCTACTTTATTCAATCGACTCCTCAGCCGGGAACCAGGCGTGAAGAAACGACGTCAGACTCTAGGCAGGCACCCATGAAACTCATAGGCTCACTGTGGAGGAATAGCCATGTTTCGATACCGCTCTCTCACCCTTCTCGCAGTCTTGATGGTCATCATCTCAGCCTGCGGCACGAGTGCCGAACAACCCGACTCCACAACAACCATTGCTGAGACAACCACCACGACGCTCCCGGTGGCCAGCACCACAACCACCGTACCGGCTACGACAACGACTGTGCCGACCGAGATGGATACCTTAACTTTGTACTTCGCGGTCGGCGATGGGACCGACTGTTCGCTCGTGCAGGGATTCGCAAGAGAGGTCCCCGCGACGGCCGATCCCATCACCGCCGCCTTCGAGGCGTTGGTTGGAGGTCCCACCACCGCCGAAACAAGCGCCGGAGCTGGATCGTTCTTCTCGTCCGCCACCACCGGTGCTGTTCGATCAGTCGACCTCACCGACGGATTGTTGAAGATCGAATTTGTCGACTTCCGAAACGAACTCAGCAACGCGTCGACCAGCTGCGGAAGCGCTTCGTTCCTGGCTTCGCTCAACGCCACCGCGTTCGAATTCGACGAGGTCGAACGAGTTCGGTATACGATCTTTGGCAGCTGCAACAACTTCTACAACTGGCTGCAAACCGAATGCCAGGACCAGACCCGAACCGGCGCCGTGCCTGTCGATCTGAATGTGATGGACGAGGCGCAGGGTTCCGGATGCACGCCCGAATCCGAGACGTTGCCCAACGGTGAATGGTTCGGATATGTGGATTCAGCCACCTCCGCCCACATCGAATTCGATCTGGCCTGCTGGTTCAGCGGTACTCCGGCCGCCGAAGCCGCCGCCGAGGATGGGGAGGAGTCCCCGCCACCCAATGATTACTACATCCGCAACCTCTCGGCCGAGACTCGAACGGTGCCAGTGAGTGCAATCGTTGAGATCTCCGCGCTGGTCGATGCCGGCGGGCCCGATCTCGAGTCGGTTTCCTACGCGGATTGGTCTGCCGGATGGGCGGGCCTCGATTATCAGCCAGGGGTTTGGATCACCATCGAGGGTGGCGCAATCGTCGGTATCACCGAACAGTACGTCCCATAGGACAGGCCAGCACCCACCGCCTCTCGATCGCTCCTGACTACTCGGGGTGGGGGTGGAGTGGCTCTGGGAGGAACACCGCGCCTGGACCGCGAGAAGCCACCACGTCTCGTGGATTACTCAGACGGCACCGCTGCAGGCTGAGACATCCACAGCCGATGCATCCATCCAACCCGTCCCGGAGGCTCTCCAGAGCGGCGATCTCAGCATCGAGTCGATGACGCCAAGAGCGTGAAATCTTCGCCCAGTCTGCTTTGGTCGGATTCCGCCCTGTCGGAAGTAGCGACAACGCGTCGCGGATCTCATCCAGAGTGAGTCCGACATGGCGCGCCGCTGCAATAAACGCCAGACGCCGTAGCTCATGCCGCTCGTATCTCCGCTGGCCACCCGGCGTCCGCGTCGCCTGAACCAGCCCTTCTCGTTCGTAGTACCGCAACGCAGAGGCGGCGAAGCCACTGCGGTCCGCTACCTCGCTAATTGTGAGCAATTGTTCCATGCCCCAGATTATCCCTTGACTTAAAGTTTAACTTCAAGTTGTACGGTGCGAACTACTACTCAACATGAAGGAGCTGGACATGCCAACCGCACTCATCACCGGCAGCACTCGAGGACTCGGCAAGGCCATCGCCACCGAACTCGTCAGGCAGAACTGGACGGTGATTATTGACGGCAGACGTCAGGTGACCCTCGACGCAGCCGCGGTTCAAATCGGAGGCGATGTCGTCGGCGTAACCGGGGATATCACCGACCCGGCACATCGTGCCCACCTCGTCAGCGCAGTCGGAATCAGCCTCGACCTGTTGATCAACAACGCAAGTGAACTGGGCCCAAGCCCGCTCCAGACGCTGGCGCAGATCTCGCCAGACGACGTCGCCCGGATCTTCGACGTGAACGTCCTGGCTCCGCTGGCACTCACCCAAGCGCTGTTGCAGCCGCTGGTTTCCCGGTCCGGTGTCATCGTCAACATCAGCTCTGATGCCGCAGTCGAGGCCTACCCGGGTTGGGGCGCGTATGGAGCGTCCAAGGCCGCCCTCGATCATCTAAGCGCCGTGCTGGCCGAGGAAAACCCGGACTTGTCGATATACGCATTCGACCCGGGAGATATGCGGACGGACATGCACCAGGCAGCGTTCCCCGGCGAAGACATCTCCGACCGGCCACTCCCCGAGACGGTTATCCCGGCTCTCTTTCGGCTAGTGGATAGGCGCCCACCGAGTGGGCGTTTTCGGGCCGCGGATCTGCTTGCGGAGGTGCAGTGATGGGCGTCACGACACCATTCCAGTTCGACCTGTCTCCCGACCGCATAGCCTCGACGCCGCCGGAAGCTCGTGGGCTGCGTCGGGATGAGGTGCGACTTCTGGTGGCTCGGCCATCCGGGATCGCGCACACCCGGTTCGAGCAACTCACCGAGCATCTGGTGGCCGGTGACCTGGTGGTGGTGAACACGTCGCCGACGATGGCCGCCGCTGTCCGAGGGACCGTGCGCGGGCGGCCGGTGACCGTTCATTTTTCATCGCGCAACCGTCGCTCCAATTGGACGGTTGAGGTCAGGCAGCAGGACAATTCGGGACCGGTGCTCGATCTCCGGCAGGGTGACGAGGTCGAGGTCGCGCGTGGTTCGATCGTCCTGATCGAACCCGCAGATCAGAGTACAACGGATGGCGTACGGCTGTGGAAGGCGCAGCTAGCCGTAAGCGGAGGGGTTCGCCGGTTCCTGCAACGTCATGGCAGACCGATCCGGTATGGCTACGTTCCCGAAGAATGGCCCTTGTCTGCGTATCAGACCGTATTCGCAGACCAGGCCAGCTGGCCGGGGAGCGCCGAGATGGCCAGCGCGGCCAGGCCGTTCTCGATGTCGCTCGTCGGTCGATTGGGCGACGCGGGCGTTCGCATCGCAGCGATCTCGCTGCATGCGGGCGTGTCGTCACTCGAGGCTCATGAGCCGCCATCCGCCGAGCCGTACAAGGTACCGCGAACCACGGCGGTCGCGGTCAATCGGACCAAGCGCAGAGGCGGTCGAGTAATCGCAGTTGGAACGACCGTAACAAGGGCACTTGAGTCAGTGGCTGACAAAGACGGCTTGGTGAGCTTCGGCGCTGGATGGACCGACCTCGTCCTGGGACCGGACAGAGCCGCCCGAACTGTCGACGGGATCATCACCGGGTGGCATCCTCCCGAGGCTTCACACCATCAGCTTCTCGAAGCTGTGGCAGGACGCGAACTGGTTGCGGCCGCCTATGAGGCCGCCTTGAACGGTGACTACCTCTGGCACGAATTCGGCGACTCCTGTCTTTTGCTCCCCTGAAACGATGGGCGGGCCCACGATGTTCGCGGAGCGAAGGAGCGGCGCCATTCCGTCCAGAAGAGTGCCAGCGCATGATTTCTTTCGGAGCATTGGCAACCCGTAGGCTGACGGCAGATCGAAGGGAACGCGAATGCACAAAGTCATAGTTACCGGCGGGAGCGGAAAAGCCGGGCGAGCCGTCGTGGCGGACCTCGTCAGCCACGGCTACGACGTCACCAACGTTGACGTCGCCGCCTCGCGAGATCCGGGAGCTCCAACGCTGATCGCCGATCTGACCGACCTGGGCCAAACAACCGATTCATTGCGGGGTGCGGACGCGGTTGTCCATCTCGCCGCGATTCCGGCACCGTTTGTACTCCCCGACGGCGAGACGTTCCGGGTCAACATGATGAGCACCTACAACGTGTTCTCGGCTGCGGCCCAACTCGGGATGGAAAAAGTGGTGTGGGCGTCGAGCGAGACCCTTATCGGCCTCCCGTTCGAACGAGAACAACCCCGCTACGCCCCCATTGATGAGGAGCACCCACGCCTCCCCGAGTTCCACTATGCCCTTTCCAAACTTGCCGGCGAGGTGATCGGCGAGCAGTTCAGCCGCTGGACCGGAATCCCGTACGTGGCGCTGCGCTATTCCAATGTGATGGAAGAGGCCGACTACGAACGTTTCCCTGGGTACTGGGAAGACCCCAAGAGCCGGGCGTGGAACCTGTGGGGCTACGTCGACGCTCGCGACGTTGCCCAATGCACTCGACTGGCCCTCGAGAAGGATGTGCCAGGCGCCGAGCCTTTCCTGGTGGCTGCGGCCGACACCTGCATGACCCAGACGAACGCCGAACTCATGGCCGAGTTCTATCCCGACGTGCCCATGCGCGGCGAAGTGTCCGACCACGAGACGCTGCTTTCGATCGACAAAGCCCGGCGCTTACTCGGCTACAACCCAACCCACTCCTGGCGAAACCACTACACGGCCTGATCGGTAGTTTGAGAGCATCGGGAAAGGAGCACCTATGATCAAACGCCTGACTATGTGGCACACCCGCCAAGGGGTCCCACGCGAGGATGCTCTCCAGCATTGGCGTACTGAACACGCCGAACTGGTTCGGCAGGTTCCGGGACTCCGCCGCTATGTCCAGGACCATTGCATCGACAGCCCCGAAGGGGGCGACATTCCCTATACGGGACTGGGCGAAGTGTGGTTCGACGATTTCGAGGCGGCGGCTCGGGCGACGTCTACCGCCGAATGGAAAGCGGTAATCGCTGACGCCAGGAAATTCATGGACCTTGAGCGAGTCGTCGCCGCCTGGGCGACGGAGTACGAGCTCGTCCAGTTAACGCAGTGATCGATGACCTACCTGGCGGGTAGGGTCACGGCATGAACCTGCCTATTGAGCTTCTCAAGCACAACACCATGATGAACGACCGGCTTCTCGGTGTCTGCCGCAGGTTGACGGGCGAGCAGCTGGAGTCAACGGTCGAAGGAACCTACGGGACCGTCGGCGCCACGCTCGTCCACGTAGCGGGCGGTCAGCAATCCTACGCGGCCAGGTTCTTCGGCCACGAACGTCCGCAACGACTCGCCGAATCCCCCTTCCCGGGGTTTGATGCTTTGTCCGCCGCATTCGACGAGGGCAACGCGCTCCTCGAGCAAGCCGCCGCCGAGACCGACACCGACGGATACGTCACAATCCACGACGACGACCCGGACACGACGTGGCGCATGCATCGGTCGTTGCTCCTCCTCCAGGCGATCAATCACGGCACCGAACACCGCTCCCAGATCGCCACGATTCTCACCCAGCTCGGTATCACCGCACCCGAAATGGACGGCTGGACCTTCTTCTTCGACGCCAACCACATGGAAAAGATCAACGACTAATCAGCTCAACGAGGCGGCCGCTCACGAGGCTTCACCAGCCCCCTTACCTCCGACCTCCGCTCCGCTCCGGCCGCAGGAACCTTTCCCCGGCCGGCCCTACGGGCCTGGGGGAACCGACACCAAACCGCTCCGGCAGCAAAGTGACCGAAGGTCACGCCCGTTCCCCTCCCTGAGCGAAGCTCAGGCGACGGCCCTTACAGCCCTGGGAGAACCGACAACAAACCCTCGCCCGAACAATCGGTCGGTCCCCCCAGCGGAACGAAGTGAAGCGTCCGGGGGGAAGGGGCGTGACCTGGCGGTCACGTGGCAGAACGGCAAAGCCGTTCTGCAAACGGACTGGCAAAGCCAGTCCGCGTAGGGAGGGCTCGTTCCCCTCTCCGAGCATGCAACACAACCGGACGCAGCATCAGCGAGGAAGAACAGTCGCGGTGGGCTATCGCTCCGAGCCGAATTCTTTGACGAGTTGGTCCATCAGCCGGTCCACATGGGGATTGGCCGTGCGGCGATGAGGGTCTTGGTCGTGCCAGTCGACGATCTCTCGGGCTCCTTGCCAGAACGGCACCGTGGCGGTCCAGCCTGGTACGAAGCTCTTTGATCTTGCTGTTATCGAACACCATCGAATGCGCCTTGTCGCCTAACAACCCGGCCCCCCACTCCGCGTCGTAGGCGGCGATCACATCGGACGGAACATGGACGATCTGGGGCGAATCGACTCCGGCGGCTTGAGCCAACATGCGGGCGATCTGGTCCCAGGTAAGAGTTTCATCAGAGGTGATGTGAAAGGTGTCGCCGATGGCGCGAGGATCACCGATCAGCGCCACGAAAGCCCGGGCGAAGTCTGAGTTGTGGGTGAGCGTCCACAGCGACGTTCCGTCGCCGTGAATGACGACTGGCACACCGCGGCGCATCCGCTCGACGACGGTCCATCCACCCTCGAACGGCATCATCGTTTGGTCGTACGTGTGCGACGGGCGGACGATCGTGGCCGGGAACTTATCCTCCCGGTAGGCGGCCACAAGCAGATCCTCACAGGCGATCTTGTCCCGGGAGTACTGCCAAAAAGGGTTGCGCAGCGGCGTGCTTTCGAGGATCGGCAACCGCGCCGGCGGGGTTTGGTAGGCCGACGCCGAACTGATGAACACGTACTGGCCGATCCGCCCCGTCCATCGGTCGATATGGGGCTGCACGTGACCGGGAATGAAGGAAAGGAAGTCGAGCACCACGTCGAACTCACCACCCGCCGCACTCACGGCGGCCGGGTCCCGAACATCAGCGATCACCGTGCGGGCACCGTCGGGTACCGGCCGCATTTCGGTCGTCCCCCGGTTGAGTACGGTCACGTCGTGCCCGACCTCAAGTGCGGACCTCACACAGGCGGAACTGATGATGCCGGTACCGCCCAGAAAAAGAACCCGAAGACTTGTCACAAGCGCGAGCGTAGCCCTCGCTCGCTGCCACCTCCAAGCATGCAACACGCGGTCGGTCCCCCCAACGAGCGAAGCGAGTGCCCGGGGGAAGGGACCCATCGCAAAGCGATGGGTAGGGGGCTCGCCCCCCTCCGAGCATGCAACCCAACACACCGAAGCGGCAAAAGGTGCCACCTGTGACGCTTAACCAGCCCCCTTACCTCCGCCTTCGCTTCGCTCCGGCCGCAGGAACCTTTCCCCGGCCGGGCCTCCGGCCCGGGCACAACAAGGCCGCTCCTCACTGTCGGCACCCGGTCGGTCCCCCCAACGAGCGAAGCGAGTGCCCGGGGGAAGGGACCCATCGCAAAGCGATGGGTAGGGGGGCTCGCTCCCCCTCCGAGCATGCAACCCAAGCGCACACACCGAAGCGGCCAACAAGGTGCCACCTGTGACGCTTAACCAGCCCCCTTACCTCCGCCCTTCGCTTCGCTCCGGCCGCAGGAACCTTTCCCCTACCTGAGCGCAGCTCAGGCGACGGCCCCTAGCGGGCCTGGGGGAACCGACAACATCCGCCCGACCCACTCATGTCGGTCCCCCCAGCGAAACGCAGCGAAGCGACCGGGGGAAGGGACCCATCGCAAAGCGAAAGGTAGGGGGGCTCGTCCCAACACCCACCAGGCAACACGCGGTCGGTCCCCCCAGCGAAACGCAGTGGAGCGACCGGGGGGAAGGGACCCATCGCAAAGCGAATGGGTAGGGGGGCTCGTTCCCAACACCCAAATGTGGCCAATGGTCAGTCGAGCTTTAGGTCGGCGATCCAGCGTTCCTCGGTGTCGATGACCACACGGCAGGTTTGGCCGACGGTTGGCTCGAACTCCCGGACGGTGAGGTCATCGACGGTGAGCACGACCTTGCCGGCATGAACCACGGTGCCTTGCATCACGACGAGACCATCGACACTCACCGCTACCAACTGCCCGGGCGCGATCGATTCGTGGCGGGCTTCGAACTCGGCTTTGAGCGTGTGATCGATGGCCTCCTTGCCAACCTTCGACATCTCGATTTCGAACTCGCCGACATACTTGCCGGTCTCATCCAAAAAGTGAGCCTCGTACTCCCAGAGCTTGTGGACTCGCTTACCGAAGACCACCACGATCAGTACGAAGAGCGCGATCAGACCGAAGAAGATCAAAAACATCATTCCGATGAACCAAAACGCAGCTTCAAACACAGCACCCTCCAGAGAGCGAGGTTACTGGTCAGGCTACGTCGCACCCACTACTGAACCGACCCGAGACCACAGGCAACCCGTTCGGTTTCGAGATCGCCCAGCCCGAACCGGACCCGTTCGTATACGGCGATCTGGGCGAGTTCGGTACCGGTGAGCTTGTCGAAGGCTGGCATGATTCCGACAATCTCCTTGTCCGAAGCGCCATAGGTGTCGCCGACCGACTCCTTCCATTTGAGGGACCCGAGGCTGATCCACTTTTGGTGTTCGGCGCAGTCCGGGAAGGTCTCGAGGACGGTCGCCAGCGCCGGGCCCACACCGCCCTCGCCGGCTTTGCCGTGGCACGCCGCGCACGTGGCGTAGATCTCTTGGGCGGCTTCCCAATCGGGGTCGGCCGGAGCCGCGTTGCCGCAAGCCCCGACCAACACCACCACTACGAAAAACGCGACCCAGCTCAGCCGGCCGATGGCTCCGCCTCGCTTCTGGTGAGGAAAACGTAGATTCCCAGGATCAGCGCCAGGCCCATAACCGGTGCCGAAACTTGTTTGACGATGGCCGAGTCGGCGACAAGCCCCACGAGGAATCCTGCCAGGCTCACGTTGACCCCCCAGACGACCATCCGAACCAGGTCGTCATAGGCAAGCCGCATGGCAACCACCCCGAACAACGCGTTCGTCATGGCGCCAACGAACAGCGCATGATCGAAGGCAACCAGCACACCGACCGGCCCTTCACCAGTCTCCGGGTCGAGTTCCCCGCTGACGAACAACTGCACAACGTAAACCAGCAACGCAATGCCGACCGCCACGTACACCACCGACATGATCCCGAACGCATCCGAACCGATGCCCTTCCATGCTGAAGGTTTGAGATGGTTCCGCATGCGGACGAGGAAGATGATGATCCCGATCACTTCGAGCATCGAGGCGACCTGGATCAAAGCTTCGATATCGGCTATGAACGCCACGTTGAAGAGCAACCCGGACAGGAACAGCCCGTAGACAACCGTCAGGCCCGACTTGCTCTCGGATGCCGGTCGAGGACTCTTGTCGAGCAGCCATTCGGCGATGACGATCCCGGCCAGCACCAGATAGCCGATGAGCATGGCGGGCGGATGGGCGCCGGCGAGGCTTCCGGCTGTGTCGGCATCGAGACCGGGGAGCGATCCATTGGCGATGAACAATCCGAGCAGCACACCCAGCACAGCACCGATTGTCAGCGAAATGAGCGCCAACAACATGCCCACCGTTGGAATCGTCGACGGCGTGGAAGCGCGGCGTCCAATCACCCAGATGAGCGCCCAGACGATGGCGGCCAACATAAGCGTGCCGGCAATCGGGCGTAAGACGCCGGTCGTAGTCGCAAAGGTGATCACATAGAGAACGGTCGCTCCGACCACCGACTGTGCGAGGCGGGTTCCCGATTTCACGGCAGCTTCGTCAGCGTTTTCTCCATACATGAGGAGCGCGACACCAATCACCGACATGGTGATCCAGCCAAGGGTTCCGGCGTGTACGTGAGTGAGAATCATCTGCCGACTGGGCAGCCAGATGTCGAGTCCGTTGAGTATTCCGATCACGATCGTCACCAGAAAGATGACGAGGGCAGACCGGAAGAGCAGTCGCGCAGATGCGTCGAGCGCGCCTTTCATTTGTTACCTCCCATTAGGTCCATCTTGCGAGGAGGCGGTCCCTGGGCGTCTCTTCGCCTGTCGAAAAGAATACGCCGGATTCCGACGCCGGTTCGGTAAAACCTGGGTGATTATCTGCGCAACTATCTGGGGCGATTCGGCCACCTGACGGACAGCCGAGGGCCGCGTTCTGTGGGCTGGAGTACCCATTTCCGGGCCCACGAACCCTGGGTTGAACCCTGGGTTCCAGTGCCCATTTTCGGGCATTGGGGCCCCACGTTCGAGCGCCCAGGGGGCCGGGGGTTCGGCTGAGGTGTCGGGCTAGCCGGCGTCGGGGTAGCGCTGACGGACGAGACCGGCCAGTTCTTCGGCGCTCAACCCGAGGCGGCGAGCCTGCTCGACGAGTTCATCGATGAGACCGTTCAGACCAACGGCCGTGACGTCCAGGGTCTCTGAAACCCGGGTACCTCGCCCGACCCGCGACGTGACGATGCCGTCGTCACTCAACTTGCGATAGGCACGCTGCACCGTCTCGAGATTGACATCGAGAGCCTCGGCGAGATCCCGCCCCGCAGGCAGTCGATCCCCTGGTTGCACCTCGCCCGATACGAGCGCCGCCCGGATCCCGTCGACGATCTGCAAGTAGAGCGGTCGGTTCGAATCGAGATCGATGGCGATGATCACCGGCGGTCCATCAACGTGGTGAGGACCGCGGCTAGTTCCTCAGGGTTGTCGAGTGACACCCGCAGCGCTGCGCCGTCGGTTCGGTGGACGATGAGCGCTGGCCCCGAGCGGGTGATCACCGCACTTTCGCCATTGACGCCGATCCGAAGGCCCCAGCCACCGAAGGACCAGGCATTCACGGTTCCGGGTTCTGCGCTGGCCATCTGGTCCAGTGGCACCCGGATCCGGGGAAGCCCGAACAGGATGCCAGCGACCCGCAACCCATTTGGACCAACCGTGATCCGATACATCGACGACCCGACAAGAAGGGCTGCTACCGGGAGGAGAATGGCGAGGAGGAACCAACCGGCGAACCAGCCGAGGACGAAGGCCAAGACGATGAGGATCGCGGCAAGAACCGGAATGACATTGGCAACTGGAGTTTGGCCCGACCACACCGCCGTGGAGCCTTCCGCCGCCCGCTACCCGCAGTCCATTCGGACCAACTGTAATCCGATACATCGACGAGCCAACCAGAAGTGCCGCCACCGGAAGGAGAATGGCCAGGAGGACCCAACCAGCGAACCAGCCGAGCACGAAGGCCAAGACGATGAGGATCGAGGCAAGAACCGGAATGACGGTGGCAACT
The DNA here is from genome assembly GCA_963835515.1 of uncultured Acidimicrobiia bacterium. Lineage (GTDB taxonomy): Bacteria > Actinomycetota > Acidimicrobiia > Spongiisociales > JAENVV01 > JAENVV01. Next base: position 24,358 of record CAWIFX010000043.1, on the reverse strand, counting down.
GGAGTTTGACCCGACCACACCGCAGTGGAACCTTCGGCCAGGCCGACCCGGGCAGCCCCGGCTGGGCCAGGAGCGTTCGTGGATGGCACTACTTCATCCGGCCCAACGATCCAGGCGGCGAGAACCCACCCGGAGACGCCGATCAGCAGTGCGAGCGGAATCGCCCACCCGGGCAGCGTGTTCGCATCGCCACCATCGAGCTGGATCGCGGTCAAGATGAGACCCAACGACAAGATGAACGAGACGAGTGCCAGCGGCATCGCTCGGAGAAAACGAAGTCCGATCATCGATCGCTGCACTGAGAAGGCGATCACCGCGAAGAGGCCACCCATGATCGTCGAGAACCCGGCCAAGAAGATTGGCAAGGACCCCTTCGACATGAACCGGTCGGCTGTTCCATTCACTCCCCAATGGGTAGCCACCTGGTCGGGCAACCGATCTTGAAAGGACACAAAGATCAGCAACGCCCCCGCAATGGCGACGACTGGCTAGGACAACGGTGGCAACGCTTCTTCGATTCATGGCCTCAAGTATATTGAATGGTATGAACCGTGTCAATCCCCTAATTGGATGCGCACACGAGCGTCAAGCAGGCTCCAGCGATGCAGTGGCGGTAGGCTCGTTGGCGTTGGAGAGGACGAGCGATTAACTGCGGAAACTGTGGACAGGAAAACCCGGACGGGAGCAAGTTCTGTCGTCATTGTGGGCAGGCTTTGGCGCACACGTGCCCGAATTGTCACGTTGCCGTCGACCCGAACGACAGTTTTTGCGCCAGCTGCGGCACCGCGCTCGGGAATAAGCCCGCTCCCCCGCCAGACGAGACCCAACCCACCGCGCCCACATCCGATGCCGAGAAACGATTCGTTTCGGTGCTTTTTGCCGACATCGTCGCCTACACCACGCTTCTCGGAAGGCCGCGACCCGGACGAGAGTCCGGGACCTGCTGACCGTCTACTTCGATCGAGCTCGGGCGATCATCGAGAAGTTCGGCGGGTTCGTCGACAAGTTCATCGGCGACGCCGTCATGGGCGTGTGGGGAGCCGAAGCCACCCGCGAAGACGACTGCGAACGGTCGGTCCGTGCTGCCCTCGAACTCGTCTCGATGGTGGCTGCCCTTGGAGAGGAACAGGGCCACGAAGGCCTGCAACTGCGAGCCGGCGTCAACTCAGGATCGACCTCGGTGGGCCCGGGCGGCAACGAGAAGGGCCTCATCGTCGGCGACTTCGTGAACGCCGCCGCTCGCCTGCAGTCGGCGGCCGAACCCGGCACGGTCTTCGTCGGAGCCTCGACCCACGACGTGACCGCCCGATCGATCGTGTACGAATCACGTGGCGAACTGGAGGTCAAAGGCAAAACCGAACTGGTCGAAGCCTGGCGGGCCGTGCGTCCGGCCGGCCGGGTCGGCCGGGAGATCAGCGCCCGTGAGCTTCCCTTCACCGGTCGTGACCGGGAGATGCGCCTCCTCAAAGACATGCTCGAAGCCACCTCATCCGAACAGCGGGCTCGGCTCGTATCGATCACCGGCGAAGCCGGGCATCGGCAAGTCCCGGCTGGCTCGCGAGTTCATGAACCATGTCGACGGCTTCTCCGAAACGATCTTCTGGCATCAGGGCCGCTCCCCGTCCTACGGCGACGGCCTGCCCATGTGGGCGGTCGGCGAGATGATCCGCCAACGGGCCGGGATAGCCGAAGACGAGGAGTCGAGCCGGGCTCGAACCCGCCTCCGCACCTGCCTGGCCGAATTCGTCCCCGACGATCAGGACCGCCAATGGATCGAAGGATGGCTGGCCGGCCTGCTGGGCCTCGGCGAAATGCCCGCCGGTGGCGGGTTCTGAGCTGCACTCGGCGATCCGCACCTTCTTCCAACACATCGCCGAACCAGGGTACGACCGTGCTCGCGTTCGAGGACCTCCACTGGGCCGACGCTTCCCTGGTCGAATTCGTCGGCGAACTGGTCGACCGATCAACCCGATCACCGATCCTGGTCGTCGACCCTGGCCCGACCCGAACTGCTCCAGCGATTCGCTGGCTTCGGCTCAGCGCAGCGGTCGTCGATGTCGGTGAGTCTGGCGCCGTTGGTCGATGCCGACATGACGGCCATGCTGACCGAGCACCTCCCGGGAGTATCGAGACCGACGTGATCGCCCGCATCGTCGGGCGGGCCTCGGGCTTCCCGCTGTACGCCGCCGAGATTGTTCGGATGCTTGCGAACGAGGGTTCGCTCGTTCAGGTAGACGGCGGACCTGGGAATTCCGCGGCGACAGCCGACCATCTGGCGGTCCCCGACACGCTCCAGGCCGTCATCGAAGCCCGACTCGATCGGCTCGAACCGGAGCTACGTGCGGTCCTCCAAGACGCCTCCGTTCTCGGGTTGAGCTGTACTGCTGCCGGCCTCGCCGCCGTCGGCAACTCCGGCGGACCTGGATGCCATCCTCCGCCAGTTAGTTCAGTTGGAACTTGCTCGAAGTCGAAGACGATCCCCGGTCACCCGAGCGGGGCCAGTACCGATTTGTCCAGGGCGTCATTCAGGAGATCGCCTACGGGCGACTCCATCGGGCCGACCGGCGAGACCGCCACCTGGCCGCCGCCGAGTACTTCCAGTCGTTCGACGATCCTGAACTGGCTGGTGTCGTTTCCACCCATTACCAGACGGCGTTCGACGCTTCACCACAGGGCCCGCAACGAGACGAACTCCAACGTAGGGCCATCGAGGCACTCGTCACGGCCGCCGAGCGAGCCGCCAGCCTGCACGCTGACATGCAAGGCGATGGCCCTGTACGACCAGGCGATCAACCCTCGCCACAAACGACGCAGACCGGGCCGAGTGGCTCCTACGGGCGGCCATGTCCGCCACCGACGAGGGGGCCTTCGAACGTGGCGTCGCCTATCTGGATCGGGCCGAGGAGATCCTTACGAAGGCTGCGAAATACACGAGGGACTACTCCGGATCGCCACCCAACGCAGCACCTTGTACAACGGATCGTTCTCGTCTCCGGACTGCCGTAGCGGCCATCGAATCTGCCTATCTCGGTCTCAACGATCTCGACGACGACGTGACACTGGGGGTGGCCGCTGAGATGGCCCGCGGCTATTCCTTGGTGGGTCGAAGCGACGAGGCCCTGGCCGTCGCCGATCGCGCCTTGCCGTTGCCAACGAGCTTGGCCGGACAGACGTGATTGCCGAACTGATCGTGACCCGTGCGACAGCTCTTCCGTTCGGCGAACGGAGCATCGAAGCGATCGCCGGCCTCCGGGGGGCTCTGGAGATAGTCCGAAGAAGAGGGCCTGCTTTCGACACCGCTATACGATCTGCCAACAACCTCCTGAGTGTCATCGGGGGTTACAGCGCAGGAGCTGCCGAGCCTCCTCCCCGCCTTCTCGAGCTGGCCGAACGAATCGGATCTCCGATTGGGTCGTGCGGTCGATGTTCATGGCGACCGAATTGGCGTGGGGGCGTGGCGATTGGGACGACATACGTCGAGTCGGCTCGACGGATGGAGGAACTAGCCTCGAGTCAGATGTGGCTGGACATCATCGGCAGCTGCCGGGCGGCGTCGCGCATTCCGGGGCTCCGATGAAGCAGTGCCCAATGGATGCTCCATGTCGACGACCTCGACAACGACGACCCACAAACCCACGCTTCCATGGAACACTTCCGGTGCTTGGGAGCGATGCTTGCCGGCAGCTGGTCAAGCGCATACGCCCACGGGTTGGTGGCGGGCGAATTCGACTGGTTGGCGCTGCCAACCGCCGCAAGAGCAGCCGTGCAACTCGGGGACGCGAGCCGACTGGATGCGCTACGAAGCCTTGGTCGACGAGTCGTCACAAGGGCCAGCCCAGATTCGACCTCCACGACCTGTTTGCGGCGACCCGTCAGGCGATGACCGGCGACAAGGCCGAAGCTGCCGGGGCGTTCGCCACATTGCTCGGTGACATGTCGGGCATCTCCACCGACTTCGTCACCGCCCACATCAAGCTCCTGTTCGCCGAGTCTGTCGGCCTCGACGATCCGGCTGCCGCCCAGGCCGCCAAGAGGTCGCTGACTGGATCGAAGCAACCGGCACCTACGGGCTGCTCGGCTCGGCGCCGATCCTCAAGGTCTGATCGCACCGCCGAAGCCGGCTAAGCCGATCCGCTAGCTCTTGGCGGTGACTTTCTGATAGCGAGCGATCGACAGCGGCGCGAAGATCGCAATGATCACCACCACCCAGATCAGTGAATACAGGACCGGGTTCTGTAACGGCCACCCTTCGGGCGCAGGTGTCCCCGCCGGTATGTTGCCGAAGAGTTCGCGCACCGCCTGGGTCAAGGCCGAGATCGGATTCCATTCGGCAAAGAGCTTCAACGGGGCCGGCAGCAGCTCGGTCGGCACGAAGGTGTTGGCAACAAACGTCAGCGGAAAAATCACGATGAATGAGGCGTTATTGACCACCTCAACACTCGGAACGATCAAGCCGACCAGAGCCATGATCCAGGAAAAGGCGTAAGCGAACAGCAGCAGCAGTCCGAAGGCGAGGAGAGCATCGCCAACGTCGGTGCGGATCCGCCACCCGACCAGCAGGCCCGTGAGTGCCATGATGACGAGCGTCGCGGCGTTGTAGACCACGTCCGATGCGGTCCGTCCCATGACCACCGCCGAAGGCGACATCGGCAGCGACCGGAACCGGTTGATAATGCCTTTCTGCATGTCTTCGGCCAACCCCGCTCCGGTAAACGTCGCCCCGAACACGACTGTCTGAGCGAAAATCCCCCCGATGAGGAACTCGCGGTACGAGCCGCCGGGGATGTCGATGGCGCTGCCGAACACGTAGGCGAACAGCAGCACGAACATGATCGGCGAGATCAGCACGAACATAAGAATTTCTGGGACCCGTTTGATCTTGATGATGTTGCGCTGGGCGATGACCGAGGCGTCGGCGAAGGCGTATCTGAGCTTGTTCATGCGCTGACCTCTGCGGTCTCGGAATCCTTTTCTTCCGTACGGTGGCCGGTGAGAGTCAAGAACACGTCGTCGAGGGTGGGCCGACGCAGCCCAACGTCGGTAACCGCGATCCCGGCCGAATCGAGCGCTCGCAACGCGGCGGTGAGAACCGGAGCGCCTCCCGAAATCGGCACGGTGAGTTCGCGGGTGTGATCGTCGACGTGTTGTTCTCCGACTGCGAACTGAGCGAGCACTTCAGTGGCGCTGGCGATGTGGTCCCGGTCGGCGACGGTCACCACGACTCGCTCGCCTCCCAACCTGGTCTTGAGTTCATCGGCGGTGCCGTGGGCGATCTCTTTGCCGTGGTCGATGACCATGATGTCGTCGGCGAGATGCTCGGCTTCCTCCATGTACTGGGTGGTCAACAGCAGCGTGGTTCCTCCCGCTACCAGACCTTTGATAGCGATCCACAGGTCCGCCCGACTGCGCGGATCGAGCCCGGTGGTCGGTTCGTCGAGGAACAGGATCGGGGGTTCGGCGATGAGGGCGCCGGCCAGGTCGAGGCGTCGGCGCATACCTCCCGAGTATCCCTTGACGGGTCGGTCAGCGGCTTCGGTAAGGTCGAACTGTTCGAGCAGTTCCCGAGAGCGACGCACGGCTGCCGGCTTTCCCATCCGATAGAGACGTCCCACCATCCGGAGGTTCTCGAACCCGGTCAGTTGCTCGTCGACGGCGGCGAATTGCCCCGACAAGCCGATGTTCTTTTTGACTTCGTCCGGGTGCTCGTTGACATCGAACCCGGCTACCCGGGCGGTACCTTCGTCGGCCTTGAGCAACGTGGTGAGGATCGAAACGGCGGTGGTCTTGCCGGCTCCGTTCGGGCCGAGCACGCTCAGGATGGTTCCTGGCTCGACCGCCAGGTCGAGTCCGTCGAGAGCGACGACCTCTTTGTAACGTTTGACGAGGCCATGGGCTTCGATAATCGGGGCCACGGTTCCCCCCTTCAGGATTCGGGCATGAACGATAAACCTAGCTTCGGTAGGGTGGCTTCTGCCCGACAAATTCGCCGAACGGGAGGCATCACCGATGAGTGAGCTAGAAGAAGAACTCCTCGAGGACAAGGCTGTCCTGCCGCTCGAACTGTTCTTCGACCTCGTGTTCGTCCTCGGAATCACCCAAACGGTCGCCCTGGTCGTGGCGGGCCACGACGGCCAGGCGCTCGGTCGAGCCTTCCTTGTTCTGGCGATGCTGTGGTGGGCGTGGACCCAGTTCAGTTGGACGGCCAACGCCATCGACCTACATGCGCCCCGGGTCCGGTTCGCCTTCTTCGCCGCGATGGGTGCCGCCCTGATCATGGCCGTGTCCGTACCGACCGCCTTCGAAGACGGCGGACTCTGGCTGGCACTCGGATACGTGACCGTCCGCGGGATAGGTGTCTGGTTGCACATCAAGGGCACGACCGATCAGGTGATGCTGGCCAGCGTGAAGTTCTTCGCCCTCGTTTCGTGGCCCGGACCCCTGGCGATTGTGATCGGAGCATTCTTCGAACCTCCGGCCCGGTCGTGGATCTGGCTCGTCGGCTTCTTGCTTGAAATCGCAGCCGCCGGACTCGCCGGCAGCGCTGAGTGGAATATCCGGGCCGGGCACTTCGCCGAACGCCACGGCCTCATCTACATCATTGCCGATTGGCGAGAGCATCGTGGCCATCGGGATCGTCGCTGCCGAGAAGCCTCTCAACGGGGTGCTGGCCGCCACCATGCTGCTCGCCATCGCCGCAGCATGTCTCTTGTGGTGGTCATACTTCGATCGGCTCGGAGAAACCATCGAAGACGCCCTGCGCCAGGCGGGCGACGATCAGGGAGTGATCGCCCGTGACGCCTTCTCGATAGGCGCACTTCCCGATGATTGCCGGCATCGTCCTGTTCGCCACCGCCGCCGAAGAAATCGTCGGCCACCCCGGCGACGCACTTGAGGGATTCACCCGCCTTCTGCTGGCTCTGTCTATCGGCCTGGTGATGCTCGCTCAGGTCGGGACGGTGAAACGGGTCGGCGGACCACTGCTGGTAGAACGGATCGGCGTAGCGGTCATCGTGGCTGCTCTCATGCTGCCGGCCCTGGAAGTCCGGGCCAACCTCATGTTCTTCACCGTCGTTCTCGTCCTAACCGCCGCACTCGTGCTGGAACGGCGCCGCGACCCCATGCAGCCTGCCGATCACTCGCTCGGATAATCGAAGACGTCGTCAACCGAAACGCCAAAGACCCGGGCGATCTTGAACGCCACTTCGAGCGACGGGGAGTAGCGACCCTGCTCGATGGCGATGACGGTCTGGCGAGTGACTCCGATCCGGCCAGCCAGGTCGGCTTGAGTCATGTCGCCGGCCGCTGCTCGCAATTCACGCACCTGATTCGTGATCCGGGTGGGTTTGGCCATCAATACCCCCGGCGGTAAGCCACGAGCATCATCGAGTTCTTGACGACCTCGGACACCACCAAGCCAGCCACGAGCGCATGGACGATCCAGAACGCCTCAGCGTCGACCAGCGCCAGCCAAAGACCGACGAAGGTTCCAACCGCCAACACGTAACCGCTGACCTGGTCGGCTCGCATCTCGATGAGTCGGTCTCGCTCATCTTCCTCATCCGACGCGTTCGGAGCGACTGCGACTATCACGATGTGCGCCACGATCGCCCCGACCACGAGCAGCACTACCAACCCGACAAGCAGTGGCTTGTAGACAATGCTGTCGACCGATCCGTCGGTGGCTTGGGTCATGACCTTGGTGAAGTACCAGCCGTACAGGGCCACCATGACGACCAACATCGCTGCGGTACTTTTCTCTTTGAACGACATAATCTGTACTCCGTATGTAAAAAATCTTTGACACCGACAACGTACACCCAACGCAGGTTCAATGTCAAACATTTTTTACACGAACGATCAACTAGGCTGAGTAGGCATCCAGAGTGATCTCAACACGAGATCCGGCAACCTGGGCTTCGACTCCCAAGGTGCCATCCGCCACCGGGGCGGGATGCGGCCGCAAGGCAACCAACCGTCGAAAGGAGTCAGCCATGTCTGACGAATTCACCCCTACCCCTGAGTCGCCCGAACCGAGAGGCAAGTCCGGAGCCACGTTCCTGGGTCTCCTCGACAAGTACGCACCAGCCGAAGAGCTGTACGAAGCCATCCGGAATGCCGTGCTCGAATCGCGCCGGACCGCAGCCGTCGAAGGTCAGCCGACCGAAACCGAGTGAGCTACTTCTTGGTCGGCTTGGGCTCCAAGGTGCCTATCCAAGCGTGAGCCTTGTCGAACCATTCGGCAAGGGTGCCCGTGTCATGCAACAGATCGTCGGGGATTGAGGCGTAGCCGCGCATAACGCTGCCGTAGGCCATAACCGGGCCGGTCTCGTACTCCGCTTCGAACGCCTCGCGTAACTCGTCGGACATCCGCAGAGCCATGCCACCGTCGCCGTCGAGAAAGCTGAACATGTGTCCGTTCAGCGACGTGTACGGGTTCTTGGCACCTTTGACCGGCACCCCGCTCGTGCTGCGATCCACCGCCGCGGTATACAGTTCGAGGGCCTCTGGTGGTCCCGGATAGTTCGATCCGCCTGGCACGGCGTCTCCTTTCGATCGACCGTTTCCACCCTACCCAGCCGGACGTCGCGTGAGCCCCGGTTGGAAGATCTGCCACACAATCCCTTCGGCCGGTTTTCACTATAGGGACCAGGACCCAGGATGGACGGTGTCGAGGCGATCAAAGACCGCGGCCCCCACTGCCCGGCGCTGTGGCAGTTGCGGCTAGCGAAGAGCGATAGGCTGACGATGAGCCTAGGAGGCAATTCTTGGCAGAACCGCTCGACGTGTCGGCCTACCAGGTCGCCCCCAACTCGCCGGTCGTCAACATCGGCACGAAGCAGCGATCCACCCGCAAGGGCCTCGGCATCCTTCTGATCGTCGTTGGCATCGCGGTTGGCTTCATCATGGGAAGCAACGTTGCCTCCCTCCTGCTCGTCTTCGCCGCCTTCTATCTCGGCTCGTTGTGTCTCATCGAGGTCTATTTCGGGGTCTGTCCCGCCAACGCCCTCCAGGGCAAACAAAGCATGCACGGCTACTTCTCTACCGGACAGGAAAAAGTCGAGGACCCGTTGCTCGTCCGGGCAGCCAGAAAGGTGGCCGTCAAAGAGGGTTGGCTAGCCATCATCCCTGCCACCCTCTTGACGATCCCCTTCTTCTGGCTCTAGGGCTCGCTGCAAGGCTGATCGACAAACAAGGCCGACGCTCCCGCTGTCCCCGGTCGGTGAGTCCCGGGGACAGCGTTTGCGAGCTCCGGAGGGAGCCCTGGACTAGTGATGGCCGACGGGGCGGTGACGATGCCCGCCGTGGAAGATGCCCCGAGATGGGCCGGTGCTGGCTCCACCCGAGCGCCTGGCGAGGCTGGCCATGGCCGCCGTCGTTCGGTTGACTTCTCGTTGACGGATGCTCTCGTCCCGGAGTGACCACGAGGGCATCGACGCCGGCGGGGTCACCCGTGGATTCGATGTGTCCAGCCCTGACGGACCAAACCGGTGTTCCTGCAGAGCTGAAATGTGACGGAACTCGGTGATCGGAGACATGATCCTCCTTCCTTCGTACCGCATTCCCTTGGGCTGCGATACGGTTCCTATAGGAATCGTCCTTCTATGCAGAGGCCGCCGCCAGAGTCGATTTACCTATCTGGCCCCCTGGGGATACTCAGGAATGACGCCTAGCTCGTCCGGATCTCGTCCAATGTCGGGCAACAGTCCAAGGCATAGAGGGGCGCACTCTTCAACGGTGGTTGCCCGGGTAGACAGTGCGGTTCGCCAAGGTCTACCGGTAGTCCGTCCAGCCGTGCCTCGAACGGTCCGAGGCACATGAAATCCACACGCCCGACGTTAGCCGCCGGGGTTTCGGCGTGTCTTTTCCAGTCCTATACCGGTCCTGGGATGGGCCTATACCGGCCGGGCGGATTGTGCGGATATGCACAAACTGCCCACGATCCTCCCACTGATAGCGGCTCTCCTGTTTTCCGGTGCCCCGACTGCCCAACCGGCACGTGTCACGGTTGAAGCAGCCAACCCGGCTCAGGTGGAATTGGCCGACTGGGCACTCGGTCGGTTTGCCGCCGCCGGCCTGGAACTGCCCCCGTTGACCATCCGATTCGCCGGTCCGGACCTGGCCGCTTGTGACGGTTCACGGGCCCGCGCCTACCTCGATCACGAGCCGATCGAAGTGCGCATCTGCTGGAACGACGAACTGATCGTATTGCACGAACTGGCCCATGTCTGGGAAGCCGACAACTTCCCCGTCGACCAGCACGAGTCGTTCATGGACATGCGCGACGGAGTCGAGGCGTGGGCGAGTCGTGAGGTTGGCTGGGAAGCCCGGGGTCGCGAACACGCTGCGAACGTGATCGCCTGGGGCCTCCTCGAACAGCCGTACCCGGTGTCACAGACCTATCCGAACGACTCGGCCAGCATGATCGAAGCGTTCCGGTTCCTCACGAACACCAATCCCCTCCACGACGGCGGTCCAGAACTCACCCCGGTGGATCGCACCCAGTTCCAAAGCGACAACGTCTCACTCCAATCAGGTCGGTAGGGCTGACCCGCTGACAAAGAGTTAGTTGGGTAGCGACGGCGATTCGCGGTGACTTCGTCTAGCCCGATCCCAGCCGCTCAGAGGATTCGGTCAATCAGGTCACGACTCACAACGAACCTCGACCGACAGTTGCAGTTCGAGCGTCGGTGTCCGAAGATGTCGACGAACCGCTAACCGTGTACGAGACCGGGGCGGTCATACTGTGGATCTCGTAATCGGGTTGTGGGTCGAATGCCGTGTAGTAGAGGAACCCGGCTTCGTCGTATCCCTCCGCGTAGGCCTGCGGGGGGTCGGCGAATTCGTTGACGTTGGCGCCCAGGGAAGCGTCGTCCGCGACGAAGTTGAGGTTGCGACCTTGCACGATGCATTCGCCTGCCACTTCAGATACGTAGCCGTCGAGGTCGACTGTGGCGACACCGGGGCTTCGCACTTCGGGGGCGGACAGGACACGGAGTTCTTCGATCTGCTCGTCGGTCCACCGGTCGATGTCGATTGACACGCTGGCGCCGCTGTCGCTTTCAGACGTTCGCACCCGCACCCGGCCAACCCCGTCACGAATGAACGCCGCGAAGTTGGCCTCGTTACTCAACAATTCGTATCCGGCGGCAGTGAGTTCTTCGACAACCGAGGCGTGGACCACGTCGGGCGCCTCGGAGGTGCGGCCACTGATGCTGGCCTGCTGGTCGTTGCTGAACACTTGGCGCAGCGTCCAGTCTTCGCTGAATGCAAAATCAGCGAAGAAGGCCGGCAGATCGTCTTCGTTGAGTTGGTCGGTTGGGATTTCAACAATGTCGACTGAGCCATTCCCGCCGGATGAGTCGTCACCGCCGCAGGCGACCAAAGCCATCGCCATGATGAGTAGCAGTATTGACGTTCGCACGATTACCCCCTGTGTTGCTCGTAACCCCACCGCTAACCGTACCAACCATCTGGCGGGGCGTACAGGGCTCAGATCCAGCGGTTCAGCGTCGGTTAAGTCCCGGTCGCCAGGCGCCGATGGAGCCACTTCGCCGACCCCGTGTGTCGCCGCCGTTTATATTCGGTTACATGAAGACGTGCATTATTGGCGCCGGAGCGAGCGGTATGGCCACGGCGAAAGTGTTTGCTGAGCGAGGTATCGACTTCGACTGGTTCGAGATGGGTTCTGATATCGGCGGCAACTGGCGGTACAACAACGACAACGGCCGGTCGGCGGCGTACGACTCGTTGCATATCGACACGTCGAAGGAGCGGATGGCGTATTCGGACTTTCCCGATGCCGGCCGACTATCCGGCCTATCCCGCATCACAGCCAGGTATTCGACTATTTCAATGCCTATGTCGACCATTTCCAACTGCGAGATCGGGTGACCTTCAACACGGAAGTGGTCTCCGTCGAGCCGGTGGCCGAGGGACGGTGGAACGTGCGGGTTCGCCGGGACGGCACTGAATCAACGACCGAATACGAGGCCGTGATCGTGGCGAACGGCCATCACTGGAATCCGCGGGTGCCCGAGTTTCCCGGCATGTTTGCCGGCGAGTCGTTCCATTCACGCGGCTATCGCTCCCCCGACGACCTGCGTGGCAAGCGGGTGCTCGTGTTGGGGATTGGCAATTCGGGGTCCGACATTGCCTGTGATCTGGTCGGGGTGGCGTCGGAAGTGTTCCTGGCGTCGCGTCGCGGCGCACACATCATCCCGCGGTACTTGTTCGGTCGCCCGGTGGACACGTTCACATCCGAGGGTGGTTCGAAGATTCCGTTCCCCGTGACCCGGGCGGTGTATCAGCTGTTGTTGTGGATGGCCCGGGGCCGCCAGAGTGGCAGCGGGATTGCGGTGCCCGATCACAAGCTGTTGAGTGAACATCCGACGTTGTCCCAGGATTTGTTGAAGCACGCACGCGCCGGCGACGTGATCGGGAAGCCGAACATCGACCGGTTCGAGGGTGACACGGTTCATTTCGTGGATGGCACGTCAGCAGAGGTCGATGCGATCATCTTCGCCACCGGGTACCAGATCACGTTCCCGTTCCTCGATTCGTCGATCGTCGACCCGGCCGGCAATCAGGTGGAGCTGTATCAGTCAGTTATCCCACCTGACCACCGCGGCCTGTATTTCGTCGGCCTGATCCAGCCGTTGGGGGCGATCATGCCCCTGGCCGAGCTGCAAGCCAAGTGGGTTGCCAATCTGATCGAAGGCGGCCCGCTACCGAGCGCCGACGAGATGCACCACGCGATTGACGCCAATCGGCAGGCGTTGGCTGAACGGTATGTGGAGTCCCCCCGACACACCATCCAGGTCGACTTCTTCCCGTACAAGCAGACCATGGAACGAGAAATCGCCGCCTCCGAGCCGTAACGACCGCTCATGTCGGCACGGGGGTCTGGTCTCGCTTGGTTGGCTCGATGTCACGCACCAGGCCACCGGCTTTCGGCTAGCCGCAGTTCACCGACACCGATCCGTCGAGCTCGTCGCCAGTGGGACCTGTGAAGGTCCCCTGATACGTGAGGCTGCTTCCGTCAATCGTTAGACCTGTGCCGTCATCGGGGACGAACGATTCGTAGCGCATCTCACCAAATGTGATGTTGAACGCACCAAATGCTTCCTGAATGTCGACCTGCATTTGAATGCGCTCCGGCAGGGTATGGCTGATGAGAACGTAACTTCCCTCGTCCGACACGTCACATTCGAGATCTGAGGCGCCACTAAAAGGGAAGGTAAGGGACTCGTCGCCGACTTGGGCCGTCGGTTCGCCACCAGGCGTGGCGCAGTTGACGGCAATGGTTGCCGGCACCTCCTGTGCATTCACGATGTCGAAGTCTTCGACTCGACTCATCGTGCCCTCATAACTAAACGCCCGGTCACCAAATCCAGCGGTGCCGGGATCAAAACCGATGCTCGCTCCATAACTAACCTGGGTTGCCCCGGATGGGGCGAAGTTGATGGTGGCGTTCCACTGACCGTTGAACACGCTCCCCTGGACGCTGAAAGTGTTCTCCGAGGTGGTCTGTTGAAAGTTGATCGTGATCCGATCCTCCATAACGTCGCACATGTAATGAGTTGAGCCGATGGCTCCGAACTCGTAGCGCTGCCCGTCTACCTCGACCCAGCCAGTGCTGGGATCGGCTGTCTGGGTTGGTGCGCCAATTTCGGTGGCACCTGCGGATCCTCCGTCGCCTGGATCGACATCACCTGATGCTTGACCGATACCCCCGAACACGTCTTCGCCAAGCCCACCTTCAGTATCTGCACTATCGGTACCGCCCCCACACGCGGCAACGGTCAACAAGAGTGCCATCGCAATTGCCTGATTTGCCCGCTTCACTGTGTCCGCCCCTTTTTCGTCTCCTCGCCTGCTGTTGAGGATATCCGTTCCGCCCATTCGCTGCCGACGACGTGAAGCGGGGGCTCTGGATCGGCTCGTACGGTGTTCCATCGCCCGACCGGTTGGCCACGCCAGAGCTGATCATTCCCGGGCGCTTCAAATCGAAGGCGGCCGGCCTGCTGAGCGCCGACGAGAGATCGCGGCATCCGAGCCGTAACGACAACGCCGCTCATGCGTCGGCACGGGGTGGCCAGGTCTTTCCGGGCTGGCTCTCCACCACACTCATTCGGGCCGGCGCGGCGCCCACAAGATCGGTGTATGGTCGAGGTGAGGGCATGATCGAGTGCTCTCGGGAGAAGGGAGGGCGCCATGCGCGCACCACAAGGTCGTATCCGGTTCTTTATATCTTCGCTAGTGACCCTTGCCATGATCATCCCAGCCACAGTGGCGATAGCATCCGGTCACATCGAGGTGGTATCCACGTTCCCCGATAGAGGATCGGCCGAGGGAGTGGCCGTCGACAAGACCGGCAACGTCTTCGCGTCGAGCACCTTTACCGGCGAACTGCTGAAGTTTGCGCCGGGCTCAAGCGACTTCGAGGTCTTCGGTTCGATCGACGGATGGGCGCAGGGCGGACAGTTTGGCGCAGGCTTCCTGGGCCTGGCCGTAGATGCCCAGGGCAATGTGTACGGAGCGGCCCAATGGGAAGGCTCGACCGGCGTCTACAAGTTCGATCGCAAGACCGGTGAAGAAACGCTCATCGCCGGCACCGACGAGATGATCTTCCCGAACGCCATCGCTTTCGACCACCGCGGCAACATGTACGTGACCGACTCGAATTCGAACGACCTGGTCACCTCCGACGTTCTAAATGGAGAGATACCGTTGGGAGCGGTCTGGCGCATCGACAAGCAAGGTCACGCCGAGAAATGGCTCGAGGATCCCCTACTCGGAGGGACTGGCCTCGCCGGATTAGGGGCGCCGGTTGGCGCCAACGGAATCGCCTATCGACAAGGAACCCTGACCATCGCCGTCGTCGAGGGCTTTGGGCTCGTCACCGTGCCGATTCTCGGCGGAGGAGATGCCGGCCCGGTCACGCCTATGGATATCCCAGACTGGCCCTGCCTCGACAGCCCGTTCGGCGCGATACCGGCACTACCTGACGGAATTGCCTTGGACGTGCACGGAGCCATCTACGTCGCAGCGGTCGCGCAGAATGCGGTCATTCGGGTGAACCCCGACCGCAGCGTCGACACGCTCTATGTCGACGCCGACCCGTGAGTTCCTCGACTTCCCGTCGAGCCTTGCCTTCGGTACCGGAAAGGGCTTCAAGCAGACGCTGTACGTGGTGAACCTGGCAATCGGACCTCCCGGAGGCATCGGCGGAGCTCTCGTCACGCTCGACGTCGGCGTCCCGGGAATGCCGCTGCCGTAAACCCGATAGTTGCCTGATCCCGTTCGGCTGAATGGGGTCAGGCAACCTTCCACCAGCCTTTCTGGTTGGTTACTCCGGCTGAGGTCCAGCCCATCGATTGGCGTCGCCACGGCTGCCATGTCATCGCCGTTCGGATCGACCCGAAAGATGATTTCCTGTTGATGACTAGCTCATGAAGTTGCCCTTGCGGTCCGAGATGCTGAGCACTTTGCGGCAGTTCGAGCAGAAATAGATGTAGCGACGCCCAAACGTGGTCGGGAGATCCCGAAACCAGACATCATTGAGGTCTACCGAGCAATGCGGGCAGACCGGGATTTCGTTCTTCATTGGTGTCGCTTTGATCATGTCTCTCCTCAATTCACAAGATTTCCGGTAAGACCCTCGGTCACCGGGAAGAGTTCCCTGGTTCAGTCGGAACGTCAAGATCCGTGCGCCGAGCATCCTCCCGTGTCTCGAACGACGGTTGACAGCGGTTAGCTAACACTGTATGTTTTTCCGTACAGTGTTAGATTCATCTACCGAAACTACCGAAAACAGCCCGAAGGAACGCCGCCGCGAACGCACCCGGCAGGAGATCACCGAAGCGGCGTGGCGCTTGGCCGAGGTGAATGGCATCGCCGGGCTTTCGTTCCGTGAAGTCGCCAGGGAAGTCGGTCTGCAGGCTCCGTCGCTCTACACCTACTTCGACTCGAAGGACGCGTTGTTCGACGCCATGTTCGCCGAGGGATACACCCAGCTCGGCGAGGCGGTGGTTGGTTGGGTTGAGGCCACCGACGGCCACGACCCGGTCGATGCGCTCGGCGAGGTCGTCGCGGCGTGGATCCGGTTCTGCCAGGAGTCGCCTGCCCGGTATCAGCTCATGTTCACCCGTGCACTCCCGAGCTGGCAGCCGTCGCCTGAAGCGTATGCGATTTCTGAACGCGAGTACGAGCGGATGACCGAATCGCTCGCCGAGGTCGGCATCTCGGGTGCCGACAACCTCGACCTGTTCACTTCGCTGGCGGCCGGACTGGCCGCCCAACAACTAGCCAACGATCCGGGTGGCGACCGCTGGGTTCGCCTCAGCCATACGGTTGCCCGAATGCTGATCGACGACATAAAGAGGAGGAGCAAGTGACCACCACGAGCATCGATATCGAAACAGTCGGACCGCATTACCAGCGCCGAAGAGACCGAACGCCTCGGCCTCGCCGCCTTTGACGCGTTACTGGCCGACCTACGGACACTTACGACGGAGCAGTGGGAGGCGACCACCGTGTGTGCGCCGTGGACCGTGGCCGACATGGTTCGGCACCTCGTTGGGGCCGCCAAAGGCAACGCTTCGATGCGCGAGATGGCCCGTCAGCAGATCTATGGGGCTCGCCACAAGTCCGAATTCGCCGGCAACGCCCTCGACGCGACCAACGACCTACAGGTGGCCGACCACCGCTATCTCGGACCCGACGAACTCCTCGGTGCCCTTGAATCGGTGTATCCGAAGTCAGTCAGCTCTCGGGCCAAGAAGCCGAAGATCTTCAACCGGGTCAGCGTGCCGATCGACGACGCAGGCTCGACGGCGTCGGGGATGCCGAGCCGCCTGAACATGGGCGAGCTCTTTCGAGTCATCTACACCCGCGACGTCTGGCTGCACCGCGTCGACATCGCTCGGGCGACCGGCCGACAGCTGACGCTCGATCCAACCGTCGATCGTCGGATCGTCGAAGATGTTGTGAAGGAATGGGCAGATCGACACGGCAAACCGTTCGCCTTGCATCTCACCGGCCCGGCCGGCGGCCGCTACCAACGCACCGGATCTGGACCGGTCATCGAACTCGACGCCGTCGAATTCTGCTGGATTCTCTCGGGTCGCGGAACTGCCGATCCGGATTCGCCAGGCGCGGCTCTGCTCGGCCAGCGGGTGTTGTTCTAATGCGACCTGCAGTTGACAGATGGGTCGATCGGTTTGCCCGCTTCGTGGTGTCGGGCTGGCCACTCTTCGACACCCGGTTGTCTGGAGACGCCGTGAGTCACGGCGATGCCATGGCCAGTGCGGGCGAGCCAGTCTCGGCGAGCACACGAACCTGAGCTGATCAGGGACTGGCGGTGACGATCCCTCTCGTTAGTTCTCGTTCGGCCATGGCCTGCATCCAGGCGGTTCCCGAATAGGCAAAGAACTGCTGAGGTTCGGCAGGGAAGTCGGGGTGTTCTTGCCAGTTCCCGGTGGCCAGCAGCTGCTCTCGTAGCTCGGGGGGTGTGGCCTCGAAGTACACGTCGAGCATGACGCTTTGGCGGATCGAACCCTCATCCAAATACACGTTGAGTTCCCATTGCACGTCGGTGCGGTTGACGTCGACCGTCCATTCTTGGTTCAACGACGCCTCGATTTCGCCTACGACGCCGGGCCGGACGACGTCGTCGAGTTCGACGTCGGGATGTCGCTCGATGACCGTGATAAACACCCGATGCTGGTCGGTGTCGATGGTCGCCACGGCGACCTGAATCGCCCCGAGGTCTTGTTTGAGCTGCCTCGTCAGCGGGGCGGGTTCGACCTGGCGGCCGAAGGTGAGGTCGGTCGAAAAACTACCGTATGCCTCCCACGCATCCTGACCCACCGCTTGGCTGATCTGGGCGGTGACGGTATCGAGGATCTCTTGGGTCGTAGCCGTGGCGACGATGTCAACACCGAGCGTTTCGGAGACGTGTAGCTCGAGACGCGACAGGGACCGGCCCACCGTCTGGCGATACCGATAGAAGGTCGATCCGTCGATCACGAACTCCGTGGCGTAGTGGGGAAGGAGCGGAGCGACGTCGGACATGGCGAACCCAACCTCGCCCGCAGGGTCCTGGGCGCCCACTGCCAACCCGTATTCGGGCGATCCGAATGGTGACTCCTCGGCCAGCGAGATCCCCCCAAATGCATCGACGGTCACGCTCGTCGTCGGAGCCGCCGCGTCGGCCGTTGGGGCCGTGGTCTCGGTGGTGGACTGAAGTGTGGTCTCAGGAGCAACTGTGGGCGCCAGCGATGAGGTCGTTGGCGCACCCGGGCTGGCACCGCAGGCGGCAGCGAACACGGTGATGAGTAACAAAGCGGATAATCGCACGATCCGTAACCCTACTGCCACCGAGCGGCACCAGTTTCTCCCAGGGCACCGCCCCGGCCACCACCCGAAAAGTCAGGGCAGCAAAGCAATCGCGGACACACCGACCGCAACCGATGACGGTCGGCCGCGGTCGGTGTCGACTGCGTCGTGGTCGATCTTGTTTGACCGATCAACCGGCCATTGCGCAGCTTCGGGCTAGCCGAGCGGAGCGGGTGGTGGTCCGAGAATGTCGATGCCGAATTGGGCGCAAACTTCAGCCACCCGACCGGGATCGATCTCCATCGGATCGGGAATCCGCAGATCCTGGGTGTCCTCGCCGAGCGCAGTAACCATCTGATCGAAGCTTGGAGCCCCGTCGGTGGACCCGGTCACGTTCAGGATCCGAGCCGAATCGGACAGAATCTGGAACGTGTGGGGGACGGCCCGCGGCAGCATGGCCACCGTTCCCGGTGCAGCGTCGTATTCGGTGTCGCCGGTCACCAATCGCACGTCCCCGTCGAGGATGACAAACAGTTCGTCCTCGTGGTTGTGACGATGCAGCGGCGGTCCGAATCCGCGTGGACCGAGGAACTCGACCACGCTCAACGTGCCGTTTTCGCCGGCGGAGACCTTGACCGTGGCGAGGTTGTTCAAGAACGTGAGATGGTGACCGCCGTTGGGTGGGTTGATCACCAGGTTGGGAATGGTCTGTTGCGACATATTGGGCCTTTCTGAGCGAGGTCGCTTACCCAGCGATCTTCTCAGGCGGCCCTTTCAAAAACCTTTCGATACCTCATCGAAAGGTTGAACCGGTATGTCGATTTCGGCCATGGCGTCGGCCCAGGCTTGATGTGCCAGCCGGGCCTGGCCGACCATGTCATTCGCAACCAAGGACCGCACGAGCAGTTCATGAGCGGGTTCGTCGAAGGCGTCGACGGCCACAATTCGGCGGGCTAAGTCGCTGGCACGATCGAACTGGGAGCTCGCAAATGCGGCTTCGGCGAGGCGGCGGGCGGCGCCCACAAACCGTTCCGCCGTTTCGTCGCGGATGGGACGGCTCCAATCTTCGTAGATGTCTTCTGGCAGGAACGGGCCGCCGTACAGGCGAACGATGTCGTCGTCGTTCTGTGTTCCAAAGAACGCTTCGAGGTCGGTGGAAACATGGTCGAGGTCGAGTCGGACAGTGTCACGATCGGCAATAACGCCCCCGCCCAGCATGCGACGCACGGCCGACAGCTGCACCGACAGGCGCGGACCGAGACGGCGTCGAGTCCGACTCGTCTGGCCAGAGCATGTCGGCCAATTGGTCGCGTGTGACCGGCCACCCCCGGGCGGCGACTAGCCGTTTGCACAACTGACGGGCCCGGCGCGAACCCCAGGCCGAAGTGGGGATCTCCTCGCCACCGGACAGCAAGGCGAACCGGCCGAGGGTTTCGATGCTGATGGACACGGGAGGAGCGGTCGGTCGTTCGGTCACCGTTCCGGTCACGAAACGTTCCATCTCGTCCATCCATCCGTCGACGTCGCCGGCGTAGCCGAAATGGTCGACACCGGGCTTGTTCGAATAACTGTGCTCCCGGGATGCTGGCCGCCATGTCGCGACCAGATTGCACGTCGACGATGAGATCCCCGGTGCGATGGATCACCAGGGTTGGCACGTCCAGATTCTCGAGCAATTCGGTCACGTCCATGGTGTGACCCAACTCGAGAAGCTCTCGAAGCGATTCGCTCGTGGCGGCGTGGCGCTCGTATCGCTGATGCCAGGTGCGATATTCGGCGTCGCCGGCCAGAGAAGGGGCGAACAGATCAGGAACCATCGAAGCGGGTGTGCCCCACTGCGCACAGAAGGCGTCAGCCCGCAGGCTCCAGTCGGCTCGTTCGGCGTCGGACAGTGCCGGCAGGACCCGTGCGCCCGTCCCATACAGGATGAGCCCATCTACCCGGTGGGGATAGGTGGCGGCGAACAAGATGGCCATCGGTCCGCCTTCGGAAGCCGCGTAAAGGAAGGCGTTGTCGATGCCGGCGTGGTCCATGATGGCTTTGAGGTCTTCGACCCGTTCGTCGATGCCGTTCACCTGGGTGCGCCGGGCCGACGCCCCGGTCCCACGTTTGTCGAAATGCAGGTAGCGGCCCATCCGGCCGAACCGGTCGAACATATACCGAAGCTCAGGTCGTTCCCATGCCAGCTCGATACTTTGCGCAGTGGGGGGAATACCAACTATCGACGCCGGTCCGTCGCCCCACACCTGATAGGCCAACCGCGCCGGACCGTTGTTGGCGAACTGGATGGGTGGAACGTCAACGCTCATCGCTCGCCACCCCGCCAATCGACCCCAACCATCACGAAACGCAATCTAATGGTCACCTTTGACGCCGCCCAAACGGTTGGTGCCGGCGAGGGTGATCTCACTGGTCTGCAGGCCGTTACTGGCAGACATCAACCCGGGCCCCGGCGACGAGGCCAAGCGCCCCGTCGCCGCAGGTGATTGTTCAGCGCGTGCCCGTGGTCGGCACTGGTGCCAGGGCGTCGGCTTTGCCTGCCCGGAAAAGCAGCCAGAGGGTCATTGCGAACTCACCGATGACCGCAGGGATGGCGACGATCATGAGGAACAGCGTCTCGTAGTCGGCGTAGTTGCCAAGCATCGCATGGGCGAGGGTATCGATCACGTAGGCGGAGCCCGCGACCATCACGACGTAGCCGAGTAGTGGGTTGATCGAGCGGGACTTGACGATCATGTAGCCGAGCAGCAACAGATGAATGCCGAACATCATCAACCCGATGAGCCACGTCCAGTTGAACGCGTTGAGATACATGAGGGCCTGAGCATCGAGCTGGCCAGGCGCAAAGGCGGTGAGATATTCGGCACCGCTCGCTACCTCGAGGGTGAGGAACAAGAAGAGCGTGGCGACGCCCAGCATGGTCGTGTAGACCAACCGGAACCAAGCAGTGAGCAACGAGAAGTCACGGTTGATGGGCCGGAAGATGACGAACAGCGCCCAGGCGATCACGATGTCGAGCACGAAGATGGCCAGGAAGCCAACCAGACCGGCCCGGAACAAACTCTCAGATTCGCGAATGTTGGCCACCGTGGCCGTTGCGTCGCCCGCTACGACCAGCCCTTCGAGGACGAAGAAGTTCGCGAACACTCCCAGAAAGAACAGCCCCAGGTAGGCAGCTCCGGCGATGAGTGCCGCCTTGCGGGTGGACATGGAACCCCCAGCCGGGCTGGCTGACGGTTGAGCGATCGGGTCGCTGAGTTCGGGGATGGTTTGCATGAGTTTTCTCCTTGTTTCATTGGTCCGTTGCAGTCTTTGCGCAACCGAACCGTACTAAGTACGAATAGCGTTTGCGGATCATAACCGTACTTAGTACGATATGCAAGAGAGATTCTCGACGAGGCGCCCGATGACCAGTCCCACTCCCAACCGAACCCCGCTCAGCCGCGAGCGGGTCCTGGCCGGCGCGGTTGGGCTCGCAGACAAAATCGGGGTCGAGTCGCTCACCATCCGCAAGCTCGCCACCGAACTCGGGGTGAAGCCGATGACGATCTACCACCACGTCGCCAACAAAGAAGCCATCATCGACGGCATGGTCGACAACGTCTTCGCCGAGATCGACTCTCCCCCGACCGACCGCGACTGGAAGTCGGCCATGCGTCAGCGGGCCCAGTCCGCTCGGTCCGTCCTCGCCAGACATCCATGGGCGGCACCGCTCATGGAATCGAGAACGAATCCCGGACCGGCAACGCTGAGCCATCACGATGCGGTTATCGACTGTCTTCGAGGCGCGGAGGGTTCTCATGGGAAATGACCGGCCACGCCTACGCCCTCATCGACGCCTACATCTACGGTTTTGCGCTTCAAGAGGCCAACCTGCCGGCCACCGGTGGCGACGACCTGGGCGAACTCGCCGAAACGATCTTCGAGTCTTCCCCCGTCGGCGACTACCCACATCTCATGGCGTTCACTGCCGAGCACGTCATGCAACCCGGCTACGACTTCCGCTCCGAATTCGACTTCGGCCTCGAACTCATCCTCGACGGCCTCGAAGCCACCGCCCGCTAGCTAGGCGTCCACCGTCAGATGGACTGAGCGAGTTGGCCGCTCGGGAGCCGGTACCCCACCGTCTGGGCAACAACCCTGTTCGCGATACCGGGACCTGGTGAATCGCCCGTTAGTGGACGGTAAAGAGGCTCCACTCCCCTGGCACGCCTTTGAGGTCGAACGTCCCGAGTGGTTCGTAGCGAATCGACGATCCAACGGTCAGGTCTTTGACGGTGCTCGAAACGGCGATGCCGCCGTCGGGGGCGTGGCCCATGACCCGCGAAGCGATATGCACGCCGATCCCGGCGATGTCGGTGCCTTTGAGGGTGATCTCGCCGGTGTGCAGGCCGGCGCGCATTTCGATCCCGAGCGTGGCGACCTGATCGAGGATCTCCCGGGCGGCGGTGACCGCCGAGGCGGGACTGTCGAAGATGGCCAGGTACCCGTCGCCGGTGGTGTGGATGACCGTGCCGGCGAATCGTTCGATCTGGGTGGCGCAGATCCGGTTGGCGTCGCCCAGCAGGTCGAGCCATTTCTCATCTCCGAGCATGGCGGCCTGTTGGGTCGACCCGACGATGTCGGTGAACAGGACCGTGGCCAGTCGTCGTTCTTCGGCCAGTTGGGCGGTTTCGCCGGTAACGAACCGTTCGACGTGGTCGAGGATCTCCCGGTAGTTGCCAACGTGGAACGGGCTCGAGTCGGCCCCGTCGAGTTCGATCCATTCGGCGCCGGCGATGTTGTCCGCCAGGTATTTGCCGAAGGCAACCCGGTGGTACACGATTATCCCGGCGGTGGATCACGAGGGTCGGAACGGTGATGGACGGTAGGAGACCGGTTACGTCTTCGGCGGTCACCCATCCGTACCCGGTTCTGAGCATCTCGGGCGGCATCGTCGAACGCTGAAACCTGACGTACCAGCGTCGGAAACGGGCATCGTCGGCAACCGAGGGTGCCGTCAAGATGAGTACGTCCCCGGTGGTTCCATGCTGGGCAAGGAACGCTGCGGCGTTGCGCTCGATGACGTCGGCGGGCATGCCGATCGGGTAGTCGGGGCCTCGGGCGACCCGGGCCAGCGAGTTGATGAGGACCAGCGAGTGGGTTCGTTCGGGGTAGGCCGCCGCGAACTGGATCGCCACCAATCCACCCTCGGTTTCCCCGATGATGGCTGCCTTTTCAGACCCGGCCGCGGCCATGACCGAAACCAGGTTCTCGACCCAGAGATCGGCCCCGGGGAACTTGCCGCCCGGGATGGGATCGGACACGCCGGTACCGAGTTTGTCGAAAATGATCACCCGTGAGAACGAAGCGAGCCGGTCGAGGTATCGGGAGGCGGAAGGCTCGTCCCAGTAGTTGTCGATGTTGGTGCCCCACTGGGTCACGAACACCAGGTCAACCGGCCCGTCCCCAAACACCTGATAGCCAATCGCCCCGTTCGGCGACTGGGCGTATTTCGTTTCCGGCTGCACGCAGCGACACCTTCCTGGTTGGGGCGTCGCTCAGTGCGATGTTCGTGCCCCATTGGTCACAACACCAGGTCAACCGGTCCATCCCCAAACACCTGATAGCCAATCGCCCCGTTCGGCGACTGGGCGTATTTCGTTTCCGGTTGCATACAGCGACACCTTCCTCGTTGGGGCGTCGCTCAGCAGTGAGCCGACCCGCCCGAACCCTACCGCAGACGGGTCAGGTCCTAACGCGGAGCTGACGGACCGACGCAAGGTCAGCTCGCCAGGCTGAGTCTGGTGCCGAGTTCATGAGCAGATGCTCGACCGCTGAACCGGTAGCGGTCATGAATTGTGTCGAGGTGAGCGACCGGTGTAGGTCGTCAAGGAGTGCCGAGAAGGTCGACGCGACGAACCTCATCGAGCTGATGACGAAGCCGCTTCGATCCGGTAGTGGACGCCGTGTACGTTGGATAGAGGCAGCGCTCGCCTGAACTTGGACACAGCCGACGCCGAAATCACGTACGCTCAGT
>CAWIFX010000042.1:0-46386 GCA_963835515.1 uncultured Acidimicrobiia bacterium | reverse complement strand
AGTTCTACACAGCCAAGCGGTGCGAGTTGGTGCTGCGAGGACCGTCTCCGGCCGGACCCCCGATCAGTATTGGTGCGGGTGGACCGAAGATGCTGCAACTTGTCGCCAGGTACGCCGATGCGTGGAACTGGTGGGGGATGGGGCGAGACTTTGAAGGAGTTCGAAAATCGGATCGCGCCGATCATTCATGCGCTGGATGAGGCGTGTGAGGCTGAGGAGCGCGTCCCGTCTTCGCTGGAGCGAACCCTCGACTTGTACACCGTCATTCCCGAAGGTTTTGATCGTGAGTCTGGCGATGACGGAGGTCTCGACATGGAACAACCCATCTCCGGCGCATCCCAAGCGATCGCCGAGCGCATTCTTGCCATCGGGCGACTCGGCTTTGAGGAAGTCCGGTGCGACGTATATCCGAAGACGGCAGCAGCGATCGCGGCGATGGAGCCCGTAGTCGCAGCGGTTCATCGGGGCTGAATCGCATGAATCGGGTCTCGCTCAGCCAGTCGCAGCAGATTGGCGGTCCGAACCCTGGGCGTTTCCTAGCCGCCTTCGGCTGCCGATTTCAGTCCGTCTGCGAATTTGTCGAATGAATCGGTCATGTCGGGGATGGTCTTGGTGATGAGCCCGGCCAGAGGACCTGTGTACACCTCAGTCATCGAGAAGACCGAACCAGCGCCATCGCTCTCGACGAGGTAGGTGCGTTCGCCCTTGAATAGGCCGAGCGGCATTCCGTCTGACCAGACCATCCGGTGGGGAGCCTCTACGGCTGTGACTTTGAGTTTGAAGGTTCGTTTCGGGTTCACGATGGAGACCAGGCTCACCGTGTTCCCTTCCGCGATCGTTCCGCTGATGCTCACCACCGCCGGATTCCAATCGGCGTAGGTGGACGTGTCCGAGAGGAGATCCCAAACGGCTTGCGGCGGTGCTGCGATCTTTCGAGAAACGTGATATCGATCGGTCATTTCGGCTCCTCAGATCGCCCGCATGTTGTTGTTCCTGGCGTTGTGTTCGACCTCGGCAAGTCCGAGCGCTTCGAGCACAGGCGGAATGTAGTTGCCGAACCGGCCCCGCAACCCCTTCTTGATTCCGTACCAGCCGCCAACGGGGTTGTCAGGAGCCCGGCCCCAGGCTTCAACCGTTCCGTCGGCCGCCGGCTTCTGTTCGTCGGCGTTTCCGAGCGGCATCCAGTCGCCATGTTCCGTGAGCATTGAATGGAGTTCTTCAATGCAGCTGAGGTGATAGCGCAGCTGAGTCTTTCCGACCTGGACCACCAGGGCGGGTGGATCGGCATCCGGGTCGCGGTATGCCTCGAAGGCGCTCTTGCCCGGTGGCGTAGTTAGCTGCCACGGGTCGTCCGGTGTCCCGTTTCCTTCTATGTCGTCTCGTGTCATGTCTATGAGTATCGCAAACCAAATCAGACATCTGCTGTCATGTATAGAAAAGAATCTTTAGGCTCCGATCATGCGGGCAGCTCGGGTTCTTGAAATGCTGTTGATCCTGCAACGGCGCGGGCGAGCAACGGCGGGGGAGTTGGCTCGCCTACTCGAGGTATCCGAACGAACGATCCTGCGCGATGTGGAAGCCCTGGGAGAGGCGGGCGTTCCGATCTATACGAGTCAGGGACCCAGGGGCGGGATCGAACTGCTCGACGGCTTTTCTACCCGGCTGACGGGTCTGACTGCCGAGGAAGCACGCTCGCTCCTGTTGGTCGGTCAGCCAGCGGTGTCACATCGGCTGGGACTGGGAGCGCCGGCGCGAGCTACTCGCAACAAGCTGCTCGGGGCGCTTTCGCCGCCGCTCGCTGAGCAAGCCGAGAATCTGCCAACCTGGTTCCACCATGATCCCGATGCCTGGGAAGGTCATCGGATTCCTCATGGCGAGCTGCGTCGCTTGGGGAGCTGCATTCATCGTTCGCGCACAGTCGAGCTTTCTTTCGCTGATGGGACAATAGAGAAGCGGCATCCGCTCGGCCTGGTGCTCAAAGTCGGATCGTGGTTTCTCGTGTCTGTCGAGCATTCCGGTCTGGAAGTCGTGTGCCTGGATGAACTCCGTGCCACCAGGATCACCCGCCAGACGTTTCGTGCTCCTGACGATTTCGACCTTGCCACGTTCTGGCGGTCGCACGTTGAGGCCACTGCATAGCTGACATCTGCGTATGCTTGCCTGATTGAAGTCGAGAGGCCGAGCGTGAGATTCATATCGGGGTCACGACGTGGCGACGCGTTGGTCATCGGAATGACCGGTTCGTTGCTGATACTGGCGAGCCTCATGGTGTGGGTCCAGGTGCCGGTGGCTCGATTGCGTGGCGTCGAGGCGGACGGTTCTATTACGGCGGTAATGGGCATCCTCGTCATTCTCATTGCGATAGCTGCTCATCGGGAGTCGTTGAAGGCGCTGCGGTGGGTGGCGTTGGTCGCGTTTTCGATTTCCGCCTATGTACCTATTGCTTCCGCTATCAACTGGTCGTTGGGCGGTCTGAGGCTGGATCATGTTGGGCCGGGGCTTCCGCTTGCCGTTCTGGTCTCGGTCGTCGGGATCGCCCTGGCAGCGAGTTGGGTTCGGGTAGAGCCTGCTGATACCAAGGGGGACGTCCAGACGTCAATCGACTCGATGAACATTGTGCCTAGGCGCCCCGGGTGGGCCGTCGCATCGGTTCTAGGACTCGGTTTGGTCGTGGCTTGGCAAGTCTTCTCAACCGTGGTCGGCAACGCTCCGATCGGTGGATACGGAGACTTCTCCGACATTGCCTACGGAGACGTCGACTGGGGCCAAGTAGCCGTGCTCGTATCGGAGTGCGCCAACGATGAGGGGTTTCCTGTCACCGTGTCGTTCGATGGTCCTGGCATTTCCTACGCTGAGGTTCCGCTCGGGCAGAACGCCGCGGCCGCCAAAACAACCGATCGTTGCGAGGCCGGTCTGAACCTCCCAGTGTCTCGTAGCGAAAGCGGCTGACGGGCGAATCATGAATCGCCAGGGATCTGACGGTTCCGGGCTGGATCTAGGTCGCTGCGGATGTCACGACCTAGGTGTTGGTTGGTTCGCCGGGCGCCCAATTGGCGCCCGGCGAGTTTGTCGAGTCCTAAATGTCGGACTCGTTCGTTTCTGGTGGCCGGTCAGACCTCGAAGCCGACCGCCGCGACCGGGGTGGTAACCGACATCTCCGGGGGAGCGGCCATGAGGGGTCCAAAGGCTTGCATCGCCGCCTTCATCTCATCGCTTTGGCCGTGGTTCTGCATCGCTTCCTGATCGGTCATGAGGGCGAAGAACCAGAAACGATCGTCGGCGCCGCGGTGGTACGAATAGATCTCGACACCTGGTTCCTGGCGGGCGGCGTCTGTCATCTGGGACAGTACCTCCGCCATCTCGTCGGCCTTGCCTTCCTGGCAGGTGATCGTGCCCATCATCGAAACTTTGCTCATGTCTTTCTCCTTTGCGGCTGACCGTTGACTATCGACACCGTGCCGACACTCATATCACGAACGGCCAGCTGGATTCCGGACACACCGTAACGGTTTTTGTTCTGGAGCACTTGGAAACTGCGAAATCGCTGTCCGCTGGGACGCCCGCCGTTCGTGGGTAGGGTGAGAGCGGGAATGCCCCGCCGGACGAGGAGTAATCATGAGCCAGTATCTGTTGTCGACCTTTACGTCGGTGGATGGGGCCCCAGAGGCACCGGGTTCGCCCGAGGAGATGCAAGCCTTCATCGGCCGGGTCATCACCTTGGAAGCGGACATGACCTCGAGCGGAACCTTCCTCTTCGGCGGCGCACTCCACGGCCCAGATGCGGCGACGGTCGTGCGAGCAACCGATGCCGACATGTTGATGACCGACGGGCCCTTCATCGAAGCCAAGGAGCACATTGCGGGCTTTTACGTCATTGAAGCTGCTGACCTCGACGAAGCTCTGAGTTGGGCTCGAAGGGTCGTCGATGCCATCCGCCGTCCCATCGAGGTGCGGCCGTTTCAGGCCACGGGCCGGATTGCCGATCACATGCCCGATATGCCAGGCGACTGAACGTGGCCGGGGACGTAGAAGACACGTTCCGAGATGTGTATGGCCAGGCCGTCGCCACGCTGACGCGAGTATTCGGCGATATCGCGCTGGCCGAGGATGCGGTTCAGGATGCGTTCGTTGTTGCGACCGATCGGTGGCAAGCGACCGGCATTCCACCGAATCCGGCCGGATGGATTATCACGACAGCCCGCAACCGGGCCATCGACACGCTTCGCCGGTCCAAGCGCGGCCGGGAACTGGTCGAACAGGCAGTGTCCACCGCCAACCCAGGACACACCGACGCTCACGAAGAGGACTCAACTGTGCGTGACGACCAACTACGCCTCATCTTTACCTGTTGCCATCCGGCGCTCCGTGCTGAACATCAGGTTGCCCTCACGCTCCGACTTCTAGGGGGACTGACCAGCAATGAGGTGGCCCGAGCGTTCCTGGTTAGCGACTCGGCGATGGAAAAGCGGCTGGTACGTGCCAAGTACAAAATCAAGGCAGCCAACATCCCGTATCGAGTGCCGGCCGATGCGGAACTCCCGGAGCGGCTCCGGTCGGTCCTGGCGGTGATCTATCTGATCTACAACTCGGGCGCCGACGACCCGAATCGGCGTGCTTTGCGAACCGAGGCGATCCGATTCGGACGGGCTTTGGTCGAGCTGATGCCCGATGAGCCCGAGGTGGCCGGACTGCTGGCGCTGATGATCTTGAACGATGCCCGGATGCCGGCGCGGCTTGCCGATGGAGTCGTTGTCCTATTGCGCGATCAGGATCGGACGGCATGGGATTCCGCCAAAATTGCGGAGGGCCAGTCGATTGTTCGAGCCTGTATTCGGCGCGATCGGCCGGGACCGTTTCAGCTGCAGGCGGCCATCCAGGCGGTTCATTGCGATGCTGCGTTCTTCGACGGTACCGATTGGAAGCAAATCGTCACCCTATACGACCAGCTGTTCACCCTGATGCCGACTCCGGTGGTTGCCCTCAACCGGGCGATCGCCATTAGTGAGGTCGATGGACCGCGAGCGGCGCTCGAACACCTTGACGCCGTCGCCGAAGAGCTGGCCAACTATCACCTGATGCACGCCGCCCGAGCCGAGATGCTCCGCCAACTCGGTGAGACCGCTGCGGCGAGTAACGCATATCAGCGTGCGGCTGAACTCGCTGTGACCGACAGAGACCGTCAGTTTCTTGCCGAACAGATGGAGCAGTTGACCACCGGCTCCGATACCGACCTGATAGCTGAGCGCTGATACTTTCTAGGTAGTGGCTGCGTGATGCAGCACTTTCCACTGATCGCGCTCGAGGATGCCAGACACAAGCAGACCACCGGCGATCGCCCAGAAGAACGGCCCTAATCCGAGCATGGTGAGTTCCGAGAGGGCTATGGCGAAGGCAAAGAGCGGACCCCAGATGAGTGGCCCGGCGGTGACGCGCTGCAAGGCATTCTCAAGGATCCCGATGACCGCGAGTGCCACGCCCGTTGCCAGGAAGGCGGCGGGAATGGCTGTTGCCAGTTGGACAGCAAATCCACCGAGAGCCGCAATCACCATGGCTACGCCTGCGACGGTCGCAGCCGTCAGGTAGCGCTGCTCGTGTTCTCCCGACTCCGATCCGGCAATGAGCGCAGTGGCGGGAAGCGAAAGCGAGACGCCGGTCGGCCCCAGCAGGGATCCGCCCATAGTCCCTAGCCCGCTTATTGTGGTGATAGTTGCCTCCGGAGCCTCATACCCATTCTCTTTCAGAAAGACCATTGAGGGGGCGTTCGACTGAATCTCGATCAGGACCACCATTACCGGAGTGACAGTCAGAATCGCCGCTAGCGAGAATACCGGCATTGTGAATACGGGAGCGATGAAGCTGTCGGCGAGCGAGATAGAGGAGAGGTCGCCCGAGATGGCGGCGATTAGTAAGCCTCCTACCAGCGCTGGCAAGATTGCCGGGACCTTTGGCTCCAGGAAGGCCCGGGCGAGCAGGTAGATGAGAAGGGTTCCGCCGATGAGGACCGGGGCGTCTCCCAATTCGCTGAACATATTGACGAAGAACGGCAGAACTGCGCCCGCCAGTAGCCCAAACACGATTGGGGCAGGTAGCCAGGCGATCAGCTTCTTGGTCAGCCCAAGAGGCTCGAGCAGGAGCACGACGCCTCCAGCGATGATCGAGGCTCCCACCAGCTCGTTCCATGGCACTTGCCCCGCGAGCCGGCTGATGAAAATCAAGACGAAGAGGTTGCCGGTCAGCAGCAAAGGTTCCCGAAATCGTAGTGCGAGCACAAGTGCAACAGCACCCGGCAGCCCGTAGATAGCCACGAGCCACGTGGCCGTTTCCGCCTGGGATAGTCCAAGATCGGCCGCCGCCTTCAGAGGGAGCGCCAGGACAGCGATAAATATGACGGTCATCGAGAGCACCGCTCCCCAGCTGGGCGATAACCGCCGGGACGCTGGCTCGTCTGTGATCGGCTGGCTACCCATCGAATCCACCTCAAGTCGTGAAGCGAAGAAACCTCACGGAGCCACCTAAGCAGCCTGGCGGGCAACCGTCAACGGTAACTGAATCTCCTCGGGCTGGTCCTTAGTATTGGACAGCCACCTCTCGACCCGTTTGGACGATCCGGCGGAGGCAGGGAGCTCGTGGTCGGTCCTGAATCTCTGATTCGGGTTCGACAGATTGGGTCTATCCAAGGGCGGGTACCAGGCGTAACGTTGGACGACAGGCGGCGCACGAGAGGACAAACGAGATGGACGAGTACTACGACCTGGGTTCCTACACGCGAGCGGTGACGACTGCGTCAAACGATGCGCAGCGTTGGTTCGACCGTGGACTCATTTGGGCGTACGGCTACCACCACGAAGAAGCCGTCGCATGTTTTGAGACCGCTCTAACGTTTGACGAGAATTGTTCAATGGCGCAATGGGGCATCGGTTATGCGATCGGACCGAACTACAACCGCCAATGGGGGGATTTCGACGAAACGGAACGAACCGAACTCCTTGACCGGGCACATGCTGCTATCGCGGCGGCCCGGGAGACCAGTAACAACGGGACTTCGGTCGAGAAGGCGTTGATTGAGGCATTGTCCGTCAGGTACCCGACCGACCCGACAATTGAGGATTTCGGCCCATGGAATGATGCGTATGCCGATGCCATGCGACGCGTGCATTCCGAACATGCTGGGGACCGAGATGTCGTGGCATTGTTCGCTGAGGCGCTGATGAATCGGACGCCGTGGCAGCTGTGGAACCTACGTACCGGGAAGCCCGCCGATGGCGCCGACACGGCGGAAGCGATCGACGTTCTTGAGTCAGCTTTCGAACAACTCGATGACGCGTCAACGCATCCAGGGCTGTTACACATGTACATCCACTTGATGGAGATGTCCCCCCACCCTGAACGGGCGTTGCAGGCTGGTGATCACTTGTACGGCCTCGTGCCTGATGCTGGCCACCTACAGCACATGGCAACCCATATCGATGTCCTGTGTGGCGACTACCAGAGCGTCGTCGAGCGTAATGACGCTGCCATCGTCGCTGATCAGAAGTACCTGGCTCGTTCAGGACCGATGAACTTCTATACCGTTTATCGATGTCATAACTATCACTTCAAGATCTACGGCGCAATGTTCCTCGGTCAGTTTCAGCCAGCTATTACGGCAGCCCGGGATTTGGCTGACAGCATCACCCCGGACATCCTTGAACCGCTGGCTGACTGGTTGGAAGCCTTTATCGCAATGGACCAGCATGTACTGATTCGTTTTGGGAAGTGGGACGAGATCACGCTCAAGCGCTACCAGTGGACGCCGATCTGTACGCCGTGACGACGGCATTGATTCACTACGCCAAAGGGGTCGCCTACGCAGCGACTGGAGACCTCGACCAAGCAGAAGCAGAGCGTCTGCGGTTTCTCGATGCCAAAGAGCGCGTCCCGGAAACACGTATGCTGTTCAACAATACGTGCGCAGACATCTTGGAAATCGCCTCAGCGATGTTGGACGGCGAGATCGCCTACCGACGCGCCGATTACGACGTCGCGTTCGACCATCTCCGTCGATCCGTTGAACTCGATGACAGCCTGCCATATGACGAACCCTGGGGATGGATGCAGCCCACCCGTCACGCTTTGGGAGCACTCCTGGTGGAGCAGGGCCACCTGGCCGAAGCCGAAGCGGTCTATCGCGCCGATCTCGGATTCGACCGAGTCCTCAGCCGGGCGTCACATCACCCCGACAACGTGTGGGCGCTGCACGGACTTCACGAATGCCTCATGTTGCGCGGTGCACATGAGGAAGCTGGGCTCGTCAAGCAGCGCCTTGACATTGCAAACGCTCGCGCAGATGTTCCAATCGAGGGGTCATGTTTCTGTCGGCTTCAGCCAGCCTAGAAACCTTCCCTCCCGAATTGTGTGTCCGTGAGACGCTCAGGGTCCGTTGCCGACTCCGCAGCCTGCGGGAGGGATGAAGCCGGCCGGTGGGTTGAAGTTCTCTGGTGGGCAGGTGAAGGGAATGCCTTGAGGGCCGTTCTTGGGACCAGGTCTGTTTGAATCGGCGCCAATGTCGGGGCCAGGGCTAGGCGACTAGTGGTCGAGGGTGTGGACATAACGCCGTCGGATCCGTCAGCGACCTGATCAGTCAGCCCGCTGACTTGTGCGCCAAAGAACGAGACTGCTGAGATCGCCAGCGCGCCTATGAGCAACATGAGTAACGCTGATTCGACGAGTGTGGCGCCTTGAGAGGATTGCCAATTCGGTCCGGTTCTCATATCTGCCTTCCTGAGGCTATCGCCACCATAGGTCGCCCCCATCGATTTCTCGCGGCACGCGTGCAGGTCCGCCTCCCGCTTGTTGGGAACCGAGTTTGCAGAGAGCCGGGTTTGTCGGTTCCCCCAGGATCAAAGGGCCGGGCGCCTGAGCGGAGCGCACGTCGGAGGTAAGGGCCTGGTTGAGCGACTCAGACAGCACGTTCGTGTCGTTGTTGGGAACGGGGGTTTGGGTTGCATGCTCGGAGAGGGGAACGAGCCCCCCTACCCATCGCCTTCGGCGACGGGTCCCTTCCCCCCGGTCGTTCGCTTCGCTCACTGGGGGGACCGACCCCGTGGTCTCAGGCCCCGCATCGTTCGGCCGATCGCTCGGGGTTCCACCTCGTTCCGCTGGGGGGACCGACCCCCTTGGTCGCAACCCTCGCGGAATCGCGGCGCTAACTGGAGGCGAGCGGGGTAGGTCAGTACGTGCGATGTCACTTTCCCCCGGACGCTTCACTTCGTTCCGCTGGGGGGACCGACTTCCGCGGTCGCGACCTCATGGGCGCCCAGGGTCGTTGTGCTCGTTGGGTGGACCAGCTTTCGTTATGTCTCACGGGACACGGGAGGGGAGTAGGTTTCGAGGCCCCTCTCAGAAAGGATGGGTATGGCCAAGAAACTCTGGCGCATCTTTCTCTGGATAACCCTGGTGGAAGCCACCGCGTTTGCCGTCGGGCATCTGATTTCGAGAAAGATGACGACCGGTGACGAAACGAGCGACGACTTCCAGGTCGCCGCCATCTTCGGCGGGAAGAGGTTTCACAGCACGGCCGGATCCTTGAGGTCCGGATCGGCAGTCGCAGCCATGGGCGGTATGGAGATCGATCTGCGCGACGCCACAATCGATCCTATGGGGGCTGACCTCGATGTCTCAGCTACGTTTGGTGGATTACGGGTGTTCGTGCCCGACGCTTGGGCGGTTGAGGTCGACGCTAACCCCCGGGGCGGTGAGGTCGCCGTCGATGTGACCCCGCACAAGGACCTTCCGGAAGACGCCCCCCGACTGCGGATCCACGCCACCGCCAAAGCGGCAGGCGTGGCCGTGACCGCCCGCAGTTAGTCGAACAAAGCCAATGGATGAAGGCACCGAAGGGCCCTCACAGGTTCGTTCAGCCGTCGGAGCAAGCCTCGGGAATTGTCGAGTCTACGGGGGTGTCTGGGGGACATTCGACTGGAGCGTCGATAGTCCCGTCACCAAGTCCCCCACCATCCGATCCGTCGCCGGAGTCGCCGCCACCAGGGTTGGATGGGGGTGCTGTGGTTGCCGAAACGTAGCCATCTGAGCCGTCGGCTACCTGGTCAGCCAATCCACCAACCTGTGCACCGAAGAAGGTCACCGCCGAGGCGGCAAGGACGACGATCAGCACCACCAGTAACGCCGTTTCAATTGTCGCTGCCCCGGTGGGGGATTTCCAAAGCGAAATCCGACCCATAACGCCCCCTCTGGCCTTGAAGCAATCTTATCGCAATGGGCGTCCGTCATGTCGAAGTTTCTTGCCAGAGTTGAAAGCACTACGACGTCGCCGCAAGCGCCCCCTTCGCGCGCCAGCGCCCATCCCTATGTGTTCGGGCGTTTAACGACATCCGAACAGTTCATATCGAGTGTGCACCAACCAGGCACCTTCGCCCGGTGAATGCACACTCGACATGGTTTTGTCTAGGGTCGGACGTCGATCCAGACGAGTCGGTGATCCGAACTCGGGAACGGGAAGGTCCCGACGAGCGGGAACAGTGGATCCGAGGCGAGCGGCCAGAAGACGCCGGCCCCCGTCATCTGCATATTCTTGCGTGGCAGCACATAATCCGCTCTCAAGTTTCCAGGAGCGAAGTCCGAGAAGTCCGCCGTGTCGAAGGCGGGATCGCTCAGATGGGCTGTGTTGGCTCCTCCTTGCAGCGCCGCCTGCTCAACTGCGCCGGCACTCGACGGCGTGACCTTGGTGTTGACCTTCGGGTGATCCAATAGCTGCTGAATGGCTCCCGGGATGCTGTCGCCATCGAGGGGATCGGAGTTCTGATCACCCGCGATCACGAACCGCGCATCGGCAGCCAGACCTCCGGCACCACCGTTGTCGTCGTAGATGTAACCGCTGCGACCCGGGTGGATGTAGTCGGCCCAGAAGCGGATCTCGTCGAAGTTGCGGGTGCCGTTGCGATCCTCGGCCCCATCAAATACAGGCGGAGTCGGATGGCTCACCAGGAAGTGGACCGTCCGCTTGCCGATCTCGATCGGGACATCCCAATGGCTCTTCGACGACAGACGAAAGACGTCCAGCTCTTCTGGCGAGTACCAGTCGGCGGGTCCGGCGAAAGCTGGATCGTCGGGAAGCAGAGCGCCAGGCATGTCTTTCCACAAGAAGTTCTGGAAAGTGCGGATGGAGTCGTAGTCGATGGGGTACATCGAGTAGACGGCCATGCCGAACTGGCCGGGGAAGAAGCCGAAGCCGAATGAATCGTTCGGGACGAAGTCTCCTGCTGTTCCGCTGTTGTCAAGATCGAATCCCGAGTAGATACCAGTGTTCGACGGCGCTGTGTACCGGTACGGGTACAGGATCGGATCCGCATTGCCGTGGGCGACGGATAGGTAGTTGTCCTGGAAGCCGTCGAGCGCCACGTTTCCTGCGTCGTAGTCGAACTCGTTGATAAGCAGCACATCGGGTCGAGTTCGTTGGATGATTTCAGCGATCACGTCTGGTTGGGCGCTGCCTGGAGCGGACAGTTCGGCCGCTAGGGCTCCAGCGCTACCCCGATTGAGCGAGGCGTTGAAGGTGGCGAAGCGCACGGTGTCGCTCCCTTGGGCCACGGCTCCGTCGGCAACACTCGGGAGTGTGAGGACCATACCCATCACCAGAATCACTGCCGTGATAACGGTGCGCGGTCGGGGGACGGTGATACTCGAGGACATTCGACTCTCCTTGTTGTATGCGACGTCGAGGCAGCTGGTGCCAGAAGAAACCAGGCCGACCTTTTTGAATATACTCCGACGTTCTCACGGAGGGTGGCGAGAGGGCCGGGCGTTTTGCCGTTAGATCTTGGGAAGTTTGAAGTTCGACTTCTCGACGACGTAGTCGCGAGAGTCGAGCGCCATAGCCCGGACGGCCTTCCAATCGGCGTGAAGGAGACGGCCATGCTGTTTCATCAATCGGCCGGCGACCATGACGGTGTCGACGTTCCCGGTATCCATGCCGGCCACGACGGCGGTGGCGGGATCATTGAGCGGAGTTACGTTCATCCGGTCGGTCCGCAGCATGATGATGTCCGCCTGTTTGCCGGGGGTCAGCGTCCCAACTTTGGCGCTGAGACCGTTCGCTTTGGCACCCTCCACGGTTGCCCATTCGAGGATGTCGCGGGCAGGCAGTTGGGGGGTGCCTTCAGCGGCAGCCAGGGTCCGCTGGAGGGCAAGCACCGATCGCATCTGGTTGAACATATCGGAAGGAACGTTCGTCTCAACGTCAATGCTGAGGCTGGGACGGAGCCCGCGGTTGAGGAACTTTTGGATGGGCGGCATGCCGTGTCCCATCATCATCTCAACGGGGGAGGCAAGTGACACCGTGCCGCCACTATCTACGATCATCTGAATCTCGGTGTCATTGAGAGTGGTGCAATGGATGTAGGTCGTGTCGTCACCAAGAAGGCCAGCCGCTCCCATCTCCTGGACTTTGGCATCTTGGCCGTAGGTACCGACGCCCACGTGGGCGGTCAGGCGAGCATCGGACTCACGAGCCAGTTTCCAATGGTCCCTGGCTACTTCGAAGTCGACGAATTCGGGACCTGGAGCAGCCAGGGCCAGCGTAAGTAACTGATCCTTCGAAGAGAAGTGTTCGGTTGCCGCTCGCACAAACCAACTCGGCTGTCGTTCTTCCCATTTGCCCCACCACGGGAACCCGTAGGCAAATACTGCCCGCATTCCCGAATCGTTCAGCGCTTGGATAGCGGCGTCGGTGTGGGCCGGCGAGCTCTGGATGTGTGACCAGTCGAGGAGGGTGGTGATGCCTGCGTCGATGGCCCCGAGGGCCGACACGAGATTGCCGGCGTACACGTCCTCCGGGCGGTAGACGGGTGCAAGCTTCCGGAGGACGAATGAGATATAGCTAACCCGCCCTTCTAGGGGGATGTCTGTGCCGATATTGCGAAGGTTGCCTTCCCAAATATGTCGGTGCGTGTCCACAAAGCCCGGCATGACGATCATGCCTGCTGCGTCAATCACTTCGGCGTCCCCACCGTCGAGATTCGGACCGACGGCGACAATGGTGTCACCATCGACCAAGACGTCGCCCGCAGCGAAGTCCCCAACCTTGGCGTCGAGGCTCAAGACGATGCCTCCCCGGATGAGCTTCCGGTCGGTGAGAGTGACCGAGAAGTCGATACCGCTCGGGTAGGGGTGCGGCAACTCGGCTGCCTTCGGCGGCCGACTCCCGAGGACGAGGCGCCTGCCTTTACGGTAGTTGCGTTTGACCAGTTCCTTGAGGTCGCCGACCTGAAAGAGAATGATCCCAATGAGCACCAGCACCCCGATGATCATCGGCCCGTAGTCGCTGCTCAGACCGAGGAAAGGCAGAACCGTGATAATGAGCGCCAGGAGGACCGACGATACGACACCACCGAAGAAGGTCGCTCGACCTCCGGTTAGCGCAGCCCCTCCGAGGACCGCAGCTGTGATGCTGTTGAGGGCGTAACTGGAGCCGATCTGTGCGTTACCGACTCCCGATCGGGCCATTACGTAGAAGGCGGCCACGGCAGCTAGGAACCCGGCGATCGCCATGGCGCGGACCCGCACCCAGTTGGTGGGTACCCCGCCCCGCTTGGCAGCTCGTTCGTCGTAACCGACCGCCCGAACCCGCAACCCAGACCCGCTCGCGTGCAGCCAGACGTCGGCGAGGATGGCAATGATGACCACCGCGATGAAGGCGACGGGAACGGGTCCGACACTCGCCTTCAACCACGTTGTGAAGTCCCGGTTGATGGTCCCACCCGGCGTGGGGCGGAGGGTGAGCGAAATGCCATCCACGATGCTCAGCGTGGCCAGAGTGGCAATGATCGACGGGATCTTGGCGCCACGAATCAGTGCGCCGTTCACCAACCCCAAGACGAGCCCAGTTCCCAGAACGGCACCGACTCCAATGATGATCTGAGCGGTGGTTGCGTCGGGGACGATGAGGAACGATGCAATAACAACGCCGAGGCTTACCATCGCGCCGATCGACAGATCCAAGTAGCCGACCAGAAGCGCATTTGACTGAGCAGCTGCGGCGATGGCGAGAGGTATGGCGAGGAGGAGGACGTTGGTGACGTTCCCGGCGTTCAGGAAACCGTCGAACCGTCGGGTCGTGTACCAGAGAACACCAATGATCATCAGGATCTGAAGCGCCACGGGCATCCACAGTCGGACCTTGACAACTTTGCGCCACTTGTTCTTGTCCCGGGCGTTGCGCAGCACCTTGCGGACGAGTTGGCGGGCTGTGTCTACCGGCGTGCTAGCAATGGTCACGAATCGGCACTTTTCGGGTCGGAGGCCGCCGCCATCTTCGGCATCGCGACACCGAGCGGCGACCGGCCAGATTCGGACAAATCCGGTCCTCGAACGATGGCTGCCACGATCCGCATCTCGCTGAGTTCGTCGCCAGGGATCTCCTCGATAACCGTGCCACGTGACATGACGAGGACCCGATCGCAGAGCCCCGCTAGTTCGATCGCGTCGCTCGACTTGACCAGCAACGCGGCACCCGCATCGGTCCGGGCTCGGAGGGCCTTGTAAATATCGAATCGAGATCCAACATCTACGCCCTGGGTGGGTTCGTACGCCAATACGACGGCAG
Organism: uncultured Acidimicrobiia bacterium; assembly: GCA_963835515.1. GTDB lineage: Bacteria > Actinomycetota > Acidimicrobiia > Spongiisociales > JAENVV01 > JAENVV01. The sequence continues at coordinate 31,787 of CAWIFX010000042.1, read as the reverse complement.
GCTTCCGGAGAAATGATCGAGAGACTGACACTTTCTGCTGGTTGCCACCCGATAGGAACTCGACTGGCTGATCAAGCGACGGCGTTCTGATCTCAAGTTGTTCGACGAGGCCGATGACGGACCGACGTTCGAGGCGGCGCCGAAGAAACCCGAAAAGGCTGAAGTCTCGAAGCGACTGGACGGTGGCGTTGACCCGCACACCGAGTAGCGGCATGAGGGCCTCGTGCTTGCGGTCGCCTGGCAGCAGCATGATTCCGGCTTTGACGGCTTGGCCGGTCGATACGAGAGCGAGGTCTTTACCCTCACAGGTGACTCGTCCGGCGCGTGGGGGCGTCCGTCCGGCGAGCGTGTCGAAGAGCTGAGGTTGCCCGTTGCCTTCTGCGCCAGCGATCCCGACGACTTCGCCGGCTTCGAGCGTGAAGCTCACCGGTCCGAAGGATTGGCCTTGAAGACCATCGACAACGAGCACAGGCGGTTGCTCCGGGGTCGCAGATCCAGAGCTGTCGGCGGCACCGGGGAAGGCGGTTTCGAACGGTCTTCCCACGATCAGGTCGACGAGTTGTGCTTCGGTGGTCGCGTGAGCATCGAACGTGCCCTGGTCAACGCCGTCCCGCAAGACGGTGATGCGGTCAGCGATTTCGATGATTTCTGGAAGTCGGTGACTCACATATACGACCCCGATGCCCCGCTCGCGACAGGCAGCGATGGTCCGATGAAGCGCCTCGACCTCGTCGGGTCCCAGGGCTGTGGTTGGCTCGTCGAGTAACAAGACCTTCGGGTCGGTGACGAGGGCCTTGGCGACTTCGAAGAGTTGCCGTTCGGCCAGTGTCAAAAACCCAACGTTGGCGTCGGGGAACAGCTCAAAGTCGAGGTCGAACTCTCCGAGCAGCTTCCGGGCCCATTTCTTTCTCCGCCAGAACGCCGGACGAACGCTGGGCGGGGCGGCCATATACAGGTTGTTCTTGACTGGCTGAGCCAGGATTGACGACGTGTCTTGATACGCCATCGCCAATCCCAGCTTGCGAGCCAGCGCAGGGGAGTCCCTGCGTAACGGTTTACCGCCGATGCGGATGGTGCCGCCGTGGGGGTCTACGAATCCGCTAGCGACCCCCAGGAGCGTCGATTTGCCTGAGCCGTTCTCTCCGACCAGTGCGTGTACTTCCCCGGCTCGACAGTCAAAGCTGACGTTGCTCAGCGCACGGACGGCGCCGAACTGCCGGGACACACCGGTCATCTCGAGAACCAGATCACTGGCTCCAGACGCTTCCTGGGGGTCGCGGTTGCTCATCCTTCTGGGTACATAAGCGCCAGTACGGAATTCGGAACAAGCGACGTGTTCGATACGGTCGGGCGTTACCCGGTTCGGATCACAATCGTCTGCACTTACCTGGCGCATTGTGTGTGGAACGTCTATTTCGGCGGGTACGTCGGCACCGGCCAGCTCAAGCATCGCCGCAGTTACGGCCACCCTCGACTGGAAGTTGCCACCTGCTGAGTAGAAGATCCTGTAATTCGGATTGCCTCGTTCGGCCCAGTCACAGAACAGGGTCTGCTCGTCGGTCCGGACGGTGAGGACAAGATCGTCCAGTTCGATCCCGAGTTGCTCGTACGCGTCGAGAGCCGTGTAAAGCCCATCTGCGTACTCGTAGCTGAATCCGGCAATGTCGGGGTTCGTCGACAGCCAGCCAGTAACCACTTCAAGCGCGATACTGTTGACCCAGTAAGTGTCTGCCGGGTCCGAGATCAGTTCGATCGTGTCATTGAGCGCCGGGATCTCGCATTGCTCCCAACCGAGGGATAGAGCGTTGCCCGGGGTACCGCCCATGATGCCGATGGTTCCTGAGCCGACCTCTTCGTTCATGATCTGAGCGAAGCTCTCGCCGAGATCACAAAGGTTCTCGCCGACGATGGCGGTGTAATCCTGGCCCGGAATGAGCGCGCCGTCCTGTTCGGGGAGACCGACCCATCCAGCCGAATAGGGGATATAGGGGATACCTGCCGCACCGAGCTCCAGAATGGCGTCGGCAATGGCAATTCCCTGGTCGGGGTATCCGATGACGAAGTCCGCGCCGCGCTGGATGAGGAACCGAATGTCACCTGCGGCAACTGCCGGGTCCTGGTTCCACTGCGCGTCCGTGGATACGATCGTCCCAATCTCCGGGTAGGTCAACGCTTGGAGAATGGCTTCCATATGGGTGACCTGGCGCCAGACGTTGAGTCCGCCACCATCGGCATAACCCATGATGAGATCGCCGCCGCTGCCCGTGTCACATTCCTGGGCACTCCAGCACTCCATGGCCTTGGCGATTGTGGCGTCGTCAAGATCCTGGTTCGCTCGTGCGATTGAGGCGAGGACGATGTCTGGCACGTTACCTACGGGGCCAAGCGCCTTCTCGACCAAAGCTGGGTCGGCGTCAGTGCTTTCGCCGTAGTCGGCCAAAGATCCCGTCGACGCTGGTGCGGTGGTATCGGTTGTGCCATCGCCCGAAGTCGTGTCGGGTGTGGCTGCCCCGGTGGTGGTTGGAGTGTCGACGGCACCGGCCGTCGTTGTCGTTGTGTCCGTAGACGTGCCGCACGCCGTGGCGCACCAGGGCCAGCACGGCGATGAGACTCAGCAGTTTGATACGTTTCATGTTGCTCCTCCGGTTAACCGGTTGGTTGACTCTTTGTGATGTAGTGGTGAGGCTCGCAAGCTGCGGGTCTCCTTTCTCATGTTGATGAGGTACTTACGGTTCGTTGGTCGTGAGTCGAAGGCGTCCTCGTTCGCGAAGGACTTGTTCAACACCTTTGATAATCCGGTCTCCCGACACGAGCATGCCCCCGATGATCACCAGCCCGAAGACGACGAACTGGAGCGCCGTAGGCAACCCCATGACTCGCATCATCTGGTTGAGCCCGGCTAGGAAGATTGCCGCAGACCACGTCGAAAGAGGACTCGCCAAACCTCCCGTGAGCGAGGCGCCGCCGATGACGACCGCGGCAATGGGGCCAAGCAGATAGGGCGCTCCGTAGGTCACGCCAGGATTCTTGAGGAACGCTCCCATCAAGACTCCAGCAATCGCGTACAGGATCGCCGCCACGACGTACGCCGACGTCTGATTGACGTTCACCTTCAATCCGCTGACCAATGAAGCGGTGGGATTGGCGCCAACGATCTGGAATTTCCGGCCGGTGGTCGTGTACCGCAAGAGGAGAATGAGCAATATTGTGATGGCGACGCCAATCCAGAAGATTCGGCTGACGCCCAGGAACCGGGTGGATACCCAGGTTGAGAGGCCGGCCGGTACCGAGTTCTGGATCGCCGTGCTCGTGTAGTACCGGTTAACTACTCCGGTGACGACCTGCCCGACTGCCAGGGTGACGATCAGGGCGTTGAGCTTGAATCCGCCGATCAGCAGGCCGTTGACCAGACCGATGAGTGCGGCGAGTGCGATGGCGACGAGCAGCGCGAATCCGATGCGGTCGTCAGATCCCTGGCCAACTCCCACCACGACGATGCCTCCAAGCGTGAAGATCCCCGGGACGCTCAGGTCGATGCCGCCGGTCATGATCACGAGCATCTGACCGAGGGCGGCGATAGCGAGAAACGTTCCGTAGGGTGCAATTGCCCCCATGGCAGCAGTCGTCAACGTTGCGGGCGCCCAAATCGAAGCAACAACCACCAAAAGAACCAGGGCGAGATAGACCGGCATATACCGGGAGGCCACGACGAATTTGGTCAGAGCTGCGGAAGGCATCCTGGTGGTAGTCATGAGGCGACCGAGGGGGTCCAGGGTGCTAACCCAGCAGCCGCAGTGACGCGGCCGTGAGCAGACAAGGCCAGACTACGGGCCCTGTCAACGTCAGCCTCAGGGGTCCCGTCGCGGCATCACGGCCTTGCCAGCCACGAAAACCCAATCAAGATTCGAGGTGTCCATCCCCCAAACCACCGCTCCGATAGCGTCATTGATCGGGTAGATGTTGGGACGGTCGGTGCGCAGAACGATCAGGTCGGCCTGGTTGCCTGGGGTCAATGAGCCGAGGGTCGCATCAAGGCCGACTGCTCTGGCTCCCTCCACAGTTCCGTAGCGGATGACGTCGCGGGTGGTCAACAGATTGGGTAGTCCCGCTTTGCCAGCCAGCTTGAGATCGAAGTACGTGGCGTGTTGGACGGAAATGACTGCCCGCATCTGCGCAAAGATGTCGCCGGGCGCGAGACATTTCGTCGTCGACCCCGAGAGACAGGCCGATCTTGCGGTCGAGCAATTGCTGGATGGGTGGCGAGCCGAGGCGACCTGTCATGTCGGTCGAAGGGGTTAGGCAAACCGTCGCACCGGAAGCGGCGATCGCATCGAGGTCCGAATCGGACAATCGGGTGCAGTGACTGAGCGTTACATCAGGGCCGAGCACGCTGCGGTTCCCGAGTTCGGCGATCAGACCGGAGTCCGAAGCATGCAACCCAGCGTGGGCATGAATGCGGAGGCCGAGTTCTCGCGCCATCGTCCAACTAGCAATCACCTGGTCAAGTTGGTCGCGGCGAGGATCAGCCGGTCCGGCCGCGACGGAAGTTACCGTTTCGGGTGGGCGTTTGGCGATCCGCTCAAGGGCCGACTTCATCGATGCGCCGCTGGTTGCGGAAGAATCACCAAGTACAAACACCGTTCGAAGCCCGGCGTCCGCGTGCGCCTGAAGCGCCGCGTCTATGAGCGCCTCCTCGTGAGCTAGGTCGAACCAGTCGACGACGGTCGTAATTCCAGCCTCGATGGCTCCAAACAAGCTCGCCAGGGTTGCCGCGTAGACGTCATCGGGCTGCAGGTATGAACCGAGATCTGCGCGAGCAGCATCGGTCGTCGTTGGCCCCATGTTTCGAAAGAGAGACTTCCAGGCGTGCCGGTGGGCGTCTACGAAGCCCGGCATGACGATGGTGTCGGACGCATTGACGATTTCGGCGTCCCTGGCGCGCAAGCCCGGACCTACTTCGGCGATTTTTCCGTCGGCAATCAGGACGTCAGCCTCGGCAAAATTGGGTGTTTTCGTTCCCAGGGTCAGAACAGTGCCCCCGCGGATCAGCGTTTTCTGAGTCATCGGTTGTCCAAGCGAACGCCGTTTCGATGCGGTCCGACAGGTGGGCAAGCGCGAAAGGTCAACCAGGCGGCAACGGTGTCGTTCGGGCGCGACGGACGAGCTCCCAGGCCCGCCACGATAAACAGAATTCGGTCCACGAATAGTGACACTACACACCTTGACCTCGGTGATGCCTGCGAAACCGACGCCTGATCAGCGGCGTTGGTCAGCCGTGCGTCCCAGGTTTTAGGCTAGTTGGCGATCCTGGCGGACGTTGCGTCTTTGGCGTGTCGCTACAAAGCTGCTTAGTGAGGCTGCACGCCACCCCTCGAACCAGTTATTCTCGGTGGAGACGAAGAACGCTCTTATCGGCGTTGGACGAGTGGGATTAGCCTCTTCGGCTTTGTGGCGTGATGGTGGCTTGATGCGAACGACGGGAAGACATGCAGTCGAAACTGAATGAAACCTTGGACGGGATCGGGGATCGGCTCCGCGCTGAGCGGATGAAGGCCGGCATGAGTCAACGCGAGTTGGCTCGTCGCCTTGGGCTGTCTCCAAGCCTTATCTCTCAAGTGGAGAGCGGTCTTTCCAAGCCGTCGGTCGGCACGCTGTACGCCATAGTCACGGAGTTGGGGCTTTCGCTGGATCGGATGATTCGTGGGGGCGACTATCAGGCGAATGGAGACGGGACCTCGTCTGAGCCGTTTGAGCCGGTCGTGCGCTCTGGGCAACGTAAAGCGATTGACCTGGACTCGGGCGTGCGGTGGGAGGAGTTGAACGCCACGTCCGAGGATGGAATCGATTTCGTCGAGGCGATCTACGAAGTCGGGGAGCTTCTACTCCTGACCAATCACTCATGCGCCACCACGGACGCGAGTACGGCTACGTCGTTTCGGGGACCTTGAGTGTCGAGATTGGCTTTCAGCGCTACGACTTGGCCCCGGGGGACTCGATCGCGTTCGACTCCACCGAGCCGCATCGGTTTTTCAACGGCGGCGACGTACCGGTCCGGTCGATCTGGTTCGTCCGGGGTCGGGCCGCTGACCATCGATCCGAATCGAGCTGATTCTTCCCGGTTGCGGGCGAGCTGCATCGTAGACAAAGCCGCCAGCTGGGTCCCATGACCCTGGTTCGAGCGTCTGACCTGTGCAACGATGGTCGGAGCGCCGCGGGTGGTTCCGAAGATGCGCAGGCTCCGCCCGTAACCGTGCATCCGCACCAAGTGCGCTGGAAGGAGTCAGAGATGACGACATTGGATGTCAAGCCTGTCGTAACAACGCCCGACAAGAGCAACCGATGGAAGGTAATGACGGCGATTTTTGCGGTCATCAGCCTGGCCCTGGCGCTCGTGCTAGCAACGACGACCGGATTTATCGGCGGTCAGAGCGATATGGAAGCGCTCGTTGCCGACTACAACGCTGCCTGGACGAACCTGGATGGCGATGCGGTCGCCGGGTTCTTCCCCGCCAACGGCCGGATCCAGTTTGTTGATGGCTCCGGGACCTACATTGGCCCCGAGGCTATCGCCAGGTATGCGAACAACTATCCCGCCGTATCCACGCTGGAAAGCGGTGAAACGTTCATTGATGGCCCGTACGCCATTTCACCCTATAAGTGGGACTTTGGGGCAACTTGGGGAGTATCCGAAGGGATATCGGTGCTGAAGATTGAGGGCAACCAGGTCGTGGCGCACTACATCTTGACGAAGTAGGAGACGAGACACACCAAGCAAGAACACCCCGGGACAATCCCGGGGTGTTCGATTGTCTGGGTCGCGTTTAGCGGGCTCCAGGCGGCCGGAACGTCTCGCCTGACTCGGCTTTGGCAGCCAGCGATGGCGGTGGAATGAACCGGTCGCCGTACCGGTCCGTCAACTCTTTGCAGCGTGCCACGAATCCGGTGGTCCCACCCGGATACTGATCGATGTATTGGGCAACGCCGCCGGTCCAAGCCGGGAAGCCGATGCCGAAAATCGACCCGATGTTGGCATCGGCGTAGGACGTGATCACGCCCTCGTCGAAGCATTTCACCGTTTCGATGGCTTCCCCGAACAGCATGCGTTCTGACATATCGCGCAACTGGTCGGCATCGTCGGCGTGAAGGCTGCGATCTTCCTCGATATTGAACATGTCGAACAGACCGGGCCAGAGTTTCTGGCGATTACCCGAATCGTCGTAGTCGTAGAAACCGGCTCCTCCGGAACGTCCTTCCCGGCCGGCCCCAAGCATCTTGTCGACAACGGCTTCGGCGGGATGAGGTGCGTAGTCGACCCCGGCCGCTTCGGCTCCTGCCCGGTTGGCAGTCATGATCTTCTTTGGCAGTGTCAAGGTCAGCTCATCTACGAGTTGAAGTGGGGGAGCGGGATAGCCTGCGCGACTTCCGGCTCGTTCGATCATGATCGGGTTGATGCCCTCGGTGAGCATGGCGACGGCTTCGTTGACGAAACCGCCAATGACCCGGGACGTGAAGAAGCCGCGGGAGTCGTTGACAACAATGGGCGTCTTGCCAATCTGCAGCACGACATCGACGGCCTTGGCGAGGGCGGCATCCGATGTCTGCTTGCCGACGATGATCTCGACGAGTGGCATCTTGTCTACGGGCGAGAAGAAGTGCAAGCCGATGAAATCCTCAGGACGTGAGACGCCCAACGCCAAGTCGCTTATCGGCAGTGTCGACGTGTTTGAACACAAAAGTGCGTCGGGGTTGACGACCGGTTCGGTGTCCGCGAAGACCTGCTTCTTCAGGTCGGCGGATTCGAAGACGGCTTCGATCACCAGGTCCGCCCCGGCCAAGTCGGCGTACGAGTCGGTTGGCGTAATCCGGGCCAGGAGCGCATCGCCTTTCTCCTGGGTGATCTTGCCGCGCTGGACGGCTTTCTTCACCAGGTTCTCGCTGTACGCCTTGCCTTTTTCAGCGGCTTCGATCGACACGTCCTTGAGGACGACTTCGATACCGGACCGGGCACACTGATAGGCGATCCCGGCGCCCATCATGCCCGCACCTAGGACGGCCACTTTGGTGGCGGACCACCTGTCGTAGCCATCGGGCCGCGAGCCGCCCTTGTTGATCGACTGAAGGTCGAAGAAGAAGGCCTGGGTCATGTTCTTGGCTTGCTGCGAGTGACACACCAGGTCGACGAAATAACGAGTCTCGATCTCGAATGCCCGATCGATGTCTACTGCGGCGCCTTCAACTGCCGCTGACATGATGTGGTGAGGAGCGTCGTAGTGGGCTCCCTTGGTCTGGGACTTCAACGTAGACGGGATGGCCGGCAGGTTGGCGGCCAGCGTCGGATGGTTCGGGGTTCCCCCAGGCATCCGGTAGCCGCGGGCGTCCCACGGTTGGGCGGCCTTCGGGTTGTCGGCCATCCATGCCTTGGCTGCCGCCAGCATCGCCTCGGCATCCGGCGCGATTTCGTCGATGAGACCAGCTGCTTTGGCATCGGCAACCCGCATCTGCTGGCCCTGCACGAGGACCTTGGTTAGGCCTTCGATGACACCGAGTAGGCGGATGGTCCGGACCACACCGCCGCCACCGGGCAGTAGACCGAGGGTGACTTCCGGTAAGCCGATCCGGGTCGCCGGGTTATCGAGGGCGACTCGATAGTGGCATGCCAGAGCGATTTCCAGTCCACCGCCGAGTGCGGCGCCGTTGATGGCCGCAACGACCGGCATGCCGAGCGTTTCAAGCGTGCGCATGGCGCGCTTCAGCCGGTTTGAGAACTCGACGAAGGCGGGGGCGTCATCGGGTGTAGCGGCGATCAGTTCGCGGAGATCTCCTCCTGCGAAAAAGGTGGGCTTGGCTGAAGTAATCAGGACGCCGGTGACCTCGGCCTTGTTTGCTTCGAGATGGTCAACGACCGCGATGTAGTCCTCGACGAATTGCTGGCGCATCGTGTTGGCCGACTGCTCCGGGTCGTCAAGGGTCAGAGTGACCAGACCGTCTTCGTCCTGGCTGTATTTGATGGTTTCAAGGTTCATAGTGGTGACTTTCCGTTCAGACGCGCTCGATGATGGTGGCGATTCCCATGCCGCCACCGATGCACAACGTGATCATGGCGGTGTTCAGGTCGCGCCGTTCCAGTTCGTCGACCATGGTGCCGAGCAACATGGCTCCAGTGGCTCCGAGGGGGTGGCCCATCGCGATGGCGCCACCGTTGACGTTCGTGATGTCGTGGTCGACGCCGAGGTCCCGCATCAGTTTGAGTGCCACCGACGCGAATGCTTCGTTGATCTCGATGAGGTCGATGTCACCGACAGTCATTCCGGCCTTGTCGAGCGCCTTGCGGCAGGCGGGTGCCGGACCGGTCAGCATGATGGTTGGCTCCGATCCGACGGTGCCAACGGAAACGATACGGGCTCGTGGCGCCATACCGAACTTCGAGCCGGCTTCTTCGTTGCCGACAACCACCAGCGCCGCCCCGTCGACAATGCCAGACGAGTTGCCGGCGTGGTGGACATGGTTGATTTCTTCGACACGGGTGTACTTCTGAAGGGCGACAGCGTCGAACCCACCCATCTGGCCCATCGCCGCGAAGGCCGGCGGCAGTTTGGCCAGGTCTTCCATACTCGTCCCGGGACGCATGTGTTCGTCACGGTCAAGGACTACCTGCCCGGCGATGTCGACGACGGGAATAATCGACCGGTCGAACCGGCCGTCCGCCCAGGCTTTGGCGGCCCGACCCTGCGACTCCACGGCAAACGCGTCGACGTCGTGGCGGCTGAAGCCTTCGACAGTGGCGATGAGATCCGCACTGATGCCCTGGGGGACGAACGAGGTGTCGTAGTTGGTGGCCGGGTCCATGGCCCACGGGTCGCCTCCCGAGCCGATGCCGACGCGGGACATCGATTCGGAGCCGCCGGCCAGGATGATGTTCTCCCATCCCGAGCGAACCCGGGCGGCGGCCTGGTTGACGGCTTCGAGTCCGGAGCCGCAATACCGGTTGAGTTGCACTCCAGGCACCGTCTCGGAGAAGCCTGCAGCCAAGCCGGCGGTGCGTCCGAGGACGCCACCCTGCTCGACATGGGGTTCCACGGTGCCGAGCACGATGTCGTCGACAGCGGAAGGATCCAGGCTCGGATTCCGGTCGCGCACCGCGTTGAGGAGTCCGGTCACCAGTGTTACCGGTTTGGTGGTGTGCAAAGCTCCGGTGCTCTTCCCCCGGCCGCGTGGGGTTCGTACGGCGTCGTAGATGTAGGCGTCAGCCATGAGTTGATCTCCTGATCGGTTGGTTATGAAACGACATGTAAATCCGGTGTGGTGGGCGGCAGTGGGGGGAGGTCCGTCTCGGCGAGGCGGCGGGCCTCCTCGGCTTCGATTCCGAAGCTGCGCAATACGAGTTCGGCGGCTCCAGATCCGGCTTCGCGCCAGGTCTGGTGTCCTTCGAGGACCATCCACATGGCGGTGAGGGTGGTACCGGCAATCATCGCCATTGCACCGGGGAGTAGGTCTTCTCGTAAGTCATATCGGTGCCGATCGACACCCTTGACGATGGCCCGCATCGGGGTCCCATTGAGCAGATCCCGCAGCGAGTCGTTGTTGATACCGAACCGATAAACAAACCAGCCCCACTGAGGTTCTTCGTGGGCGCGTCGGACGAAGAAACGAATGTCGTTGGCGAGGCGATGGGCTGGATCCGAGTTTTGATCGCAAGCAGTTACTCGCTCGTGCATCTCGGTGGCGAGTTGGGCAGCCACTTGCTCGAACAAGTACTCAGGAGCTTCGATGTTGTTGTAGATGGTGCCCCGGGCTACCCCGGCAGCCTGGGCCAGGTCGCTGACCGAGACGCGGTGGTTGCCTTGTTCGGCGAAGAGACGAATAGCGGCGTCATGAATGCGGCGTTGCGCTTGATTCACAGGTGAACGGGCTTCCTGGTGGCGGGCGCCGTAATTGTACACTGTGTTCAATCGTGAGCAAAGATGACTCGCCCCCGATTTTATCCCGAAATCCTCATCCAGAGTGAGGTCGGGCTCCGTATTTGTCACTAAGGGGGTTCACAGGGAACTCCCAGAGAAGGGAACAGAAACATGAAGCGTCGTTTTAGCTCACTCGTGGTGATTGCAGCAATGGCCGTCGGTCTAACCGCAGCACCCGCACTCGCTGCCCCCCGGACCCCGGATACGGATTGTCTGCGCGCCGGACAGGCCACCCTCCGTTCGCTCGGAGCGTTCAAGGCTGCTGCCAAAGGCCAGGTCAACTATGCGGCATTTGATATCAACTCCGGGAACGACTTTCAGGGCTTGATCCGTGTCGACCTTGGCGACGAGGCCTACCTTCCCATCAACGAGGTGTTCCAGCTCCACCTCGACAGCCCCGAGCTGTTCGCCTGGTGCGACTGATCTGAACCAATTCGGTTAGCAACGAAGGGGTCTCCGTGCGAGGCCCCTTCGTCGCGTCCGGGATCAATCGCCGATCGCGAAGGTGACCGTCAAGAGGATGACAACGCCTGAGACGCCAGGCGACACCGGAATGTCAAAGGAAGCCGAGTCGCCTTCGCCACCCTGCATCATTCCCTGAGACGAAGTGATGAGCACCTTTTCATGGATGTCGAGCACGTCTCCCAACGGCACGCCAGCTAGTTCAACCAGCGATTCGGCCCTGGTCATGACGTCCGCCCATGCTTGTGCGCGAGCGGCTTCCATCAACGGCTGCGGATCAGCCTCGAATCGAATTCCCCAGGCTGTTGCATCATCTCCACCTGCCTCGATCGCGCTGGCCAGCGTGGCTCCAATCCCGGCCAGATCTGGCATCGTTACCCGGTACCCGATCCGGGTCTCGTAGCCACTGATCTCGGGCCACTGCTCGTAGAAAGGCCCCACCGAGAAGTCCGAAGTCTGGATATTGCCTAGAGCGACGCCAGCCGCAGTCAAGGTGTCCGTCATTGCTTGGCCGGCCTCGGCCGCCGCTCGGCTTGACGCTCCGACGGTCGGGCGCCGGCTGGAAACCCCGATATCAACGATGCATCGCACCGGTTCGGCATACTCGGCTCCCATCCCGCCAACGGTGATGCTGCGAGTCGAGAGATCGGTCGATTGAGCGGGTTCGTTTGGGATCGTCGACACCGTTGACACAGCTAACGGTGCCGGGGTGGTTATTCCTACGGTGGACTCGGTGAGCAAGGAACTGTTCGTCGTGATCACGCCGGCATCTACGCCACATCCCGCGATAGCCAGAGCCAGCAGAGCGACCATTGTGTGTCGCATGATCCACTCCTTTCCCTTCCAGTATCCACCTCTTCGATGGCCTGGATCAGGGGCTGAGTACTCAGTCGGTGAGCTTCTACACCACCCGAAGGGGCCCGCAAAAAGGCCGAGCTAGGAGCGTTCCTCAGCGATGGAGTTGCCGCCGTCGACGACCAGACATTGGCCGGTGGTGTACGCCGCGCCCGGGGTTGCGAGCCAAGCGACTGCGCTGGCTACTTCGTCGGGAGTGGCGCTTCTACACATCGGCGTATTCAGTCCCTCGGTCTTCTCGTTTGGAGTCTGGGAGCCGGTCTCGATCCACCCTGGTGCAACCGCATTAACGGTGATCCCATCACGGGCGTGGTCGACGGCCAGGGCCCGCGTTAGCCCAACGACCGCAGCTTTGGCGGCGGCGTACGCAGGGTCATGCCGCATCGCCATGACCGGCCCGGTGACGCTTGCGACCGAGATGATCCGGCCCCAACCCTTGCTTTGCATGTGTGGTATTGCCGTGCGGGACACGAGAAAGACGGTATCCAGGTTGCGTTCGATAGAGGCTCGCCACTGGTGATAGGGGAGCGACGAAGCGTGGCCGGCTTCCTCGTCGCCGGATTGGGTCACGCTGGTCATCCCGGCGTTGTTCACCAGGATGTCTATCGAGCCGAGCGTCGCAATCGTTTCTTCCACAATCCGGGCGACGGCTGCCTCGTCCGTCAAGTCGCCGAACGTACCGAAGGCCGTATAACCATCGGCTTGCATCTCGGCGGCCCGCTCAAGTATGCGGTCGGTTGTTGAAGTCACCATCACACGGGCACCGAGCGCGGCCAACAGGCGGGCAGAAGCAAACCCGATCCCGGTCGGGCTACCGGCCCCGGTGATGAGCGCCGTCCGGCCATCGAGGGAGAACAGCGGCGGTGTCATCGTGTGCGCTTCAGCCTTCGAGGTTCGTCATGGCCGGCGGGGCTATTGCGCTCCAGAGCGTGTTCGTCATCACGACCGAGCTTGTGGCCGTGGCGTTCGTGATGGCCGCGCTCGGCTTGCTTGCTGGCGGTCGGCCACTCATCGGAGCGGTCTTCGCCCTGGGTGCCGCAGCGGTCGACGTCCGGTTTGTGCTGCTGTTACCGGCGCTGATCTACTTTGCCTCAGTCGTAATGTCGCCTCGAGATCGGCGCCTCTTCACCATCTTCGTGGCAACGATGATGGCCGGTGGCATTCTGGTCATGCTGGCCGTGCCGGACCTGCGATACGGCCTGGTTGAACTGAACATTGCATCCCGCAGCGGAGCCTCGGGAGGATTTTCGCAATGGCCGATCTCGATCGTGCGCGGCCTGGCGGTGCTCGTCCTTTTTCAGTTGTTTGTGTTCGGTGTACCGAGAATCAGACGGCCGCTGACGCCGATCTCCCGGACGGGTTGGCTCCTGCTCGTTCCGGCCGTGATCGCGGCTCGGCGTCGGCGTTCCCGTTCGATGCCGCCCGGGATCGGTAGTTGACACTGTCGGAGCGAAACGAACCCGGCTTCTTTGGACAAGCTCACGTGCCGGTGGCCCTTTTCATTGCTCGTCTGAACATTGCGACACCTTCGTCAAGCTCCGCCTCACTCACGACGAGCGGGGGGATCCAGCGGATGACATTGCCATAGGCCCCGCAGGCCAGCAAGAGGAGGCCCTCGTGTTCTGCGGCTTTCAGGACCGCTTTCGCCGTTGCCCCGTCTGGTTCGCCGTTGGCATCTACGAATTCGGTGGCAATCATGAGGCCTGGTCCCCGCACGTCGCCGATGCGGTCCGGGTACTCGTCGGCGACCTCGCTGAGCATGCCCCGTAGGATCGCGCCGAGGCTGGCGGCTCGGGCAACCAGTCCTTCTTCTTCGATGACGTCAAGCGTGGCGATGGCGGCGGCAGCTGCGACGGCGTTGCCGCCGTACGTGCCGCCCTGGGAACCCGGCCACCCCTTGCTCATAAGGTCGGTTGAGGCCGCGATCGCCGACAACGGGAATCCCGAGGCGATGCCTTTGGCCATGATGATCAGGTCCGGTACTGCCTCGCCATGCTCATACGCCCAGAACTTCCCGGTTCGCCCAAATCCAGTCTGGACCTCATCGGCTACGAACACGATTCCATGCTGGCGGCATCGTTCGGCGATACCCTCGAGGAATCCGGGCGTGACCGGCACATATCCGCCTTCGCCGAGGACGGGTTCGATGAACACGCCAGCCGTCTCTTGCGGAGATGTTTGGGTTGCGAGGAGGTGGTCGAACTCGCGCAGGCAGAACGCAGTTGTCTCTTCCTCTGACCACCCGTATCGATACATCGTCGGGAAGGGAGCCACGAACACGCCCGACATAAGCGGTTGCAGGCCGGCTCGATAGGCGGTCTTCGAAGTGGTCATGGCCAGCGCCGCAGTCGTTCGACCGTGGAACGAACCCTGAAAAACGATGAGGTTGGTGCGGCCCGTCGCCTGACGGGCCAGACGCACGGCAGCTTCGACGGCTTCTGTGCCGGCGTTGGCGAAAAAGAGGGAGTCGATGCCGTCGGGTAGGTGCGCCCCGAGCCGCTCGGTCAGTTCCAACAAGCGGGGATGCATGACCGTGGTCACCTGGCCGTGAATCAGCTGGCCGGCCTGGTGGCGGACTGCCTCGACGACCTTGGGGTGGCAGTGTCCCGTTGAGGTAACGCCAATTCCCGAAGTGAAATCAAGGTAGGCCCGACCTTCGGCGTCGAACAGGCGGCTTCCTTCGCCGCGAACTGCGAGGACGTCGGTTGACTGGCTGAGAAGCGGAGAAAGACTTGCCGACATATTCAGTCCTTATGCGAGGGTGAGACGACGATAGCGAGAAACCTATGTAGCAAGAGTATCCGACAATGCCGCTCGTCTGTGGGTACAGAGCTTGCCAGAGCGATATCTAAAGCCGCAGCGACGGTCGAGGAGGATTTGGCCGCCGCCTACTCGCTCTAGTGCCCGGTCCCGAGGGACGCGTTGAGGCGTAGCTGCGCCTCGGTGAGTGCCGCCAGGATCATGACGTACAGCGGCATCCGGTTGGGTGCGCAACACCCGACTTGGAGCCGGCCGACTTGGGCGCCAGCCGACTCAAGATGAGCGATCGTTTGCTTGGCCAGACTGGGATTTGATGGAATCGCATCGAGTCGCCGTCGAGCCTCGCCGAGCGTTGTGGCCAATTTGATCATCTGCGGGCTTCGCCCCGGGTCACAACATGTCTGGTTCAGCTTGATAAACGCCGCGTCACAGTCGTCGAGAGCGTCGGCGACCGACGCGATCTGGGTAAGGGGGTCATTCATCGAGCCCGAGCATAGTTTCTATCGGCCCTATGAATTCCAATCTGCAGCAGGTCTGGACGGTCGGTGAGGTCCTGGATGCTGAATGGCTACCTGGTCCTCATCCACCGACCGATCCCAATCGCGCCATAGGCGCTGGCAAGCACCATGGTGGTGGACCCGATATCGGCCGCATCGGGGTAGTCGCCGTAGGAGTTGACCGGACCGAGTTTCATCGCGTCCAGAAGCATGAATAGTGCGATTCCCGCCAGCATTCCGAACCCGAACGCAACCGCAGCCGACCGGGGGGCCTTGCCTTGGCGAATGATCGGAAGGCCGAAGATGAGCATTCCGATCCCCATGAGCCCGCCCCAGAAGGGAAATGCCCATGCGAAGATTCCGGTAGCAGTCCCCAGGCCGACGAGCCCCAGACCGACGACGCCTGCTTTGCCAAAGTCGAGTTCGTTGCGGATCCCGACCATCATGGCCAGCGTCAGCAGACCAGCGCTGATAATTGTGACGGTCATCACGCCCCAGATTGCTTCTTCGGTACCGTCGAACGCGCCGGATTGGTTTTCGCTGATTCTGGCTGCGAGGGCGAGGGCTGCCACCACAATCCATAGGATGCCAGCGCCGACTCCGGCCGTTCCGAACCTTCGGAGATCCGACCGACTCTCTCTGATCTTGGTCACCATTTCTACGCCTCCTAGACGATGCGAACCTGTCGATATACAGACGTCTGACCGCAGGAATCGGGTGACAGAGGAGGCTCTGGTTAGGCGAGGTCTGGTTCGGGCGGATTGGCCGCCAGATATTCGAGCGCTCCGTCGACGGCGCGGCGGGCTTGCCGCTGGAAGAGAGCGTTGAGGAGCGGGTGGAGCGGGGTCATCCAGGTGGGGGTTCCGGTCTGGTTGTGGAACGTGAGCTGGGTTCCGTGCCGGGCCGGTCTGAACACCAGCGTGTCAACAGACCAGAACGGCCCAATCGCACCCTCATACCGGACGGTCCGGCCCGCTTCGACAGCGACCAGCGTTGAGCTGGCGGTCATTTTGATGGGGCCGCGGGTCAGCGTTGACTCGTATTTCGAGTTGAGTTCAAGGCAATTCCCGTGAGTTCTCTTAGAGCTCGTCACGCTGGGATTCCACTTATCGAGGTTGTCCATGTCGGCGAGCATCTCGAAGACGTGGACGGGCGGCTGACGAACTTCGACTTGATGGGAGAACCCGATCATATGGTCATGCTAGGTCACTCATCAATGGAAATGTCACATGACATCGTTGCACGAGGGGCCGCTTCTATGATGCGATCGTGACATTAGGGTCAGGCATCGTTGAGCGTATGGCCGGGCAATCCCGGCCCCTGATAATCGTCGAGGCCGCCCTTCTTACGGTGATCCTGGGAGCTGCAGATGTGTGGACTGGCTCCGAGTTCTCGTTCTCGATATTCTACCTGCTGCCAATCTCGCTGACCGCCCTGAGTTTGGGCAAGCAGTGGGCCCTGGCCAACGCGGTAGTTGCTTCACTGATCTGGCTGGCGGCGGATTATGCGGCGGGCCATCTCTACTCAAGCCCGATCATCCCGTACTGGAACGCGACCGTGAGGCTCGGGTACTTCGTGCTGTTTGCGGTTCTCTTTGCTCGACTTCGATCGGCCTTGGAAGAGGAGAGCGGCCTTGCCAGGCTCGATCCGCTGACCGGGATATGCAACCGGCGGGCCTTTGAGGAACTGGCTGCCCGCGAAATCAGTCGGGCGGCGCGATATGGTCGGCCGCTGTCTTTAGCGTTCGTGGATCTCGATCACTTCAAGCAGGTGAACGACGATTTCGGGCACGAGGTCGGTGACACGGTGCTCCGTCAGGTTGCTGCCACGCTGGTCGCAACGATGCGCTCGGCTGATACCGTCGCCAGGCTCGGCGGTGACGAGTTCGCGGTGCTTATGCCTGAAACCGACTCGCAGGCGGCGATGACGGCTCTCGAAAAGAGCCGGGCGGCTCTCAACGCTCGCATGCAGATGAACGCATGGCCGACCACTTTCTCGATGGGCGTCGTCAGTCCAGCTGGCTCGCAGTTGACCCTCCCCGAACTCCTGGCTGCAGCTGATCGGCTGATGTATGAAGCCAAACGAACGGGGAGAGATCGAATCGTGCAGACCACCGATCCCGGCGTCGAAGCGGTGCTTGACGTTCCCGTCGACCTAGCCGCCCGAACCGACGGTCGTAGTGGTGGTGCTGGTTGACTCGTCTGGTGGCGTCGTTGTGTCGACTGGCGGGGCGCTAACGACCTGGGTGAGCAGGACCTGCCAGGCGATATCCAGATCGTTGGAAGCCGGCACCGGGAGGAGTGGGAGGGCGCCCAGCGTCTTGTCGACCCGGAACAAGGTTTCCGCTATGACCTCTGGTTCCCAATCGGGGTAGTCCGTCTGGACGCCGGCAAGAATCGTGCGGGCTGTCTGAACGTCGGCTTTTGCGAGGCCGTAGTTCGCCTGGAAGAGGAATAGTCGAGCCCGTGACAGCAACTCCATCGAGCGCAGCAGCTCGACCTGACGGACGGTCTCGGCGTTGGCAGTATCGAGGCCCGACGTAAGCTCGGCCTGGATCGTGTCCAGGTCGTCCAAGCGCGAGCTGTGTTCGTCAATCTGGGACGCCATTGACCCAACTAGGGCGTCAAAATCTTCTTGGGCCGACTCGATGGCGGCGAGACGCTCGGGCAGGCCCGCTTCGGCCTCGATAAGGGTGGCGACCTGTGTCTCTAGGTCGCCGAGACGGGTGTCCGCCGAGTCGAGACGTTCTACTGCGGTTTGGGCGGCCGCCGAGTTGGAGGCGATGGGATCTAGATAGCGTTCCTTCACTATCGGCCATCCGGTATAGATGGCGAGGCCGATTCCAGCCAGGATGGCGAGGACGAGAACGATCTTGATGAGGCGCCAGAGCTGCCGGAAAAACCGACGAAACGCTCCGGGCTGGCTGGGTATTTCTGACACCTTTGCCGGGAAGGGATCCGGGGTCGGAAGGACCTTGGTATCGGTATCGGACATATTGGTCTCCAATTGGAAAGCGCGCTAGGTCACCCTCGTTGAGTGACCACCGATATTGACCCTGACCGCAGAGTTAAGTTCTGACTTATGACGGTTTATTTCAGGCCAAGTTTGGCCATGAAGGCCTGCGACGACGGCGTACGGCCGAGGAATTCGATCAGCAGCTCGGTTCCGTCCTTCGTTCCGCCCTGAGCGAGGATGGTGTTCCGGTACCGCCGGCCAACGCTCGGGTTTAGGACACCCTGGTCTTCGAATACCGAGAACATGTCGTCGCCGTACACCTTGGACCACAGATAGCCGTAATAGCCAGCTGCGTAACCATCGGACATCATGTGTCCGAAGCTTGCTCCGAAGTGAGTTCCGGGATGTCCCGGGATGACGGTCAGGCCGATGTTCCCCCAGTAGGCATCGTCGGCATCAGTCGGAGCGGTCCCGCCGTGTAAGGCGAGGTCGTACTGCCCGAAAAAGACCTGTCGAAGCGTCTTGAGTGCAATGTTCTGGTTTCTGGCGGCGACCATGCTCCCAAGCAGCTGTTCGGGAATCGGCTCACCAGTCGTATAGTGACGGGCGAAACGGCTGAGCACGGTCGGCTCCCAGGTCCAGTTTTCCATGATCTGAGATGGCGCTTCGACGAAATCTCGTTCGGTCTGGGTGCCCGAGAATCGGGGAAGCTTTGTCTCCGTCAGCGTGTTGTGCAAGACGTGGCCGAATTCGTGGAACAGGGTCTCAACTTCCCCGTGCTGAAGTAGAGACGGGCTGTCAGCAGTGGGCTTGGTGAAGTTGCAGGCAATCGCCGAGACGGGCAGCCGATAGCTTCCGTCCGTATTCAGACATCCCGCCCGTAGGCGCCAACATGCCGCATGTCCGTACTTGCCGGGTCGGGGGTGCAGATCGGCATAGAAGTAGGCGATTGGGGCATTCTCGCCGGCGTTGCGGATCTCGTAGAGAAGCACGTCGTCGTCCCAGGCCTTGGTTTCTTTTATGGGGGTGAATTCGATACCGAACATCTCCGCACAGATGTCGAACATGCCCTGAAGGGTGGCGTCGAGAGGGAAGTATTCGCTGACCAAGTTGTTGTCGACACCAAAGTCGAGTTCGGCTTGTCGGGCGTCGTAGAAGGTCCAGTCCCATGGCATGATCGCCTGGTCGGGATATTCTGAATGCATCAGACCGGTGAGAACATTGAGTTCGGTTTGGGCAAGTGCGAGCAACCCTGGGGTTACCGACTCATAGAAGGTCGCCAACGACTCGGGATCGGCCATCTTTGGCTCGAGGGCAAGGTCCACGAACGTTTCGTAGCCGAGCAGCCTGGCAATTTCCCACCGCACCTGAACGGCGCGGTTGAGCAGCGGCAGGTTGGCGTCTGCGGCCCGGTTCATGAACTTAAACTGCATCTTCTGGCGGAGGTCCCGGTTCGTGCATTGCTCCATCAACGGGACATAGTCGGGATAGGTAACCGTGACGCGGTAGGTGCCATCGGATGACCCTGGTGCCAGTCGGGCGAGGTACGCCTCAGACATGCCGCCAAGGTCGCTACGCGAAACCTCCAGGCCGTCGTCCCATTCGTCCAGGTTTCGTTCGTAGGCGACGTGCAATTCGATGAGATCATTTCGGAGGGCCTGAAGCTTGGCGCGATCGTCCGCGTCCAGTTCCTGGCCGGCCCGTCGGAAGTCACGCAGCCACAGATCGAGATTCCGGCTCCATTCACCTTCGAGCTCGGTGGCGGCCGCACTTAGCGAGTAGTCCCGCACTGCTTCGTACAGGTCCCGGTTGAACGCGAGGTCTGACAGCCACTTCTGGATCGTTTCGTCTGCGCTGGAACCGGCTGCCCGGATCGTTTCGTCGGGGTGGATTCGGGCCATGAAGCCACTTATCCCATCCGCATCGCGAACCAGGTTGAGGGCCTGATCGAGCGGTGCGAGGGTGTTGGCGTAGCTTCGATCGGATGTTTCCGAGATGGCGTTGTCAATGAGGTGGTTGGCCGCGGCGATGGCGGCGTTGACGATCTCGATGGTTTCCGATGGTGTCAGGCGCGAATAGTCAGTAAGCATGGCGATACAGGGTAGCGATGGATGGCTCGCAAACCCACGACGTAGCCGATGTGACGGTTCTGATCATTCGGTAGTGTCGGCCAAAACCAAGACTCCGAATCTGCTGGGGGAAATCATGCGAAACCTGAACGCTCATGGCATCACACCAAAAGCGGAGGTGCATTGGGACCTGCCGACTCCGGTCCTCGTGGAGCATGCGCTGGCGCAGGGTCTTGGTTTCATGGCTCACAAAGGCGCCATCGTCGTCGATACCGTGCCGTATACAGGGCGAAGCCCGAAGGACAAGTTCGTTGTATACGAAGCGCCGTACGACGAGGAGATCTGGTGGGGTGACGTCAATCACCCGCTGGACCGGGCCACTTACGATGCAATTTATGCCAGGGTCGCCGCATATCTCGGAGAAAAAGACATCTATGTCCAGGATCTTTACGCTGGTGCCGACCCGACGCAGCGGTTGGCCGTAAGAACCATCACCGAAACTCCCTGGCATGCCCACTTCGCTCGCAACATGTTCATCTTGCCCAAGCACTTTGAACTCGATGACACGATCGACTCATACATGCCTGACTTCACGATCGTGCATGCGCCGTTCTTCGAAGCCGTACCGGAGCGTGACGGCACCAGGTCCGAGACGTTCATCATCATCTCGTTTGTTGACAAGGTTCTTCTCATCGGCGGCTCCAAATACGCCGGAGAAGTGAAGAAGTCAGTGTTCTCGGTGATGAACTACCTGTTGCCCAAGCAGGGTGCGCTGTCGATGCACGCGTCGGCCACCGTCGGGAAGGATGGGCGTTCGGCGGTGATCTACGGCCTCTCCGGGACCGGGAAGACAACATTGGCGACAGACCCGGAGCGCTTGATGGTCGGCGATGATGAGATTGGTTGGGCCGATAACGGCATCTTCAATATCGAAGGCGGCTCGTACGCCAAGACGATCCGGCTATCACCGTCGGATGAGCCTCTGATCTTCGCGGCCGCCAACTCGTTTGAGACGATCCTTGAGAACGTCGTGGTTAACGAGACGTCCCGGCAACCTGAATGGGACGACGGATCGAAGACCGAGAACACCCGGTGCGCGTACCCGCTGGCTCATCTTCCGAATATCGTGAAATCGGGGATGGCCGATCACCCGACGGACATTGTGTTCCTATCTGCGGATGCATTTGGCGTGCTCCCTCCCATCTCGAAACTGAGCCGGGAACAGGCCATGTACTACCTCGTGTCGGGCTACACGTCGAAGCTGGCAGGCACCGAGCGGGGAGTCACCGAACCGGAAGCGACCTTCTCAGCTTGTTTCGGGGAGCCGTTCTTGCCGCTCCATCCGTCCTGGTACGCGGACCGGCTTGCGGAACGCCTCGATAAGTTCGGGTGTGATGTGTGGATGCTCAATACTGGTTGGACGGGCGGGCCACACGGGGTGGGGCATCGGATCAGCATTCCTCATACGAGAGCGATGCTCAACGCCGCCCTGAACAAGGCGCTTGATTCGGCTACGTTCGTGGCCGATCCGGTATTCGGTTTGTCTGTTCCGACTGCGGTCGATGGGGTTCCGGATGAGCTTCTCCAACCCCGCCAAACCTGGGACGACCAGGAAGCCTTCGATCGCCAGGCTTCCCGCCTGGCTGGCATGTTTCGTGAGAACTTCAAGCGCTACGCCGACGGGTTCGGGTCGGAAGTGATCAATTCCGGCCCGGTCGGGTGACGACCAATCGGCCAGTTTCACTGAAGCTGTCCCGTGATGTTTGACACGCCGGGCGTTGTCCTCGACTCGTTGGTGATGGAGCGAAACATCCAGCGGACTCAAACGGCCGCTGCTGCGGCGGGTGTGGGCCTACGGCCGCATATCAAAACCCACAAGTCGACCGTGCTGGCGCGAATGCAACTCGAGGCGGGCGCAGTTGGCTTGACGTGTGCCACGCTGTCGGAAGCGGTTGGCTTGTCGGAAGCGGGCGTTGGCAGTGATCTGTTCGTAGCGGTTCCGTTCTATCCGTCGCCTTCGAAGCTGGCCCGGATTGATCGGCTGCTGGCGGCTGGGTGTGGCCTTGCCCTGGCCGTGGACAACCTCTCTGTGGCCGGGTTGTTGGCGATTCGCTATCCCAATGGAGGCCCCCGGCTCATCGTTGAGATCGATAGTGGGTCACACCGGACGGGAGTCGACCCAGTCGACGCCCTACCTGTGGCGGCGGCGTGTGGCGATCTCTTCGGAGGAGTCTTTACCCACGGGGGCCACGGATACCCGCCGGGGATGGCGGTCGCGGCTGGCGCCGACGAAGTTCGGGTGCTGGCCGACGCCAAGAACCACATCGAAGCGGCTGGCGGCCGGGTGGTGGTAGTGAGTGCCGGATCGACTCCGACCGCGGCGCACTGCGTCGGTGAGCCAGTGAATGAGGTCCGGCCGGGTACGTACGTTTTCGGAGATTGGCAGCAAGTCGGCAACGGCTCGATGGCCGCCGAAGACGTCGCAGTGTCGGTGATGGCCACCGTCATCAGTGCTCCTTCGGCGGATCGATTTGTGCTTGATTGCGGGGCCAAGATCCTCTCCAAGGATCAGCCGGCGTGGGTTGAGGGCTACGGCCACCTCCCGCAGATGCCTGGAGCAGTTATCAAGAGGCTCTACGACAACCATGCAGTCGTGTCGCCCGGTGGAGATCGACCCCCAATGGTCGGTGACCAGTTGAGGGTGATCCCGAACCACGTTTGTCCCGTCATCAATCTCGTCGACCAGCTCTGGCTGACCACGGGCGAGATCGTCTCGGTGGACCTACGAGGCCACCTTTCCTAGGCCGCCTTTCTTAGGCCGCCTTTCTTAGGCCGCCTTTCTTAGGCCGCCTTTCTTAGGCGCTTCGACCTCCGATTCGTCTGAACCTTGCGGCGAGGCACAATTGGCGTGGCGCCTCTTCGGACATGAAGACGTCCTGAACTGGCCGGACTTTCGGATACCTCCGGCACGGGAGTCGGCCTTCGGAATCGGCCGAATTCATACGGATCGTCGAACTTCGGCTCAGATGGGGCAGGCCTCTCACCAACTGACAAGATTCCTGTCGCCATGGCTCTCACAAATGCTGTATTCATTTCGTTGTCCCCTTGACGCACTATGTAGGTGAGTTCTGGACTACGTGGTTGAGCGTCTCGTGTGGCTTAGTGGCACCTGTATGCACACTGAATGCCATCGCCCTCGTTGACCTAACATGCTCGGTTGTGGGATTCACACGGCAGGAACTTGAAGCGTTTCGGGATGCGACCGTTCCCGATCTGGTGATCCCGCCGGTGAAGCTCCTATTTGTCGGCATCAATCCGGGTCTGTGGACAGCCGCAACTCAGACGCACTTCGCATATCCGGGGAATCGTTTCTATCCGGCACTTCTCAAAGCGGGGATCATCGACTGGCCGATCGACCCTTCGGCCGGCATGACCGACGACGATCGACGTCGATTCACCGAGCGGGGGCTCGGCATCTCCAACGTTGCGCCAAGGGCGACGGCCAAGGCGTCTGAACTGTCGAACGAGGAACTGCGGGAAGGCGCCGAACGATTGGCGGCCAGCATCGAGCTGTGGCGGCCAGCGGTCGTCGCAATCGCAGGTATCACCGCCTATCGGACCGGTTTCAAGCGACCCAAGGCCGTGATGGGGCGCCAATCTGAGATGATCGGCGACTCGGAACTGTGGGTCTTGCCGAACCCGAGCGGCCTCAATGCTCACGAATCGGTTGACTCACTTGCCGCCTGGTATCGCCAGGCCGCCGATGCGGCCGGTATTACGGAACGCGGGATCGGATGAGCCGCGGCCTCGTGTACGAATTGATTGGCTACATGGGTTCGGCCCTGGTGGTTACCGCGCTGCTGATGACGTCGCTCCGGCGCCTCCGGATGGTCAGTTTTGTGGGAGCGCTCGTGTTCACGACGTACGCCATCCTGATCGGAGCGGTGCCTCTGATCGTGGTCAACGTGAGCATCATGATCATCAACGCCTCGTCGTTGTATCGGATGAGCCGGGTGAAGGATTACTTCTCTTCGTTGTCGACCGGCCCTGAAAGTGTCTACCTCAGACGATTCCTGGAGTTCTACCGCGAAGATATCGAGCACTATTTCCCGTCATTCACGATGCCGGATGCCGATTGTCGGGCCATATTCGTGTTGCGCGATCTGGTTCCGGCCGGATTGTGGATAGCGCACGAAACCGAACCTGGCGAGTGGCAAGTAGATCTCGACTACGCCATTCCTCGTTTTCGAGATTCGAAGATCGGGCGGTATTTGTATTCGGCCGAAGGACCGCTCCCCGAAGGCACCTTCGTCGTCAAGGAGCCGACCTCTGACCATGTCAACTATCTCAAACGGATGGGATTCACCGAACGATCAGACGGACAGTTCGAACGTCCACCGGCCTGAGCCAAAGTTGGTGCGTACGCCGCGTTAGCGACGTACGCACCGGGTCTATTCGAGTGACCCTCAGCCGCCGCTAATTGATGCGAGGTAGTCCGTCACAAGCGCCGCGTGGGTGGCCCTGAGATCCGCCGTGAGCAGGTTCACTTTGCCGCCGTTTGAGAAGAGTTCGTCGAATTGGTCGGGCGCATTGGTCTCGACCCATTGTCGATAGGCAGCGACCCCGGGTCCGTTGATAAGGTCGAAGCCTGAGGGTGTTCCTTCCGAGAACTCAATGCTCCAGATGTACCCGTCGGCTCCGTTCCATATTGTCTCGAACGGGTCGCTGATGGTGCCCGGCACAAGTCCGGGCATTGACCGTTCGGTACATCGAAGCTGGGTGTAGGTCACCACGTTGCAGTCCACTTCCGTGGCTGCGCCGGTGATCTCAGAGAACCATGCAGCCTCTGCATCAGAGCCGGACTCATAGCCAGCACTCGGGTGGAAGATGGCTTCGTAGCCTTCGACGTCCCCGGCGGCGAACCGTTGCCTGAACACGGAAACCACGTCTGCCAACGGCATGTCCGCCGGAAGAGCTAGTTCGGAACGGGGTCCGATACTTGCCAAGTACATAGCGATAAACCTCTGGTGTTCCGTTCTCGCGTCCTCGGTGTCGACCTTGATCGCCGATCCGTTCGAGAACAGGTCGGGGAAGGCGTCGGGAAACCGGGCTTCGAGCCAATCTCGGTACTCGGGAACTCCCGGTCCATCAACGGGATCACCCAGAGCTGGCTCCGGGAACCCATCGGGGAATTCCACGGTGTAGATGTACCCCTCGGCTCCGGTCCACAACGTGGTGTATTCGCTGGTGGTGACCGTGGGGTCGAGGCCCGAAGTCGCGCGTTCGGTGCAGCTGATCTGGGTGGTCGGGAGGGCGACACAGTTTCGTTGTGTTGTTATGCCGGTTGCGGCAGCAAACCAGGACCCCTCTGCATTCGAACCACGTACGTAGCCGTTTTCTGGGTGAAACAGAGCTTCAAACCCTTCAACATCACCTCGGTCGGATCGCTCCTGGAACGTGGCCACCACTTCCAGCAGTGGTGTGTCTGCCGGGAGTGCACGCGCATCTCGCTCAGCCGGTGCCGGCACCACGGGCGTCGTGATCGCCGGCTGGTCGACTGGCGTCAAGTCGTTCCGGGAAGAAGTGCTGATAGCGGCGATACCTACAACCACGAGGATCGCTGCGGCTACGGCTAGCGCGACCAGGGGCCCGCGCCGTTTCGTGGGAGGGCCGGGGAGTTCGGTTTCGGTCTCGTAGATTAGATTGCTGCTCATTGCCATCTTCCTCTCGTCGATGCGATGACGGAGGGCGGACGATGACAGGGCACCTGGCGGGAACGAGTCCATCGACGGGACTGCGTTGGCGGACTTGATTCGTTCCACGGTTCTCTGGGCATTTGTCATAGCGTCGCCTCTCCTTTCTCGGCCGAGAAGGGACTGCTCGTTGCGGCATATTGACCGCCATTCAGGGCTTTGGACAGTTTCTTGATAGCTCGGGTGTAGCGACCTTCCACGGCTCTCGGAGTGATGCCGAGAATTCTCGCGACCGATTCGTTCGGCAGGTCTTCCCAGATCTTGAGTCGAACCAATTCCTGATCTGCGCTCCGCAATGAGTCAATGGCACGTAACACTTCTGTGTGCTCCTCGGATCGTATGACCACTGCATCGGGGCCGTCGGGTGGCGACGACGCCAGGGCACCGGTCCTTGCCGTGAGACGCAACGAGCGTCGACCGCTCCTCTTCCAGTTGCGCACCACATTGCGGGCGACTCCGTAGAGCCATGGCAACGCCTCGTCTCCTTCAGGTAT
The DNA here is from genome assembly GCA_963835515.1 of uncultured Acidimicrobiia bacterium. Taxonomy (GTDB): domain Bacteria; phylum Actinomycetota; class Acidimicrobiia; order Spongiisociales; family JAENVV01; genus JAENVV01. The sequence goes on along the minus strand of CAWIFX010000042.1, from coordinate 4,984 downwards.
CTGTTCGGAGCGACGGAAAGCGATAAGAAAAATCTCAGAGGCAGCTTCATTGGCATCCTCGATCGGGAGTCGGCGGAGGCAATATGCATGAAGTGCGCGGTGGTGCGTGTCGAACAGCGCTTCGAACTGTTGAGTTGTGATTGAACCGCTCGACACTGTTCTCTCCACTTGCTCGTCCTGCAACCTACATGTCCGGATGCGACGCCAACCCCCGACTTTTTTTCTTGGGGGTTCTGCCAGGGTCCGGACATACACAGGTGCCACGATCGGGCACGGGGAGGGACTGCCCCACAAAGAGTGAGGTCCCAGGCGGATGCCCGGGACCTCACTCTTTGTTGACGCTGATGCGACCAGTCCTTAGGCGCTGAGCCGGGCGACGTGCGAGATGACCCGCTGATACGGAGCGGGTGCCTCAAATCGTGACCATTCACCAATCGGTTGCGCCAGGCGGTCAGCAATGATGTAGGCGACGGCTGGATTGAAACCCAAGCCTGTGTGGCTGCCGGTAACTCGCAGGTTTTCTGCGTTGGGGGCATCACGAACGAGACACGTTTCCCAATGGACCACACCGTCGGCGCGGGTATGCACCGCAGTCACTGGCACATCGAGCGGATCGCCGTCGTCCAGGAGCGGATGCCCCGGGGTGTGGAAGGCGCTGAGGCGGTCAAACAGGCCCTGGGCGTTGCTGGCCTGGCGTACTTCCTTTCGCACTGGCGTTCCGAGCGTCACTACGACCCGAACCTGGTCAGCTGTGCTGGCGGCCATCTGGCGGGCGTAGATCCCTCCCAGGCTCCAACCGACGATCGACACAGGCTGGCCGGACGAGGCGGCCAGGCGATCGAGCAGGTGGGGCATGTCGCGGGTCACCCGTTCTGTTGGTCCAACGTTACGTCCCAAACCCCACCCGTGAGTGTCGTAGCCGAGTGAGGTGAGGAGGCGTCGCAGCGGGGCGGTGGAGCGATCAGTGGCCATGAAGCCAGGCAATACGAGGACGCTGTGCGGATCTCCGATCGGCAGCCGGGAGCGGAACGGGAGAAGTCCCACCGAGGTTGCGAACTCGCCGCTGGCGCGGATCGGTTCGGTTACCGCACTCAACAACGATGGCTTCTTCACGAGAACAGGTCTTTGAGGGTCGCGACCTCGTCTTCGATGTAGCCCATGATGTTCCATATGTCCGGGACGAGATCCCGGTCGCCAACCAACCCGAAGCACAGCTTGCCGAGATAGCTGTGCAATGTGATGTTCAGGGCAGCCCCGTCGATGATGGCTGAAACCGGGAAGTGGCCCTCCAATTCTGCTCCGGCGAAATAGAGTGGGTAGTTGGGGCCGGGAATGTTGGAAATAACCAGGTTGAAAGGCGTCACCCGCCCCGCCCGACCGTTGCGGAACACCAACTGTGCGGCGCGGGCGGCGACCGCCGGGGGAGCGAACTGCGCGAAGTCCTGCAGCAGGGTTGCCGGGGTGGCACTGTGCGTATCCTTGGCCACCAGCATGGTGTCGTGGACAAAATGGAGGCGCTCGACTGGGTCGGCTATCTGGGTGCCGATCGGGGCGATCATGGCCGACACCCGGTTACCGATCACGCCTTCTTCAGTGTCGGATCGGATGGAAATCGGAATCATGGCTTGCAGGGATCGGTCGGGGAGTTCATCTCGTTCGAGGATCCATTTGCGGACCGCTCCCGCCGAGACGGAAACGATGACGTCGTTGACCGTCACGCCCGCCCCATTCTTGATCGCTTTCACGTCGTCGAGTTGGATAACGCCCATGGCGAAGCGACGGTGCGGGGTGATCGGGCGGTTCAGGATGGTGCGGGGAGCTACGAGCGTCGGGCGCGACATGACGGCGTCGCGGTCTCTGCCCAAACCGACCAGGGCCGGCAGGCTCGACAGCGGTTTGAGGCCGGGGATCGACCTGGCAAATTCGTATCCAACCCGGATAGCCTTGGCGGGGCTGATCATCGTCGAGAAGGTGCTGCGCGCCATGAGTTCTAGCTGGCTGGGAATCCGATCCCGTTTGGGTTCCAGGTCGGAGGGTTCCGGGTCGCTGGCCGGGGCGGCCGGGTAGGCGTCGAGCAGGATCGTGAGGATCTCAGCGCCTGAAACGCCGTCGATCGCCGCATGATGGATCTTCGTGTAGGTGGCCACGCGGCCGCCCTCGAGCCCTTCAATGACGTACAGCTCCCAGAGCGGTTTGGCCCGATCCAGAGGCCGCTCGTGGATACGAGCAACGAGCGTACTCAGCGCATGCCAGTCACCGGGGGGAGGGACTCCGATATGGCGGAGGTGAAAGTCGAGATCGAAGTCGGGGTCCTCGATCCAGTAGGGGTGGTCGAGGTCGAAGGGAACGGTTACCAGTCGACGTCGAAACGGGGGGAGCAACGGGAGGCGTTCCTCAAGTACCTGACGAATGCTTTCGAATCCCCACCCCTCAGGGGCGGTAGAGGGATCGACAATTACAATGCCACCGACATGGCCCTGTTGGACGGGCGTCTCCATGTTCAGGAAGCCGGCATCAATGCCAGTCAGTTGTTGCATGACCGAGACTTTACTTGCCGGATGATGGGACGGCGGCTCAGGTCGTCACGACTGGCGACGTTCAACCTGACGGCGGTCACCCTTGCGGCGCTCACCCATACGTTTCTCAACGTCCTCGGGCCGCTGTTCAACGCTGCTGCGACGCTCACCCTTGCGGCGTTCGTCGGTCCGGCGACGACTCCTACGCCGGTCTTCTTCTGGTCCTTCTCGCATCTAACTGTCCCTCACTCAGATGGCTTCCGGCTGGCTAGGTCGGTCGGCGTAGGTCGGTGACTCAAAGGATACAGTGTGGTTTGTGAGGAATCAGGATCATTGGGATGAGCAAAGACGTCGGATACAGGAACGGGTGGAGCCGCTCGTCGGGTATGTGGGCGTTGGTAGCAAGCTGAAGGTGACCGAGACTGCAGACTCGATGATCGTGCGACCGTCGGTGAGTACCGTTGTGTGGCTGGCGCTGATCGCAACCGGGTTTGTCCCCTTTGCAGCTTGGGCGTTCTATCAGCGTTTTCGCTCGATTCTTGGCCTGGTCCTCGTCATCGTGGTTGGTGGTTTGCTTGAGTTTTTGGTTATTCGGTTTGTGACTCGTCTCAAGCGTGCACGCATAACCGGAGATCGGATTGTTGTGGAATCGATGACTGGCGGCAGAAGTTCAGCCGACTATGACCGGGCAGACTTCGAGGCGATCTATGTGGGGCACACCTGGTACTCGGCCGACGCTACGCAAGTTCAAAACAACATCATTTGGATCAAGAGTCGCAGTGGGTCAGATGTCCCGCTTCTGGCGACAGATCGTGACGTTGAGGGCCTCGTTGCGGCCATGGGACTGCGACTCAACCTGCCCATTCGGCTGCCCGACGAGGATTAGGAGCGGAGCGGCGCGGTTAGCCTGAGATTCGTTGGGGTGTAAGAGGACCCCACCGACCGACGACTTTGATGGAGGATGTATGCCGGGATTACTGCCCGATGTTGACCCGGACGGATTGCTCGAATACTCGGTCGTGTATACGGATCGGGCCGTGAATCACATGTCACAATCGTTCCAGCAGGCGATGAGGGATATTTCGACGACCTTGAAGTCGGTGTATAACGCCCGATCAGTGGCCGTCGTGCCGGGCAGTGGCACATTCGGCATGGAAGCGGTTGCCCGACAGTTCGCCAACGGAGAGCATTGCCTGGTGGTTCGCAACGGTTGGTTTAGCTTCCGATGGACTCAGATTTTCGAGGCAGGCTCGATCCCTTCATCACACTCTGTCCTCAAAGCGCATCCGATTGAGGACGGGCCCCAAGCGTTCTACGCACCGGCTCCCATCGAACTCGTCGAGGAAGCCATCGCCGCCGAGCGACCTTCAGTCGTCTTCGCCCCGCACGTCGAAACCTCCGCAGGGATGATCCTCCCCGATGCTTATATCCGCCGGCTGGCTGATGCCGTCCACGCGGTCGGGGGGCTGTTCGTGCTCGATTGCATCGCCTCAGGTGCCATCTGGGTCGACATGGAAGAGCTGGGCGTGGACGTGCTGTGTAGCGCTCCCCAGAAGGGTTGGAGCGCATCACCGTGCGCCGGTCTGGTCATGATGAGCGAGCGGGCCAGGACAGCTATGGAATCAACCGCCAGTTCGAGCTTTGCGTGTGACCTGAAAAAGTGGACCGAAATCATGGAGGCCTACGAGCGGGGTGGCCATGCCTACCACGCCACCATGCCAACCGACGCGCTGATCGTTTTTCGGGACGCCATGGCCGAAGCAGAACTGTACGGATTCGACAAGATCAAAGCCGAACAGCAAGACCTCGGTGACCGGGTGCGAGTGCTCCTCGCCCAACACGGTTTCAAGAGCCTGGCCGCCCCCGGATTCGCCGCTCCTGGCGTCGTGGTTGCGTATACGGACGACCCCGACATCAAGAACGGATCGAAGTTCGCCGCAGCTGGAATCCAGATCGCCGCCGGCGTTCCGCTTGCCTGTGATGAGCCGGCCGACTTCTCGACGTTCCGGATGGGTCTATTCGGACTCGACAAGCTGCACAATGTTGACCGAACTGTGGCGTTTCTCGAAGCCGCGCTCGGGCGTCTGACCTAGCTCACTTGTAATCCTCGATCGGTACGCAGGCACAGACCAGATTTCGATCGCCGTAGCCACCGTCGATGCGCGATACGGGCGGCCAGTACTTGCGGCCCGTGTGTGCCCAGCCGGGATAGGCGCCCTGCATGCGCGGATAGGCGCGGTCCCAGTCCTCGCTCATCATGTCGCGCGCCGGGTGAGGTGCATGGCGCAGCACAGAATCCTCGACGGTGATCGAACCGGACTCGACTTCGGCGATCTCGTTGCGTATCTGCAACATGGCGTCAATGAATCGATCGAGTTCCTGTTTTGATTCGGATTCGGTCGGTTCGATCATCAGCGTGCCGGCCACCGGGAAGCTCATCGTTGGAGCATGGAAGCCGTAGTCAATCA
>CAWIFX010000041.1:0-23805 GCA_963835515.1 uncultured Acidimicrobiia bacterium | reverse complement strand
GGGTGGGACCATCCCCCGTGGGCGAAACCGCCGTCGGGGTCTTCGTCGGGCCCACCTGGGGCCTGGACAACCCCGTCGAGGCTCACAAAATCGTTGGCAATCAAACTCACAGTCTCTCCCTACTTCCGGGCGATCCACCGCCAATTTATGGTCGTACATTGACCGATCCCCTCGTTCTCGTCAATGGACAATCACGACCTCCACGATCAGTTCGCGGTTGCGCTTGGGGCCGGAATGTCGTCGGCACATCGCGTACCCTGCTTAAGTGCACCAACTCACCAAGGTCCAGGCCCGGCGAATCGCCATACGTGCCCAACTGCTCGATGCGGCCCGGCCACCAGGACTGGTTCCAATGGTGGAACAACTCACGTTTCTCCAGCTCGACCCAACGGCGGCAATCGCGCCAAGTGCAGATCTGGTCGCCTGGAGCCGGCTCGGGTCTTCCTATCAGCCCGCACACCTCACTCAGGCCCTTGAGCAAGACCGGACCCTGTTCGAGTTCAACGCCCTGGTGCGTCCGATCCGCGATCTGGGGCTATATCTGGCGGGCGCCTCCGACTGGCCTCCATATGAGAAGCATCGGACCTGGCTCAAGGACAACGACAGCTTCCGGCTGGATATCCTGAAGCTGTTGGAAAACTCGGGTCCGTTGACTTCACGCGACATCCCGGACACGTCGGTGGCCCCGTGGCCGTCGACAGGTTGGACCAAAAGTAGGAACGTCACGCAGATGCTTGAGTTTCTCATGATCCGAGCCGAGGTGGCCATTGTGGGGCGGCAAGGCCGAGAGCGGATCTGGGACCTTGCCGAGCGGGCGTACCCGGCCGACGTCGAGATCCCAACGGTCGAAGAGGCGGCTCAACGACGAGACGAGCGGCGTCTTGCATCCCTCGGCATCGCCCGGGCCAAAGCGAAAGCCATGCCAGTGGAGCCGATCGGCGTTGGTGAGGCTGGCGAACTCGCCGTCGTCGAGGGCGTCAAAGGCGAGTGGCACGTCGACCCGGCACGACTCACCGACGACTTTGAGGGCCGAGCCGCCTTGCTGTCACCGTTCGACCGACTCATCCACGACCGTACCCGGGCCCTCGAGTTGTTCGACTTCGAATTTGGCATAGAAATGTACAAGCCGGCCGCCCAGCGCCGTTGGGGCTACTTCGCACTGCCGATCCTTCACCAAGACCAACTCGTCGGCAAGTTGGACGCAGCCGCCGACCGCCAAGCCGGGGCGCTCACGGTCGCAGCGATCCACCAGGACCAGCCGTTCAGCAAATTCATGAAGGCTGCTGTCGATTACGAAATCGCCGATCTGGCGGGATGGCTCGGGCTCGACGTCGCCCGTTCGGACTAAGCGACCACAGTTTCGGCCGCGACTAGCGCGCCTTACCGGCCAGGAACAGATCCACAGCCTTGGCGATACGCCGTTCGCGAGTCTCGTCCGTCTTTGCCCCGTTGATGTTGTCGCAGTGATAGCGCTGCAAGCTGTTCGACAGCCCCTCGAAGAAGGTACGAGCCAGCGGGTTGGCATCGAGCGCTGCACCGAAGTCCTCGGACATGTCGACCGGACGGGGCCCTTCGGCCAGGGTGAGGGTCACCGCGATTGGATCACCACCCTTGAGACCGGTTGCCTTGCGCACCGCCGCACTCACGCTGATCAGGTAGGTGCCACCCCGCACGCCAACCGTGTTCCGGTATTCGTATCCGTTGACATTGACAACAACAGCCGGACTCTTTCCACTGTCGAGTTGACCGATCGCCTCAGGTGGCACCTCGATCCCGGTGTTATTGCCGAACGAACGGAGAGTGGTATCGAATGACACGGATCGCGTACTCATGGCCGCCATCCTACGGCTGCGATGGCCGGGTCGTCGTCTTGAACCGTCCGATTATCCTCCCAGGGCGAACGTGATGATTCGACCCCTAGGAAGACCACATGACCGAGTCAACCGCAAACGAAGACAAACCAGCCTCCAAACTCATCTCGGCGAGGATCGCAGAACTCGGCGACTGGCGCGGAGCAACCCTAAGCCGGATGCGTCAACTCATCATCGAAGCCGTTCCGGAGGTGATCGAGGAGTGGAAGTGGGCCAAGGCCTCCTCCCCCGGTACGCCGGTTTGGTCGCACAACGGCATGATCTGCACTGGCGAAAGCTACAAGAGCGTTGTGAAATTGACGTTCTTCAAGGGTGCATCACTGAAGGATCCCACCGGCATCTTCAATTCGAGTCTCGAAGGAAAGGCCCGCCGGGCGATCGATATTGCCGAGGGTGAAGAGGTCAACGCAGCCGCCTTCAAAGCTCTGGTCCGCGAGGCAGTCGACCTCAATGGGACTCCGAAAACCAAAAAGTGACCAGCGGCACCGCGGTCGGCGCACACGGTCGGCACGCCGCCGAGTTCCTACTCTATGTCCCACTCCGGACTACGGGCCGGTGGGTTGACGACCCGGAGATTCCTGTCGCGTAACGAGCCGATCCGAGCCATCTCTTCGTCGTCAAGTTCGAAATCGAACAGAGCGATGTCCTCATCGATCTCACTGAACTCAAGCGCCCGAGGAACCACCGCAACCTGAGGCTGCTGGACCAGAAACCTCAGCGCAACTTGCGCAGCGGTCTTGTCGTGGGCGACGGCGATCTCGTTGATCACCGGATCGTTGAGAAGTTCGCCTCGGGCTAACGGAACATGGCAGGTGACAATCACCCCGTGCCGGGCGCAGGCAGCGAGCAGCTTGTCCTGGCGGATATAGGCGTGATATTCGATCTGATTCGTGATGATCGGTTCGGAGCATTTGGCGACTGCTTCATCGAGCAGCGCCACCGTGAAGTTCGACACGCCGACATGGCGCGTCAGCCCATCGTTCTTGGCTTTGGCGAGCGCCCCGAGTGTCTCCTCGAGCTTCACGGCGGGCTGGGGCCAGTGGATCAGCAACTGGTCGACGTAATCGAGTCCGAGCGTCTTCAGGCTGGTGTCTACGGAGCGGGCAAAGTCGTCAGCCGTGGCGTTCTCTTCGGTGACCTTGGTACTGACCCACAGTTCTTCCCGTGGCACACCGGACTCACGGATGGCTTCGCCAACCCAGTGCTCCGACCCGTACTTGCGGGCCGTGTCGATGTGGCGGTAACCGACCTTCAGTGCATGGACGATCAGCTCAACGGCCCGGTCAGGTTCGGGATACAGCATGGTCCCGTACCCAACGGCAGGCATCTCGCCACCATGAGCAGAGATAGTCGGGGCTTTTGCCGGTTGCATCGTTTTCCTCCAAGATCGGTCGGCGATCCGCACCCGATCGCCCGAAGGTGCGGGAGTGATCCGAGTGACCCTACCAAAGCCGGACTACCCGCCACATGATCCCTCGAGGGTGGTGGCGATACCAGCTCTGCGAAGTGTCACCAGGCGGCATATGGTCTGCGAGGCTCCGACGTGCCCGATTCGGTCTATTCCCTGCTGACCGCGGCTCGCGAATCTGGCCGTTGCCCGGCACTTACAGAGCTATTCAGGGGCCGGAAGGGCCTTTCCCGATTCGGTTCGATACTTGGAGCCGGACTCCGGGGTCATCTTGTTGTGCAGATGAACGGGATCCTTCGCTTTGCGCCGAACACCGATGTTGAGCACTTCGACAAAGATCGAGAACGCCATGGCGGCATAGACGTAGCCCTTGGGTATCTTCTCTCCAAAGCCTTCGGCGATGAGCGTCATGCCGATCAGCAGCAGAAACGCCAACGCCAGCATCTTCACGGAGGGATGCTGGTTGATGAACCCGTAGATGCCCTTTGACGCCACCAGCATCACGACGACAGCAGCGAGGATGGCGATGATCATCACGGGCAGATATTCCGTAATGCCCACTGCAGTGATCACCGAGTCGAGCGAGAACACGAGGTCAAGGATCATCACCTGGGCGATTACCGCCGCGAAGGTGGGCGCGACCTTGGCTTCGCCGTGCTCGTCGACTCCTTCAAGCTTGTGGTGGATCTCCTTGGTGGCTTTGTAGATCAAAAAGAGCCCACCGGCGAGCAGCACGAGGTCTTTGCCACTGAACCCCCGCCCAAACAGCTCGAATAGGTCGTTCTCGAGCGAGATGATCCATCCGATTGCAAGCAGCAGTAACACCCTCATTCCGGCGGCCGCGATGATTCCTGTTCGACGCGCCCGGTCCTGCTGGTTGGCGGGTAACTTCGCCGCCAGGATCGAGATGAAGACGACGTTGTCAACGCCGAGGACTATTTCAAGTGTAAGGAGTGCAACGAGCGCACTCCATGCTGCGGGATCTGAGAGCCATTCCATGCGGCCGTATGGTACCCAACCTCGTCCGGCTCGAAACATCTGCCCGCGAGGTCGGATCCAGCGGTCGGCGCGGCTCGGCGATGTGACCGCGCTCAGCTGTGCAAGGGTCAAATAGCCTGCAAAGCCGTATGCCTACCAAGACCCTGCTCCGCATCGGTCTGCCCGCGGCGGCCAACCATGCCAGGGCGCGGCCCCTACGGACCGAGCCCGTTCCTGCAGTCGAGTCAGGCCCCGTTGAACTTGTGCGCGGTCCGCTCGAGCTTGGTGCGATATCCGGCCCACCAGTCGGCGTCCTGATCGGGCATGTTGTCGTTAGCCTTCCGCAGACCGGCAGCTCCATCGATCAACTCGCGGACGATGTCGGCATGACCGGCGTGGCGGTGTGTCTCGGTCGCGACGTGGATGAGAATCAGATGGAGCGTTACGTCGCCCTTCTCTCCCCACCATGGGACGCGACCCGGCGAATCGAGGTCCAGTTCCTCGATCGCGGAGTCCGAAAGTGTCGCCGCCCGTTGGTAGAGTCCGACAATTTCCGCCAGCGATTCATCGGCAGTGGCCCACATGTCCGCGTTCGCTTCGGTGCCTTCGCTATACCAGGGCAGCTCCTCGCCATGCGGCCGGTCGAAGCTGTCCCCGAAGTAGCCGAGTTCGACTGATGCGAGGTGCTTGACGAGACCGAGAAGGTTCGTCCCGGTCGGCACCAGCGGACGACGAACATCGTAATCGGACAGTCCTTCTAGCTTCCACAGCACAGCTTCACGTCCGGCCCGTAAGTACCGGTGAAGGTCTTCCTTGGCGCTAGACATTCGAGACTCCCTCCAACCTTTGATGTCGCGTCAGCGTAGTTCGACCCACCCGCGGCGACCGGCCTCCTGGGCACGGCGATGTCCGATTGGGTAGTCTTGAAGCTATGACGATACGACAGCGCCATGCCATTTTGGTGGTCGTTTTCCTGGTCATGCTCAGCGCATGCGGTGGTAGCAACGGCTCGGCCGGCACCACTGAACCCGATACTCCGGGTTCGAATCAGCAGGCCGGCTCGGTTGCCGGACAGGGTCTTGGAGATTTCCCGATTCCCGTACCTGGCGTCGGCAACGCCGCCCTGACCTCCGACTCGGACGAACTGAGGGTGTACACAATCACTTTTCCTGCGGAGGATTTTGAGGCCATCATCGCCTTCTACGATGAATGGACTTCTTCCCAGACCAACGACTACCAGCGAATCGAGGCCGAATCCGGCGGTGTTTCGTGGACCCTCGTGTCAGGCGAGCCGGGACACAATCAGATCATCGCCGCCAGTCCAGCTCTGCCCGGCGAAGAGCTCGCCTTTGTAACGCTCGCCGACGGACGCAGTGGGTAACAGAACGCCCCTGCGAGCCAAAACCCCCGTTTGACCAGGCGTTTTACTGGGTGGGCGATACTGATACGTCATCGACAACTGCCATGGTTCGTGCGCGACGTCGGTCGCCCAGGCGCAGGCGCGGAACTTGGGGACTGACGCTGGGTGCGAAGTTCATGGCTGAACATTCACGTGCGATCTTCGATGAGGTGGCCCGCGTGGGTCGGCTGGACAGCGGCGCGCCGGAGCACGACCGCGACGAGCAGCCCAGCGACGACCATCGTCAACCAGACAATAGATATGACCATGATCTCGAAGACATATCCGCGATCGATCCCGAGCACCGCCGAGACGCCGACGAGCGCGGCGACCGCGGTTGCGAAGCTCAGTACGACGAGCCAACGGATGGTTCGCTCGACCTTGTTCCTCTGCATGAACACCGGTGCGAGGCAGGCGAGGGCGAGGCTCATCAGCAGGTATCCAAGCTCCTCGAGAGCGATGAAGACGCCGTTAGGGTTGTACATGGTGAGCATTGCCCAGCCGTCGAGCTGGCCCTTCTCGAGACTCGGTTGCATCACCGTGACCTGGATGAAGTAGGTGCCGACCAGGACGGCGGCCGCGATGACCGCAAGGCACAGCCCGACCAAGCTGAAGATCTTGCGCTTCGGAGGGGCGTACTCGTGTATCGACGCGACGAAGGCGACGAAGAGAAGCATCAACACCATCGCCGGGTACATCCACAGGTAGTCCCCGGGCCACTGGGCGGCAATGACGTCTGCTGTGAACGGATAGGGGACGTCGTTCGGGAGAGCCGTTATCGCCAAGGCGAACGTGCCGAGGGTCAGACCGCTCATCGTGAGCGCTACCAAGGACCCGATACGCAAAGCGAGGCGAGGCCCAGTGCTGTCGTGCGCCGATGGCTGCGCTGCCTGCTCAACGGCGGTCATCGAGGGCACGTTCCTGCATCGCGTAGCCCGTCCCTGTCAACCAAGTCGCTCACCTGCTTCCGCCGGTCACTGTAGGTCCACCCTCGCCCGAACCCTACCTGACACCTGAGCAGGAGCTGGCGCTCTTCGTCGCTCGCGATCTACTCGACATTATCGATGAGCGATGGTCCTCGGCGATGGTCCGAGCGCAACAAACCCGTAGCAAACCCTTTCCGTAGAGGTAGGGGCTGTTGTCCTATGTCCTTTTCGTGTAGGCCTGGATTTCGATGGGTCGACTATTGATCGGCCCCCGTCGAGGGCGTAGGGGTCCCTTCGCCGCGGAACGCTCTCCGCACGTAGTCGTCAGAGTAGGGGTATGTGATCAAGTCGTATTCGATGCGACCGTCCTCGGAAAACTCAGTGAGGGTCAGCCCAGTCAACTCGAACGGGTTCCCCGCAGCGTTCGTTCCGTACCAGACCCACAGGCTGCCGCCTTGCGAGCCGTCCTCGGACACCCACCAGTCGTAGGCGTCTATCCGAGCGTCGACGGAACCTTCGTACAGTGTGGCGTAGAAGGCTGATCGGTAGTCGACCGCTCCGAACACGTCGTCGTCCATCACGGCGGTGTCGGTCGAGTGGCGTGCGATCGCATCGATGATCTCTTCTTGCGAGCCGAACGCCTCGGGATCATTGAGGATCGCGTTGACCTCGTCGAGGGTGGCCAGCGCCCGGTCATGACGTTCCTGCCGCTGCGACGACGCTGCGTCCAGTAGAGCATCTCGCTCGGCCGTCACAGCGACAAGTTGCTGCTCGATCGCATTGCTGGAGTCGCCCTGGGAACACCCTCCGCTACCGACGAGTAGAACGGCAATAACTATTGCGATCGTTGCGCGGCACATGTGGCCCCTCCATGATTAACTTGCTTCCATTGTCGGTAGCGGTCGCGACACGGCACCAGAGGACTTCGACCCGACCAGCAGCGAGGCCGCACAGACTCGTCCTCGGTAATCTGGTTCCGGGCAAGCGGGTATAACCATGGCCCCTGGTCACCATCAGGATGCGGTACGACGACTTCACCAGGGCCACCCGTTCTCGATGCATTGAGCCGAATGGATGGTGATTGTGATGCTGAATCGCATCTTTCTTGCCGCCGGAACTTGCGGTCTCATTTTCCAGCCATCTTGTGTGTCCAGGCGGACCCTGGACACACAAGGCCACCTCTGGGATGGCCTTCCTGGGTTGCGAAAACCCACTGTTCATGGGCTGAATGATGGGTGGGCGATACTGGGATCGAACCAGTGACCTCTGCCGTGTGAAGGCAGCGCTCTCCCGCTGAGCTAATCGCCCCAGCCTGTTTTGGGTCGGGCTGTGGAGAGGCAGTGTAGAAGGTTCTTGCGTAGCTGCGAAACAGCAATTGGGCCAACAACGCGATGGAGCCGACCCGAAGATCAGCTCCATGGATTCGCTTAAGTTGTGGTCGATTGCGGCTAGTTGTCGACGTACTGGAGGATGTCGCCTGGCTGGCACTCCAGCGTGTGGCAGATGGCTTCGAGCGTCGAGAACCGCACGGCTTTGGCTTTTCCCGTTTTGAGGATCGAGAGGTTCGCCAGGGTCACGCCGACCGACTCCGCCAGGTCCGTTAGTGTCATCTTGCGATCCAGCAGCACTCTGTCGAGGTTGATTTCGATACCCATCATCACACCGTCAGTTCCGACTCGTCCTGAAGGGTGATCCCCGCCTTGTAGATCTCAGCAACCGCCAGGGCCAGCAACCCGCCGGCAATCGTCATGAACGGCAGATCGATATTCAGAGTCCAGCTTCCTTCGGTCACACTGGCAATCCACGAGTTCGTGATCCACCCGACGGGAATCAAACCGAAAGCGGCATAGGCGACCTTGCGAAGCCGGTCGTAATTCTCGTCGCGGAACGCACTACCTTCGAGGACCGCACGGAGGGCCCGGCGGATCTGGTGGGCAATGTAGGTCCCGAAAGCCATCGCCACCACAATGCTCGCTCCGGCGGCGTATGCCAGCTGGGTCACCGTGGCCTCGTTGAGCGACGCCACGTCGACGGTCACCGGGACGCCGAAGAAGTCACCACTCGTTGCCACCCCTGCGGTGTCTTTGAGCGCTTCAACGATGAATGGCGACACAATCGTGAGCACGGATACCAGGACGATCCCAATGATTCCGATCACGAACATGATGTCAAACGCCACCTTCGAGATCTTGATTACCTTCATGTTCATGACACCTTCTCCTTTTTGTTTACCGATGAACTCTTATTGTTTTACAATAAATGATTATTGATAAACAGTCAAGTCACTTTTATCGAATTTCGATAAATATCGTAGGAGGTGGAGCAGGACAGTCCGTTCAGGCGACATTGCCACGGGACAGGAGGAAATCACTATTCAGACTCGTTGGGTCATTGCTGCTCGCCGTCACGGCTATCGCTTCATCGACAGCGACCCGGCCAGCAGACCACCCAACCAGCGACACCGACGAACCGGTTAGGTTTCCGACTCGGTGTCTTGCCGGCGGGCATCCGCGACTCGGCGGACTTCGGAGGCGAATTCAGGGAACCCATTGAGGACTTGATCGAACTTGTCTCGATCCAAGGCGTAAAGGTTGCAGTAATCGACCGCGACGACGGTGTTGGCGCGGGTCTGGCTGCTGAGCAGGGCCCACTCGCCAAAGAAGTCACCGTCGCTCAAGGTGGCGACAACGGTGCCTTCGTCGTGAGACAAAACCTCGACGGTTCCCTTATTGATGAAGAAGATACGATGCCCGATTTCGCCGCGGCGCACAATCGTTTCACCGGGGATAAAGACCTGCGGCACCAGGTGAAGTACCAGTTCGCGGAGGAAGACTTCGCTGGCTTGCTCGAATATCGGCACTTTGCGCAACACGTTGCGGTGCAGATGCAGGGCAACCTCGATGTGTAATGACCTTGGAAGATCCATGAGCATCTCTGACTGGCTACCCATGCGGCTCTCCCACAAGTAGTTGTAATAGTCGCGGACCCGGGTTTGGAGTTCGTGTGGGACATGCCGGTCGCGCAAGAAATGGTTGATGGTTTCGATACGCCCCAGGTGTCGGGCCCTAAGCACATCGATGTTGGCTAATAGGCTGGCCACGTTGCCGATGATGTAGCCGAACATGGCGACACCCAGTCCCATTACGACCATGGCGTACGCCACTTGCCTGCCGCCGACTGGCGCTATGTCTCCATAGCCCACAGTGGTGAGCGTGGTGATCGTCCAGTAGAGCGCTTGCTGGTAGGGATGGAGTTCAGCGTGCCCGGCTTCGAGTCCATCGAGCGCGATCCAACCACAAGCAATCCAATGAGAAATAACCACGATCCAAAAGAAGAAGAATGACAGGCGCAGCAACGCCGGGTTGAACGACGTCCGCACCCGCCACTCTCGCTGCAGAATCAAGATTCTTGCCACCCGGAGGACTCGCAGCAGGCTCAGCAGCCGAAGCGCCTGGCCTGCCGAACCATCAGCAAACCCGGGGGCAGTGGCCATGACGTCGAACGGGATGGCGGCCAGGAGATCAACAAGGAACCAGGTCCGTAGGTAATGGCGCCGGACCACGGAAGGTTCACTGACGGGGCGACCACCTACCACGATTGGCCGCGAGAATCGCATGACGACATCGGCAGCAAATAGCAGCGCGGCGACTGTCGACCCCACATTCATCCAGCCGACATCGAGTAGGTCGAAGACCACCCGGAGCGGCATCGCAATCGCTACGAATATGGTGGCAACGAGGACGGCCACATCCCATGGGCCGACGCCCGACTCGTCGCGGCGCGCTTTCACGAAGTGTCCTCGACGTGCCAATTCAGCGCCATGTCATGTCGTCTGACGTCCGATTGCTTAGTCATGCGCTCCGCCCAGCCTCGAGTTGCCAGCACCCGACCCTTGGTCGACCGCCGTCACCACAATAAGATTCTCAAAGCCATGCTGCACACCAGAATGTCAGAGACGTTTTTGCGCAGATGGTTCTTGAGACCCGCCCCTCTGATCAAGACTTCGAATCGGTGAAACCTGCCAGGCGCCCATGAGGGGGTCACAGCTCTACTCTGTACCGGGTGACAACCAGAAAGCCATCTCTGTGACCGACGCCGAGTTTGATCGGATCGTAGGTGAAGCGCTCGACAGCTTGCCCAATTGGGTGAATGAGACGATGGATAACCTCATCTTCGCCATTGCTGACTGGCCATCTCCGGAACAGGCAACCCATGGGGACGACCTGCTCGGTATCTATGAAGGAGTCTCGCTGCTTGATCGGGGCAACGATTACTCCGCCGTTTTACCCGACACCATCACCATTTTCAAGCAACCGCATCTGGCCCTCGGCCTGGATCCGGACGAGCTTCGCAACGAGATCCGGGTCACAGTCCTGCACGAGATCGCCCATCACCTCGGCATGGACGAAGACCGACTGCACGAACTCGGATGGGATTAGCGGGCCGCCATCACTCCCCGAAGGCGGTCGTCGACGGCATCGAGAGCGTTGCGATTTCCGGTCCACGCGTTATACGCCAGGTGGTCGAGGCCGATGTGAATCAAACCGCATCGCATTCGCTCGTCGAAGTGGTCGAGGTTGGCCCCTGACTCGCCGAATCGCGCGTGGGCGGCGCCAACTACATCAATCTGCGACATTGCTGGATACCAGGGGGACCAGAACTCCAACCAGGCGAGATCGTAGAGGAAGTCGCCGAGGTGGGAACTCCCCCAGTCGAAGATGCCCGCAATTCGGCCGTCAGCGACGTGTACGTTTCGCTCTAGTAGATCGGCGTGAATGACATTCGGCTCAGGGTCCAACCAGTCCGTCAGGGCATCGAGTTCCTCATACCCGCGCTTGAACGTTGCGTATGCCGCTGCCTGCTCGCGCAGTTTGTCCGTCCACCCGTGCGTTCGCCGCTCGGGTTCGTCGGTCACTACCGCCAACATGAACGCCCGCCAAGACGGGAAGGGCATGTCGTAGGGCCCCCATCCGCCAAACCCTTTGACATCTTTGAGGTCGACCGAACGGAGCCGGTCTAGCGCCGTCACCAGGGACGGCAGGACCGATGCCCACGTACTGGCGTCCAGGGACTCAAGTGGCACGCCCGGGCAGTGCTGGGAGATGGCGTAGAACCCCTCGAACGCCTCGCCGACATCGGACACCCGGGGAATCGGCAGTCCTTCAGACGCCCAGGATCCGGCAATGCGATCCTTCTCAAAATCTCCCCGGTACTGCCCGAATCGGGCTACCTGTCGACCTTCGGCTGTCGAGAAGCCGAACGCAGTAGACCAGGCACCGGCCCCGATGACCACAACATCGCTGACCGGCCCGACCAGATCGGTCAGGAAGTCGATCACATCCTGAACGCCGAGCGCGCTCAATGTCTACCGCCCTCGCGTGTCAGACCAGGATTGGCTCGCTTGGACATCTGGTTCTCGAGGGAGGCCGAGAGCCTGCTCGGCGACAATGTTGCGTTGAATAGCGAACGTTCCGCCGCCCAGGGTGAGTGCCGGTTGGAACACAAAGCCGTAGTGCCAGATCGGATCGACCTCGGGAAACTGACTGGCATCGCCACGCGGAAAGTTGATCTCGGTGAGGCCGTCTTGCTCGTGGATGGGAACAAAACCGGGTGGCCCGGAGCCTTCAAGCAGACCCGAAGTTCCGGCATAGTCCTTGGCGAATTGCATGACGCGCTGACCGTGCTCATCTGACAGGATCTTCTGTGCCGAGGCTTCGGGTCCCGGCGTTTGCCCCTTCAGTCGGGCGCTCAACATACGCAGCTGCATAAGTCGCAGAACCTCCGACTCGCCAAAGATCCCGGCCAGGCGGTCGCGAAGGATCGGGTCATCCGCTCCGCCGGCCTTGCGAACCAGATCAACCAGCGTCCGAGCGGTCGGTCCAACCCCCCACAGCGAACCTCCCGACGAGAGTGACGCCCGCTCATTTAACAGCGTCGCAACCGCCAACCGCCAACCATCGCCTTCTTCCCCGATCCGGTTGGCGACCGGAATACGAACCTCATCCAGGAAGACCTGATTGAACGAATGAGCCGTGGACATGTCGATGATCGGTTGCATCGATATACCGGGCAAATCCATGGGAAGAAGGAAGTACGAGATCCCCTTGTGCTTGGCCACGTCAGGGTCGGTGCGAGCGAGCAAAATCCCGAATTGTGATTTGTGCGCATAACTCGTCCAGATCTTCGATCCGGAGATGACGTATTCCTCTCCGTCGCGGACAGCACGAGTTGCGAGGCTGGCAAGGTCGCTGCCCGAATCGGGCTCGCTGAACAGCTGACACCAGTACTCGTCGCCGCTGAATATCTTCGGGAGGAACCGGGCACGCTGCTCGTCGGTCCCGGCCGCGAGAATGACGGGCGCGGCCCATCCAATTCCGATGGCGTTGTCGGAACGCTTCACCCCGGCCCGCACGAACTCTTCGTCAATGATCACCTGATGCATCGGGTCGGCATTCAACCCCCACGGGGCCGGCCAATGGGGAACGACATAACCAGCCTCCGAAATCTCCCGCCCGGACGGCGCTGGATGCTCGGCCAACCATGCCCGGACCGTCAAACGACGTGGATCGTCGGCGGCCGGCATATCGAAGTCCATAGCCACAACCTAGCGAGCCGATACCTGGTCCCGCGTTGCCTCCGGGTGAGAAATCTCTCGCTACGATGGGCGATTCGGGCCCTCAGAGGGACGGGCCGCCGACACAGGAGTTCTTATGGATCAGCTCATTGCAATGATCACCGAAAAGACCGGCCTATCGGCCGACAAAGCCGAAGAAGTCGTCGGCATGGTGATCGGTTTCGTCAAAGACAAGCTGCCCGGCCCGATCGCCTCGCAACTCGACGGTCTCATGGGCGGTGGCGCCGACGCCGGCGACGGTAGCGGCATGATGGACAACGTCAAGAAGGGCCTTGGCGGCCTCATGGGCGGCTAACGCTTTTCGACTAGCTCTGAATGGCGGCCCTCGCATAAAGCGGGGGCCGCTTCATTAATGCAGCGCGACAACCCGTCGCGTCGATCAACGGAAGTGAGTACGGTTAGCGGCCGGAGGTTCCCTGTTGTCGGACCGGTCAACGGCATGGCCAAGGATATTTGTGTGGCTCGTGCATATGGCACTGGCTCCGGCTTTCGTCGCCGTTCTGCTTGCCGCTCCCTCGGTCGATGCCACCTGGCAACACAACCCGACCCATTTCTGGATGGTGGCCGGCGTGGCATTCGGCAACCTGGTCCTTGCCTTACGGATCGGTCGAGAGGCCGAGACTCGCAGCGACGCCCGGCTGCTCCTGATGTCCCTGTCGTACTCGGTCAGTGCGGCCTTTTTCGGTGTCCATGCGCTGGCAACCCCCAAACTGCTGGCGGCGGGGAGCAACCTCGGTTTTTCACTCGCCATGCCGGCTGGTCTGTTCGTGGCAGCCATCTTGGCGGCGCTGTCGTCGGTGGAATGGTCCGAGACCCGCTCTGACGGCATCATCCGATCCCGGTCGGCTCTGACTCTGGTGGTGCTCGGCGTCGCCGCCGCTTGGCTCTATTTGAGCGTCAACGACATTGCCCCACTCGGGGTGCCCCTCGACGAATCCGGTCTCGCCGACCTCTTCGTGCCGCTCGAAGTCGTCGGCGTAGCCCTGTTCCTCGTGGCGGCTTATCGGTACTACCTCGTCTATCGATCCCGCCCGTCTCCGGTGGCAATCGCTCTCGTCACATCGATGGTCCTGTTGGCAGAAGTCGTGGCGATCGTCGGTCTGTCCCGACCGTGGGCTCTGTCCTGGTGGACCTGGCATGTGATCATCCTCATCAGTTACGCCTATGTCGCCTACGCGGCTTGGGTCCAGTTCCGAAGCGAAGGACGGCCCACGTCATTGTTCTCGTCGGTGGCGCTGGCAACCACAGTCGAAGAGATGAGATCGGAGTTTCGCCAGGCTCTTGAGCAACTGGTAGCGGCTGTCGAGGGGGCCGGGTCAACTGACGACGCCAAACAGGCTGCTCGAACGCTCGGCGAGCAGTTCGGGCTTACGATCGGACAAACCGACATTCTCGAGGGTGCCGCTGACGCTCTGGCTGCTGAGCGCCGGCAGTCCGGGGTTCTCGCTGCGATGGCTGACATTTCCCGGCAGCCGCTCGACAACCTCACAGAGGCCCAGCTCGGAACGCTCGGAGCCGAAGCATTGAGCAGCGCCACCGGCATCCGGTTCGCGTTCACGTCCGAAGATCAGGACCAACCGGCGACTGGTGACGGCGTCCCGGTGGTCTTCCACGACCGTCAGTTCGGAATCCTTGCCGCTACGAGCGAAGGCCACCGCGAAAGCGACGAAGGCCTGGTTGGTTCTTTTGCCGACCACCTGGCCATGGCAATGGGAAACCTGGCGATTTATCGCGACTTGCGGGGACTGTTTGGCCGCTACGTCTCCCCCGCCGTGGCTACCCGGCTGCTCAACGACCCCGAAACGGCCCAGCTTGGTGGGGCGATCGTCGAAACGACCGTCCTCTTTGCCGACCTGCGGGGATTCACGTCGTACACGGAAAGTATCCAACATCCCGCCGAGGTCATGGATCTGCTCAATCGCTACTTCACCGCCGTCGTACCGATCCTGCTCGATGAAGGTGGAACCGTGGACAAGTTCGTCGGTGATGCGGTCATGGCCATCTTCAACACTCCGGTCCTCCAACCAGATCACGCGGTTCGGGCGGTACGCGCGGCCTTCCGAATGCAGGAGGCAATTGCCGAAGTGGTCCAGGATCGACCTGATTGGCCGAAGTTCCGGATCGGTGTCAACACCGGGTCGACGTTGGTCGGAAACATCGGTAGTGACGAGCTACGCAACTACACGGCCATCGGCGATGCCGTCAATGTGGCTGCCCGACTAGAAGTTGCCGCCGAACCCGGCCAGATTCTCATGGGGGCCACCACCTACGATCTGGTGCGCCACGTCGTGACCGCCGAGCTCGTTGAGCCGGTCGAGGCCAAGGGCAAAGCCGAACCGGTGGTGGCCTACCGGGTCACAGGAATCCGCGATAGCGAGTAGCTGGGTACCGCTCGGAGCGGAAGGGGGCGCCGAGGCAACTACGGTTAGGGCTATGGCGAACCGCGACGAATTCCTCATCGAGATTTGGAAGACAGTGATCAATCCGGCGCTCGACGGCACCTGGATTGACAATGTCCTCAGCTCGCAACAGCGTGACGCGAGCACGCCGTTCTCCGAGGTTGCGCCAGCGCTTGCTCGCCTCCTCGAAGCTGGCGCTGACCGCAACGACCTGTCGATCGTCAGCTGGTTTGCTGCCTACGAAGCGGCTTTCGGCGTCCTGCACATGCTCGACGATCCGGGCCTCGATGACGGTGCAATCGGGATGATCCACGAAGAACTATTGACGACCGCACCCGGCCGCCCGGGTAGCGGGGACCTGGCTGCGCCGCGACCGGCAGACGGCACGCCGGCGGTCTAGAGGGATGACCGCTGATCCGACGGAATCGCCAGACGAGCGATCCGACGGGAGAAGTAGAAGATGCGTTTCAAGTTGGCCAAAACATCGACTTCGAACCGGTACAGCGCGACCCGGTTGGGCGCGTCGACCATCAGACGTTCGGCTTCGTGGAGCGAGGCGGCCCGTTCGAGACTCTTGACTTCCTTTTTCATGGCTTCAACCTGCTGAGCGGCCGATTCGTTCTTTTGAGTAAGTGCCACCATGGCGAAGTCGAGCGCTTCTTGGACGGTGGAGAGATATTCCTGAAGCACGTTGCGGGTTGGCAGCGACACCCTCAGTCCTTCCTCAATTCGCGCAAAGCCCAAGGAAACCAGATTGGTTTCAATCAGATCACCGATGGCTTCGAGGTTGTTGGTGGCTTCCATCAGGTTGACAAGTTCTTCGGAGCTCACTTCGGTCATCGGGTTCTGGCCGATGTGGCCGAGATAGCGGATGATGTAGCCGTGCAGTTCATCAACCTCGTCATCGGCGCGCTGAATTGCCACCAGATCGTCCCGGGTGCCCGTCAGAATCGCAGGCAGAATCTCCGCAAGCATCGCTCGGACCCGATCGGCCATCCGCAACAGCTCGAGTCGCGCCCGATCGAGGGCGAGCGGTGGTGTGTCGAGCAGGGACTTGTCGAGGTATTTGACCTTGATCTTCGCCTCGTCCGCGGCCGATCGGTCGGGCACGAGCCGTTCGACCATCCGGGCGATCTGGCCGGTGAAACCGATAAACAAGAAGGCATTGACGAGGTTGAACGTCGTGTGAGCGTTGGCGATTTCGCGAGCAGTTCCCCCTCCCAAAAAACCCACGAACGCGGCCAGCTGGTCGATGAAGAATACCCAAAGCAAGACGCCGACAACGTTAAAGAACGTGTGGGCGACCGCTGCCCGGAGTGCCTCCCGAGGCTTGCCGATGGCCGCAAGCAGCGCCGTGGCCGACGTCCCAACATTGGCGCCCAGAATCAGAGCGATTCCGGCCTCGGGCGACACGAGTCCCTGAGAAGCAAGGACGATCACAATGCCCGTCGTCGCCGAAGACGATTGAACCAGGGCGGTGAACACGGCCGCCGTCACAATACCGATCAAAGGCCTTTCCATCGTGGCCATCGCATCGATGAACGGCGGATAGGTGCGGAGCGGAGCCATGGCATCACCCATCACCACCATCCCGAAAAACACCAAACCGAGCCCCATGACGACGGCGCCTTGTGCAGCGCGATGGGATCGCTTGGCCACGAACGTCATTCCGAACCCGGCGGCCACCATCAACAGCGCGTACTTAGTCACGTTCAGCGACACGATCTGAGCGGTCACCGTCGTCCCAATATTCGCGCCCATGATGACCCCGAGCGACTGCTCAAGCGTCATGAGGCCCGAGGTTATGAACCCGACCACCAGCACGGTCGTGACCGACGATGATTGAATGACGGCTGTCACGCCGGCACCGGTCGCCATGCCAGCCCAACGATTCGCCGTGAGTCGTTGCAGAATGGTGCGCAATCGTTCTCCGGCCACCACTTTCAAACCGTCCGTCATCTGATCCATGCCGAACAAGAAAATGGCCAAGCCCCCGAGCAGTCCGATGATCAGCGTTCCGAACGCGATCTCGTCGGTCGCCTCGACAACAGCCTCGGTTGCCAGCGCTGGCATCGCCGACACAGTTGCAGCGGCGAGCTTGGTTAGGGCTAGGTGCTCAAACATGACGGCATACGGTACACGGCGCGCCCTGCCCACATACCCGTTACAGCGGGCAAATCACCCCGGCGGTAGTTGTCACGGCGACCCGAATTCGAGGTCGGCGCGATATTCAGTTGATCGAACGGCCGGACCTAGATCGCCATCAACCCCCCGTCGGCGGCGAACATGTGTCCATTGACATAGGACGCTTCGTCCGAACAGAGCCAAACGACGACCTCGGCCATTTCATCGGGCTCACCCACCCGGGCCATCGGCGTGTTACCGATAACGGCGTCGATCAACTCTGGGTTTTCCTTCATGAAGCCGGCCACCATCGGGGTATTGATGACACCCGGGCACAGGGCGTTGAAACGTAATCCGGACGTCCCATAGTCCGCGACGGCCGTCTTGGTAAGTCCAGCAACTCCGTGCTTGGAAGCCACATAAGGCGCAATATTGCCGAAACCCTTTAGGCCGGCCACGGACGCCGTGTTCACGATGGCACCTTTGCCCAGCTTGAGCATGGCCGGAATCTCATATTTCATCCCAAAGAAAACCCCGGACAAGTTCACGCCGATAACCCGGTTCCAGTTGTCCGTTGGCTGATCAGCCAGCAGGGCTTGGTCGCCATCGATGCCGGCGTTGTTGTGGGCAAAGTCGAGACGGCCGAACGTAGCCATGGTCTGATCGACCATGTCCTTGACTTGCATTTCCTGGGCAACGTCGACCTCGATGAAGATCGCTTCGCCGCCGATGGAATTGATGTGTTCTTCTGTCGCTACACCACCGAGTTTGTCGAGGTCGGCGACTGCCACTTTCGCTCCATACCTGGCGAACGCATAGGCAGTCGCCCGTCCGATACCGCTCCCGGCGCCGGTAACCAAAGCCACCTTGCCGTTCATGTCTGGCATGACTCCTCCTTGGTCGAGTCGTAGCGCGACAAATTGGTTGCCCCGAGTCCCAACGATTGAGACTTGCTCGACCTACCGCCATGGGATCGTCAATGCAGCTGTCGAGATAGGGGACAAAGTCACGATCGCAGGCGTGCGGTGGGACCCGACCACCACCACGCTTTCGAGTATCTCCCACGGGTTGACACTGCGAGATCCCGGTGGAGCTGCGGCACGCTGGTTCACCGAGACGAGGACAAAGAGAGGGAGGCCGCTTTCGCGACCTCCCCCTCAGTCTCGTTGTGGTTGGTTGTCAGCTACCGATTCCGAGAGCGCGAGCGAGAAAGCTCGCCATCTGCCCACGAGTAACCGGATCGTTCGGGGAGAACGTCGTTGCTGTCGTACCCTTGGTAATTCCGGCGTTGTAGATCGCTGCAATATCTGCAGCAAACACGCTGTCCGAAATGTCCGTAAACGGTGTCGATCCGCCGGCGTCAGGTTGAAGGCCCGCGTGATAAACGCAGCCATCTGACCACGAGTCACCGTATCGTTCGGCCCAAAGGTGGTTGCTGTCTTGCCTTTGGTGATCCCAAACGCAGCGATAGCGTTGATGTCGTTCTCGAAGATCGAACCATCGTCATCAGTGAACGCATCGACAGCCGAGCTCGGCAATCCCAGCGCACGCTGGATGAAGGCGGCCATCTGACCACGCGTCACCGGATCGTTCGGGCCATACGTCGTGGCCGTCTTACCCTTGGTGACGCCCACCCGGGCGATCAGGCTGATGTTGGACTTGTGGACCGAGTTAGCGATATCGCCGAAGGCGCCGGCTTCACCCAACCCGTCGACCACGTCGACGAGGAGCTTGAAGTCGCCTCCGAGGGTTCCCACCGCATAAACCACGGTGTTGGCCCCTTCAGCCAGGTCGACATCGACCGCACCGGTGGCCGGGTAGGCCTGGGTGCTCGTCCCTGCTGCGTTGAGCGTTACTCCATACTGACCAGTGGGCACATCGGCGCCCGCCCCGCCTCCGTTGGCGAGATTGGGTAGGAGCACAGTGCCACCGGCAAGAACGTCAACAGCCGGAGCGTTGGCGGTGTGGCGCACCGTGACCCGCGCGTTACCCGAGTCAATCGAACTGACGTCATCGAGGAACACACTGGCTGTCGGCATTCCGCCAGAGTCCAGGTGAGCGACGACGGTCGCATTGGCACCGGCCGGTACCACGACGCCTGGGGCGACAATGGCCGGCGCTGTGGCAAGCGGATCGGAATCGGCCGCATAGATAGCGATGTCGTAGGTTCCAGCTGCCATAAGGAACTGATCCGTGATGGTGTCGGGGGCGAATCCGGCGTATCGCCAGCGTGCCATTCAGGTAGACGTCTACCGTGAGTCCTGGCACGCCGTGGACGACCGTGACGATGCCGTAGCCGTCAGCCATACCTAGATCGATGGCCTGGGTGACAACGGTGAAATCGCCGGCCAGGTCACCGATTGCGTAGACAATGACACTCGTATTCGAGGGAATCGCCAGGTCGACCGCACCGGTGGTGGGGAAGGCCTGGGTGCTCGTACCGGCAGCATTCAAAGTGACGGGATAGGTGGCGGAAGGTACGTCTGCTTGCCGTTCCTCGCCATTGGCGAGATTGGCCATCAAGACGCCACCGGCTGCCAGCACATCCACGGCAGGAGCCTTGGCGGTATGGCGAACGACAACACGGCCCTGACCTGACTTGGTGAGCGACGTGTCATTGGTGAACGCTGAAAGCGCCAAGCTACCGGCTTCGTCAAAGTGGGCCACTGCTGTGACATCTCCACCAGGTGGCAGCTCAACCGTTCCCCCCAAAAGGGGCGTGTCGACGGCTGGCGTCTCTCCATCAGCCATGACCTGCACCATATGGGAACCAGAATCGACGGCCAAGGGGCCCGCAACGGTTTCATACGTGAAGTTGTCGATCGTGAGGGCACCGTCTACGTACACGTCAACGATGGCGCCTGGGACGCCGTGCACCACACTCAGATTGCTCTTCCCTGCCGGGGCTGCACCAGCGGCGAACGCGCCGACGGGTACCAACAGCAGGACGGCAACCAGAAGACTTAATAGTCGTCTCATTTCTTCTCCTCCATAGCTTTCCCGGGAGACCGGGTTACTCCACGTATACGGAGCGGCCATGAATACAGATGACCCGATCGATAACCCAAGCCGACCTGTTGGCGAAGTTTCTTCGAAGCCAATCAGCCTGGTTCTAGCTCGCCATCCGAGCGTCTCATGGCGGCATTTGCGTGATCGAGACGAATTTCTCTCCCGGCGCCGGGCATGAACCGGTCGGGGCGCTGCTGGCCAAGTCTCGCCGTGCATTGCAGCGTTGCGATGCGGACTCGACACCCCTAGGGTCGACGCGATGATCGACGAGAAGCGAAGATCCATCATCGGCATCGCCACGAGCCTGGTGGCTGGCGCATTAGTTGTGTTGGCCGGCAGCGCCGGAAGCCGAAGTGTCGGCCCGATCGCGGTGTTCGCCGTGTGTGGCTTCCTGGCCTATGCGATCAACTGGGCGGCGTTCGTACCGGCCAACCGGGCACAGACCGAGCACTACTTCGACCTGACCGGGAGTGTCACCTATCTCACCGTCACCGCCGTCGCCCTGGCACTCAGCGGCGACCTGGACGCCCGAGCGATCATCGTCGGGCTCCTGGTGTGGATTTGGGCCGCCCGCCTGGGCTCGTTCCTGTTTCGCAGGGTGCGGCGAGACGGGCGAGACGGCAGGTTCGATCGAATTAAAACCGACCCGCTGCAGTTCTTTATGACCTGGACGCTGCAGGGACTCTGGGTACTCCTCACGCTCGCGGCTGCTCTGGCGATCATCACCGGGACCGAACGTCAGCCAATCGGATGGGTCGCGATCGTCGGCATCGCCGTCTGGGTTGCTGGCTTCACTGTCGAGTCCGTGGCCGATCGGCAGAAGTCTGCCTTCAAGAAGAACCCGGACAACGAGGGCCGGTTCATCACCTCAGGACTGTGGGCGTGGTCGCGTCACCCGAACTACTTCGGGGAGATCGTGCTCTGGACGGGCATTGCGATTATGGCTGTGCCGGTCTTATCGGGCTGGCGTTGGATCACCCTGATCTCGCCGGTTTTCGTAGTGCTGTTACTGACCCGGGTCAGTGGCGTACCGATGCTTGAGGCCCGCGCTGAAAAGCGCTGGGGCGGCGACCCACAGTACGAGGACTATGTTCGGCAGACCCCGATCCTGATCCCGCTCCCGCCGCGGATGTAGCAACCTCGTTGGCTATCTGGCGGCACGACACATAGAAACCGCGCCGAAATCTCCAAGAACCCACACAAGATGCGAGGTTCGGGCGTCAAACCGAACCCTCCTCCGGGGCTAGGGTGGCTGGAGTGGGAATAACCCGGAGGACTTAGCGATCGACCAGACGAAGAGCGGTCGACTTAAGCCAACTCTGGTCGCCCTCGGGCTGGTGTTGATTGCAGCCAGTTGCGGTAGCTCCGACCGGGCAACCGTCCAACCTGAGGTCGACCGCTCCGAGGTCACAACCCCTTTTGAACCAGCGGCGGTTTCGGGCGTCGACGAGGGCTTCCTCGCCAAGAACATCGCTCGGGTCGATCTGCCCACCGATGGCGGTTCGGTGATGGTCGTCGTCATCGAACCCGACGACACCGTGACCTATGCCAGCGCAGGCACAGGGCCCAAAGGGACGGCCCCCGCGGCCGACGACATCTTTCGGATCGGCAGCATCACGAAGGTGTTCACCTCGATCGCGACATTGACGCTGGTCGATGAAGGTCTCTTGAACCTCGATGCACCCGTCGCCGAATACGTGACCCGCGTCGAGGTCTCTGCCGAGATCACCGTGCGGGACCTCTTGCAACACACGAGCGGTCTCCCTAACTTCACGAGCCACCCGACGTTCTACGCCCGCATGGTCGACGACCCGAGTCGAGCGTTTGAGCCAGAGGAGACTTTCGACCTCGTGGCCGACGACGAACTCCTCTTCGAACCCGGTTCCCAATTCGAGTACTCGAACAGTAACTATTTGGTTTTAGGAGTTCTTATCGAAGAGGTCACCGGGCGTTCCGCCGCCCAGGAGCTCCGATCGCGGATCATGGACCCGCTCGAGATGACCGATACATATCTATCCGGGTTTGAGGCAGGTCCCGATCCTTTCGGGAGCTTCACAACGCTCTACGGGTCGAAGCAGCCGATCGATTTCGAGTACACCTCGATCGAGAGCGACGCATGGACGGCCGGTGCCATGGTCAGTTCCGCCGGCGACCTCCACAAACTCTTCACTGCGCTGGTGAGCGGGGACCTAGTTTCCAACGCATCCTTCATCGCGATGACCAGCGACGACGCGTACGGGTTCGGTCTCATCACCGGTGGGGGCGCCAGCGACAGCCTCATCGGTCATGACGGCGGGATCGTTGGCTACTACACGTTGGTTTTCCACTCGCCCGAGACCGGCCGTACCGCCTTCTGGGTGGCGGCAGGCGACGGCATCGATTACGGCCCTGCGGTCGCCGACGTCGCCGATCGGATCGCTCGCTAACCTCGGCTGGCAAGGCGCGGCGGGCAGGCACCACGAGCCACATCGTTGACTTTCGATCGGCCCAACAACGAGAAACCCCGCACCTGGTGCGGGGTTTCTGCTTGTGGGCCGTGCTGGATTTGAACCAGCGACCTCTTCCGTGTCAGGGAAGCGCTCTCCCCCTGAGCTAACGGCCCGCGGGGACTTGCATTATCACCGACCTAAGTCGGAGAGGCGACGCCCGGAATTGAACCGGGGTACGAGGTTTTGCAGACCTCTGCCTAACCACTCGGCCACGTCGCCATGTGGAGGCCCATTAGACCTCGTTTCACCTCGACCAAGTTCGATCGAAGTGGAGCGGAAGACGGGATTCGAACCCGCGACCTCAACCTTGGCAAGGTTGCGCTCTACCAACTGAGCTACTTCCGCCTGTGGGCCGATATGTTAGCCCACCCGCACCACTCGTAAAGTCAGGGCCGAATCAGCCAAACTCACCCTCAACGTCCGGTCGACCCGAAACCGCCGTCGGCTCGCAACGAGTCCGGTAACTCGTCCACCTCAACCAACTCCTGCTCAACCACCGGAACCACCATCAACTGGGCAATACGGTCTCCCCGGGCGATATGGACCGGCTCAAGCCCATGGTTGACCA
>CAWIFX010000040.1:0-23098 GCA_963835515.1 uncultured Acidimicrobiia bacterium | reverse complement strand
CCGAGCACCGAACCATCCTTTCGGAAGCATTCGAGATCGGCGATCGCACCCTTGAGCAAGTGCTCGTACCCCGGCGGGACGTGTTCACGCTTTCGGAGAACTTGACCTGCGGCGAGGCGGTCCAAATGCTCGCCGCATCCGGCCATTCGCGGGCGCCCGTGGTCGGTGAGGCCTCGATCATGTGCGTGGGGTGGCAACGTTGCGCACGCTGCGTCCCGCCGACGGCCCACTTGTCGACCACATGGACTCCGTCCTAGAGCTTCCGGAGTCGCTGGTAATCATCGATGCGTTGCGGGCACTACAGAAGGAACGCCAGCAACTGGCGATGGTCGTCAACGAACGGCGGAGTGGACGGTATCGTGACCGCTAGAAGACCTCATCGAAGAACTCGTCGGGGAGATCTACGACGAAACCGACACCGACCTCATGTCAGCGGTCCACGAGGCCGATGGGTCGATACTTGTCCCTGGCTCGTTTCCCATCCACGATCTGCCCGACCTCAGCATCGACGTTCCGGAAGGCGAATACACGACAGTGGCCGGCCTGATCCTCGAAGGCTTAGGCGACCTGCCCGAAGCCCCCGGGGCGAGCGTGGAAGTCGCCCGACGAAAGTTCGAAGTAGTCGAAGTCGAGGGACTCACGATCACCAGGGTTGCGTATCCATGGGCGGTCGGCCGCGACGGTCCCGAACCGGTGGCGACGAGTAGCGCCGAGGCCAGAGGGTTCCGGCCCGGATTGGCGCCAGCCCGTCAGCGGTTTTCAGTCACAGGTCGCGGAGCGGTCCGAGCGGCACCGGTCGGCCGGCTTCGTTTGCGGCCGTTGAGCATCCGGTAGGTGACGGCGAAGACCACCGCAACCACGGACAGGGCGATGGTGATGGCAAACAGGGGTTGAAGTGCATCGGTTCCGGCGAACGCTCCGTGAAGGCCCGACAGCCAGAACGTCGCGTAGCTCGTCAGGTGAATAGCGCGCCAGGACCGCTTGGGGAGACGCTTCATCGCCAGCGATGTGGCTTCGACCGCCACCAATCCCCACATGCCCAGCACACCCAGGGCGACCGGGACCGGTCGCCACTCGCTGGCAAATGGCACCAGGACGTCGACGAGGTCGAATTGCACGTAACTGTCAGCGATCAGCGAAGCAACGTGCACGGCAACGAACGCCACCGTGAGGCCACCCAACCACCGGTGCAGGTCGAGCAACCAGGCAGGTCGACGATGTTTCGGAAACAGGTCGGTCGAAAGGAAAATCCCCCACAGCACGGAGGCCGTCAGGAATAGCCAGGCAACGATGCCCGACCCTCGAGCCAGAAACCACCAGAGCTGTTCATTCATCGCACAGCACCCTGCCGAGAGCGGACATCCAGGTCCTCGGTCCGAAGTTGGCTTCCGTCGAGCGTTGTAGCCAAACCGGTCAAGCCCTTCGATGTCAGATACTCGATCACGCCATCAGAACCCATCAAGATTGCTGCGGTGGCATGGGCTTCGGCGAGCCACCCCGTGGCCGCAACGACCGTCACCGCAGCCAGATCGGTGGTCGAGCAAGCCCGCGAGCCCGGATCGATGAGGTGATGACGGTCCGAGCCTTCTTGAATCCAGCGACGCGAACGGGTACTCGACGTGGCCACCCCACCGCCAGCCAGCTCAATCGTCAGCAGGTCGCGGTGGACGTCCAACGGGTCCTCGATGACCACCTGCCATCCATCCGGTGCCGGCGGTCTGCCGGCGGCGAAAAGATCGCCACCAATGCTGACCATCGCTCCGGCCGAACCAGTCGCCAAGAGCCAGCCAACCACCAGGTCGGCGGCGAGGCCCTTGCCAAGGCCACCCGGGTCGAGCGCCAGTCCGGGGGGAACCCACACTTGCGGATCGTGGGCCATCGACTACGACGTCATGGACACTGAGGCCCATACATGACGTATCGATAGTGACACTGACCCGGGCGGGATCTTCAATACTTGTGGTGTAGCCGGCCGCAAGCAGCTCGTGCATGAGGGTCGGATCAAACCGACCACTCGGTCTCGATACTCGCAGCCTGCATCGTCTCGATGAGGGTCAGCGTGTCGGCCGCGACCGGGACCCACTGTCCGATCCGACGTGTTGATACGGGTGATGTCGCTGTCCGGCAAGAACCGACTCCAGCGCTGTTCAAGCTCGACGAGTCGCCGCTCGGCGTCCTGGGTGGCGCCTCGGGCGGGATCGACAACGATGAGGTGCACATCGGAAGCCATTACCCGAAAGTGGTGTTCAACGACTGCCATTGGTCCTCGCCACCGGAGCGGTCGACTGGGGAGCTTGGACCGTCCGCACGACAGGTTGGGCAGTGAGGGCGATGGAACCCGACGCTGACACCGTCGGCCCATCCTCGCCACCGGCGGGGGCGGTCGTGTTGTGATGGATCACAACAATCCGGCGAGGTGCTTCAATCGCAACCGGGGACGACGCCACCTGAGTCTGGGATTGCGACGCACTGAAGCCCAGGGCTGCCACGACACTGAACATGGTGGAAACCCCGAGGGCCGCGGCCACCACCCGGGACCCGAAGGCGGCGTGGCGACGTTTGGCCGGCCGACGAGTTCCGCCGGGCTTCGAATCGGGTCGGGACCTATCGGTTCGCGAACCCGATTGGCCGGGCGCTCCGGCCTGTTTGGCCCGCTGGCGAAGTTTCTCGATTCGTTCCAGCTGAACGGGATCGACAGGCATCTCGACGGTATCAGTCATCGTCGTTCGCGGCCCTCGTGCTCATCCTCGTGCTCGTATTCGTGCTCGTACTCTTCGTCATTGTCCTCAGAATCGTGGTCATCGTCGGAGTATGAAGAAGACGTAGAGCTCAGAGGCGACGGTTCCGTCACGAACATCGGTTGGTCAACCCGTGCTTGGACGGTCCCGTCAGGGCCGAGTGCCGCTACGAGCTCCAGGGTCGCTGAATCTGATACGAAGGTCACGATGAGTTCCGTATCTGAGGTCTGGCTGCTCGACCAGGTCCAGCCCTCATTTGCCTTGACGGACCCCAGACGAAGGATGGACGGCGTGTTTTCCAGGACGACCGTGCCCGCTGCATCGACCGCAAACTCCTGAGACGCAAACCCGGTCGTGACATCGGGAGCCGGAGCGTCGTCAAGGTAGACGTTGAGCACCTCCGGTTCACCAACGGTGACCGGAACGTTGGCGGCAAGGGTTCCCAGCGGGCTTTCGTCGGCCGAGGACAGAATGCCCATGTTGGCACCGACTGCCGTGGCGGCCGTGAGGACGACCGCCGCCACGGAAGCTGCGGTGATCATGGCGTTTCGTCGTTGCATGGTGTTGACCTTTCCAAAGAATCGTCGTCTATTCGTGGTTGAAGTCTCAACATACAAAGCGACGATCCAGCACAAACCCAGCGCTGAGTTAGCAATTGGTAAAGATCCATCGATTCAGTGAGGTGGCCATGGCTCGAAGCCCGAAAGCGACCACCGTCGTTGACAAATCGGACATCCACCCCGAGGGTCGATTTGGTCCATCCGCGCCCGATTCAGGCATCGGGCGTGAGCTGGGCGCAAGTTTTCATAGCGAATGGTTAGGAGTTGGTTAGGAAACGACCAAGACCTTGGCATACCGGAAGCGATCCTGCCAACCTTGCCGCATGCGCCTCCTGGTAATCGAAGATGACCGCACCATCGCCGAACCGCTTCGGACCGGGCTGACGCGAGAAGGATTTGAGGTTCTCCTGGTCGGAACGGGCAAAGAAGCGCTTGCGGCCCCTCCGGTAGACCTGGTTCTGCTCGACCTGGGGCTCCCCGACCTTGACGGCCGGGTGGTCTGCCGTGAGCTACGAGCCCGATCCCAGGTGCCGATCATCGTGGTGACCGCACACGGCGAGGAAATAGATCGAGTTACCTTATTGGAACTCGGTGCCGACGACTACGTCGTCAAGCCCTTCGGCTTCCGAGAGCTCGTCGCCCGGATCCGGGCCGTGCTGCGACGATCCGCCCAGGGTTCGACTGCACCGGCGCCGGCCACCGGCTACGCACCAATCGAAGTCGGCGAACTCAGTGTGGATCGTCGTACCCGCAAAGTCACGATGGGCGGCGAACCCGTCACGTTAACGCCCAAGGAGTTTGATCTGCTCGCCTACCTGGCGGCCGACCCGGGGACGGTCCACACCACGATCAGATTATCTCGGAAGTCTGGGATGAGAACTGGTGGGGACCAACCAAGACCCTCGACGTTCATATCGCGTCGCTTCGCAAAAAGATTGGCGCCGCCACCATCGAAACCGTCCGGGGAGTCGGTTTCACCGTGACAGATCAGCCACCCCGACAATGACCCGCCGCCTCATCTTGTCATATCTCATCGTTACGGTCTTTGTGCTGCTCATCCTTGAGATACCCCTCGGACTGTTCTTTCAGCAACGCGAACAGGATCGACTCACCGCCGACGCCGAGCGCGACGCGACGGTTCTCGCTTCGATCTATGAGGATGCCCTTGAGCGGGACACGACCACCGATCCGGTTCCCGCTAGCAATTACAGCCGCGAAACCGCGACCAGGGTGGTGATCGTCGACAATCAGGGGATCTCCCTCGTCGATACCGGGGCGACGACCGACCGAGATTTCTCGACCAGACCGGAATTCGAGATAGCACTCGATGGCGGCCGAGCTACGGGAATCCGCCACTCGGACACGCTCGACGCGGACCTGCTGTACGTGGCGGTCCCGGTAGCGTCGGGAGGCACCGTGCACGGTGCGGTACGCATAACGCTCGACACACAAGAGGTGACGGAACGCGTTAGGCGATTCTGGATCGGTCTGGCCGGAGTGGCAGTCGTGGTTCTCATTGCCGTTGCTGTAGTAGGTAAGACGCTGGCCGGCTCGGTCACCCGACCGATCCGGCATCTGCAGAGTACGGCCGCCCGGTTCGCCAGTGGCGACCTTACCCAAACCATCCCCGACTCGACTTCTGCTCCTGAGCTCGTTTCTCTAGAAGAAGCGATGAACACGATGGCCCACCGCCTCGATCGCCTGCTTGAGCAGCAGCGACAATTCGTCGCGGATTCGTCGCACCAGCTTCGAACTCCGTTGACAGCCTTGCGACTCAGATTGGAGAACCTCCAAAGCACCCTTGGGGATCCAACGCACGTCGAGGAGCTTGACCTGGCCGTCGACGAGATAACGAGACTCTCAGAACTTGTGACCAATCTGCTCCACCTGGCCCAGGCAGATCGGGTCCAGGAAGCGGCACCCTTCGATCTCACGAGCCTCACGAAGGACCGGGCGGACACGTGGACGGCGATTGCCGACGAGGCCAACCTCACCATAGATACCGTCCTTCCCGACCACGAGGTCTGGGTGATGTCGGTCCCGGGCGGGGTCGAACAGATCCTCGACAACCTCCTCGATAACGCGATGAGCGCCTCACCACCGGGCACCACGATTACCGCCACCATCTCGGAAGGACGCAACCGTCACGAGCTATCGGTGTCGGACACCGGTCCGGGCCTCGATGACGCAAACAAACAGCAGGCTACGGAGCGCTTCTGGCGCGCCGATCCGAACAAACCCGGAACCGGCCTCGGCCTGGCCATCATCAAGAGTCTCGTCGAAGCATCACGCGGCGAGCTAACGCTTTCGGACAATTCGCCGACCGGCCTGACCGTGACCGTCGCATTCGATGCAGCAAGGTCATCAAATTCGGATCCGGCCCCCCGAGAGACCCAGCTGTAGGAGGCATCCATGAAATGGCGCAAATGGTTGAAGCGGAGCCTGTTGGTTCTTGCGGGTTTGCTGATTGTGATCCAGGCCGTGCCGTACGGCAGGGCTCACAACAACCCGCCCGTGATGGCGGAACCACAATGGGATTCGGCTACGACCAGGAGCCTGGCAGTGGCAGCTTGCTATGACTGTCACAGCAACGAAGTGGTCTGGCCGTGGTACACCAACATTGCGCCCGTATCGTGGCTGGCCACCCGCGACGTCGACGAAGGACGGGACAAGCTCAACTTCTCCGAATGGAACACAGGCGACCAAGAGACCGACGAGATGGCCGAAGTGATCGAGTCAGGCGAAATGCCTCCCATCTACTACGGATGGATGCACCCGGCGGCCCGATTGACGGACGACGAAATCCAACAACTGATTTCCGGGCTGGCGGCGTCAGTCGGGGACATACGGGGATAAGAAACCCGTATCTGTCGGACGTGCGCTGGGGCGCTCGAACTATCGTCGAGCCACACACCAACCGATGGGCAGAACCATGATTCTCGAAGTAGCCGACTTCAGCACCACCGACCCCGCCGACTTCGAGGTGGGTATGGAAGAAGTGAAAGGCGTCATTGCCTCCGCCGACGGCTACCTGGGTCATACCGTGCAGCGCAGCGTCGAGACACCCGGCCGATACCTCTTGATCGTGAGATGGGAGTCGATCGCCTCATCATCAGCGTTTTCGGGCCAGCGACGCCTTCCAAACCTGGGTGGGTCGACTCGGGTCGCATCGCGACGGCGCCGTCGTTGAGCACACCGAAACCGTCCTCAGCAACGGATGGAACCCGACCGCCTAGCGACGCGGTCTACTGCGCGGAGTTCTGACCGACCGCGGTGCGGAGCGTCGTGAGGAACTCATCGAGGGGTACCCGGTGGATCCGGGCGGCCCATTCAACGGTGATTGCCTTCGTGACGAACTTGCGGATGTCGTAGCCGGCGACCCGTTTGATTCCGAACGTTTCCATGACTGCGGCGATATCGCCGTACTCTTTCAAGATCTCCGAAACCTTGGTGTCCTTGGTGATGTCCATAGCTGACCCTTTCGCCAACCACGCTGATCAGCCACGCTGACCCTAGGCGTGCCCGGCTAGGCGTGGTCTGCCGGGTCGCGGCCCTCCATCCGAGCCAGATGATGATCGGTCAGGTCATGGCAGCCTTCGAGGCCAGCGGGATCGACGTGGACCACGGCATCGAGCGCGAACGGCAGTTGATGGGCCAACTCGTGGGCAACTCGCTCCCCCACGTCGTGGCCGGTTGTGACCGACGCATCGGGGTCTACGCCAACCGACACGGTGGCGAGCAGACGGTGCCCGGAGAATCGCAGGCGCATGTTGGTGACCTCCAACACCCCCTCTACCCCAGCAGTTACCTCAATCGCCTGCTCAACAAGTTTGGGGTCGACCGCATCGAGAAGCCGACCGAACATCTTGCCGGCGGTTCGCCGCAGAATGACCAGGATCAACACCGCCACGACGAGGCCGGCTACCGGATCGACCCAGTCCCAGCCCACCAAGGCGCCCACCCCCGCCGCCACCACGGCAAGCGAGGTGTAGGCGTCGCTGCGGGCGTGATAGCCGTCGGCCACCAATGCTTCCGAACCGATCCTCTTGCCGGCTCGTATGCGGTACCGAGCCACCCATTCGTTTCCGGCTGCACCTATAAGCCCGGCCGCTATGACCCACGGGACAAACTTGAGCGGTTGCGGGTCGGTGAGCCGTTTCATCGACTCCCAGCCGACTGCCCCGGCGGAGGCGGCGATAGCAAGAACGATGATGATGCCTGCCAGGTCTTCTGCCCGATGGAAGCCATGGGTAAATCGTTGGGTGGGTTGGCGACGACCGAGCGCGAAAGCCATCCACAAAGGTATGGCGGTTAGGGCGTCAGTCAGGTTGTGCAACGTGTCCGACAGCAAGGCCACCGAACCGGTAACGATCACGATCCCGGCTTGGAGTGCGGCCGTTATCCCGAGGGCTACCAACGAGACCTTGGTGGCCCGAATACCCTCACCGCTCGGGTCAGCAATCATCCCCGATTCGGCGTGATCGTGAGAGTGGCCCTGTCCACGTCGCCACCAGGACCGTTTTTCATGCTCATGATCGTGCGGGGCGTCGTCCTTCACCAGGTCAGCCTACCCACGCGCCCCCTTGCCTAAAACAGCACTGTCTTAAGGTGAACTGTCGAGCAAGTCGAACGATGTTCTAGCGAGAACTCTCCCGGCTACCTGAAGCTCAATCGAATGGACTCCGGCGGTGTACTTACGAGTGGAGGCAGTCTCAATCCGTCGTCGCTTGGTCAAGACCTGTTCGGCGCCGGCTTCTAGTTCGAGCGTCGTCCACTTGAAGACTTTGGTCGAAAGAGAGCCCCGCGCGGTCGGATGGTGGATGACGAAGTCGATCACCAACCGTTGTTCCTGTTCGGCCGTTGACCTCAGGACGGCCTTGAGTTCGATGTATTCACCCAGCCGAAGCGACTCCGGCGTCACGTCGAAGGCAACGACATCAAGCTGAGCGTCGGTCGCAAACCCGAGGACAGCCAATGCGCCTGAGTGCCCTTGTTTGACGAGACTTCGCAGCGCATGGCTAATCATCCGCTCGTCAACCGTTCCGTCCCCAGCCCAGCGCCCGACCGTTTCGACGACCAACTCCGGGTAGTCCTTGGCGATGTCGTTGAGATGATTGGCCACCGACCGGCGCACCATCTCGGAGGGGTCGTGGCGGAGCCGTTCCAGAACGCCGAGCCCGATCTGCGGATCGTCGGACAGCGCCCGGACTCGGGGACCCCACGGAAGCCGGGGCCGGGTGCCTTCCGAGGCCAGGCGCCGTACGTCCGCGTCTTCGTTTTCGACCCACCGGTGTACGGCGGCCATCGTCTGGTCCAGGTGCTCGTCGAGGAACGGGCGAATGGCGAACTCACAGCTCGAGGCGCGGGTCAACGATTCCATTGCTTCGAGCGATTCGGTCGGATGATCCACTCCGTGGCGTTCGACAAACGTACAGAGAGGCCAGGCGGCGAAGCCTTCCATCCCGCCTTCGGCGGCTCTGACGAGGATCGAAACGGCCTCGGGATAGGAGGCCGGGAGCGTCTCGTGGAGCTGGTCAGCCACAGCCGCGATCCGGTCCTTAAGTTCGAGCGCTTCGAGCGAGGTGGTAATCGATGCGAACTCAAGGCGGTCGAACGATGGGTGCACGAGCTGTACCCGTTCGGCGATGTGATCTACCTCGGGGCCAGCCAGCCGTTTCTTGAGTGGTTCGGGCATCATGTTTGATATTAAGACACCCGGCTGAGTCGCGCACAGCCCTGGCAGCGTTTACCGGGAACGAACCCCCATCACCAGCCACTCACGGGGGCGGTTTTGGGGATATCGCTGGTACCATCGCCAGCAGCGACAGATCGCTGGACCCGCCAGCTGCAACATGTCGCGTCCCGGGGAGCGGAAGATGGTGCCACGTGACCGAATGCCCGTCGTTCTTGTCGCCGATGACTCACGTCTCGTTACAACGCTCTTCCAGCGAGTACTCCAGCAGCACGGCTACCGGGTGATAACTACCGCCAACGGGACCGAAGCTCTTGAGATTGGACTCAGCCAGCAGCTGGATCTCGCCATTATGGATCAGGTCATGCCAGGCCGGGTCGGCGCCGAGGTCCTACAAGCCTGGCGGTCGGCGGGTATCGAAACCCCCGTCATCATGGTTTCGGCGATCGAAGAACCCCACATGCGTGAAGCAGCCCTAGAACTGGGCGCCAGCTTCTATCTCTACAAGCCAATATCAAGCGATGAGCTACTGGCGGCGGTCGATCGGCTCTTGGATCCCGATGGAGGAGCCGCGAACCAGTGAGCCCGCTTGGCCGGGTTGTCCTGGTCTTACTCATACTCACGGTCGTTTCCATGACGGCGCTGTTCCTGCTGAAGCTGATGCGCCACTATCGGGAACGACAGGCCGCCTTCCGAGGCGCCGTCTACATTTCCACCCTCGGGGAGATTGTCAGCCGATCCATGGAGCCGAGCAGCGATATCGACGCCTGGGCGGACGATCCGGCCTTCCATGACACGCTGATAGATTTCTTCACGCTGGTGGCCGGCGAGGAACAGCGTATTCTCATCGAGTTGGCCGACCGCCTCCATATGATCGACCGGTTCCACGCCGAACTCGCAGACGCCCGCCGCATTTCGACACGGCTTCGCGCCGTTGCTGCCCTGGCGGTTATTGCCTCACCTAGATCCCGACCACACCTAATTGCCGCCTTGCGCGATCCATCGCCCGAGGTACGGATTGAGGCTGCCGCCGGTCTGTCCATCATCAAGCACCAAGACGATGTGGAACCCGTCGTTGTTGCGTTGGAGCGCGAGGAACGTTGGGTCGCTGAACGATTCGCCGATGCCCTCGTTCGGTTCGGCCCGGCGGCAGTCCCTACGCTGTCCAACTACGTGCTCATCGCCGGACCACTCCTCGACCCTGCGCCTCGCCACCTGTCATCGGTGGTCCGTTGCCTCGGCCAAATCGGCGACCAACGAGCCGAGACAGCCATCCTGACAGCCCTCGACGGGACCGACGCGCAGTTACGTATCAGGGCGGCCGCCGCACTTGGGCACCCGTGGGGCGACCGGGTGCTACGTGCGCTCATCGCCAAGATCACGGATCCGGACTGGCGAGTTCGCGCCCAGGTTGCCTCAGCTCTTGCTCATCACAACAGCCCGACATCGATCCCCTACCTCCTGGAAGCCTTGACCGATCCCGCCTGGTGGGTGCGACAGAACGCTGCGACCACCCTCGGGAGCATTGACGGTGGACTCCCAGCGTTGTTCGAGGCGCTCAACCACCCGGACCGATTCGCTGCTGACGCTGCCCGGGCCCAGCTCATGTCCCGGGGCCCACACGATGACGACCCACCTGACCTGGCCGCCCGTTTCGGCCTTCTGTACGAGACGCCCGGCCGATCCGACGGGGCCGGCTGATGCGCACACTCTCGCTGCTCATTCTTGGATTCTTCATAGCCCTGGAGATACAGACAGCACTTCTGCTCATCTTGTCGTCGCGGGCCCTGATTCGGGACGCTCGGACCGCCAAATACGGGCGCGTCGAGGACATGCTGCGGTCACCGTCGACTCCTCCGGTTTCGCTCATCGTTCCCGCCTACAACGAAGCCGCCGGAATCGTTGAGTCTGTTAGATCGCGCACCATCTTGTCGTACCCGCGATACGAATTGGTCGTCGTCAACGACGGGTCAACCGATGACACCCTGGATCGACTCATCGAGGCGTTCAACCTTCGAAGGGTCGACCTTCCGATTCGCCCGGAACTCGAACACGCCAACATCCGGGGCATCTACAAGTCCGGCCTGGCGATCCCGTTGACCGTCGTCGACAAGGAAAATGGCGGGAAGGGCGACGCACTCAACGCGGGTATCAACGCCTCGGCTTTTCCCTATGTCGTCGTCACCGACGCCGACATGATCTTCGAGGAAGACTCTCTCATCCGCATCATGCGGCCGTTCGTCCAGGACCGTGGACATACCGTGGCGGTTGGTGGAAACATTCGTCCTCTCAATGGTTGCCAGGTATCGATGGGCCGGGTGACCAAGTCAGCCCTCCCAAAATCGGTGATCGAACTCACCCAGGTGGTCGAGTACCAGCGATCGTTTCTCGGCTCTCGGCCGGGCTGGTCTTTCCTGAACGGTCTACTGCTCGTCTCTGGCGCCTTCGGGGCGTTCAAGAAGGAGGCCGTCATCCAAGCGGGCGGCTTCCCTCAACACCACCTCGGCGAAGACCTCGACCTCACGATGCGCCTTCACCGGACTCAACGAGAGGCCGGCAACGAATACCGGATCGTATACGCACCCAACGCCGTCGTGTGGACCGAGGTTCCGGCCAAGGCTCCACCCCTACGGAAACAGCGGATCCGCTGGCACCGCGGGCTCCGCCAGGTCGTTCAAGACCACCGCAAGATGCTCTTCAATCCGCGATACGGTTTTATTGGCACCGTTGCCTGGCCGGCCTTTTTCCTGTTCGAGTTCATTGCCCCGATCCTGGAATTCGCCGGATGGATCATCATGCCCATCACGTTGATCCGCTCCGACATCGAACCAGCGCTCGTCATCGGCCTGCTGCTCATTGCATTGCTGATCGCCATCCTCAACTCCTTGGCGTCGCTCTACCTCGATGAACGATACGGACATTTCAACTCGCCGATCGATGCCGCTCGACTCCTCCTTACCGCCGTCATGGAAAATTTCGGACCTCGTCAGCGCACCGTATGGTGGCGGATCCGGTCACTGTTCTGGCGGCGCGGAGAAATCGAATGGGGAGACATGGAGCGGGCGGGAGTCGGCAATATCGGCGACTAGCTCCCGGCCTACGGTTCGGCGGTCTCCGCCAGCTTGACGAGGGCTTCCGTGATCAGATCTCGTGCCTCATCGACCTTCGCCTGGTAGGTCCCGAGGTCACCGGTGATCAGTGCCCGCTGGGCCTCATCGAGGGCGGCATCAGCCGCAGCTACTAACTCGGCGACTTCGGTCGGCAACTCACCAATCGGTATGTCGGTAATCGGATCGAGATCAACCCCGGCCGCATACCCCGGGAAGGTGAGCTGGAGTGCTTGGTCCAGCGTCTCGCCGATGGCGATCCGGTTGTCGAAGACCATCGCGACCCGCTTGAACTCGGGAATGGTGTTCTCGCCATCACCCTGCAAGTAAATCGGCTGCACGAAGAGAATCGACTCCTCGATGGGCACGACCAACATCTGACCCTGAATGATTGTCGAGCCCTCCTGCCCCAGCAGCGTTCGCAAGGCCGAATAGTCCGAGTCCTGGTTGATGTCTTTGCCCACCAACCCCGGTCCATCGAACTGTTCATTGGGCGGTAGGCGGAAATCGATGAATTCGCCGTAGCTATCCGGATCGCTCTTGGCGATCAGGAACGAAATCATGTTCTCCTTGTTCTCGGGGACGAACGGTTGCATGATCAAGAAGGAGAGCTCATCTTCACCTGGAAGCTTCATCAGCAGGTAATACGGCAGCATCGTGCGGACCTGGTTGGCCTGCTCCCCCGGGGTGAATTGCGACAGGAAGCGGGTGACTTGAAGCTCTGAGGTCGACGGATCCGTCGCTACTGCCCACGGGTCGGAGTTCTCGAGCAGTTCGCGAACTTCGTCAACGTGATATAGCTCGTACATATCGGACTGAACCCGGAACAGGTCCTCGGGATACCGCAAGTGGGTTCGCAGGCCATCGGGCATGTCCTCTTGGTCCGTAAACATGTCCGGGAACACCTCTGCCCAGGACTGAATAATCGGGTCCGAGTCGTCAACGACATAGAACGTCATGGTGCCCTCATAGGCGTCAACGACAGCTTTGACCGAATTCCGCACGTAATTGAAGCGGGTCGGGAGCGGCAGACCCGGGAAGTCACGGGCAACCGCTGGAAGGCGACCGGTAGAGGCAGTTTGCGAATACGGGAACGAATCGGAAACCGAGTACATGTCGATCACCCACTGCAGGCTCCCATCAACCACCACCATGTACGGATCGGAGTCGGTTCGGAGGAACGGAGCCGTCGTTGCGACCATGTCCATGACATTGCGACGCATCATTACCTGGCTTTCGCCGTCGATCTGGCCGGAAATGAGCGTGTTGAAGTCGGTGAATCGCAAGGCAAAAGCCAGCCGCCGGAAGAAACCGCCAAGTTGGATCCCACCGTCGCCTTGGTACGAACTGAACTCGGGGTCCGGGTCGACCTCCCGTTCTTCCGTTTTGGCGTACACGAATGAGCCAGCTTCGAGCAGCTCACCAAAGTAGATGCGCGGCTCGTCCACTTCGAGTTCCGGAACCAGCGACAACGGCGGAATGTCCTTGACGAGATAATCAGGCTTTCCCTGATCAGTCACATCATTTGCGGGCGATATAACCACCCCAAAGCCGTGCGTGAAAACGAGATGCTCATTGACCCAACCGCTCGACTGTTCATCGGCGACCATTTCCCGGACTCCCAGCTCCACCTGCGTGAGGCGACCATCCAGCTCGTAACGATCAACATCGATGTCATCGAACTCGTAATAGGGACGAAGTTCCTGGGAAGACCGGTACGTAGACGCCAGGACCACCGGGTCCCACAGCCTCAAGTTTTCAAGGGTATCCAGGTTCTGGGGAAGGTCCTCGGCGGTCAAGGAATTCGCCGCCGGAAACTCGAGGATCTCGATATCGGCCAGATCGAAGCCGATCTTCGTAAACTCCATGTGACGTTCCGCATAGGGCGTCTCTTTGGTGATGAAGTTTGGCGACACCTGGAATCGTTCGACGATCTGCGGATACGCAACCCCGACGATCAGTGCCACGACCAGCCAGCCTCCACCGGCAACGGCCGGGAGCAACCAGCGCTTCTGCCAGATGTTGGCCAGGAAGATGAAGCCGGCCACCAGCGCCACAATTGCGAGGAGTCGGTTGGCAGGGATCTGCGCGTTGACATCGGTGAAGAACGCTCCCCGATAGGGCTCACCGGGGGCATCGAGCAGGTCGTAGGAATCGAGCAGGTAGCCCCACGATTTCGTGAATGCGAGAGCCGCCATGATCACGCTGACGTGCGATTTCACCCCGGGCCGAACCTCGGGCGGTCGATCCGGGAGCAGCTTGATGCCACCATTGAGGTAGTGGATGACGGCGACCACGATCAGGGCGATAACCAACTGCGTGAACAGCCATACGTTGACCATCCGCATGAACGGCAATTGGAACACGTACAGCGATACGTCATTCCCAAACACCGGATCCGCCAGCCCGAACGACGACGGGTTGAGAAACTGGAGGGCCGGAAGCGCCCAGTCCATCGTGGTGCCAGCGCTCAACAAGGCAAACACAGCTGCCACGAGCAACAAGATTCGTCGCAGACGGGGTTCGAGCCATTCGTTGAAACGCTCGACCATCTCGTCCTGCCCGTCGATGACCAGCAGATCAAACCGCGGCGAGATGCGCTCAGCGGCGTACAGGTTCGAATAGAGAATCAGGAATGAGAGCACAAAGCCGATGGCTCCGAGGATCAGGCGACTTCCGTTAAGCGTCCACCAGACCGACGTGAGGTCGACCGAATCGAACCAGAGGTAGTCGGTCCACAGCGTGGCAGACCGCCGTAACACCTCGTAGGCCGCGAACAACACCACGGCGATAACAATCAGATTGGCCCGGCGGGGCGTCGCGTTCTGGGGAGGAGCGTTAGAGATCATGAACCGCCATTCTATGGCGATTCAAAACTCATGCGCCAAGTACAACCGTGCAAGAGCA
This sequence comes from uncultured Acidimicrobiia bacterium, assembly GCA_963835515.1. Classification (GTDB taxonomy): domain Bacteria; phylum Actinomycetota; class Acidimicrobiia; order Spongiisociales; family JAENVV01; genus JAENVV01. The sequence continues at coordinate 8,094 of CAWIFX010000040.1, read as the reverse complement.
GTCTTTGTGCAATGGCGGCACAATGCCACCGGCAAATCCAGCATCTGGCGCGACGGGTCCTGCCTCGGCAATGGTTCGACATTCGACGCATCCTCGGCCGGCAACTGCCCAAACCATGGATTGGGCATCGGTGGTAACCAAAGCTCGCGCAATCCCCCGGTGATAGGCCGCCCTGGCGATTGAACGCACTCGCCGTTCAGCCGTATCGGTGCGCCAGGCACGGTACGCACGGCTTACCGCAGAGGCTGCGGCCCGCGGGCCGTCCCCTTTGGACGCGGCGATGACCAGATCAGCGGCTATCGCTTCGGCGAATTCGCCGCTCACGTTGGGAATGTCCGCCTTGCGGGACTTCGGACGACCGGCGCTTTGGCCGGTCATCGACTCGGCCGCTTCGTACCCTGCCGCGAACGACTCCTGGGCAACGATGGTCAGGTCTCCGTGGACCCGCTCGGTAAGTTCGGCAACGTCCGGTGCCCACTCATCCTCGGCCACCCGCATCTGTTCGAGAGCAACGTTCTGCGCCTCGGTCAGCTGGCGCTTGATATCTCGCAGCACCCGATTCATGATCGGCAAAAGGAGATGATCCCGCAGCTCGAGAGCGTCACCGGGCGCTTCGACTGCCACGATCGGGGTGCGGACGATCTCCGGTTCAATCGCGTCGGTCGGCTCGGTCGGCTCCGGCTCACCGGTCGCGGCGATATCCTCACCAAGAGTGTCCGATTCTTGAATGGTCACGACCGGCGTCTCAGCGGTCTCCCGCAGCGCTGCGAATAGCCCACCAAGGGCATCCTCTCGAACCACGTCGACGGTTTCCACAGCCGGTTCTGGAGCCTCGTCTATCAGCGGGGTTTCCACTGTCTCTTCACCCGAGTCGGGCCCTGCCGGATCAGGTGCTTCCGACTCGTCCGGTTCGCCGACGGCAGATTCCGGAGCATCTTCGATTTCGACATCATCTGACTCTTCGACAGGTTCGGGGTCGTCAGGCTCGTCGTGTTTGGCAGGAATGATCTTAATGATCGAGAACTCTTTGTCATCGGGCGGGGAAGGAGGAGGAGCCGCTTTGAGCTTGCGGACCTCTTCGGCCATTTCTGACGCATCTATCGGGGCTGAATCGGGGGCTTCGACCCGCTTCTGGGCAGGAATCAGTTTGATGCCTTCCTTATCCCAAGTCGGAGCCGCCTCCTCAGACGGGCTTACGACTTTCACCGACGAATCCGCAAAGGTCGGGGCCGGCGGTACCGCCTCTAACTCTTCCCGTTTCCGCTTCAGGTCATCTTCGAGACGGGCAACGGCCACTTGCACCGAGTCGAGTTCGGTGAGCAATTCGACCCGCCGGACCTCTAGTGACCGAGCTCGCTCCTGGGCAGCGTCAGCCTGAGTTCTCGCCTGTTCGACGATCTCATCGTGACGGGCCCGGGCGTCGACCAGCAGCCTTTCTGACTCCATCCTGGCGAGCCGCATCATTTCTTCGGACTCACGGCGTGCGTTTGATTGAATACGGTGGGCGTCGCGTTCGGCTTTCCCGACTATCGCCAGGGACTCTCGTGCAGAGCTTTCCAGAGCGGCTTTCGATTCGTCCTGGGATTGCTCGATGAGCGTCTCGGCAGCTATCCATGCGTCGCGCCGGAGATTCTCCGACGCCTCGGTCGCTTCACGCCGCGAGTGCTCGATTTCTTTCTGAGCGGCGTCTCTCCAGGCGGTAACTTCGCTCGTGGCCCGATTACGCAGCGTGTCAGCGGCCTGGTGGGCTGCTTCGAGAATGTGACGGAGTTCGTCGGCGAAAGAGTTGAAATCAATCGATGTTTCCCCCATCTGCTCAAGACGAGAAAGCAAAGCATCTCTTTCCCTCATGAGTTCCGTGATGCGGGTCGACTGACTGGTGACGTAATCGTTCACCTGACTGGTATCGAACCCTCGGAGTTTGGTCGAAAAAGACGGCGCGTCGTCAAAACCGGTGGTCATGGGCGCCACGATACCGCGCCCGGTGTTCATATTTAGCGCTTTCAGGGCGAAATCAGGACTCTTCGCCTGTCAAGTAGGCCAAAGCGTCGAGATATGTCTCGACCCGAAGCAGTTCGATGCCGACGTCGAAGCCCTCAAGCTCATCCCAGTTGTCGGCTGGCACGAGCATGACATCGGCCCCCGCCGCCTCAGCGGCAACGACCTTCTGTCGGATGCCGCCGATTGGCCCAACGTTCCCATCAAGGTCGATGGTGCCGGTACCGGCAATCACCCGTCCGGCCGCCAGGTCATCTTCGGAAAGCAGATCGATCAGGGTCAGTGTGTACATCAGTCCGGCTGAGGGACCACCCACGTTGGTGGTGTCGATTTCGATGTCGATTGGTGAGGTGTAAGCCCAGTTGTTCGTCGTGGCAAGGAATCCGACCATGGGGCGATCGGGGTCTGTTACGTGTTGGATGAGTGTGGCAGTTACCGATACTGGCTCCCCCGCCCGAAGCACGTCGAGCACCACCTCATCACCAACGGACCGTTGTGAGATCAACGACGTCAACTCACTGGCGGTGGTGACCGGTGTGCCGTCGAACGTAACGATGACGTCGTCTGTTAACAGGATTCCTTCGACCGGCGAGCCTTCCGTAAGCCCGGCCACCAGCACGCCATCCCCCGTCACCGTGACGTCGTATCCCAGGTAATTAAGGGCGACAAACACCGAGTTCGTCTTGGATTCCTCCATCGATTGTCGGTTTCGGGCCCGGTATTGTTCGTCGCTCTGACCGACCGGCCGCACCGACTCACGAGGGATGATGTCAACCGAACGGTCGAATTGAGCGAGGCCGTATTCGATGGCCGATACCGGCGATAGCGAGATTGTCAACATGTAGAACTCGCCGTCGATCGGATCCGGACTGGCCATGGTCACGAGATCGTCGATTTCATACGCCGGGCCTGGCGAAAACGAATAGTACGGCAGCGTCACCGAGGCGCCGACGCCGATGAGGATCGCCAGGATCACGATGAATACCGCCAGAACCACTGGCCAGCGGGCGGGACGTTCGGGCGTTCGGGGGTCAACCGCCGGAGGGGTAAGGGTGTCCATCAGCTGTATGGTACCGGCCGATCCACGTTATCTCTGCTTTGGATGGCGGTCTGGCCACCGAAAGCGACTCAGCCGTGTGGCGAATCGTTATGATCATGGCCATGCGACCCGAACTCATCATGCTCGACGAAAAACGCGAAGGCGATCTGCTGACCGTCGAGGCGGTTCTCATCCGCAACAACGAGGAATTCCGTGGCAAGGCCACCGGACCCGCCGACGAATCAGAACATCTCGACATCATCTGCCGGGCGACGCTCGACGCGGCCAAGATCGCCAGCGACCGCCAACTCGACGTTGACTTCGCCGGCTTGGCCATCACAGACGTCCAGTCAAAACCGATTGCGCTGGCGCTGGTACGAGTGGATGGCGGCGAAAATGTCTACGTCGGTACGGCCAGGGTCAAATCCGATGGCGTGACCAAGGCCGTCTCCCGGGCGATCATGGACGCCATCAACCGTCCGCTATTTGGCTAACTAGTTCTCGCTACCTCTCCAATTTGTTAGGTTGGCTTATCGCCGACGTCCCGAAAATCCGACTCGCCAGCAACGGCCCGATTGTGATCACAGGTCTGAAAAACCTGCGCGACGAATCAGGTAACCCCCTCCCGACCAAGGATCGCATCCGGCTCTGCCGGTGTGGCGCGTCCTCAGAGAAGCCTTATTGCGACGGAACGCATGCCTCGGTCGGATTTACCGACGCACCTTCGCCCTCACGGGTACCCGATCGACGCGATGACTATGAAGGCGATGAAGTAACGATCCACGACAACCGCGGGATCTGCTCACACGCTGGCTACTGCACGGCCGGGCTCCCGTCCGTCTGGAGCTACAACGAACCATGGATCGACCCGAACGGCGCAACCGGCGAGCAGATCGTCGAAGTAGTGAAGATGTGCCCGTCGGGGGCGTTGAGCTTTTCGATCGACGGCGTCGAGTCACGGGATCGGGACCGTCCGCCCGCGGTTCATCTGGGCAAGGACGGCCCCTACCTGGTCACGGGTGGTATCGAAATCGAGGACGCTCCCTGGCTGGAAGGCGCCTCAGGCGAGCACTACACCCTGTGCCGTTGCGGGGCGTCAAAGAACAAACCGTTCTGTGACGGCACCCACTGGTACGTCGACTTCCGCCAAGGACCCGGCGAACCCGCCTTCCCTGAGCAATCGACAGAGTGGCATAAGGTGGCCGACCTCGATGAGGTCGCCGACGGCGAACTGCGGGCGATCACCGTAGGCAGCGCCAATATCGCTTTCAGCCGCGTCGGTGACGAGTACGGCGCGCTCCCCAATAAGTGCCCCCACCAAGGCGGCCCGCTCGCCGAGGGAACTCTTGAGGACAACTGTGTGCGCTGTCCCTGGCATGGGTGGGCATTTGACCCGATCACCGGAGTTGCGCTCGATGACCACTCGAACGGGATCAAGCCTTACCCGGTCGAAATCGGCGCCGACGGCATCTACGTACAAACCACCGAGCAGACCAAGCACATCCGCACGGTCTCCGACGTCATGGTCCAGACGATGGTGAACTGGGGAATCAACGTCGTCTTCGGGATGGTCGGGCATTCGAATCTCGGCTTCGCCGACGCTCTCAGAATCCAGGAAGAAGGAAGTTCCCTGCGATATTTTGGAGTCCGCCATGAAGGCGCCGCTTCATTCGCTGCCTCCGGGTACGCCAAACTGACCGGCAGACCTGCCGCCTGCATGGGTATTGCCGGTCCGGGTTCGACGAACCTGCTGACCGGCTTATGGGATGCCAAGGTCGACCGGGCCCCGATCCTCGCTCTCTCAGGGCAGGTGAACACGCAGGTTCTCGGGCCGGGAGCATTTCAGGAGATCGACCTCGCCGCGGCGTTCCGACCGGTGGCCCGTTTCAGCCAGACCGTGCTGTCCAACTCGGATCACGCCGAACTCATGACGCTCGCCGCCAAGACCGCCATCGTCGAACGAGACGTTTCCCATCTCATCTTCCCTGACGAAGTCCAGACCCTTCGAGCCGAAGACGGACGATTGGCGTCCGGGCCGGACGGCCGGATCGGACCGACCGAGATCTCGCCGCCTGCGGAGAGCCTGGCTGCGGCCGCCGAGCGGATCTCATCAGCGACGAACCCGCTCATCGTCGTTGGTTACGGGGCCAGATCCGGAATGGCCGATGTGTTGAACCTCGCCGAACAGATCAATGCGCCGGTCGTGACCACATTCAAGGCCAAGGGCCAGATCTCCGATAACCATCGCCTCGCCGCTGGTGTGATCGGGCGATCGGGAACCCCGATCGCTAGCTACTTGATGGAACGAGCTGATCTGCTGGTCGTTTTCGGAGCCTCGTTTTCCAATCACACCGGGTTGGACAATCTGAAGGACATCATCCAGGTGGACTTCGACCGTATGGCCCTTGGCAAGTTCCACCCCGTTCAGATACCGGTCTGGGGAGACGTCAGTGTCACCGCCCGCCTGCTGGTGGATGCGCTCCCCGCCGAGCGGTCGTGCTCTGACCAGACTGACGCTATCGGCCATCGTTGGGATATCTGGCGGGCAGAAAAGCTCCGTCGGGCTCAGGCGACTTCCGACGATGGGCTCAGTTCTGCCGCCGTGTTTGAGGTGCTTACCGATCTGGTTCCAGCGGATGCCGTCATGCCCGTCGACGTTGGGAACAACACCTACTCGTTCGGCCGCTATTTCGAATGTAAGAATCAGACGATCTTGATGTCGGGCTATCTCGGATCCATCGGTTTTGCCTTCCCGGCCGCGCTCGGCGCTTGGGCTGGTGCGGCCGGCCGCAAGGTGGTCTCAATCAGTGGAGACGGCGGTTTCGGACAGTACATGAACGAGTTCACGACCGCCGTGAAATACCAGATGAACATCACCCACGTCTTGCTAAACAACAGCGAGCTGGGAAAGATCTCAAAGGAACAACGGGCCGGTCACTGGCCGGTCTGGCAAACCGAGCTACACAATCCGAATTTCGCCGAATATGCCGAGCTATGCGGCGGATACGGTATCCGGGTCACCGATATTGGGGATTTGCCGTCAGCACTCGAAACGGCGCTGGCACAGGATGGCCCGTCGCTCGTCGAGATCATCTCCGCCGCCGACCTCATCTAAAAGCCTCCGCCGCCCACCACCCCTCCTTCAACGAGTGTGCATCCACGCTCGATATAGCGATCCGTAAGCACACTCGACTTCGAGGCAAACGGACCGCTGGAACGAGTGTGCATCCACGCTCGAAATAGCGAACCGTAAGCACACTCGACTAAGCCGGGGGGGCGAAAAAAAGGACCCGGCCGAAGCCGGGTCCCTTTACCTTGCGAGAGAATCGAACTTAGCGAAGTTCGACGCTGGCGCCGGCAGCCTCGAGGGTTGCCTTGGCCTTCTCGGCATCTTCCTTGGTGGCGCCTTCGAGCACCGTACCGTTGGCTTCGACGAGATCCTTGGCCTCTTTGAGACCGAGGTTCGTAATTCCACGAACCTCTTTGATGACCTGGATCTTCTTGTCGCCAGGGCTGGTCAGGACAACATCGAACTCGTCCTTCTCTTCCTCAGCGGCAGCTTCGCCGGCAGCAGCCGGAGCCATGGCCATCGCCATCGGCGCGGCAGCGGTTACATCAAACTTCTCTTCAAATGCGTCCAAGAAGTCTTTGAGTTCAAGAACGGTCATTTCTCCGAAGACGTCCAAAAGGTCGTCAGTACTCATTTTCGTTTTCGCCATGGTTATTCCTCCTCGGCGGCCTCGGCGACTGGCGCCTCGGGCTCTGTTTCGGTCGCCTCTTCTTCGACAGCTTCAGCGGCCGGTTCAGGTGCGGTTACTTCTTCAGGAGCAGCAGCCGCTTCCGGGGCTGGCGCTTCTTCAGCAGCGGGGTCAGTTTCTTTCTTTTCAAGCAGTTGCGAGAACATCGATGCGGCGTCACGAGTGAACGATCCGAGCATGCCGGCAAGGTTGGCCAGTGGCGCTTTGGCAGCACCGGCAATCTTGGCCAACAGCACTTCGCGCGGCTCAATGTCAGCGAGTTTCGTCACGGACTCCGGCGTCAATACCTCGACACCAAGAACACCCGATTTGATGACCAGAGCCTCATTCTCCTTCGCAAAGTCCCGGAGGACCTTGGCGATGGATACGGCATCTGTGTCAGCGAACGCCAGACCGGTTGGGCCTGTCAGATCGTCGCCAAAGTCGAAGCCAAGCTCGTCGGCAGCCCGACGGGCCAGCGACATCTTGACGACCTTGAACTCACCACCGGCAGCACGAAGCTCCCGACGGAGTTTCTGCTGTTGCGTAACGCTCAACCCGCGATATTCCGCCAGGTAGGTCGCTCGCGCAGAACCGAACCGATCTCTGATCTCTTCAACTGCCTGGACCTTCTCAGGTCGTGGCATAGACTCCTCCTCAATAGGAAAAGGTCCTTCGACCACAGAACGAAGAACCTCAGAGGAGGCTTCAACCTGCGTTGGATGAGCGTTTCGGCTCTCTTACGCCCCTGCGGGGTCCTACGGTCTGGGGTCGAAGACTGGTCTTGTGACCAGGCTTGGAGTTGTTGGCGACAGCTTACCGGTATGGCCGAGCGGTGTCATATCCACAGATTTTCTTGTCCCAACGTCACGCGCGGTGACCACATCTGGCTGATTTCGCAGCAATGGTCACGCGCGGTGGGTATGCGACAAATTGGCGGTAGACAGCCTGTGGACAAGGCGCGATAGTCAAAATACGAAAGACCCGGGGCATCACACCGGGCGGGGATCGACCAGGAAAGGCACCAGACAACTGAAAACCTAAGACCTTCCCTAACGCAGACAGAAACGGTCGGGCGAAACGCTGGAGGGACCACTCTCTCAGAGCAACTGTGGACCCTACCCTGCACGGTTGCGACCACCTTCTGGCAACGCCAAGAACACTGCCTGCAGGAGTCATCCCCATACGAAGAACGCCCGGTCCGCAGCCCGGGCGTTCTTCTATTGATCGATCTCCACTTCACCGCTACATCGAGTATGCATCTACGATCGGAATGCGGTTACTGAATGCGCGCTGGTTGGGGAGTTAGCGGACTACGAC
>CAWIFX010000039.1:0-39801 GCA_963835515.1 uncultured Acidimicrobiia bacterium | reverse complement strand
ATGGCCGAAGCCGCGGCCAATGCCGGCCTACTCGTACGTCCCGGCGAGATCGTGTCTGTCTACAAGAACAACTCTGACAACAAGGGCAATAGCTACGGCGCTCACGAGAATTATCTGATCAGCCGGCTGATCCCCTTCGGCCAGATCGTTGACTACCTGACCGGCTTCCTTGTGTCGCGCCAACCGCTTACCGGGGCGGGCAAGCTCGGGTCTGAGAATGAGCGACCCGAGGTGACCTACCAGATCACCCAACGAGCAGATTTCTTCGAGGAGCGGGTTGGTCTCGAGACGACGCTCAAGCGGCCCATCATCAACACCCGGGACGAACCGCATGGCGATGCCGAGAAGTACCGCCGATTGCACGTAATCATCGGCGATGCCACGTTGTCCGAGGTCCAGACCTTCGTCAAGCTCGGCACCACCGCCCTGTTTCTTGCAGCCCTCGAAGACGGCTTTTTCCCGGAAGCTCTCGAGCTTGAAGACCCGGTAGCGGCTTGCTGGGAGGTGAGCCACGATCTCGACATGACCCGGTCGTATCCATTGGTGGATGGCTCGGCGATGACCGCACTCCAAATGCAGAACCGCTACTACGACTGGCTAGCCAAATATGCGGAGCAAACCACCGACAGTCCCGTGACCGAACGAGTGCTCCTCGAATGGCGAGGATTGCTCGACGACCTTGAAGTCGATCCGTCCCGAACTGCGGATCGGCTCGATTGGGTGGCGAAGAAGGCGCTCATGGAGGCTTATGTCGACCGTGGGGCGGCCTGGGACGATCCGCGCCTGGCCGTCATCAACCTTCAATATCACGACGTCGATCCCGCGAAGAGCTTGTTCAGGAAGCTGCAAGATCGCGGCAGGATCAGGCGACTCTTCACGGACGATCAAGTCCGGGCGGCAGCGGCTGAGCCACCCGAGGACACCCGGGCCTATTTCCGGGGAAGGTGCGTCACCAAATATGGCGAAAAGGTCGTTGCAGCCAACTGGGACTCACTCGTATTCGACGCAGCCGAAACCCATCTCAAACGGGTGCCTATGATGGAACCGCTGTTAGGTACCAAGGAATTGGTATCCGAGCTAATCGATAACTCAGACACCGTCCAAGAGCTTCTGCAGGGTCTAGGAGGACATTGACATGTCAGAACAGGAACAACAACGAGCGCGACGCTCCTCAGAGGAGGCGGCGGTCGATGCCGACGCCGTCGAAGTTGATGCCTCGGCTCGTGAATCTGTCGAAATCACCGACGAACTCCTCGACGAAATCGATTCGGTACTCGAAGAGAACGCCGAGGAAATGGTCAAGAACTACGTCCAGAAGGGTGGCGAATGAGCGAACCGAAGGCACCGGTTGGCGGTATCACTGAATCGCCTGCCGGGTTCGCTCAGGTACTCAAAGCCGCCGGTTTGGCGCCCACCTGGGACGCAGTCGGCGGCTCGGCTGCCGATCTGGGTCTGGCCGACGCCACCACCGTTCTCGCCGTCCGCTACGACGCCGGGGTGTACATGATTGGCGATCGCCAGGCCACAGAGGGCTACAGCGTCGCGCACCGGAGGATGAAGAAGGTTTTTCCCTCTGATGACTTCTCGGCGGTGGCCATCTCGGGGACTGCCGGACTGGCTATCGAGCTGGTCAAGCTGTTTCAGACCGAACTCGAACATTACGAAAAGCTCGAAGGTACCCGGCTGAGCCTCGAAGGTCGCGCCAACTTCCTGGCCAGACTGGTCCGCCAGCAGCTTCCGATGGCCTTCCAGGGCCTGGTGGTGGTCCCCCTCTTCTGTGGATTCGACCATCTTGTCGGATCAGGCCGACTGTTTACGTTTGACGTCGTCGGCGGGCGCTATGAAGAGGATGACTTCGGGGCTACTGGCTCCGGTGCTCGGGAAGCAAAGTCGTACCTGCGGTCACATTTCGATCCGGCGATGGATGCTGAGGAGGGCCTCGCTGTGGCCATGCGGTCGCTCGTCGCCGCGTCCGAACAGGATGTTGCCACCAGCGGACCCGATGTACGCCGAGGGATTTACCCGAATGTCATCCGGATCAACGTCGACGGACTCGTTGAAGTGGCCGATGAGGAGATCGTCCCGATCGCCGAGGCAGCACTGGAGATGGTTCGATGACCATGCCCTTCTACGTTCCCCCGGAACAGCTGGTTAAGGATCGGGCCGATTTTGCTCGCAAGGGAATTGCCAGGGGCCGCTCCATTGCCGCCGTCGAATACGAAACCGGTATCTTGCTGCTGGCCGAAAACCCGTCCGGGACGCTCCACAAGATCTCAGAAATCTATGATCGGATCGCCTTTGCCGGGGTAGGGAAGTTCAACGAGTTTGAGTTGCTGCGCGTCGCCGGGATCCGTCATGCCGACGTCAAGGGGTACATGTACTCCCGCTCAGACGTGTCGGCCAAAAGTCTGGTCAATGCGTTCGCTCAAACCCTCGGCAACATCTTCACGCACGAGGTAAAGCCGTTCGAGGTGGAACTGCTCGTTGCCGAACTCGGCGTCGCCGATCAGCCAAATCGTATGTATCGGGTCTTGTACGACGGCACGTTGTATGACCAGACCGGATTCGCAGCGATCGGTGGCAACTCAGAAGACCTCTCCGAGCGCCTGGAAGCCGCCTACCGGCCAGGACTCTCGCTCGAGGAGGCGGTTCGCTTGGCGGCCGGGGCCTTTGAAGACGAAGTTGAAGGCTGGGAAGGGGCGATCCTCGACCGCAACGGGCATCGACGAGCCTTCCGAAAGCTCACGGCCGAAGAGATCGCCGGATTCATCGCAGACTAATCGAGATTCTGGCACGCCGCGCAGTACCGGCGGGCAAGGTTCTCTGGCGCTCTGTGTCCCGAGCCTTGGGGCCTGATCCAACTAGGGTGACCAGGTGCAACGCCGGATCTTTGGCATCGAGAATGAGTACGGAGTTACCTGCGTTCTGCGTGGGCAACGACGGTTGAGTCCCGACGAGGTGGCCCGCTATCTCTTTCGACGGGTGGTGAGTTGGGGTCGGTCCTCGAACGTCTTCCTTGAGAACGGTGCCCGCCTCTACCTCGACGTTGGTAGCCACCCTGAATATGCCACCCCGGAGTGCGACTCGCTGTTGTCCGTTGTTGCCCATGACAAGGCAGGGGAGCGGATACTCGAAGGACTCGTCGAATCAGCCGAAGAACGCCTCGAAGAAGAGGGTATTCGCGGCCAGATCTACTTGTTCAAGAACAACACCGACTCGGCGGGCAATTCCTACGGATGCCACGAGAACTACCTCGTTTCGCGACATGGCGAATTCCAAAAGACGGTCGACACGCTCATACCCTTTTTCGTGACGAGGCAGATCTTTTCGGGGGCAGGCAAGTTGCTGCAGACGGCCAAAGGGCCGATGTATTCGATCGCCCAGCGAGCCGAACACATCTGGGAAGGCGTTTCGTCGGCGACCACCCGCAGTCGGCCGATCATCAACACCCGCGATGAGCCACACGCCGACGCGGAGAAATATCGGCGCCTGCACGTGATCGCCGGCGATTCCAACATGTCCGAATACGTCAACTACGTCAAGATCGGCACCACAGTGGCGCTTCTGCAAATGATCGAAGACAACGTGGTGTTTCGTGATGTGTCGTTAGAAAATCCGATTCGAGCCATCCGTGAGATCAGCCACGACATCACCTGCCGTCGTCGGGTTCGGCTGCGCAACGGTCGGGAGCTTTCGGCTCTGGATATCCAATGGGAGTACCTGGATCGGACGCTGCGCTACGCACGCACCACCGGGTTCCCCGCCGAGGTCCAGAAGGCCATTGAAATGTGGGAGTACCTGCTCACGAGCCTCGAAAAAGACCCACTAACACTGAACCGTGAAGTGGACTGGGTGACCAAATATCACCTCATTGAGAAGTATCAGGCCAAGTGGGATCTCAATCGGTCGGATCCCAAGCTGGCGCTGCTCGATCTGAGCTATCACGACGTGAATCGTCAGCGTGGCCTGTTCTATATCCTCCAACGCCGTGGGCTGGTCGATCGGGTCGTCACCGACGCGGCAGTCGCCACCGCCATGGTGGTCCCGCCGCAAACCACCCGGGCCAGACTCCGCGGTGAATTCATCAAGGCTGCCAAGGCCAAAAAGCGCGACTTCACCGTTGACTGGGTTCATCTGAAGCTCAACGACCAGGCTCAACGAACCGTGCTCTGCAAGGATCCGTTCAAATCGGTCGACGAGCGGGTCGAAAAACTTATCGCGGGCCTGTAGGGCTACATTTGTGGCGGTATGAAGAACGTCATTGAGCGACTCCTGAACCTTCTGGCCTTCCTGCTTACGAGCGGACGGCCGGTGACGGCCGATGAGATTCGCGAGACGGTTGCCGGATACGACCGGGAGAACGACGTCGCCTTCCATCGCATGTTTGAACGTGACAAGGATCTATTGCGGTCCATGGGTATCCCGATGGGGATGACCTATACCGATGCCTGGGAGGTCGAGCAAGGTTATGTAGTCCCACCCCAGGACTATGAGTTGGCCGATCCAGGGCTCACCGACGAGGAGCGAGCCGCTCTGTGGCTGGCCGCCCAGATCGTTCGCCTTGGTGGTCAACCCACCGGCGCCGATGCCATGTTCAAGCTAGGTGGAGCTCCGATGACCGCCGCCGGAGAACCGCTCGCCGCCGACCTTGGCTTGTCCGCTGATGATCTCGGGACCATCTTCTCGGCGGTCGCCGAACACCGTATCCTCACCTTCGAGTATCGGGAGCGGGCTCGCAAGATCAAGCCGTACGGCATGATCCACCGGCGAGGACATTGGTACGTAGTTGGAGACGCCGACGGTGAGATGCGCGCCTTTCGGGTCGATCGAGGCGAAGACTTTCGGGCTGGCCCGCAAGCCGAGGCGTTCAAGCGTCCTGCCGACTTCGACATCCGCACCTCGATTCCTGCCGCCCCCTGGGAGGCCGGTGACGCGGACATCGTGGCCGAGGTCCAGTTTGACGCCAACGTGGCATGGTGGGCCGAGCGCCAGCTGCCCAAGGGAGCTGAGCGAGTGATGCTGCCCGATGGTGGACTGACGGCACGCCTTCCGGTTGCCAACACGGACGCCTTCATCGGTTGGATGATCGGATTCATCGATGAAGCCGAAGTGATCGGCCCACCCGAACTGCGGGAACAATTTGTCGAAAGGGTGCGCGGATGAGCGACAAAACCGTCAAACGCCTGACTCGCATTCTCTCGATGTTGCCCTGGGTGATTGCCAACCCCGGGACGACCGCCGATGAGGTTCAGCGCCGCTTCGGATATTCACGGCGTGAGCTGGTCGCGGACCTTGAACTGGTCTTCGTGTGTGGCCTGCCCGGCTATGGGCCGGGGGACCTCATGGACGCGTACATCGAAGACGACGAAGTCGTGGTGGACATGGCCGACTACTTCTCGCGCCCCTTGAAGCTCAACGCACCCGAGGCATTGACGTTGCTGGCCTCTGGCATGGCGCTCACCAGCACCGGGCAGGCTCCTCCGGCGCTTGAGCGAGCCGTTGACAAGCTGGCCGCTGTCGTCGCTCCTGATGTTGACGATGCCCTGTTTGTTGATCTCGCCGGAGCCGAGCCGGCGTTGCTGGACGTCTTCCGTACCGGCGCCCGTGAGCATCGCGTTATCGACCTGACGTACACGTCCATTGGATCCGGGGCCACCACCGAGCGACTCATCGAAACCTGGTCGGTGTTCTCCTCGCTGGGTAACTGGTACGTGTCGGGCTACTGCCGTCTGGCATCAGCTGAGCGGGTTTTCAGGATCGACCGGGTTAGGTCAGCGGTTCCCACGGATGAGACGTTCACCGCTCCCGAGTCCGTCCCCCCGCCCGAAGTTCGGTATACGCCTTCAGAGGATGACGTTCGGGCAATCATCCGATTGGGTCCCGCCGCCCGGTGGGTGGCCGAGTACTACCCGGTGGAGATGATTGAAGAGGACGTCGTGTCTTTCTCTGCTTCTGACCCAGCCGTGGCCGCCCGTTTGCTGCTCCGGCTTGGGAAGAGTGCCGAACTTCTGGAAGGTCCCGAGGTGCGGGAGCGCTTGATCGAAGATCGCAGCCGCATCCTCGCTAAGTACGGGGCCACGCCTAGCCTTTAGGTGTCACGACTTCCTGCGGATTTTTTCTTCAGTCTGAAGGCTCCACCGCCGATAACAGACACAAGAGAAACGGTCTGCGGAGAAAAGAACCCATGACGACGATCAAATCAACATGTAGCCGATGCGGCGATGTAAAACTCCAGCCAATGGACTTGGCTTTGGAGCTGGATCCGGCAGAAGATAGCGGCGTTTACCGCTTCGCTTGCCCGACCTGCGCACAAATCCAGCGCCGGCCAGCCAATGCTCGAGTCGTGAGCGTGCTGCTTGCGACGGGTGTCCCTTACGAGGTGGTTCGCACCGACCTCATCACGGAATCGGAGATCTCTCGATTCGCCGAAGCCCTCGGGCAAGACGCTGACTTCATCAGCATGATCACCTCAACCACCTAAGAACTCACAGCCCCTCCCAGGCCAAACAATGACGCCCCGCACTGCGGGGCGTCATTGTTTTGCTCAGAGCGTCGGATTGCTCAGGACCATCTACCATGTTCGATGATGCCCGATATCAACTTTGGTGAATGGATGATTATCGCTCTGATCGCCTTGATCGTGGTCGGGCCGCGCAACCTGCCAGACCTCTCGAGAAAGCTCGGTGGTTGGATGCGAGAAGCCCGGGCCATGGCAACCGACTTCCGGGTAGGACTCGAACGCGAAATCGCCGAACTCGACGAGGTTCGATCGGATCTGAAGAACCTTGGCACTGAAGTCTCTCAACCTCTCATGGAGATCAAGGACGAACTCGGTACTGTCCCTGGCGAATTGAAACCACTTGATTGGACCGGACCGGTCACCGCCTCAGGACCTACGGCAGACGACTCGGCTCGCGACTTCAATCGGATTCATGGTATCGCCGATGGCCAGGACGAACCCGAGGCACCAGGCATCTCTGCCAAACGCGCCGCCAAGAATGAGGCGGAGATGAACAACGTCGATGAAGGCCCGGACGCGGTAGCAAATGCGGTCCCCGACACCGACGTCGATAGCGGCGCAACGGAGGCCGCGCCCGGCGCCGATAGCGACGCAACGGGCCCCGGGCCGGATGCCGATAGCGCCGTCGCCGATGCAGGCGCCGACTCGGACCGGGCCGGAGAGGCATGACCGCCCAGGAAAAGCGGATGTCCATGATCGGGCACCTTGACGAGTTGCGCTGGCGACTGCTCAAAACGGCCATCGCTCTCGTGCTCGGATCTATCGTTGCCTGGACGTTTCGGGGCCAGATGCTCGACCTGCTGAAGGCACCTTACGTCGATATCTTCCCTGGCGAAGACCTCCAAACCATCACGCCGACCGAACAATTCGGATCTGCGATGCGGCTGGCGTTTTTCGGGGGTTTCCTGCTGGCTAGTCCGGTCATCATGTGGCAGCTATGGAGCTTCGTCGCTCCCGGCCTGACAACCAAGGAGCGTCGCTGGGCGATCCCGATTGTGACCGCTGCTCGTTGCCCTGTTCCTTGCCGGGGTCGGATTCGCCTATCTGATCCTTCCTCGGAGCCTGTTATTCCTCAATTCGGTGCTGGACGCCGAACTATCGGTGACCGTCAGCGAATACCTGTCATTCGTACTGCGCTTTCTGCTCGTTTTCGGGCTGGCCTTCGAGTATCCGGTCTTCCTCTTTGCAGCAGGGGCCGTCGGCTTGGTTACGTCGGCACAACTGGCACATATGCGTCGATGGGCGGTGCTGGCGATCAGCGTGGTCTCCGCGGCCGCGACCCCTACCGGGGATCCTTTCACGATGCTGGTGATGGCCGTACCCCTTTACCTCATGTACGAAATCACGCTGTTGCTCATCCGCTACGTGCTCAGGAAGTGAGCCGGGCTGCCGAGTTCTTCGGTCATCTGAGCTTCGAAGCTGATCCGTTTCAGCGCGAGGCCGTCGAAGCGATCGAATCGGGCAAATCGGTTGTGGTGACCGCGCCGACCGGGGCAGGCAAAACGCTCGTCGCCGACGGAGCGATCTATCTTGCTCTCAAGCGCGGCAAGCGCGCCTTTTATACCACCCCGATCAAAGCTCTCTCAAACCAGAAATTTGCTGATCTGTCCCATGAGCATGGCGACTCGCGGGTAGGTCTCCTGACCGGTGACAACTCCATAAATGGGGATGCTGACATCGTGGTCATGACGACCGAGGTGTTCCGGAACATGATTTACGCCGGCGATGGTCGTCTGGCAGAGGTAGCCATCGTCGTTCTTGATGAGGTCCACTACCTGGCGGATGCCGCCAGGGGATCGGTTTGGGAAGAGGTCATCATCCACGGTCCGGAGCACATCCAGTTCGTGTGTCTTTCGGCCACGGTTGCCAATCCGGAGGAGTTCACATCCTGGATCCAGGAACGCCGGGGCCCAACCGAGCTGATCATCGAGACCAACCGGCCGGTCCCGCTCGAACCCATGTACATGATCACCGATCTGTGGACCAAGCCACCCGTCCAACTCATGGACCTGTTCCAGAAGGACCGACCCAACCCCCGGGTCCAACGACTATTGGCTTCAAAGACCGGAAGGCGACGCAGATTCGCGACCCCGCGAAGGGTGGAGGTTGTTGAAGAGCTGCTTCGACATTCGATGCTTCCCGCGATTCTCTTCATCTTTTCGCGGGCGGGCTGCGACTCGGCTGCACACATGATTGCCGGTTCGTCGTTGAAGCTGACCACCGCCGAAGAACGTCAGAAGATACGTCGGGTGGCACTCGATGCCACCGAGCACCTGGCTCCCGAGGATCTCGATGTCCTCGGTTTCGGGCGCTGGCTTGCCGACCTCGAGCGGGGCGTCGGCGCCCATCATGCTGGCCTCGTTCCAGCATTCAAGGAGACCGTCGAGCGGCTGTTCGAGTCGGGTTTGCTCAAAGTGGTCTGCGCGACCGAAACCCTTGCGCTCGGCATCAACATGCCGGCGCGCAGTGTCGTGATCGAGTCGATGACCAAGTTCAACGGGGAAAGCCATGAGATGTTAACGGCTTCTGACTACACCCAGCTCACCGGGCGGGCAGGTCGGCGTGGAATCGATGAGGTCGGGTTCGGTATTGCCCTGTACTCGCGGTTCATACGGTTCGAACGGATCGCTGAAGTCGCCGGTCGAGGAGCGACTCGCCTGGAATCGAGCTTCCGGCCGACGTACAACATGGCCGTCAACCTGGTTGCCAACTACGAGCAGGCCCAAGCCGAGCAACTCCTGGAAGCCTCGTTTGCCCAGTTTCAGCTTCACGGTCAGGCGGCCGACCATGAAGGTCGCCTGACCGACCTTCGTAGAGATGTCGAACAGGAGCGGTTCTTGGCCGCCTGCGATCGTGGCGATATCTGGTCCTTTATCGAAGCCCTGGATGCGTATGTTCCGCAACCAGGGGTATCGCTGAGCGCTGGGGACGTGTTCGAGGTACGTCGCGGCGGGCGGCAAGGTCGCTACCTCCTGCTTTCCATGGGAGCCAAACAAGGTGAAGCGGTGATTGCGCTGTCGTCGGGTGGCAAGGTACGCAACATGACCGGGTCGGAGTTGGCCGGCGCAGTGGTGCTCGGCCAGTTGGATTTTCCCGGGCCCTTTCGGCCGACCGATCGTAAGTTCCAACAAAAAGCCACGCAACGACTTCGGTCGTTTGGGCCGTCATCCAAATCGTCGGTCGCCGATGTTGATCATCCGGTGGCGAATTGCGAGGACGTGGAGGACCATATCGTCCATGCTCGCAAGGCTGTCAAGCTACAACGCAAGATCGACCGGGCCGGGGGAGCAGACCGTGGCTCGCTGGTCCAGGAGTTCCGTGTGATTCTGGCCGTCCTGGAAGATCGCGGATACGTGTCGGATTGGCGGCTCACAGCCGAAGGCGAGCGTCTCAGGACGATTTACGGCTCGCGTGATCTTATGGTGGCCGAGGCCATTCGGGTTGGGCTGCTCGATGATCTGAGCGCCGCGGATCTAGTTGCTGCCGCTTCGGCGTTCATGTACGAACCCCGCAGCAGCGATGAGATGGTTCCGGTCCCGCTGGCTCTCGACGAGTTCGCAGGGTCGCTTTCGCGACTGGCGAGCGAGATTGCAGTGGTGGAGTCGTCGTTCGGGGTGCGGCCAAGTCCGGCCCCCGAGTTCGGATTTATGGAGGCTGCCTACCACTGGGCACAAGGACTCGAACTCGAAGAGATTCTCGAGGGCCTCAGTATGGCCCCGGGTGACTTCGTGCGACAGGCTCGCCAGTTGATCGATCAGCTTCGTCAGATCCGTGACGGCGCCCCGCATTTGGTTGGGACCGTCAACGATGCTCTCCGGAAGGTTGATCGGGGGGTCGTGTCAGCTCAAGGAGCGACATGAGTGAACGCTGGGCAATCCTGGTCAACCCGCGGTCGGGACGGCGGGGGGCCCTGCTGGAACGGGTCGAAGCTGCCGTCGGGGCTACTGGTGTTTCGGCGACAATTGCCGCACCGGATGGGGCAGATTCGATGCGCAGCGCGGTGCAAGAAGTCATCGGGGCTGGCCGGCGACATATCGGAATCGTTGGCGGTGATGGGACGATTAGCCTCGTTGTTGACGAACTGATGCGCCTAAACCTGGCGACTCCGCCGGTGATTGCCGTGCTACCAGCCGGCACCGGTTCGGACTTTGCCCGCCCTTTCGCAATTGCTCAACGACTCGAAGGGGCCGTGCATCATTTGGCCGGGAGTACCGATTATCCAATTGATGTCGGCTTTGTGCGAGGTGAGTGGGGCCTCCGAGCCTACGTAAACGTCGCCCAGGCTGGTCTTCTGGCGGCCAGCGTCGAACGGGCTTCCAAATTCCCCCAATCGATCGGGCGGGTCAAGTATCAAGCGGCCTTCTGGGCAACCTTGCCGAGATTCACAGGAACGGACATCGAACTCGTTACGGATCGTCGCACCTATACAGGTCCGGCCCTGCTGGCCCTGGTGGCGAACGGACAGTTCTTCGGTGGTGGCTTCAACGTTGCCCCGAAGGCGGCGCTCATGGATGGTCTGCTCGATGTGCAGGTCATTGACGCCAAGCGGCGGGAGGCCCTTCAGCTGTTCCCCCAGGTCAAGAAAGGCCTGCATTTGCGCCATCCCGCGGTTACGCGTTTTCAGACGTCGGCTTTCTCACTGTCGACGTCAGTTCCGTGGCCATTTGAGGTTGACGGAGACGTGATCGGTCGTACTCCCGTGACCGGTTGGGTCGAGCAGAACCGGCTGTTGTTGCGCCTCTAGGGAATAGGATCGCGTCGTATACGTTGCTTGATGAATCATGTGGGTATACTCCCGCCCCCGAATCAACCTCACGGAGCTTTAGAACATGTCTGACGAAACTCCAGACGACGATCTTGACGAAGAAGAAGTCGACGACGACGTCGATCCAGACGACCTCGATGACGATGACGTCGACGATGACGTCGACCTGCTCGAGGTTGATGACGACCTCGAAGTCGATGATGACGAAGTTGTTCCCGACGTAGACGCAGCCCTACTCGCCGACGTCAGCGATGACGATGACGATGATGACGATGATGACGACGGTGATGACGACGATGATGACGACGCCGAGTCCGACACCGAAGCCCTCGAAGAACTCGAAGCCGAAGAACTTGAACTGCTCGAAGAAGAGGTTGCGGCTGAGCTAGCGGTCGACGAAGTCGAGGAGTTGCGGAACATTCGTCGAGAGGAATTGTCGCTCAATGTTGGAGGCGCTCAGGAGAAGCGTTCCGACGAGTTCCAGTGTTCCGTGTGTTTCATGGTGAAACGAACCTCTCAACTCGCGAACAAGCGGAAGCTGGTGTGCAACGACTGTGCCAGCTAGCTCTGATGTCGTTGTCGTAGTCCCTACGTACAACGAGGCGGAGAACCTTGAGCCGATGGTCGCCGCCATCCGCTCACATGGCTATCGGGTCCTGGTGGCCGATGACGGGTCGCCGGATGGAACCGGGCAGCTTGCGAACGAATTGCACACAATCGACCCCGACGTTCAGGTCCTACACCGGACCGAGAAGAGCGGACTGGGCCGGGCCTACGGCGACGCTTTCCGACACCTCGCCCCCGATGAATCGGTGACGATAATTTGCCAGATCGACGCAGACTTCTCCCACGACCCGGGCGATCTACCGAGACTTGTCCAGGAGATCCGCGAGGGAGCCGGTTTGGCGATCGGGTCTCGCTACGTCGAGGGGGGATCCACTCCCGATTGGCCGATTCATCGCCGATTTCTCTCAACCGGGGGCAACGTTTACGCCAGGACTATGCTCGGCTTGACGGTGCAAGATTGCACCGCCGGATTCCGGGCTTGGGATGCCGGCCGGTTGTACAGGCTGCGGGCTGAGACCGCCGAAGCTTCCGGATACGGCTTTCAAGTCGAAATGACCCGCCGGGCAGTACGCGCCGGCCTCGATGTTCGCGAGGTTCCGATTGCGTTTCGCGATCGTGAGTTCGGTGAGTCGAAGATGGGTTGGCCGATCGTCGTCGAAGCGATGTGGCTGGTCACGAGATGGGGATTCGCAAGAATCGTCGGACGATAAGACCCAAACGGTGGTCGGCTAGCCTCTCGATCGTGACCGTATCTGTGACCTCCCGCCATGCCACTCGCGATGATGTTCCTGACCTGGTGCGCTTGTATGCGGAACTCGAGCAGGAGATGGAAGCCATCCACGTCATGTGGACACGCGCCGACGCCCTGCCGCATCCTGTTGCTGATGCCTTCGTGGCGTCGATCGAGTCAGATGATGCCGTGGTGATCATCGGCGAAATGGATGGCATGCCGTTTGGGTTTTTGATTGCAACGGTCGAACCGTTAGTCGACGGATCGCTGATCGGGGCGATCCGGTTCATTTTCACGGAGCAAGGCGCCCGTGAGGTTGGCGTCGCCGAATCAATGCGGGACCTGGCACTTAGTGAGCTGCGATCTCGTGGGCTCTCACGGTTTGATGCTCATGTCCTGCCTGGCCATCGACTGGTAAAAAACTTCTTTGAGGCGGGCGGCTTCTCGGCCCGAACCATTGTCATGCATCACGATGACAACGCCTGAGCGGTATCCCATACCTGGGGTAGGGGTGGTCTGTGTCGACGACGACCGGATCCTGCTTGTCCAGCGGTCCAAGGGACCATTCGAGGGATGCTGGGCGGTACCGGGTGGCAAGGTGGGCTTCGGTGAATCCATGCGTGATGCGGCTCGTCGCGAGGTGCAGGAGGAAACGGGCTTGCAGGTCGAGTTGGGGCCGGTGATCTGGACCGGTGACGCAATCACCGAGCACGAACACTACGTCCTGGTGGATTTTCTCGGCACCGTCACCGGTGGTCAACTGCATGCGGCCGACGACGCAGCCGACGCTCGCTGGGTCACTTTTGCCGACCTGCCCGGGCTCTCGCTTACCCCGACCATGGCTGAGCTGGTTGAGTTGGTGAGGCCATGACGCTGCCGGTCCACGAGCGTCCGTTCACAACGGACGTCTATCACACCTCTGACTTGCCCGACACACCTCAACGATCGTTTCGAATCCCGGCGACCGGGTGGGTTGAGGCTCCGAACGAACTGATCGCCCTGGGTGATGACCTCGGAGAACCAACCGAATACAAGCGCCGGATTGGCTCATATTTGCTGTGGCGGGCGGGGCCGCCGGTCGGTGAGGCATGGTATTTCGCGATCAATCGTGAAGATCTGGCCGACCGATACCGCTTTCGCCTATCGGGAAAGGTGGGAACTGGTGTCGGACCCGACCGACAGACGCACCATCGGTTCCGTGCGTGGAAAGAGTCACTTTTGCAGGGAGCGAACCTTGAATAACGCCGTGGATCTGCTGCAAGCTTTGATCGTCAATCGCTGTGTGAACGACGGGACTCCCGACTCGGGTCATGAGTATCGGTCGGTTGAGACACTGAGCGAGTTTTTCGGCGAACCAGGACAGGTATTCGAACCGCACCCCGGCCGGCAAAGCGTGCTCTACCGAATTCCGGGCAGCGACCCATCGGCGGAGCGGCTCATGCTTATGGGGCACCTCGACGTCGTACCGGTGTCACCGACCGGTTGGACGCATGATCCGTTCGGCGGAGAGATCGATGATGGATTCGTGTGGGGTCGGGGGGCAGTCGACATGCTGAATGTGACTGCGGCGATGGCCATGGTGTTTCGACAACGGATGAGCGGTGCCCAACCGCAAGGAGACCTGCTCTTTCTGGCGGTTGCCGACGAAGAGAACGGGGGCTCCTATGGCGCCGAGTACCTGGTTGACAATCATTGGGACACGGTACGGTCCGAGTACATGCTTACGGAGATTGCCTACCCAGCGGTCGCCGGTGTTGCGGGTCCGACTCCTGCGATAAATGTCGGTGAGAAAGGCCCGTTCTGGCACCAGTTGCGCTCGGCCGGGACGCCGGGTCATGGAAGCCAGCCTTATGGCGCAGACAACGCACTGATCCCCCTCGCCCGTGCAGTGACGAGCGTGGCCGGGTCGCCAACGCCGGTGATCATTACTGATGATTGGCGAGCATTTGTGGCAACGCTGGGGCTATCGGCTTCGCTGAAAGCGGGTTTGGTCGATCCGGATTTGCTCGACGAAACCATCGACGCCATCGCCGTCACCGACCCGTTCTTTGCCAGGTACGTCCATGCGTGTACGCATCTGACCATGACACCGACGGTGTTGAATGCGGGGGGCAAGGCCAACGTGATTCCCGATGAGGCGGTTGCATCGATCGACGCCCGCCTGCTGCCAGGTCAGGACGAAGACACCGTCCGCGAGCACCTCGCCAAGATTCTCGGAGGTGATGCCGAGTCGATAACCGTCGAACTGGTTCGTACCTCGGCAGCCAACTCCTCGCCTCCGACTGGCAGGCTTTGGGAAGCGCTGCTTGATGCCTACGAAATCAATCTGGGTGATCGCCGGGCTGCTCCGACCTTGACCCCGGCTTCAACAGACGCCCGGTTCTGGAGACAGCGGGGGGCATTGGCATACGGAGCTGGCTTGTTCTGCGATCGCGTGTCTTTCCCGGAGTTCCTGACCATGTTCCATGGTCATGACGAACGAATCTCGCTCGAATCCATGGACCTCACCGTGAAGTTCATTGGCGAGGCTCTGGCTGCGTTCGAGCGGCGATCCCCATGACTGCCATCGTTGTCGACCTCGACGGCGTCGTGTATCTCGGAGATCAAGCCATACCCGGGGCACGCCTGGCACTCGAGGCCTGTGAACGAGCCGGCTCAGGAATCTGGTTCGCCACGAACTCCTCGCTCCGTACCCCCGAGGCTGCGGCCGCCAAGATTCGGGCGGTCACCGGCTACGAGGCAACACCGGAGCAGATAGTCACGTCAGCGCTTGCCGCAGCCTGGGTGGTCGGGACGCTCGACGTCGCATCGGCGCTCGTCATTGGCGAGGCGGGAGTCCGAAGCGCGCTTATCGATCAGGGCGTTGAGATCGTGGGCGATCCCTGGGCTGCGGAGGCCGTTGTCGTCGGGCTCGATCTGGAGGTTCATTATGGGCTCCTTCGCGACGCCACTCTGGCGGTTCGCAACGGAGCAACCTTCGTGGCTACCAACCTCGACCCGTCTTACCCGATGCCCGATGGACAGTGGCCGGGTGCGGGAGCCATCGTTGATCTCATCCGGGTGGCGTCGGAAACCGATCCGATTGCGGCCGGCAAACCCGAACGGCCCATGATCGACCTGATCACCAGCCGGATTGGTCCCGATACAGATGTGTGGATGGTGGGCGACCGTCCGAGCACCGATCTGGCCATGGCCAAGCGGGCCGGTTGGAGGAGTGCCCTCGTATTGACCGGCGTGGTTGACTCGGCTGATCAGGTACCGGATGAGTGGAGACCAGATCTCATACTCGATTCGATAGCCGGACTACCGGACGAATTGGAACGCGTGGCGAGCCAGCCGATCGATGAGTTGCCGCCGCATCGCTAGAGCGGTTATAGCTCCAAATATGAAACCGGCGACATGGGCTTCCCAGGCGACGTCCGGGGAGGATCCGGCGATCCAGAACTGGCTGACAAACCAGATCGCCAGGAACACCGAGGCCGGTACGGCTAGGGGGACGATGACGGCCCAGGTGGTAATCCGGGCGCGCGGAAACAGGATGATGTAGGCGCCCATGACGGCCGCGATGGCTCCCGAGGCCCCGACGACGGGGATCGTCGAGCCGGGGTTCATGAGAATATGGGCGACGCTGGCAATCACGCCACCGGCCAGATAGAACGCCAGGTATCCGCCCCGACCGAAGGCGTCCTCGACGTTGTTGCCGAAGATCCACAAGGACCACATATTGCCAAGGAGATGCGCGAAACCGCCGTGAAGGAAAATGGACGACAGGAGGCTGAACGCAACGATCTTGTCGTCGTACAGGCCCGGCGCCGGGTTGCTGTCGCAGACTCCGGTATTGAGTTCACCGAGCGAGGCGGGACCGCCCCCGGTGAATTCGCAGGGAATGGTTGCGTACTCGTAGAAGGCTGAATCTCCTTGCGGTAGTTGCACAAATACATAGATGGCCACCGCTGCGAGGATCAGAAAAACGGTCATGGCCGGGAAGCGGATGCCCGGGTTTTGGTCGCGCAGCGGGATCAATGCAACTTCCTGTCACAGATGTCGGCGATAATGGCCATATGGATGAACTTAAGCCCCCAATTGAGACACTGGACGATACACCCGTCGATCCGGACATGACCGAATCGGATCTTGCCGCAGAGAACCCGGAGGTCCCGAGCACGGACGCCCAGCCGACCAGCGCCCAGACCGGCGAGCTATCGGTCGAGCTGGCGATCGAAACGCTGGCCGGCGTCGACGCCGCCGAGGCGCCCGATTTGGCCGACGAGGTGGCTACCCGGTTACGGGCGCAACTATCGGACAACTGAGATGGCGGTGGCTGTCGGTTGGCGTCGCCTCGACATGGTGATGGTCGAGTCTGCGATGGCCACCAGTCGGTCTCATGCCGCTCGACTTATCGCCGATGGCTACGTAACTGTCGACGGTCGGGTGGCTGACAAAGCCGCCAGGAAGGTAGCGCCCGACGCCCGGATCGGCGTAGTTAATGCAGATCTAGTCGGGCGCGGCGGGCTCAAGTTGCGCGGCGCCCTCGATACGTTCGGATTCGCGGTAACCGGCAAGCGATGTCTCGACATCGGGGCTTCGACCGGCGGCTTCACCCAAGCGCTGCTCGAGCGGGGTGCGGATCGGGTAGTCGCAATCGACGTGGGGCATGATCAACTCGACGCGCGGCTCCTTGAGGATCCTCGGGTGGAGAACCACGAAGGGATTAACGCCCGGTATCTCCAGGTGGGTGACTTTGGGAGTCGGTTCCCGGTCGTCGTTGGCGATCTCTCATTCATCAGTCTCGCCCTCATCGTCGACGGGGTGGCCAACGTGGCTGCAGACGATGCTGATCTGGTCTTCCTCGTCAAACCACAATTCGAAGTGGGGAAGGATTTGGTCGGGCGCACTGGCATCGTCAGCGACCCGGATCTGCATACCGCAGCGATTGCCAGCGTTGCCCGAGCGTTTGAGCTCACGAACTGGCGCCTGTGCGAGACGGTAGAGTCGCCGGTGGTTGGCGGAGATGGCAACCGGGAATTCTTCATCTGGTTGAGAAAGAAGTCATGAAGATCGGTGTAGTAATGCGGCCCAACAGCGACGCTGCGGTAGCCGCCGTCGAACAACTGACTGCCCTGGCCGCTCAGCATGGCATGCAGGTTGGCTCGGTTGAAGAACGAGGATCGGGCGTCGTCCTCGAGCCGGACCGAATGGCCGACTGCGACGTCGTAATCGCGATTGGCGGCGACGGAACCGTGTTGGAAGCCGTGCGGTACGGGATTCCGAATGATCTTCCCGTGCTCGGGGTCAACGTTGGCAGGGTCGGCTTCCTCGCCGAGGCCGAACTGGATGACCTTCCGGTTGTCGTCGAAGTCATCGCTGGAGGATCGTGGTCCGAAATGTCGCGCATGACCTTGACCGCAACCATCGATGGCGGCGGGTCAGGTGTGGGCCTGAATGACATCGTTGTCGAGAAGATCAACAGTCAGCAGCTCGTGTCACTTGAGCTGCACATTGACGGGGACCGGTTTCTGACCTATCGCGCTGACGGTCTGGTCTTCGCAACTCCGACGGGTTCGACGGCCTATAACCTGTCAGCCGGTGGTCCGATCGTCGACCCGTTGATCGATACCACCATCGTCACCCCCGTAGCACCGTATTCGATGTTTTCACGGGCTTTGTGCTTACCCCCGGCCAGCAAGATCGTCTGCACCGTCACCCTCGACCGTCCCGCCGGTGTGTCTGCGGACGGGGTGGTCGTGGGCACACTCGATCCCGGGAACTCCGTGACGATCGAACGCGGCCCGGACCGGGCTCGGTTTATCACTCTCGCCAAACGGTCCTATCTCCAGACGGTCAAGGCGAAGCTGAAACTGTATGAGGGTTTGGATGGAGCGAGCTTCTGATGCTCGAAGAGTTGGGCGTGACGAATCTGGGGGTTATCGAAGATACCCGCATCGAGCCTGGTCCGGGTCTGGTGGTTATCACTGGTGAGACCGGAACCGGCAAGACCCTCCTGGCCGGGGCAGTTGGACTGCTGATCGGTGATCCAACTCGTTCCGGTTTGGTCGGACCTTACGGCGACGAGGCCAAAGTCGAGGGCCGTTTTCTCGTCGACGGCGAAGAACTGGTTCTCTCCCGCCGCTTGCTCGAGGGTCGAAGCCGGGCGTACCGCAACGGGGAGATGGTTCCGCTCAAAGTCCTGGCCGAGGGCGGCACGGATCTTGTCGAGATGGTCGCCCAGCACGACCATCTGGCTATTGGCAAAGAGGCATCGGTGGTGGCACTGGTTGATCGCCTCCTCGACGATGTCGGCCGTAACCGACTGGCGGAATATCAGCGTGCCTGGGACGAGCTTGTTGAGGTTCGTTCGAGCGCGTTGCAGGGAGACCTCAGGACCATCGAGCGATCACGCGACCTGGCCGCCTACGAAGCGGAGGAGATTACTGGCGCCGGTTTCAGGCTTGGCGAGGATGAGGAACTCCAAAAGGACCTGGCCAGGCGGCGCAACGCTGTCGAGCTGACCGAGTTCCTAACTTCCGCTCATGATGCTTTTGAGCGGAGCGTCGACGATGTCGGGTTTGCCCTTGATGCCCTGCGAAGGGTGGGGCGCCTTGACGAAGATCAAGTGTCCCTTGCGGATCGAGCCAGCGGGGTCGCGGCCGAGATCAATGATCTTGCTCTCACCATCCGTCAGGCGATGGAACTGGTCGAGCATGACCCGGAACGGCTGGAGATCCAGGAAGGACGATTGGCGGTGCTCGGCGACCTCCGGCGCAAATACGGCGATTCGTTGGACGAGATTCTTGCGTATGGTGTCGCCGCTCAGGCTCGTGCCGCTGATCTCACGGCCAGTCTCGAATCCGCCGCAACCTATGCCGTTGACCTCGAAAAGGCTGAGCTATCTGCGCAGCGGGCCGCTGAAGCGCTGGCCGACGCACGCCAGATGGCGGCGGAACGATTATGTGAACTCGCGATGAATCACCTCAAGGAACTCGGATTTTCGTCGCCGCATTTGTCGGTCCACTTCGAGCCCCGCAGCCTGCGATCGGTGGGCGGGTCACAGATTTCCCTGAGGTTCGCCTCGGATGCTCGTCTTGCCCCTGGTCCTGTAAACAAGGTGGCTTCTGGTGGGGAGCTCTCGCGGCTGGTTCTGGCCCTTCGATTGGCCGGGGGAGTTGGGGAGGCTCCAGTGGTGGTTTTCGACGAGATCGACGCAGGGGTCGGTGGGAGAACCGCGTTGGCCCTTGGACGAAAGTTGGCGGGGTTGGCCGATGACCGGCAAGTGTTTGTTGTCACGCATCTGCCTCAGGTCGCTGCTTTCGCCGACAGCCACTTTGTGGTGGATCGAACCACTGAAAGGGCCGAGGTCAGGCTGGTGGAAGGCGAGGAGCGGATTGACGAGATTGCTCGTATGCTTGCCGGGTTAGACGACTCCCAGCAGGGTCGGGATCATGCAGCCGAACTGGTGGCGGCTGCTCGACGGAGCGTGTAGCCAGTGCTACGAACCAATCCACCGCTCGTGCCAATTCACCGCCAGTGAACGTCGAAGCCTAGGGAGACGCCGATCATGACCGTGAGCTCGACGCAACTTACCCCGCTGCTATTCCTGGAGCGAACCGCCGACGTATTCGGCGACAAGGTCGGGTTTATCCAGGGCGAGCAACGTACGACCTACGCAGCGATGGCCGCCCACGCCACCCGTCTGGCCCATGCGTTGCGAGGCGCCGGAATCGAGCCAGGAGATCGGGTGGCGTATCTGAGCCCGAACACGCTCGAGATGCTGATCGCCCACTTTGCAGTGCCATTGGCCGGGGCGGTGCTCGTTGCAATCAACACCCGCCTGAGCAGTCACGAAGTGCTGCACATTCTCGGGCACTCGGGGGCGAAGCTTCTCATCGTTGATGAGTCGCTTTTACCGCTAGTTGTCGATGCGGTCAGAGAAGTCGAACGGCTGGATCAGATGGTGGTGATTCCCGGTCCGTCATCGACCAGGCTCGACTACCGCCAATTCTTGGCGACCGGGACAGACGATCCTCTGCCGTGGCGGGTTGATGATGAACGCGCGGCGATATCAATCAACTACACCTCGGGTACGACCGGCCAACCCAAGGGCGTTGTCTACACCCACCGCGGCGCCTACTTGAACTCCCTGACCGAGATCATTCACAGCCGCCATACACCCGAGTCGGTCTACCTGTGGACGTTGCCGATGTTCCACTGCAATGGTTGGTGCACAACCTGGGCGGTAACGGCGGTTGGTGGCACGCACGTCGGGTTGCGAGCGGTGGATCCGGCGGAGATCTGGCGTCTCATCAAAGCCGAAGGCGTGTCCCACCTCAACGCAGCCCCCACGGTGCTGATATCGCTAGCCAATCATGCCGATGCGAGCCCGTTCGAAACAGGCTTGACGATCACGACCGCCGGGGCGCCGCCCAGCCCAACGATCATCGGGCAGATGGAGAGCCTCGGAGCGTCCATGGTCCACGTCTATGGCCTAACGGAAACGTACGGACCGCATACGGTGTGTGAGTATCAGACCTCCTGGACCGGATCTGCCGATCGGGTAACGATGTTGGCCCGCCAGGGGGTTGCCTACATAGGAGTGGACCCCATCCGGGTAGTCGACGACGACATGAACGATGTCCCTCGCGACGGGGTGACGATGGGGGAAGTGGTTATGCGCGGCAACAATGTGATGGCCCGATATCACGACGACCCCGACGCAACTGAGAAGGCATTCCGGGGTGGCTGGTTCCATTCAGGCGATGTAGCCGTCTGGCATCCGGACGGCTACATCGAACTGCGTGACCGATCAAAGGACATCATCATCTCGGGTGGCGAGAACATCTCAACGATCGAAGTCGAGCAGGCGATCATGGCTCATCCCGCGGTCCTTGAGGCTGCCGTTGTCGCGATCCCACACGAGAAATGGGGCGAGCGACCCAAGGCGTTTGTCGTGACCAAGGCCCATACATCTGTGGAGCCGGGCGAATTGATCGAGTTTGTGAAGACACGGCTCGCCCGGTTCAAGGCGCCCGACAGCATCGTCATCGTTGATCAACTACCGAAGACTTCCACTGGAAAGATCCAGAAGTACGTGCTGCGTGAGCAGGAGTGGGGTGACCATGGGCGGAGAATCAACTGATCGTTTGGACTGCCCACCTTTGATGCTACGCTGACATTCCGTGACCAAATACATCTTTGTTACTGGCGGCGTTGTCTCCAGCTTGGGTAAAGGAATCACGGCAGCTTCCCTCGGTCGCCTGCTCAAAGAGCGCGGTCTGAAAGTCGTTCTCCAGAAGCTCGATCCGTACATCAACGTCGATCCTGGGACGATGAATCCGTTCCAACATGGCGAAGTTTTTGTCACCGATGATGGGGGAGAAACTGACCTCGATCTCGGTCACTATGAACGATTCACCGGGGTCAACCTCCGACGCGACGCATCGATCTCCGCCGGCGCCGTCTACCTGTCCGTCATCCAGAAGGAGCGACGTGGCGACTACCTGGGCGGAACCGTGCAGGTGATTCCGCACATCACCAACGAGATCAAGTCCCGCATCAAACGTATGGGCGAGAACGACGATATTGACGTCGTCATCTCTGAAGTCGGCGGAACCGTCGGCGACATCGAGGGGTTGCCGTTCCTTGAAGCGATCCGCCAATTCGCCAAGGATGTCGGCCGGGAGAACGTGGCCTACATCCACGTCACCTTGGTGCCGTATATCCCGGCTTCCGAGGAGCTCAAGTCCAAGCCAACCCAGCACTCGGTAGCCGAACTGCGCAGCCGTGGAATTCATCCAGACGTGATTGTCGTTCGATCTGACCGACCCATCGACGACGCAGTTCGTCGCAAGATCAGCTTGTTCTGCGACGTGGATCCCGAAGCCGTCATCAACGCGCTCGACGCTCCCGATATCTACGAAGTGCCGCTCGCACTCCATGCTGACGGCCTGGATCGGGTGATTCTGAAACGGCTCCACATCGAGGCTCCGGAGCCAGACCTCACCAATTGGGCTCGCATGGTCGACCGCGTCGAGAACGCTACGGAGACGGTCAGTGTTGGCCTGGTTGGCAAGTACGTTGACCTACCAGATGCCTACCTGTCGGTCGTTGAGGCACTCCGACACGGAGGGCTCGCCAACGATGTCAAAGTTGATCTGCGGTGGATACCGGCCGAGGACATGACCGGTCTCTACGCGGCGAGCCATATGGAAGATCTTGACGGCATCCTTATCCCTGGTGGTTTCGGTCCACGGGGCATCGAAGGAAAGATCGAAGCAATCCGTTTCGCCCGCGAGCAGGGCATCCCATTTCTCGGTCTTTGCCTCGGACTGCAATGTGCGGTTATCGAGTATGCCCGCAACGTTGCAGGACTCGCCAATGCTCATTCCGCCGAGTTCGAGCCGATGGCCCCCCATCGGGTCATCGACCTCATGGAGAGCCAACAGGATGTATCCGAAAAGGGCGGAACTATGCGCCTGGGCCTGTATGCCGCGAAGCTCGCCGAGGGGTCGCTGGTCGAGGCTCTCTACGACGACGAGGTCATTTACGAGCGGCATCGCCACCGCTACGAGGTCAACAACAAGTACCGGGCGCAGCTCGAGGCGGCCGGCCTTCGTCTTTCGGGTCTTTCCCCCGATGAGCGTCTCGTCGAGATCATCGAATTGCCCGGTCACCCGTTTTTTGTAGCGAGTCAGTTTCACCCCGAGTTCAAGTCGAGACCCGACCAGCCGCATCCGCTCTTTGAGGGATTCGTACGCGCCGCCAAGGAACGGTCCCGGCAAGTGGATGCGATCGACATCTCAACCAGCGTGGTTACCGAGACGATCTAGTGCCGTTCCGCCGGGTCAGCAGGCAGGTCGTTGCCACCGGCGCATTTCTGTCCTTTGATCGGATGGAGATTGAAAGCCCCGACGGTCAACGAGCTGAACGTTTTATGCTCTCGCATCCCGGCGCCGTGGCCTTTCTTCCGATCGACGGATCTGATGCCTTATTGGTTAGCCAGTATCGAGGCCCGGTCGACCTTGACCTTCTCGAAGTGCCGGCCGGCAGGCTGGAACCGGATGATACGAACCTTCAGGAGGCCGTCCGGCGTGAATGTGCCGAAGAGGTTGGAATGAGCCCGCGGGTTATCAGGCCGCTCGGCCATATGTTTACGAGTGGCGGGATCACCGACGAACGGATCGACCTGTTTTGGGTTGAGGAACTGGAACCGGTCGCCCTACAACCCGATGGGATCGAGGAGGAACACGCCCAGCTGGTTCGTGTCCCGTTGGCCGACTTGGAGCGCCTGGTCGGTTCGGGAGAGCTGACGGACGGCAAGTCCATCGCCACGATCGCCCGATACCTTTTTCAACACCGTGCTTGAGGGTGCCATCGAGGAGTACTTGTCGTTCCTCGCTGCCGAACGGGGGCTGGCAGCCAACACCGTACATGCCTATCGCCGGGATCTGGGTCAGTACCGGCTGTCCGTTGGTAACGATCCACAACTAGACGACATCGAACTGTTTCTCGTTGGACTGACTGACCTAGGTCTCGCGACATCAAGCATTGCTCGCAAGATTGCTGCCGTCAGGGGTCTCCACCGATTTATGACTGCCGAAGGTTTGCGCGACGACGATCCGACGGTTCTGATCGAAGCGCCCACTCGACCCGACTCGCTTCCCAAGGCGCTCGAAGTTGACCAGGTTGTGGCGCTTCTGGAGGCGGCCTCGACGCCCGGACGAGCGGCGACCCGAAATCGGGCTCTGGTTGAGTTTATGTACGCGTGTGGAGCACGGGTTAGCGAGGCGGTCGCGCTCAATCAACATGATCTGGATCTTGTCGATCGGACGGCGCTGGTCACCGGGAAAGGCGACAAGCAACGGTTGGTGCCGCTCGGGTCGTTTGCGGTAGAACATCTAGGACTGTGGTTGCACGATCGGCTGGCATGGGTCGGCACCAACCAACCAGCGGTTTTCGTAAATCAGCGTGGTGGCCGCCTGTCACGTCAAAGCGTTTTCACGATCGTGCGAACCGCCGCAGAGCAGGCAGGCCTCGGAGCCATCTCGCCGCACGTCCTGCGCCACTCGGCGGCCACCCACATGGTCGAGGGCGGTGCGGACCTGCGAAGCGTCCAGGAGATGCTTGGCCATGCCAGCATCTCCACCACTCAGATCTACACCCGGGTATCCCCGCAGCACCTGAGGGAGATTTACATCGAGGCGCATCCGCGGAGTCGCTGACGAAACCCTCGGCCAGATGCGCCAGGCCAGGCTAGGCTGAAATGCGAGTCCCACCGTGGGACTGGGTAGATGAGAGCGATGCAGGTGGTCCATGGTTGATTTCGACGAAGCGCGGGCCGAGTTGGCCAGAGAGCGTACAAAGCTGGTTCATCAACTTGCGGAGCTCGGGGCGACAGAGACAGGCGAACTACGTTCGGGTCTCAATCTCGGAGAAGGGTTTGCCGACGCCGGTGCAATCACGGCAGAGCGAACCGAACTGTTGGGCCTCGCGGATGCCCTCGCCCAACAGGTCGGCGAGATTGACGAAGCGGTCGCAGCGATAGAGGCCGGAACCTATGGCGTGTGCTCCTCTTGCGGCCAGGATATTCCGGCTGCCCGGCTTGAAGCACGGCCCTCCTCCACGTTATGTGTGTCGTGTAAGTCGAAACGCTGAGTTGCAGCTAGGTCATCTCGCACGTCGCTTTTTTTCGTTCGCGGCTGCTCAGCCTCTGACGACCGAAGAACTCGCCGATGTCCGGATCAAGCTCGCTTCTGATGAGTTAACGGACCTATTTCTTGCTCAACCGGTAGCCGACCAACGGCACGGATACGATGCAGGCTCGTGGCTGGCGGCCCGGGAAGTGCCGTCGTGGATGGTTCAGGCAGGGATGTTGCACGACATTGGAAAACGCCATGCCCGGATGGGGCGCTGGGGGAGGGCAACCACAACGGCTCTCAGTTGGGTCAAGGTCGTTCCCCGGGGACGGATGTCGATCTACACTGCCCATGGTTCGATCGGAGCTGAAGAACTGGTCGCGAGGGGCGTAGACGCGCGAATCGTTGCGTACACCGCGCACCATCATGGCCGCCGACCGGCCGAACTGACGGCCGCCGAGTGGAACCAGTTGGACGAGGCGGATCGAAGAAACTGAACCGGAGATGGCTGTCATAAAACTGCACAAGGACGTCGAATGAGCTACGAGGTGAAGACGGCGGTGTTCGAGGGGCCGCTTGATTTGCTGCTCCAACTCATCACCAGACATCAAGTGGATATCACACAGGTGAGCCTCGCCTCGATCGTCACGGAGTATCTCTCGTACCTTGACGAGATCCGGGGAATGGACTTGGAGGTGGCGTCGGAGTTTCTACTCATCGCCGCGACCCTGGTCCAGCTAAAAGCTCGTCACCTCCTGCCGGATGATGGTCCGATAGACATTGACGAAGAACTGGCGCTCATGGAGGAGCGAGACCGGCTGTTGGCCAGGCTTCTGGCGTGCGTCACGTTCAAGGACGTTGCGGCCGTGCTGCGCTATCGGCTCCAAGAAGGCAATCGCTATGTGGGTCGGATCGGCGGACTTCCGCCAGAAATCGAACTCCCTCAGCCGGACATCCGAATCCCCGTGAATGCTGCCGGTCTCGCCGCCATTGCCCAAAACGTCTTCACACGATTGCCGCCGGAGCCCGACCTGGATCACTTGGAGCTCGATCTGCCGTCCGTACAGGATGCCATGCACGACCTGCGAGCCAGGGTAGAGCTGCTCGCCGAGGTGACGTTCGAAGACCTGGTCGAGCATTGTTCTCGCAAAGTTGAGGTCGTTGCCTATTTTCTGGCGCTCCTGGAATTGGCGAGATGGGGGATGGTCGAGATCGCCCAGACGGACTGGCTGGACCAGATTCAGGTGAAACATCTGGGGAACATGGCACCCATGACCAGCGAATGGGGCGGCTAATGGAAACCAAAGCCTTGCTCGAAGCCATACTGTTTGTTGCCGAGAACCCGGTCCCCGCCACCGAGCTTGCCGAAGTGACCGAAGAGACCCAGGTCCGAATTCTTGAAGTGCTTAATGAGTTGGCCGCCGAGCTCGCCGCGGCCGAGCGTGGCATCACGCTGCGGGAAGTGGCCGGCGGTTGGAGGTTATACGCCCATCCAGACTCGTTCGCACATCTGGAGCGATACGCCGCATCACCAACTGCCGCGAAGTTGTCAGGTGCCGCCCTCGAAACCCTGGCTGTGGTCGCCTACCGTCAACCAGTGTCACGCGGCCAGATCGCCGAGATTCGCGGGGTCGACTCCGATTCCTCACTTCGTACCTTGGAGCGTCGTGGACTGGTCCGGGAGGTTGAGCGGCTCCCCCTTCCGGGAAATCCGGCCACCTATGGGACCAGTGAACTCTTTCTTGAGAAGCTCGGCCTACGGAGCCTCGCTGACCTTCCTCCATTGGCCGATCATGTGCCGCCGCGCGAAATTGTCGAAACACTCGAAGAAACGTTTCGTCCTGACAGTGTCTGACCCGAAAGGACCTGACGCCGTCGGGGTTGGCGAGGGAGAATCCGGCACCGAAAAGCTCCAGAAGGTTATCGCCCGGTCCGGCGTGGCGTCGCGGCGCAGATCCGAAATGCTCATCCAAGAACGCAGAGTTACGGTGGACGGCGTCGTGGCTCACGTGGGCATGCGGGTAGATCCGTCGGTGGTTACCGTCGAAGTGGATGGCTCCGTGATCCCGGTGGATCCAACCTTCGAGTACTACCTGCTCAACAAGCCGGTCGGAACCGTATCGACGGCCGATGACCCACAGGGTCGGGAGACGGTGGTAAACCTCATTCCGACCGAGCAGCGCATCTACCCGGTGGGGCGGCTCGACCAGGACTCGGCGGGTCTTCTCATTTTGACCAACGATGGGGCGCTCACCGCCCGGTTGACCCATCCCCGGTACAACCTTCCCAAGGTTTATAACGTCCTCGTTCAGGGTTCGGTCTCGACTTCCGTACTCAATCGATTCACGGCTGGCATCGAACTCGACGACGGATTGGCTGTGGCTCAATCCGCACGCGTTGTGGATCGTTCCAGCAGTCAAACCATGCTGGAACTGGTCCTCACGGAGGGGCGCAATCGCGAAGTCCGGCGTATGGCTGACGCAGTCGGACACGAGGTGATATCTCTATTTCGGATCGCGATTGGTCCAATTCGCGACGGAGGATTACGGTCCGGCATGTGGCGGAAACTTACCTCGGATGAAGTGCGATCACTCTATGACGCAACAGATGCCTGAGGTAGCAGATGACTGACGCGACCGATGACTGATATCCGGTCAATCCGTCCGGGCGGTCCGGTCAGCATTCGGGTGCGGCCCCCGGGTTCCAAGAGCATCACCAATCGGGCGCTCCTCGTTGCTGCGCTCGCAGAAGGCGAGAGTCGACTGTTGCGGCCGCTCCTCTCAGATGACACGGCCGCGATGAGATCATGCCTCGCCAGCCTGGGAACCGGATTCTCCGAGTTCGAAGATGGGCTGCACGTCACCGGCGGGAGGTTCGGCCCGGTGGACTCACCACTAGATGTGAATCTGTCGGGAACATCGCTCAGGTTCCTTGTTGCTGCCGCCGTACTCGCGCCCGGCCGAACTGTGATCGACGGCCGACCCCGTATTCGGGAAAGGCCGATTGCTGCGCTTGCCGATACGCTGGTTGACCTCGGCGTAAGCGTCTCGACGGACCCCGACACGGGGGGCGCTCCTGTGACAGTCGTCGGCGGATCGATGCGTGGCGGGGTTGTGCAGATTGACGCCTCCGCTAGTTCGCAGCCGGTGTCGGCGCTTATGATGATCGCCCCCTATGCCGAAGCGCCGTTGACGATTGAGTTTGCGGGTGGTCGAAGCATCTCTGAGGGGTATCTACAGACAACCGCCGAAGTCATGGCGGCATTCGGGATCGAACCGGTGCTGTCGGTTGGCCGGGTAACCGTGCCGACCGGCCGCTATCTTCCCCGCCCGTTCGCGGTGGAAGCAGACGCATCTGCCGCCGTGTACCCATGGTGTGCAGCGGCGATCACCGGCGGAGCGGTGTCCGTGCTTGGTATCAGTCCATCTTCCACACAGGCCGATCTCGGCGTCCTTGAGGTTTTGGAGGCTATGGGATGTCGGGTTCGCCGGACCACCGAGACCATCACGGTGAGCGGACCTGCGCGACTATCGGGTGTAACCGCCGACCTTGGTCAGTGTCCGGATGGAGCGATGGCTATTGCAGTATGCGCGGCGTTCGCGGACGGGCCTTCTCACCTAACGGGCCTCGCTTCGTGGTCGGTTAAGGAAACCGACCGCCTGACGGCGGTGGCGACCGAACTCACCAAACTCGGGGTGACGGTTGAGCGATCTGACAGTTCGCTTACCATTCAGCCGCCTGAAGCGCTACGGCCCGCCGATATTTCGACCTACGACGACCACCGGATGGCGATGGCGTTCTCGCTGGCAGGCCTGAAGATTCCCGGTGTGCGGATAGTTGATCCTGGCGTCGTGTCGAAGACCTGGCCGGCGTATTGGGAAGAGATGGATCGATGGACATGACCGGGTACGTAATCGCCATGGATGGTCCCGGCGGAAGCGGCAAGACGACCGTCGCACGCTCGATTGCCATGCAATTGGATCTTCCCCACCTCGATACGGGCGCCTACTACCGGGCGGCGACCGTGGCCGTTCTCAGGGCCGGGATCAACCCGGAGGATTCACTCTCAGTGGCTCAGCTGATTGAAGGGCTTGAATTGCGGTATGAGAAGGGACGAATGATGCTTGATGGCGAGGACGTAAGTGGCGAGATTCGATCCGAAGCAACCACCCTCGCCGTGTCGGCAGTTTCAGCGATTGCCCGGGTACGCTCGCGACTCGTAGAACTCCAACGAAGCTGGGTCGCCGAGCACGGTGG
This sequence comes from uncultured Acidimicrobiia bacterium, assembly GCA_963835515.1. Taxonomy (GTDB): domain Bacteria; phylum Actinomycetota; class Acidimicrobiia; order Spongiisociales; family JAENVV01; genus JAENVV01. Next base: position 10,333 of record CAWIFX010000039.1, on the reverse strand, counting down.
GTCGGCGGTCGTTGAAGGCCGTGATATCGGTACCGTCGTTTTTCCGGATGCCCCGCTCAAACTCTTCGTCACGGCTCGACCCGAAGTGCGGGCGATGCGTCGGGCGGGCGAGGTGGCTGGGGACCGTGACTCGATTCGTCAGGACCTTGCCAGGCGCGACACCATCGATTCCTCACGGTCGGTCGCACCGCTCCAGCGCGCCGATGATGCCGTGGAGGTTGACACGAGTGATCTGTCGATCGATGAGGTGATCTCGCAGGTCCTCAATCTGGTGAATCGAGAAACCTGACCGTCCGTGCTCAGGCCTCGGCGATAAGGTCTAGCGCTTCGGTCGCCGTCCAGTTCCGGTCGTCTTCAAGCAGGCCCCGATCGCCGCGTTTAGCGGCGCCGAAACCGGCTTCAACGGTGGCCTGGAGGGCGGTAAGGAATCCGCGTAGTTGCGGGGGGAGCGGGAAGTACTCGCCTTCTTTCGTCACCTGCACGAGTTCGACACCCTCGGTCGGATTGAGCCGATCAATGACTTGCGTGACGAGGTGATCGGGGGCGGAGGCGCCGGCGGTCACCCCGACAGTCTCGATCCCTTCCAGCCACGCATCCTTGATGGCGGCGGCACTGTCGATGCGGTAGGCGGGTATGCCTGCCTGCTGGGCAACCCGGACAAGGGCGCGTGTGTTCGACGAGGAGTCACTTCCAACGACCAGGATGAGATCGGCGGTCTTGGAAAGCTGCTGGACTGCCTCCTGGCGGTTGGTGGTGGCGTAGCAAAGGTCGGACTTGCGGGCAGTTTTGAGTTCGGGGTATTGAGCCTGGGATTGTTCAAGAACGTCCTCCCACTCGAAAAGTCCGAGCGTCGTCTGGGCCAGCAACGCCACCTTGGCTGGGTCCTTGGCCCGGAAGCCTTCAAGGCCACGTTCCGGTTCAATGAGCGTGATGTGTTCGGGCGCTTCGGCCACAGTTCCAATCGCTTCGTCATGGCCCTCATGTCCGATATAGAGGATCTCGTACCCCTTGTCGGTCAGCGTCTTAACCTCATGGTGGACCTTGGTGACGAGCGGGCACACTGCATCAACCACTACGCCGGCCGAAGCCTGGGCGGCGGCGACCACTTCGGGAGCCGATCCGTGTGCTGAGAGCATGACCGGCGCGCCGGGCGGCACCTCGTCCATGCTGTCGACGAAGATCACGCCGACCCGCTCAAAAGCGTCGACCACCCACCGATTATGGACAATTTCGTGATAACAGTACACCGGGGCCTCGAAGACCCGGACCATCCACGTGAGCGCCTTGATCGCCATTTCTACGCCCGCGCAGAAACCACGGGGTTCGGCAAGTTGGACGCGTTTGACCATGCCCTCATGTTAGAGCTCGCCGTCGAGTAGTCGATTCCAGGGGTCATCCAAAGCGCCCTAGAGTTCCGGTATGCCCAAGCTCCCCATCATCGCCGTGGTCGGCCGACCCAACATCGGCAAGTCGACGCTCGTCAATCGTGTCATTGGAAAGCGAGAAGCCGTAGTGGAGGAACTGCCGGGGGTAACCCGTGATCGGCGTGAGTTTTCCGCAGACTGGGCGGGCCGCCAGTTCCTCCTGATCGACACCGGAGGCTGGCAGGTCGACGAGGAGGAGCACCTCGCCGCAGATATCTCCGCCCAGGCCGAAGCGGCGGTCGCGGTGGCCGATGTCGTCCTCTTTGTAGTCGATGCCACAACCTCTCTCACCGATGACGACATGGGTATTGCCAAGTTGGTCCGCGGCGCCCGCAAGGTCGTGCTGGCTGCCAACAAAGTCGACTCCACGAACCAACTCGATATGGTGTCGGATCTCTGGAGTCTGGGCCTTGGTGAGCCGTTCCCGGTAAGCGCGCTCCATGGGCGGGGAGTCGGCGATCTGCTCGACCAACTCGTGCACTTCTTGCCAGCGGGGGACGACGACTTTGTTGAGGACGAGGTACCAAAGCTGGCCATCATCGGGCGACCAAACGTTGGTAAATCGACCTTGCTCAATCACCTCGCCGGCGAACAGCGGGTCCTGGTCTCGCCGGTACCCGGCACAACTCGTGACCCGATCGACGTGCGAGTGGTCCTTGATGGCCAGGAGTATCTGGTGATCGATACCGCCGGGATGCGACGCCAGCCCAAGATCAAGGAGAGCGCCGATTTCTATTCTGTACAGCGGGCCAAGCGGGTCGCCGCCGAGTCCGACGTAGCGCTGTTGGTGGTGGACGCGGTCGATGGGGTTACCGCTCAAGATCAGCGAATTGCCGAGGAAGTCCGACTCTCAGGCACGGCGATGATCATCGTCGCCAATAAGTGGGACATCGCCGATGCCGACCAGCGCGATGTTACCGAGGATGGCATTGCCGATCGGCTCGGCTTCTGTTCGTGGGCCCCATTGCTGCGTATGTCTGCCAAGACCGGAGCCCGGACGCATCGTCTGCCCAAGACGATTGCCCAGGTGCTGGAGTCGAGTCAACGCCGTCTGTCGACGGGCAAGCTCAACCGTCTCATCACGGAGTGGACTCAGGCCCACCCAGCGCCGGTCCGAAAGGGGCGCCGACCGAAGGTGCTGTACGCAGTCCAGGCGGGCATTCGACCTCCGACGTTCATTCTGTTCGTGGCTGGTGGGGAACTCGGGGACGACTACCTGCGGTTCATCGAGAACCGCCTGCGCGAGGCTATCGATTTCTCGGGTACGCCTGTCCATGTGGTGGCCCGCAAACGGGCCGCCCGCGGAACGTTAAGAGAGCCGCCGTGAGTCTCGAAGAGGGAACCCTCAGTCCCGAACCCGAAGAACCATCGACACCCCTCGTTCCTTGGCACTTCAAGGTGATGGTGGTCCTGGCGGCTCTGTATGTCGGGTGGCGCCTGGTGCAACTGATCGGTTGGCTCATCGACTGGGTTGCAACACGGTTTTAGCCCACGGGGACATTGCTGGCTGCCAGAAGCCGACGGTATACGTTGAGTACCCGACGCAGTACTGAACGGTCGGGCTGGCGGGATTTGAACCCGCGACCTCTTGTCCCCCAGACAAGCGCGCTACCAAGCTGCGCCACAGCCCGTTCCTCGCCAGACTAGCTGGCCGGTCGATCGCCCGATTCGCACAATAAGTGGTCGCTCCGGTTGCAGAGTTGGCAACAAAGTCTGTATTCTGTTCTGGCGCACGCGTTCGCGTGTGTGCGTACCTTCCACACGATGGGCTTGATAGTGGCTGTGGGCTGCGATCAAACCATCATGAGGAAGGCAGGCGTTATTCCGCTTCGGTGGGAGACGTGCGCAAGATTGACGAAATATTGGAGGACATGACGGTGAGATCCTCATCGAAGTTTCCATGGCGATTTGTAGCACTCTTGGCAGTACTTGCCATGATTGCCGCGGCTTGCGGTGGTTCGACTACTGATACAACGGCAGCCCCGGATGTAACAGATACAACAAGCGGAACAGACACCCCTGATACCACGATGGGTACGGACGATACGACTCCGCCATCGGCTGAAGGGTTTGAGTACAAGATCGCGGTGATTGAAGATTTCACCACCGACAACTTCTGGACGTACCTCGACACCGACAACTCCGTGTACAACGGTTATTTGCTCGGTGGACAGGCGGCAGCGGTTTACACCCAGGTAGCTCCCAGCTTCACGCTGGCGCCATCTTTGGCCGTCGACGCAGTTCCGCCAGCCGGCGCAGCCGACGGTGATAACTGGGTCATTTCGGTCGCGTTGCGCGAAGGTCCGACTTGGAGCGATGGCGAAGCCATCGATGCCAACGACGTGGCGTTCACCTTCAACACCGTCAAGGACCTCGGTCTCGGCGGTAACTGGCTGAGCTCGATCCCGCTGGCTTCAGAAGATGATCCTGAGACTGCTGACGTCGATGAGACGGCCGTTGGTCTCTTGTCGGTTGAAGCAGCTGATGACTACACGGTCGTTTACACCTTCAACGGCGCTCCTGGCCTGCCGCTCTGGCAGTATGGTGCAGCCCAGTTCCCCGTGATGCCCGAGCACTTCTGGGCTCCGGTCGTAACGGCGTCTGCCGATGCTGAGAGCTTCGAGGCGAGTTCTGGCGAGGGTGCTCCCTCCGCTGGTGGCTTCACCTTCACGGCTCGTGAAGAAGGCGCATTCGCTCGTTCGAGTGCCGCTCCGTACTACGACAAGGGCGCGAAGACCGTTGTCTACGAAAACGGTGCCGTGGAATACACGAGTCCTGATGGTGTCACTGAGAACTACGGTGGCACGCCTGAAGGCGAAGTCGTATCCGAGGACGTCGCCGGGCCATATGCCAGCGAAGTTGTGTTCACCGTTACCGGTGGGCAGGACCAGGCCGTGTTGGCGCTCACCGAAGGCGAAGTTGACTTCTGGTTGACGCCGCTCGGTGTCCAGCGTGGATTCCTGGATCGTATCCTTGCCGAGTCTGACCTTGAGGTCATCACGAACCCGAACTCGGGCTTCCGTTACCTCTCGTTCAACACTCGTAAGTTCCCGATGTCCGACACCGGATTCCGTCGGGCAATGGCTTGCATGATCGACAAAGACTTCATGGCCAACAACGTCCTCCAGGGCGTCGCCATTTCGCTCGACACGACTGTGCCTCCTGCCAATGCCTTCTGGCATAACGCTTCGATCGAAGCGGTGTGTGCTGGCTTGACTCAGGAAGAGCGCGTTGGCGCTTCCATCCAGATCCTCAAGGATGCTGGATGGACCTGGACAGTCGAGCCCGAGTGGAACGCTGACAACCTCGACGTTATTCCGAAGGGCGAAGGCCTTACGTTGAACGGCGAGACCATTGGCGACCTAAGCGTGCTGGCTCCTGGACCGGGTTACGACCCGCTCCGTGCGACCTACTCGCTGTTCATTGAAGACTGGGCGCAGGACCTCGGTATTCCGTTGTCCGCCGAGCCAACTGGCTTCAACGTCATCGTTGAGAAGGTATTCGGTCCGACTGACTGGGATATGTATATCCTCGGTTGGGGTACCGGCGTCTTCCCGGACTACGTTTCGTCGTTCTTCGCTTCATGGGAAGATTCAGCAGAGGGCGGGTTCAACACTCCTGGCTTCAACAATGCTGAATTCGACGCACTGGCGACTCAGTTCGATGCCGCAACCGACCTGGCTGAAGCTCAGTCGTTGGTCTTCCAGATGGAAGAAATCATCGCTGAAGAGGTCCCGTATGTGGTGTTGTTCACCACGCCGGTCCTTGAGGCTTTCCGTAACAACCTCTCGTTCCCGTTCACAGCGGGTCTGGGTGGTATCCAGCAATGGAACGGTTCGCAAAGCTCGGTCCAGTCCTCGCAGTAATCCTGCGTAGATAACGATTAAAACGACTGGGGAGGGCTTCGGCCCTCCCCAGTCGTATGTCTGGGTGCGGGTGGCGGCCGGCCGCCTCACATAGCAATTGTCGGTTGGATGACAGCGAAACGGGCCGGCTAGCAGGCCACGAATTCAGCGGGTATCATGCGCAAGCCATCTCGAAAGGATCTCCGGTGGGTCGATACGTTTTTAAGCGGTTCATTCAGATGGTCCTGCTCTTTCTGGTGTTCTTTGCTCTGTCGTGGATCGCCCTGCAGGCAATCCCAGGTAATAGCATCGAGCAGCAACTACGGCTCAACCCGAATCTTCCCCCTGAAGCGATCACCCAGGCTCTTGAGCGCCGGGGCCTCGATAAGCCACCGATCGAGCAATTTTGGATCTATACCCAAAACTTCTTTACTGGCGACCTCGGAGTGAGTTGGTCCCGGTACCCACAATCGGTCAGCAGTTTGATCGCCGAGCGCTTGCCGAGGACCGTCATGTTGTTCTCGGTCGCCCTCCTCTTTCAGTATCTCGTTGGGTTCCAGGCCGGGAAGTACCTCGCCTGGAGACGCAACAAGCGAGGCGAAATGGCGATCACCATTGCTGGCGTGTCGCTGTTTACCGTGTTCTATCCGTGGTTTGGCTTGATGATGATCCTGTTGTTTGCGGTCAAGCTCGGGTGGGTGCCGACCAACGGGTTCATTGTTGAATCGGTATGGCGGGACGCTCCGCTGTCGGCCAATCGCATGATGATGACGATGTTCACCTCGTTGATGCTGGTGACTGCCTTCATCGGCCTCACCGTTTGGGCATCGGCCAGGCTGGACCGGCCTACCCAGCGACGAATGGTAAAAACCGGGGCGTGGGTGGTCGGTATTGGTGGCTTCTTCACCTATTGGCTTACGAATCAATACCTCGTCTATGCGAAGGACATCGCCGTCCATCTCGTGTTGCCAGTCAGCGTTCTCACCATGGTCGGGTTCGCCGGAGTCATGCTCATCACCCGCACCTCGATGCTCGAGACGATGAAGGAAGATTTTGTCCTCACGGCCCGGGCTAAGGGACTAACCGAGGGTATGGTGCGCGACCGGCATGCTGCGCGCACGGCACTCTTGCCGGTCTCCACCTCACTGGTTCTTGCCGTCGCGACGGTGATCGACGGCGGGATCATCACCGAGTCCATATTTGGTTGGCCCGGCATGGGTCAGCTACTCCTGGCCTCGGTCGTCGCAGAGGACATTCCCGTCGCGCTGGCGGCTTTCTCCTTCACGGGCATTTTGGCATTGCTCGGACACTTCGCTGCCGACGTCTTATATGGGGTGCTCGATCCCCGCATCCGAGTCACGAGTCAGGGGTAACGCCATGGACACACTGCAAGCTCCCGAAGAGTCTCCGCTACCCGAGGACGTTGCGTTACGCCTGCACCAGGAACCGCTGTGGCGTATCCGGGTCAGGCTCATGCGGAAGAGCTTCAAAGCCAACTGGAAGCTCTTCAAGCGCAATAAGGTCGGTCTGGTTGGCCTCGTCATCATCATTATGTTCGCTCTGCTTGGGATCGCCCAACCGATCTTGTTTGCGACCGGGGTGTGGGACAAACGCGTCTACGATGTCCGGACTGGCAACGACACCCGGGAACGAATCGCCGAAATGACGGTCGTCGCCAATGTGGACGACGTGGTTGATCCGAACACGCAGATCGACCGCCGGCGCTTAATTGCCGAAGGGCAAAATGTTCAGGTCGGCGACGTCATTCAACGTGAACTGAAGCATCCCTGGCCCCCCGATAGAAACCACCTGCTTGGTACCGACCCCAACGGGTCGGATATCCTGTCGCAGCTGATGTTCGGAGCGCGGGCTGCGTTCGGTCTTGGCTTGCTAGCTGCCACTGTGACCGTATTCATAGCCACGACCGTCGGGTCGATTGCGGCCTACTTCGGTGGATGGGTTGACTCATTCTTCATGCGCTTTGCCGATCTCCTCTTGATGCTTCCGATTCTGGCCGTCTTGATCGTCGCCAGCAGTTTCGGTCGCTTCAAACTGTGGCACCTGGCCATCTTTCTCGGGCTGCTCGGGGGCTTTGGCGGGACCGCGATCGTGCTGAAATCGCAGGCGCTTTCGGTGAAGGTGAAACCGTTCATCGACGCTGCCAGAGTGGCGGGTGGCAACAATTGGCGCATCGTAACCGCCCACCTGATCCCCAACGTTATGCCCCTGTCGTTTCTCTACGTGATGTTCTCGGTGACCGGAGCCATTTCGTCTGAAGCCGTTCTGTCGTTCTTGGGCCTGCTCAACATCGATATGAGCTGGGGCTTGATGATCAACAAGACGCAATCAGCCGGGTATTTGCTGAATCCGTCAACGTGGTGGCTCATCGTTCCTGCTGGTTTGGCAGTCACGCTGCTGGCGGGAGCTTTCTATCTGGCTGGCCGCGGCATGGACGAGATCATCAACCCGCGTCTGCGGAATCGCTAGGAAGGGCAGTTACTTGACCGATACAAGAGATTTGTCGAACGACGCCCCGATCCTGGACGTACGCAACGTAGTCATGCACTACCGCACCGAGAAGGGTGACGTGTCGGCTATCGAGGACGTCTCGTTCTCGTTGCAGGCCGGTGAGTCCTTCGGCCTTGTCGGTGAATCTGGCTGCGGCAAGACGTCCGTCGCCATGGCGCTGCTTCAACTCCAGGCCGAAAACGCCACGTTCAAGGGCGGAGAGATTCTGCTCAACGGGGAAGATCTGCTCCTGATGGGCCCATCAGAGATGCGCTCGCACCGATGGAATGACATCTCGATGGTCTTCCAGGGCGCCATGAACGCCTGGAATCCGGTTCACAAGGTCGGCGCGCAAATCAAAGAGGCGATGGACCTGCATATCAAGCCGCAGTTGTCCCACTCAGAGAGCCGCGAGCGAATCGGCCAGCTGTTTGAGATGGTTGGACTCGATCCAAAGATGATGGATCGTTATCCCCACGAGTTCTCCGGCGGCATGCGGCAGAGGGCGGTCATCGCCATGGCCCTGTCCTGTGATCCCCAGCTCATCATCGCCGATGAGCCAACGACGGCTCTCGACGTCATCGTCCAGGACCAGATCCTGAGCGAGCTCAAGAAGATCCAGCGCGATCTGGGCATGAGCATCCTGTACATCTCGCACGACATCGCCGTCATCGCCGAGGTCACCGACCGCATGGGCGTTATGTACGCGGGCAAGATGGTCGAAACCGGACCAACGATCGACATCTTTCACACCCCGAAGCACCCCTATGCCTTCTTGCTGTTGTCTTCGACGCCTTCGATTACCGGACCACGCCGCAAACTCGCTCCTCTCGAGGGCGAACCACCCAACCTGCTTGACCCGCCTGCCGGTTGTCGTTTTCACCCTCGTTGTCCGTTTGTGACCGACCAGTGCCGTACCGAGGAGCCTCCGTTGGCGGACATCGGCGGCGGTCACAAGGTGGCTTGTTGGAACTGGGAATCTGTCCCCCCACTGAGCGAAGGGCTCCGCAAATGACCGACGTTCAAGCTCCTGCAAAGCCCCTCGTCAAAGTCGAAGGCCTCAGCAAACTCTTCCCGATTGGGTCGGGACGATTCCGCGCCCCCGACGCCCACCTCCACGCCGTCGACGGGATCAACTTCGAAATCGCCCCCGGCGAATCGCTGGGACTGGTAGGCGAGTCGGGTTGTGGCAAGTCGACAACCGGCCGGATGTTGGTCCGACTCATGGATCCGACCGCCGGATCGATCCTTCTCCAAGACGGCGACGAGATGTTGGATATCGCCCATATTGGCAAGGGTGACATGCTGCGTTTCCGGCGCAGGGTCCAGATGATTTTTCAAGACCCGTTTGAGTCGCTGAACCCTCGTAGGACCGTCTATGACACCGTCGCCGAACCCCTGACCGTTCAGCGAGTCGGAACCGTCCAAGAGCGTGAATTACGGGTCGCCCGCCTGCTCGACCTGGTTGGTTTGGCACCCGCCGACACGTTTATGTTCCGGTATCCGCACGAGCTCTCCGGTGGTCAACGCCAGAGAGTTGCCATCGCCCGTGCTCTGGTCCTTGACCCGACGTTTGTGGTTGCCGACGAGCCCACTTCGATGCTTGATGTCTCGATCCGTATCTCAATCATGGATCTGATGCTGTCGTTGGCGGAAGAATTTGGGGTCTCGTATCTCTACATAACCCACGACCTGGCTGTCGCCCGCTATATGTGCGACCGGATCGCCGTGATGTACCTGGGAAAAATCGTTGAGATCACCTCGACCGAAGAGTTGCTGTCGAATCCGTTGCATCCCTACACCAAAGCTCTGCTGTCGGCTGTTCCGGTTCCCGACCCGGCGTACAAACGGCCGGGCGTGCTGATCAAAGGCGGAATCGCCAAGGCCATCAATCCGCCACCGGTCTGCCGGTTCGTCGATCGGTGCCCGATGGCAACGGATTTCTGTCGCACCCACGATCATCCGCCACTCGAAGACAAGAGCAACCAACACTTTGTGGCCTGTCATCTCGTGGAGTCCTCTGCTGGCTGATCGGCGGGTAGGCGAGGACCGGGTCCTAACGCTCCCGAATGCCATATCGTTTGCCCGGATCCTGGCGGTTCCGCTATTCGTTTGGCTGCTGCTTGGCGCCGATGAAATCGTTACGGCTGGCCTCCTGCTTCTGGTTATCGGAGGGACCGACTGGATTGATGGGTTCCTCGCCAGACGACTCGGACAGGTTTCCAAGCTAGGGCGGATGCTCGATCCGATTGCCGATCGCCTGGCGATTATCGCTGCGGTGGTCGCCGGATCCCTCGCCGGAATCCTGCCCATCTGGCTCGTGCTGGGCCTATTGGTTCGTGAGACGATCGTGGGAGCCCTCGCCATCTGGCTGCTGCTCAAGCACCGCAAGACCATTGACGTGCGTTGGATCGGGAAGCTGGCGACGTTCCTCCTCTACGGTTCAATACCGGCGTTCTACCTGGTGGCCGCTGGAGTTGCCGAGTCAGTCCTGGTTGTTGCGGCCAACCTCTCCGGTTCGATCGGACTCCTTCTGTACTGGGCCGTGGCGGTTTA
>CAWIFX010000038.1:0-14633 GCA_963835515.1 uncultured Acidimicrobiia bacterium | reverse complement strand
CTCCGCCAACCATGGCGACTGCCGGAGACAGCAAACCGTTGTCCGGACCAACGAAGTAGCCCCAATCCGTTTGTACGGCGATGGGGAGGCGTTCGGTGCCAACCCCCGGGTCGACGACCGCTAGAGCGACGCCCTCGGGTAGGTACTGGATCGCCCGCATCAAGGACAACGCTCCCGACCGAACCGACCCGGGGTGGATCGAGTGGTTCACATCGATGACTCGGTGTCGGGACTCAGTTTGGCAATGACCCCGTGCACGACCCCCACGAACTCGTCGTCGTGGCCGAAATCGGAAAGAAATGACACAAAAGAGGGCATTTAAGAAAAAAACTCCACAAAGTTCTCAAGGTGTACTGATCGGTGACCGATACTAGGGGGGTACGGGAGCGCTTCGGCGGTTCCGTAGGAGACAACTGAAGCACTACGGAAACCCTTGGGCACGTTCAAAAAACCCAAGGTGTATCGGAAGCCTCCCAGCCCGCCCCAGTGGTGTGGAAGTTGATTCCAAGAAAATGCCGGACCCCTCGGGGTCCGGCATTTTGTTTGGCAGGGTTCTTAGAAGGTTGTCAGGGAGTGGTCGTTGGAGTCGTGTCGGTCGGGATCGTGGAGTCGGTTGTCGTGCCGTCGCCCGGAGCGGTCGAGTCAGTCGTGGTGCCATCGGCTGGGGGAGTATCCAACCCGCAGTCGGTAATCGCCGCCTCGAGGCTTTCCCCACCAAACGCGACCCGTTCGTAGAGCACTACCGATCGGACTTCTTCATCGGACAATGACTCTCCCCAGGCCTGCATGCCTCCGGCGACGGGTGTGTTGTTGTCGCCGTAGGTGTTCCCGAACTCGGCTTGCCATCCCGCCGATCCGAGAGCGACCCACGTCACGTGATCTGAGCAAGAAGAGAACGTTGCGAGCACGGCCCCACCGGATAAGGCCGGGCCCGACACACCTTGACCGTTGGCGCCGTGACAGGCCGTACAGCTCGAATAGACCCCGCTACCGATGGCAATGAAATCAGCTTGGCCGGCTCCGCCGCCGCCCACTCCGGAGTAGGCGGAGAGGTCGCAGTTGACGAGTTCATTGTTGAAGTCAACGGCTAATTGTCCCGCTTCTCCACAGTCGGGTCCTGCCGAGTTGATCGTCATATACCCAACGGCGAAGATCGGAAGAATCGTGAAGACCGCCACCATCCACGACGGAATAACCGACTTGGTTCGCTCTTTGATGCCGGAAGCTCGGACCGTGGTGACCTGGTCCCACTCGTACGACTCTTCGATAGTGACGGTGTCCGGAACCGGTGTGGCGGCAACGGCCCGGACCGGGGAAGGCTCAGACGCAGTGGGAGTCGGTGCAGACACCGCGGGTGTCGGCACCGAAGTATCGTCCGGGTCTGGTGCAGAGGCTGGTGCGTCAGCTGGGCTGGCGGCCGGTGCCTCGGCTTCTACGGCAGGTGCGGGTGCGGCGGCGGCAGGCGCGGATCCGCCGCCCGCCCAGGCAGCGAGCACTTCCTCGACAGTCGATCCCGTGGCCTGAGCTCGCGCCTTGGCGGAACGCATGACGAGATCCTCAGGTCCCCCGATATTGGCGGCGGCTGCCGATAGGTCACTCATTTGGAGTCCTCCAGGAATTGGACCAAAGCGGCGAGATCCGCCTCCGAAAGGTAGGCGTAGCTCGGCATCAACGAGTCGGGGTTGAGGCTCTTGGGGTCTAAGAGGACGGTTTGGAGAATGGAGAGGTCTTCGTACCGGCTGCCGATATGGGTGAGGTCGGGCCCGATGCGAACAAATCCCAGGGTCGGTGGGCCGACGGCGGGACTGGTGCCGGGTTCTGTGACCGGGCCCAAGCCGATATCGGTCACGACGGTTCTTACCTGCTGGGTGTGGCAATACATACAGCCCTGCTCCAGGTATACGTCGCGGCCGGCCAGGCCCTCGGCGGACAGGATCGGCGTGGTGCCCGGGACTTGGTCGGCTGCCACATTTCGGGCATCGAGGCCCGGCACGGCCACCGCAAAGAAGGCGCTCATCACGAACAAGGCCACCAACGCTGCAGAAACCATGATTGGACGGTCGACCCGACCGACCAACAAGGGTGCGGCGTCTCGATCGACTTTGGCCGCAACCATGACGGGAGCGGCGATGGTGGGTGCCTCTGGTGTCGTAGGGGCAGGAGCTTCGGACGGGGCCGGCCCGGAACTCTCTGGGGCCGTCGGCTCAACCGGGGCTTCAGCGACGGGTTCTGGCGACGGTGCCGGTGCTGCGGTGGCGACGGATCCGCCGCCGGTCCAGGCTCCGAGCACCGCATCGACGCTCGTACCGTTCGCAGTCGCCCGAGCTTTGGCAGCTCGCACGATTAGTTCCTCAGGAACCCCCGTCGCGGCGGCGGCAGCTGCAGCATCGCTCATGGGTTCACCGACGCTTCGGCAAAGACGATCGTTTCGCGACTCGTCGTCTCACCAGAGGTGTACGTGCGCCACAGGTTGTAGAGATACACGAGGGCGGCTGCTCCGATGATGAGCACGCCGAGCAATCCGAGTGAGTACAGGCCACCGACCGCCTCGGCTGTGGCGGAGAACCCTTCCCCGGCAATGGCCGACGTGCCGGCGTAGGCAGCCGACAACCAGGTGTAGCCAGATTGCAGTCCGGCCGCCCACAATGCCCCGGCGCCGAAAACTGCGCCGATCAGGGCGAGGCGTAGGTGGGTGCGACCAAGCGACACGGAAAAGATTTGGCGGCCGAACGTGCGAGGAACGGCGTGGTAGCCGAAAGCGCAGGCAAACAGGGTGCCGACCGCCCAGACGATCGCCATCTGGGTTCCGGTCGAGAACGTCGTCAACCCGATTACCGCAGAGACACTGCGAAAGCCCTGGATGCCGGCGATAAGCGCAACAGACGTGGCGGCGACGCTGCCGACGATGGCGAACCGTATGGCCGGGTCGGTGCGGAACTGGTCCCACTTGCCCTGCATTGTCCCCGTGAGGTTCGCCAACACGGCTATGGCCGGGATAATCGTCCCGAACGCAAATACCGCACCGATGCTCTCTGCCCAATCACCCATCGGGCCAAACACCTGGCTGGCAAGACCCGCCCACAGACTTGTCACGACAAGCGACCAAAACCCGACCATGGCCAGTGACCGGCTGTAGAGGGGGTTACCCGTGGCTTTCGGGATGATGTAGTAAGCCGCCCCGATGCCAACGCCAACTGCCCACTGCGAGACGACCGTCGAGGCGTAGAACTGGTTCTGGGCGAGACCGCCAACTACGGCCTGGCCCGGGAAGTTACCGACCAGCGTGCCTCCGATGAGCCAGATCAGTCCGGCAAGCACGTAATACAGGCTGACATAGGTCGACGTCTCGGTGCGATTGCCGATGGTGCGTACGGTGACGGCCAGAGGCACCAGATAGGTGAGCAGCAAGATCGCGTCGGCGACGACGTGGAAGTCGGCCAGTGGGCGACCATCGGTGTAACCCAGGCCAATGGCAACGACGGCCAAAAGCGTGACCACGGCAGTGGCGATGGTGGCCAGGACGGCCAGGGACTCGTTCCACAGTCGGGCACCGGTAAGACGGGGGAGGAGAAAGTAGATGATGGCAAGGTTCGAGAAGGTCAGCCATCCATACAACGCTGACATGTTGGCCATGGGCTGGAGACGACCGTACGAGAAGATGGCCGCCCCGGAGAGAAATGACGGGTAGGCAAGCTTAAGGCTGGCGAGGACCTGCAGGCCGATTGCCAGCAAGAGGAAGAGGCCCGCCAGCGAGAGCGCCACCCGATTAGCGGAGTCAGCTCCCCGGACAATGCCGGTTCGTGATCGCTTATCTTCTGCGGTTATGGCCAAACCGGCGCTCCTTCAGCTCTCTGCGACTGGGTGGGCGGTCGCAGCTTACTCGACTGTCGGCCCACGTTCGATTTCCTTGGATGGCATTCTGCCTGCCGGATACGGTCAGAGTCAAAGTGGCTGCAAACGTTATCGCATCGCCCCTGCATGCCTTAGGGTGAATTCAGAAACGGGTGTTGGATCTGCTAGAAATGCCATTGCAGCGATGCATCTCGTGGCCGTTCGCCGTCTCGAGCAATCGGGACCCGAAGAGGAACAGAATCAGAGCTTATGAATTGGGTATACGACCAAACGAAACGGAACCGGATCGGCACTGCTGCCATGGTGTTCGGGCTGTTCACGGTGGTCGTCGGTCTCGTGATAGCGGTTGCGTTCGGCAACGAGAAGATCGTAACGCCGGACTTCCTGAGAGATAGTTTTCTCAACATGCCCCGCTGGCTGCCCGTCACATTCGGCCAGATCACGGCTGTGGCAGGTTCCCAGTTCGTCATTCTGGGAGCCTTCCTCGTGTGGGTCACCGGACGCCCGATGACCTGGACGCGGGCTGGCTACGCCACTTTTCTGACCTGGTATCAGTTGATTCTGTACTACGGGATCATTCCTTCGGAGTGGTTGAACCTGACCCAGGGCCCCCTCGGTTGGACCTCACAAAAGATTTTCTTCACCGTCCCGCCGTGGCTGGTGCTCAACAATGAGGTCGAGATCTCATTCGCCGTCGTGAAAGACGCCATTTCCGGCGGATACCACGCGGTCGTTTTGGGCTTGGGCATCCTGCTGGCCTACAAGATTCAAGGGTTTGGGCTCGGTGCGCCCCAGCCGAAGCCGGAGATTGCCTCGCCGTATGGTCGCCCCCTCTCGAAGGCGACCGATTAGATGGCTACTGCTCGTGACGTGTGGGTCGAAGTACCCCCAATCCGCGATGACTACCAGCTCGCCGTGGTTGACGGCGACTACTTGCTTGGCCAGGTAAAGCCCAAGCAGTTCCTTCACATTGACCAATCAGAATGCATTCTTTGCGAAGGCTGTGTCGATATCTGCCCGTGGAAGTGCATCCACTATCTCTCGCTCGACGCGATCGACGAAGGCAGCAACGTGGCCCACCCGCGAGAGAGTGAAGGCGCCAAGGGGTTCTTTCTCGTTGACGAGAACGAGTGCACCCGCTGTGCGCTGTGTGTTGATCGGTGCCCGACCGGGGTTATTACGCTTGGCAAGTTCGAAGGGTCACTGTCAGCAGAGGTGGCGACTGCCGGTCTCGCACCGTGGGACATTGATACGGGTCAGCGCGATCATAAGAATGGTTACGTCTACGGACTACGGATGTAGGGACTGATGGCAAACGGAATAGTCGACAAAGTCAAAGAGCAAGCAACTTCGATCTGGGGCAAGGTCCACGGCAGCCAGGTCACGGAGTCGATCCTGCGCCCCGGTTCACCCTTCAAGAAGGGTTATTCGGATACGCCTCGAAACCGCTCGTACGTCATCATGAACAACGTGCTCTACCACCTGCATCCCGTCAAGGTGAAGCGCCATGGTGTGCGGCTTTCTTACACGCTTTGTCTCGGGGGAATCAGTTTCTTCCTCTTCATCTTGCTGACAATCACCGGTATCTTCCTCATGTTCTATTACGCCCCGACGGCCGAAGCGGCCTATGTCGATGTCGAGGCGCTCTCCACTTCGGTTGCCTTCGGGTCGCTGGTCCGCAATATGCACCGTTGGGGCGCTCACCTGATGGTGTTGTCGGTGTTTCTCCACATGAGCCGGGTTTTCTATCACGGTGCCTACAAGCCGCCCCGTGAGTTCAACTGGGTCGTCGGGGTGATTCTGTTGCTGCTGACCCTGTTGCTTTCTTTCACCGGATATCTCCTTCCGTGGGATCAGTTGGCGCTGTGGGCCGTCACGGTCGGCACCAACATGGCCGGGTTCGTGCCAGTGTTTGGTGACCAGGTGAAGTTCGCACTGTTGGGTTCTGTCGAAGTGACCGGCGACACGATTCTGCGCTGGTACGTCCTGCACGTTCTGGCTTTCCCATTCATCATCGTCATCTTCATGGCCGTGCACTTCTGGCGGGTCCGTAAAGACGGCGGAATCTCAGGACCGTTGTAAAGGAGCATGTATGTCTGACATCCCAGAACATCTGCTCCGGCGATCGGCCGAAGCCAAGGCCAAAGCCCTCGGTATCCCCGTGGAGCAGGTTCTCGCCGAAATGACCGGTGAAGCTCCGGTAACCGCCATGGACGCCGGCGACCAACCCAAAGTCGAGACCATCCAGGCAACCCCGCAGGCGGCTGCTGATGAATCCTCTGATGTCGATGCGCCGGTCGCCGAAGAAGCTCCGCTGACTGATGCGGCTGTTGAAGCGGCGGTCGAGGAGCAGGCTGAAGTTACCGCCCCTCCCGCACCTGAGCCAGGCGCGGCGACGAGCCCTGCTGATGGCGCTGACGGCGAGATTGATTATGAGGCTGCTGCCGCCAAAGCCGGCATGCCCGCCTCGCTGCTGCAGCGATCGGTTGAGGCGAAAGCCAAAGCGAGCGGAGCTTCAGCAGCCCAGGTTCTTGCCGAAATGCTCGGAGAAGAAGCACCAGCTGCCCCAGCGCCCGCTGCCCCGGCGCCAGCTGCGTCAGCTCCCGAGCCGGAGCCGACCCCCGACGCCGTACCCGAGGAAGCTGTTTCTGCCGACGTGATCGACCTACCGCCCGCGCCCGACGAGGCCACACCGGCCGCAGCCAGCAGTGCTCCCGCCGCGAGTGCCCCTGCGCCTGTTTCCGGAGGTACGGCCGGTGCCACCGCGGTAGCCGCCCGACCGATCGCCCAACCCGAGGCCGTCCCCGAGGGGGTGCGGACGCAACGTTTGCTCACGGTCGTCAAAGCCAATGCCATCCAGCAGGTCAAGGCCGAGCCGACCGACAAAGTCAGTACCTGGCCGCATCTCATGATCATGGAGTTCGCCGTCCTGCTCGGCGTGACCGCGTTGCTGATCGTGCTGTCGGTCATTCTCCAGGCGCCGCTCCTTGAGTCTGCCAACTTCAATGCCACCCCGAACCCGTCGAAGGCGCCGTGGTACTTCCTCGGTCTCCAGGAGTTGTTGTCCTACTTCGATCCACAGATCGCCGGCGTGACCGTCCCGACCATCATCGGGCTGGTGGGTTTCATGGCGATTCCGTATGTCGACAAGAATCCCTCGAATAAGCCCTCCGACCGCAAGTTCGCGATTTTCATGTACACGTTCTTCATGATGGGTGCGGCCACGCTCACCATCCTTGGTGTTTTGTTCCGGGGTCCTGGCTTCAACTTCACCTACCCCTGGGTTGACGGCATCTTCTTTGACGACTTGAAAGACTGGGTGAATTTCGAATGACCGCCCCCCAGATTCTCACCATCCTCGGTTCGATTCTTTTCGTACTCGGCGGGCTCGCAACGTTCGTGATCGCCTACCGCCGTGGGCCGAGTTCGTGGGAGGAGCAACTCGATAAAGACGCCCGCAGAGCTGATCGAAGCCGCATTCCGGCAGTCTTCACCCGAACCAAGACAGCAGCCGTGGCGGAGTCGGAAGTCGACGAGACCCCGGCCTCTCCGGTAGCGGTCGTCGTCGAGGATCAACCGATCGCGGCCACCCGGACCGTGGTTGAGCTATCGGCCTCCGACCAGGGAGTCAACCGTCGGCAGTTCTTCAATCGGGCACTCGCCGCGACGTTCTTTGGCACCCTCGGAACGTTCGGAGTTGCTTCGTTGGCCTTCTTCTGGCCGAAGGTCAGTGGCGGATTCGGCTCTGACGTATCCGCCGGACCGGTCCAGGCAATCAAAGACGCCATCGCCAATGCCGATGGGACGATCACGCCGTTCTACCTGCCGGCGGCCAAGGCTTGGATCGTCCCGATGGACGACGCAGCGCTCGCTGGCTCGCAGTTCGCCGAGGACATGACCGTCGCCGATGGACTTGTGGCGCTGTGGCAAAAGTGCGTCCATCTCGGGTGTGCCGTGCCCTGGTGTCAGTCGTCGCAAGGATTTGAGTGCCCATGCCACGGGTCGAAGTACAACTTCGTTGGTGAGTACGAGGCGGGACCCGCTCCCCGGAACCTCGATCGGTTTGTCGTCGAAGTGAACACTCAGGGTGAGTTCATCATCAAGACCGGTTCGGTGATTCCAACGGAGCGAGCTCAGGTCAAGAGCGTCAAGTATCCCCAAGGCGTGTTCTGCACCACGGCGGGGGCCGAATGAGCAGCATGGTCATCGTCGTCGCCGCGCTGGTCGCCATTGGGTGGCTGGCGTTTCTAGTCGCCAACGGGATGCGCGGCCGGAGCCAGGATGCGGTCGCTCCCAACCTCTCGTTGTACAAAACCGATGATGAGCTTGAGAACCGCCGGCTCGATCGGGTGCTCGGAGTGGCAGTCATTCTTTCGGCCTTTCTGGCGGTATCGCTGCCGGTCTATTACCTCGGGGAGCGAAACCGACAAGCCTCGTTCGAAGTCGAGTTCGAGGATGTGGCGATCGAACGCGGCCATCATCACGTTGAGGAATTCGCGTGTGCCGGTTGCCACGGCGAGGGCCTGGTTGGAGGAGTGGCGTCATACGTCGATGCCCGCTCCGGCGTGTCGGTGAGTTGGGCCGCTCCAGCGCTCAACGACATCTTCTTGCGATACGACCGTGATGAAGTGAGATTCTGGCTCTTGTACGGCCGTGCCAACAGCCCGATGCCGGCGTGGGGAGCGGCTGGGAACGGCCCGATGAACGATGCCCAGATCGAAGAGACGTTGGACTATCTCGAGTCGATCCAGGTTGGCCAGGCCGACGCGGTTGCTACGTGCAGAGGCACAGATAACCGCGGCTATCGCCGGGTTGGAAACCGCCGACGCCAGTGTCATGAGCTCGATTCAGGCACAAGAAGAGTTGATCACGTTCTATGACAATGCCCCGGCTAATCGGGATCTGGTTAAGCAATATACCGAGCTAGCCGAGCGCGTTCTTGAGGCACCAGACGAAGGTGTCGACGCCAACAACAACGGCGTCGATGACTTCGCCGAGTGGGAGGCGTCCTACAAGATCGACACCGATGAAGACGGTCTGGCTGACCGTGCTGAAGAAGAACTCACACAGATATTCCAGGCAGCCCAGGACAGCGGATACGCACCTTTCTTGGCGCTCGCGGTCACCTTTGATCCGCGTAATCCGAACTCGACGGGCCTTGACAATGACCGCACACTGGCCCTTTCGAAACTGGGCGAAATGAAACAGCAGCTGGTCACCCTCGATGTGGCGGTCGACAACCTCGATCGGCTGAGGGGCCAGGCGGCCGAAGGCTTGGCCTTCCTGCAGGCTGCGGCCGAGAAGAGCTTGTATAGCTTTGACCTCCAGGCCATCGCCGATGCGACCTTTGGCGGAGATGTCGACCAGGCGACTCGTGCGGTTGGGGATCTATCAGGGTCTCTGTGCACGATGTCACACGTCTGGTTACTCGGAAGGTCCGGCTTTCGCCCAGGAAGCAGGCGCTGGATCGCTCGGACCGGCGTTGTGGGACGGGCGGCCCAATGTGCAATTCCTGACTGCCGACGACATGAAGAAGTTCCTTTCCGAAGGTTCACAGCTCGGAGTCGGTTATGGCGTCAATGGGATCGGGCGCGGATACATGCCCGGCTTCGGCATGGTTCTCTCCGAGGCAGATCTCGATCTGGTTATTCAGTATCTCCGTGGCGAAGTGCTGAGGTAGTTGATGCGACTTCTTATACGTGAAATCCTGTCAGCGAACCTTCTCTTCACCGGGGTTCTGCTCACCATCGTCTCGATGCTTATCTTCTACGGATCGAGCTACCTGCTGAATGCGACCAACCTTGGTC
Source organism: uncultured Acidimicrobiia bacterium (assembly GCA_963835515.1). Classification (GTDB taxonomy): domain Bacteria; phylum Actinomycetota; class Acidimicrobiia; order Spongiisociales; family JAENVV01; genus JAENVV01. The sequence goes on along the minus strand of CAWIFX010000038.1, from coordinate 4,974 downwards.
GCAGGCTCGGGTTCCTGGTGTCGGGTGCGAGCCTCTTCGGGTGGTCGACGATCAACTCGTTCTTGTTCATCGTCTATGCGCCGCGTGGACCGCGGCAAGCGAGCATCGAGGGCCTGAATGGATTTGAGATTCGGATCGTGCCGATCACATTCCTGTTGGCATCGGTGATTCTCTTCGCGATGTTCCTCATCGCCCTCAACCGCTACGAATCAGAACAGAATCGCCAGATCGAAGCTTAAGCGGTTCGGGTTGCCTGGTAGTAGCTGAGTATCTGAAGTTCGGTAGCCAGATCCACTTGCCGGCATTTAACCGTATCCGGCAATTTCAGCAACGCGGGAGCGAAATTCAGGATCGACAGAACGCCGGCACCGACCAGCATGTCCGCGACTTCCTGGGCGGCCGCAGCGGGGGTAGTCAGGATGGCCATCTGGACGTCGTGCTCCTTGATGTCGAGCTCAAGCTCTTCCATGGACTTGATGTGGTGTCCGTCGACCAGGTCGCCAATCTTGGACGGATCAGCGTCGTAGAGGCCGATCACGTTGAACCCGGAGGCGTCGAAGCCCTGGTAGTTGGCGAGCGCGGAACCAAGGTTGCCGACCCCGACGATGACGACCGGCCACTTGTCGGTCAGGCCAAGTGCACGTCTCAGCTGCACACAGAGTTCGAGTCGGTCGTATCCGACGCCGCGAACGCCATGCGAACCCAGATACGAAAGATCCTTGCGGACGTTGGCGGAGTTGACGCCGGCGATGTTCGCAAGGACGTCTGAGGAAACGGTCGTCTCGATCTCGCCCATTGCTTGCAGGCATTGCAGGTAGAGCGGAAGCCGCTCGACCGTGGCCTTCGGCATCGTGATTCGTTTCACAAGCGCACCTTAGTAGGGCTTTTGTTGAAGGCTGCAATCGAAAAGCCGGTCGGTGGAACGTCGATGAATAGCTGCTGCCAGTCCGTCGAATCGCCGTCCGGTCCGACGTCGGCATGAGTCCAAAGTCCCGGTACGGTCTGGCTCATTGGCTGCTTCACCGCACCTCCTTTTGCGATATGTTGGGTGGGAGCAGTCTCGCTACCCGGAGGTCACTGGTGGACGTATACGCCCCCGACAGGATCCGCAACGTCGCGCTGATCGGTCACATTGGATCAGGTAAGACGACATTGATTGAAGCCCTGCTGTACCGGGCCGGGGTCATCCCCCGCCTTGGAAGGGTCGAAGATGGCAATACGGTCTCGGACTTCAGTGACGAAGAACAAGCCCACCAAATGTCCATCAACCTGGCGGTTGCCCCCATCGAGTGGAAGGGCCACAAGATCAACCTGGTCGACACGCCCGGGATGGCCGACTTCGAAGGCGACGTGCTGGCGGCCATGTCGGCGGTCGACCTGGCCGTGTTCGTCGTGAGTGCTACCGATGGCGTCGAACCCAGCACCGAGCATTATTGGCTGGCCGCCGAGGAGCTGAAGCTGCCTCGCATGGTGTTCATCAACAAGCTCGATCGGGACAATGCCTCCTTTGAAAGAACTCTCGACGAACTCCGGTCGAAGCTCGGGTCGGGCGTGGCGCCGATCGAGTTGCCGATCGGCGAAGGAGCGACGTTCCATGGAGTGGCCGACCTCTTCCGGGATAAGGCGTACGTCTATGACAGCGGAACTGCCACCCCCGTCGATATGCCCGCCGACATGGCCGAACACGAGCACGAGGTTCACGACCAACTGGTCGAAGGAATCGTCGTCGCCGACGACGATCTCTTAACCGCCTACCTCGATGGAGAGATACCCTCGGTCGAAGTACTCGAAGAGACGATGAAGAAGGGCGTCACCGCCGCGACGGTGTTCCCGGTCGTGTGTGGATCGGCCACCCGACCGATTGGCGTCGATCGACTGGCGGACTTCATCATCGAAGTCGGCCCGTCGCCGGCCGACCGTCCGGTGATGCTCACCGCTGGTGATCTTGAGCTGGCCATAGAGGCCGATCCGGCCGGAGAACCGTTGGTGACCGTGTTCAAAACGGCCTTCGATCGGTATGTTGGAGCGATCTCGATCTTTCGGGTTGTTTCGGGGACGATCCGGCGCGATGACCACCTGTATAACCACCGGAGCGGCACCGACGAACGATTCCACACGCTTGTTCGGTCTCCGGGGCAAGGAACAGCTCGACGTTATGGCTCTTGGCGCCGGAGATATTGGGGCGATCGCCAAGCTGGCCGAAACCGAGACGGGCGATACGCTGTCGAAACGATCCCAACCGGTTGGTCTTCCGGAACGCCGCGTGGCGACGCCAACGCTGGCTACGGCCCTGATCCCGGTGTCAAAGTCCGACGAAACGAAGATGGCCGACGCGCTACATCGGCTACGTGCCGAGGACCCGACGTTGACGATCGAGCAGCATCCGATCACCCACCAGACCTTGTTGCACGGGATGGGCGAAATGCATCTCGCCATCGCTCTGGAGCGTATGGCCGCCAAGTTTGGCGTGGCCGTTACCGAAGAACCGGTGAAAGTGCCGTATCGGGAAACGATTAGTCGGGCGGTCGAAGCCGAAGGTAGGCACAAGAAGCAGAGTGGCGGCCACGGCCAATACGGAGTTTGTCGCGTGGCCTTCGAGCCGCTCCCAGAGGGTTCGGGGTTCGAATTCGTCGACGCCACCAAAGGCGGTTCGATTCCCAAGCAGTATCTACCCGCAGTCGAGAAGGGCATTCGCCAGGCGATGGAAAGTGGAGGTAAGCACGGATTTCCGGTGACGGATATCAAAGCGACCTGTCTGGAGGGCAAGTATCACTCCGTGGATTCGTCCGAGCTGGCTTTTTCCATGGCGGGACGAGCCGCGTTTCAGGAAGCTCTGTCCACCGCCCAGCCGGTCATCCTTGAACCGATCTCGGAGATCTCGGTCATCGCTCCTTCCGAGTTCCAGGGCGACATTATGGGGGACATCACGTCGAGGCGAGGCAGGGTGCTGGGCACGAACACCGGTCCGTACGGAAGCCAGATCGTCACCGCGCTCGTTCCCACCGCAGAGGTCTTGCGCTATTCGATCGACTTGCGGTCGATGACCGGCGGTCGAGGACGCCACACAGTCGCACCGGCCAACTATCAGGAATTGCCGGCCAGCGTGGCGAGTCGACTCGTGGATGCCTAGAGGCCGGTCGCAGGACTAGCCGGGAATCTCGCTGATTTCGAAGAGGTGTCCGTCGGGGTCCCGGAAGAAACACCTGATCTCGCTGCCCCAGTCATACGGCGGAGTTAGGAAGACTGCCGCCGCGACCGAGCAGGGTTTCGTAGGAAGCCTGGCAGTCGGTGACGCGAATGGTGAACGAGTGATCCACCCGGGCAGCGTCGACTGGAGTGGCAGAACGAGATATCCGGTTTGTCTTCGGTTGGGCCACCGCCGGTCACGAGCAGAATCCACGAGCCGTTGAAGTCGAAGACCGCCGATGATCCACCGTACTCCCGGTAGAGGTTGGCACCGAGTACGTTGCGGTACCAGGCGACTGACGCGGGAAGATCGCTCACGACCAGGATCTGGGTGAGTGCCATATCGGGCGTTGGAAAATCGCTCAAAGATGCCTCCACCCTTGAGCGTACCCGGCTGGTTGGTTGGTTGGGTGGCTCAGACTTCTTCGAACCGAGCCTGGAAGAACCGCAGTTCGTCTGGTTCATACACGAATCGGAAACCGCCGATGGCGTCCCGCTGTTCGAAGACGGCTCCGACCGATTCGGCGACCACATCCATATGCGCCTGGGTGTAGACCCGGCGGGGGAGGGTCAGTCGAACGAGTTCGAGCTTGGGTCGACGGTTCTAGCCCGTGGCCGGATCACGGCCGGCGGACACCACGCCACGTTCCATGCCCCGCACCCCCGAGTCCCGATAGATGGCGGCCGTCAGCGCCTGAGCCGGAAACAGAGTCCTGATCGAGATGCAGGCAGGCGTCTGCTGCGTCGATGAAGACCCCGTGGCCTCCGATCGGCTGGACGATCGGAACCCCCATCTTCAGGATGCGATTGCCGAGGTATTCGACCTGGCCGACCCGGGCCCGGACGTGATCATCGGTCGAGACCATCTCTGTGATGCCCGTGGCCAGAGCCTCCATGTCGCGGCCCGACATCCCCCCATAGGTGTGAAGGCCTTCGAAGGCGACCAACAGAGATCGAGCTTGACGTGCGAGTTCAGGATCCCGCAGCCCCAAGAAACCTCCGATGTTGACCAGGTTGTCCTTCTTCGAGGAGACGGTGGCGCCGTCCGAGAACGAGCAGATCCTCCTGAGGATCTCGGCAATGCTCATTTGCTCGAATCCGGCTTCTCGCTCCTTGATGAAGTGAGCGTTTTCGACGGCACGCGTGGCGTCGAGCATCACCAGAATCCCCTGCGAACGGCACAGCTCGAAGGTCGCCTCGAGGTTCTGCATCGAGATCGGCTGACCGCCCGCCATGTTCACGTTGGTCTCGACCGAGATGTACGGAATCTTTTCCGGTCCGACCTCGTCGATGAGCCTCTGCAACTTGTCCAGATCGACATTGCCCTTGAACGGGTGGGTACTCGCCGAATCGTGGGCCTCGTCGACGATGACATCGACGAATCGACCGCCGGCATATTCCTGATGAAAGCGAGTGGTGGTGAAGTACATGTTGCCTGGGATCACGTCACCGGGTTCGATGAGGATCTGGCTCAGGATGTGCTCAGCGCCTCGGCCCTGGTGGGTGGGAATGAGTTCCGGATACCCATACACCTCCTCCACAGCCTCGACCAGCCGGTAGAAGCTGCGACTGCCGGCATACGCCTCGTCGCCCATCATGAGAGCGGACCACTGGGCATCGGACATGGCCGAGGTGCCGGAGTCGGTGAGAAGGTCGATATAGACGTCCTCGGAGCGAAGGAGGAACGTGTTGAATCCGGCCTCGGCGATCGCGGCCTCACGTTCGGCTCGGGTGGTCATCTTGATCGGCTCGACCATCTTGATCTTGTACGGCTCGGCCCAGCTACGT
>CAWIFX010000037.1:0-42966 GCA_963835515.1 uncultured Acidimicrobiia bacterium | reverse complement strand
GATCTGACCGTGGCAATTCGGGCGAGGGCGGTCGCTCTCGCCTCTTCGTTGACCGTCAAGTCGAGGTACCGCTGACGGTATCGACGTTCCTGGTCTTGGAGCCCATGCCATTTGTCGGGCAACGGGCGCAACGACTTGGCGAGTAGCTCAAACCGGTCGACCCGGATACTCAGTTCACCCTTTTTCGTCGTGATTACTTCACCGTGGGCGCCGACCCAGTCCCCATCGTCGACGAGATCAAAGACCTCAAACGCTTCATCGCCGAGCACCGCCTTGGACACGAAGAGTTGGATTTGTCCTGAGTGGTCCTGGAGAACCCCGAAGCGCAGTTTCCCGAATGAGCGCACGTTCAACAGCCGTCCAGCCACCGTGACCATCTCACCGGTTTCGACACCCGGATCGAGACCTGGGTGGACATCGTGAATTGACGCAGCCGAAGCATCACGCCGGAACGTGTGGGGGTAGGGGTCTAGTCCCCCGCGGCTGAGTTCATTCGAGCTTGTCCGATCAGACCGCCGTAAGCGGACGATCGGCGAGGCGGCGCGATCATCTAATTCTTCGGTCGGTTCATCAGACATAGGGCGACACCTTACCGCCTACCGGTGGAGGCGCGGTCATCGATTTCTTCTCGCTCAGCAGACCCAATCCCCGCAACGCCAGCACGTCGTCGACGACGTAATCTCTGGCCAGGAGCGGGCACCAACGTTGGTGCCCCGCTACCAGTTGCAACCAGGAGCGCCTCAGCGCCGAGGTCGTTGAGAGCCCGTTCGACGAGACCGTCGACCAGCCCGGCGTACCCGTAGACCATGCCTGACTGAATCGCTTCGACGGTGTTACGACCAATGACATGGACCGGCGGAGTCAGCGCCACTCTGCGAAGAGCCGCCGTCGAGTCAACCAGGGCGTCGAGCGACACCTCGATCCCGCTGGCTATGGCCCCACCGACGAAGGCACCGTCGACCCCGACCACATCGACGGTTATGGCCGTCCCGAAGCCGATGACAATGACCGGATGCCCATAGAACTGTTTGGCGGCTACCGCCGTCGCCACGCGGTCGGCGCCGACCTCGCGGGGGTTGTCGACCGACATCGGCATGCCGGTCTTCACCCCTGGGCCGACGGCTAGCACCGAGTCCACGAGCTGTCCGAGCGCCAGACCGAGCGCCTGTGACACAGCCGGGACGACTGAGGCAAGCGCCGCGACGGGTGACGGTCACCGCCTGGTCACCAACAACCCCCGCAGCAGCAACAGATACTCGTCGGCCGTCCGGTCAACCGCGGGTGCACACCCGCCAGTGCTGCACCAGCTGTCCGTCAGCCATCACGCCAATGTCGGTCTGCGAGTTGCCGACGTTCAGAGCCAACAACATCAGTCGTTCCTCCCCATAGAGAATGCTGGATTCGTCGAGACGCCAACCCCGATCCGACGATCCATCCGTCTCCAACCACACATTGTCGATGAGACGTACCCCACCCACTTCGACGGCAGCAGCCAGGAAGGCGGGTCGATCGAGTCGAACGATGGGTTCGGCGCTGGCCCGATCGGCCAATGTCACGTATTCGGCGGATATTCCCACCAGCTCATCGGCCACAGCTCGCTCGATCTGCGCGCCATCACGTTCACCCGATGCAACGAGATCGGCTGCCGCGAAGAGCCCTTGCGAGAGACGTGCCGCCGACCGCCGAGCCTCGCCAGCCAGCCGGACATTGCGGCTCGACAGCGCCAGCCCGTCTGACTCCCGAACGGTTGAGCAGGCCACAATGTCGACGGGCAAAGACAGGTCTGCCACCAACCGGGTCACCATGGTCAGCTGTTGAGCATCCTTCTTCCCGAAATAGGCACGATCAGGTTGAATACCGGCCAGCAACTTCGTGACGACCGTGGCGACGCCTTCGAAATGGCCGGGCCGATGAGCCCCTTCCATCGATTCGGTGATGCCCTCAACGACCACCGCAGTCACCGGCTCAACGGGATACATCTCCTCCAAAGCGGGGGCAAACAGCACATCGACGCCTGCTTCTTCCATCAAGCGGGCATCCCGTTCGAACTTGCGCGGATAGGCGTCGAAATCGGCCGGGTCGTTGAACTGCAGCGGGTTCACGAACAGGCTCGAGATCACGAGATCGTTTTCGCGACGGCAACGGCTCATCAAATCGAGATGGCCCTCATGAACAAAACCGAGCGTTGGTACGAGTCCTGTCGAACCAGTGGCAAGCGAGCGACACTCGGCAAACGTTTCGACAATCCTCATGCCAGCGCCTCACCAACGGTATCCCAGGTTCCGGCCAGGAGGGCGGTAGCCCGGCCGAGCGCCACAAAACTGTCCTCGACGTCCGCTTGGCGGGCGGCGGCTCGCTGGGCGACCACTGTGCCGACATCGCCCCGAACTATCGGGCCGGTCAGTGCCTCCATGGCTCCCAACTCGAAAACGTTCGCTACCGCCGCAGCAACGAGCGGCGCAGCCACATCGAGAGGAACACCCGCCTCAGCGAACAAGCGCTCGGCCAGCGCCAGTGCCGTCACGACGTAGTTTGATGCGGCGGTGGCTCCGGCGTGATAGGCGTCCTTGGCCGGATCCGGCAATCGGAAGGGGCGCATGCCCAACGAGTCGGCAAACACCGTGAGCGCACTGGCAACCGCCTCTGACCTACTGGTGATGGCTGCCCCCGCCCCTGCCAACGCCAGGGCACCGACCGGGCCCGACGGAAGTGTCATCAACGGATGTAGCGAACCGACCTTCGAACCGAGCGGAGCAAGCACGTCAACCGACGTTCGACCTGAGAAGTGGGCAATGATCGCCCCGCCGGGTGGCCGGATAACGGCGGCAACGTCGCCGATGACGTCATCTGGCACGGCAATGAATACGAACTCAGCATCAGGCAACTTGCTGACTATCGGTACGGATACGGCCAGGTCGGTGGCGAGCGGCTCTCGAGCGGCCAGGGCGACTATCTCATGACCGGCCGAGCGGGCGGCGAGGCCAATGGACATTCCGGCTCTCCCAGGGCCGACAATGACAATTCGAGCCATACCTTGCTTCCTTTCGGTTCCGATCCACCAGGCGGTACCAGACCGGGGCCGAGCCTACACCAGGAACGGGATCAAGCGCCTGGGAACCGCCTGCTGGTAATGCCGGTACCTGGAATGAGCTATGAGCAGACGTCGCTCTTCAAACGAGGACTTGAGCCAGAACAACGCACCCATTTCGACAGCCCCGACCAGGGTCATAGTCGAGCCCTGGAACAGGGCCAGCCCGACGAGAGCGATAATGATCCCGCCGTAGATCGGATGGCGGACGAGCCGGTACGGGCCCTGCGAAACCAATGCGGCACCCGTCATCGGCTCAGGGTAAGGAGTGAGGCTCTTGCCGAGCGACCGGCCTGCCCACAGCCCGAAGAGGAGGCCGCTCAAGACGACAACAGCTCCGAGCCAGCGTCCGAACAGGCTGGACGACGGTGGGAGTTGCACAGCTCCGCCAATCACCCAGATGAGCAGCACAACCTGCGCCACCACCCACCAACCACCTTTGGACAGCCCCTTGACCCAATCAGATTCGGCCAGACGATCAACCTTCTGGTCCTGGACCTTTTCGAGGGAAGCCCTGGCTGAGCCAGGGCCTACGGCCGCCTCGGGCCACACTTCATCCAAGGGCTCGAGTACAAACCGTCGATCAGCGGCGCGGGGGTGGGGCACGGTGAGGCGATCGGTCGTTACCGGAGGCGCCGCAGCTGCCAGCACGTCGAGATCCAGGGTCCGAGGGCCCCACGGCTCGGTGCGGGCCCGGCCGGCAAGCTGCTCGATCTCCAGGCACGCCGCCAAGACCTGGTCGAGCGTACGATTGGTGTCAATTACCGCCACCGCATTGAGATAATCGGGCTGCTCGGGCCCTCCAACCGGGTCAGATCGATACAAGCTAGAAACGGCCACCAACGGACCGAAGCGCTCCTCAAGCTGGCCTACAGCCATTCGGAGGTGGGTGATACGATCTCCGAGATTCGACCCGAGCCCGATGGCAACGTGCATGATTCGTTACCTTGGGTACCTAACCGAAACCGAAACGTCGCTGAACGTGTGCGGGATCGGGGCGGACGGTTTGTGCACCGTGACAATGCAACCGGCGACCGGATCCAGGGCCATACACATTTTGGCAATCTCGTGAGCGAGCGTTTCGATGAGATCATGACGCTCACCGGATGCGAGCGCTACGACTTCGTCGGCGAGCCTTCCGTAGTCGACGGTCTCGGACAGATCGTCCAGCGAGCCGGCTTTGTGCGTGTCCACGGACAGATCGATGTCGATGGCAAACGTCTGACCCTTAATCGCCTCTTGCGGGAGGACACCGTGATACGCAAAGACTTCAAGTCCGCGTAGCGAAATCGTATCGGTCACCGGGCAGCGGCATTCATCATCGTCCGAGCTTCCGGACCCAAAGGGCGTCCGAGAATCTCCTGGATGACGGCAGCAGCTTTGATCGGGTCGCCGACCATGCCGCTATAGATGAGATAGGCGGCCAACAGCCCTGCCAGTGTCTCGTCAACGAGGTCGCGGTGCACGAGTACAACTGCGTTGCCGGGCGACAGTGCGGACTGAATCGCCTTCAGCACCCGTGGCACATCTGACCCCACGTTCAGCTCAGCCGGTAACGGTTCGTGGGTCACCGCGAAACCGGCCTCTTCATAGGACGAGATGTTCTGATTCCCGGTCAAGAGCGACACGAGGGTGTTGATTTTGGCGTTCTCTCGCAGCCAAATGATCTCTTCTTCGCGACGGACCCGTCGATGCTGGAAGCCATGGCCACCGATCCGCTGGCTTACTGCCAAGCGTCCGGCAATAACCCAAACGAAATCCCGTGGTTTTAGACCTGTCATGTGTCCGCCACGATAGCCGAGCTGAGAAGGGCGGCCTGCCGAGACAGGTGAACATTATGAACCCGCACCACATTGGCCCCGAGATGGGTCACTAGCGCAGACAAAACGGCTGTGGCGAAGTCCCGTTCCTCCAGGGACTCAACCCCCAGCAGGGCGCTGATGAACCGTTTTCTCGATGCTCCAACCATCAGCGGGTAGCCCAGGCCAGCCAAAACACCGGTTCCAGCCAGGAGATCCAGATTATGTTCGGTTGTCTTGCCAAAACCGATGCCCGGGTCGAGACAAATACGATCGGAGCTCAGTCCGGCCGCTTCCAACAGACCAGCCTGGGTGATGAGGTAACTGCCTACCTCGGCGAGCACATCGGCGTATTCGGGGTTCTCCTGCATGGTGCGAGGCGACCCGGCCATGTGCATGACCACCACCCCCGGCTGCCATTCCACGGCCATCTCCCGCATGGCGATGTCCCGGAAGCCGGTCACATCGTTGACGATCTCTGCGCCGACTTTGAGGGCCTCTACCGCGACCTGCGGCTTCGACGTGTCGATTGAGACGACCACGCCTTCGGCGGTCAGCGTCGCGACGATCGGGATAACCCGGGCGAGTTCTTCATCGACCGGTACCGGATCTGCCCCGGGGCGGGTTGACTCCCCACCGACATCGATCACGTCGGCACCTTCGCCAACGAGCTGCCGGGCATGATCGATCGCGTCTTGGGGTGAATCGAATTGGCCGCCGTCAGAAAACGAGTCGGGCGTGGCGTTGACGATCCCCATCAACAAGGGCCGGTCGAGGATCAGCGTCCTCGTGCGCAACCGCCAGTTCATCGGTTGAGGAGAGCGAAGGCCTCAGCTCGGGTGGTCGCCCGGGAAGCGAAAATGCCCCGGACCGCCGACGTAGTCGTGGAAGCCCCCGGCTTTTGAACGCCTCGCATGCTCATACACAAGTGTTCGGCCTCGATGACAACCAGAACGCCAAGCGGTTTGACGGCCTCCATGAGAGTGTCGGCAATCTGGGATGTAAGCCGCTCCTGCATCTGCGGGCGTTTGGCGAAAGCTTCCACTAGGCGAGCGAGCTTCGAGAGTCCGGTAAGCACCCCATCGGGCAGGTAGGCCACGTGAGCTTTCCCAAAGAAGGGAACGAGATGGTGCTCGCACATCGAATAGAAGGGGATGTCGCGAACCATGACGATCTCGCGATGTGCGTCCTCGGTGAACACCGACTTGACGATCTCCTCGGGGTTCTGGTGCATGCCCTCGAAGAGCTCCTCGTACATGCGGGCGACCCGATCGGGGGTTTCAGCCAAGCCTTCGCGATCGGGATCTTCACCGATGGCTACCAGAATGTTCCGCACCGCCGCAGCGATGGCGTCCTTGTCGACAGTCATGGTGACAGCGTAGGGGTTAGGTGCCAGCCTGGGAAGCTGCCACGCCGTCTTTGGGAGGTGTCGGCATACCGGCTGGGATCTGAATCCGCATTGATCCGCTCGGCGAGTGCTGCCACTTCGGAACGTCGGCGAGGAGTTCGGCGATACGCTTCGAGTCGAGCGTTTCTTCGTCGAGCAGTGCAGTCGTCATCCGCTCCATATCGTCACGGTGAGTTGTCAGAATGGCCCGCGCTTCGTCGTGGGCTTGTCCGATGAGCTTGCGCACCTCGTTGTCGATGGTTGCGGCCATGTCATCGGAGTAGTCGGCCTGGCGGGAGTAGTCCCGCCCGAGGAAGACCTCGCCATCGGCGTGGCCGTACTTCATCGGTCCGAGTTTGTCGCTCATCCCGTACTCCATGACCATCTGCCGGGCGATCTTGGTGGCTTGTTCGATGTCGTTCGAGGCACCCGTTGTCGGATCACCAAATACGAGTTCCTCGGCGACCCGGCCGCCAAGAGCCATTGCGAGCTGATCGATCAGCTCACTACGCCGACGATACAGCCGGTCTTCGGACGGCATAGATTGGGTGTGACCTGCTGCGCTACCTCGTGGAATGATCGTGACCTTGTGGACCGGATCGGCGTTGGGTAGCACCCAGCCAACAAGAGCATGGCCGACTTCGTGGAACGCGGTGATCTTCTTTTCATCCTCCGAGATGACCAAACTCTTGCGTTCTGGTCCCGCAATGATGCGAACGGTGGCTTCTTCGATCTCCTCGGTGCCGATGAGTTTCTTGTTGTGGCGAGCAGCCAGAAGGGCGGCCTCGTTGATGAGGTTGGCGAGATCGGCACCGGTAAAGCCGGGGGTCTGCCTGGCGATGGTTTCCATTTTGACGTCCGGAGCGAACGGCTTGCCCTTGGCATGCACTTCCAGGATGGCGGTGCGACCTTTGAACGCCGGTCGACCGACGGTTATCTGCCGATCGAATCGACCGGGACGCAAAAGGGCGGGGTCAAGGATGTCGGGGCGGTTGGTGGCTGCCATCACGATGACACCGGTCTGAGCTTCGAATCCATCAAGCTCGACCAGCAACTGGTTGAGCGTCTGCTCACGTTCATCGTGGCCACCACCGAGACCGGCACCACGATGTCGACCAACCGCGTCGATCTCATCGATGAAGACGATGGCCGGACCTTGAGCCTTCGCCTGTTCGAACAGATCTCGTACCCGCGACGCTCCAACCCCAACGAACATCTCGACGAAGTCGGAACCCGAAATCGAGAAGAAGGGCACACCGGCCTCGCCGGCGACGGCTCGTGCCAGCAACGTCTTACCGGTTCCTGGAGGGCCAAACAGCAGAACACCACGGGGGATCTTGGCGCCCATCGCCCGGTACTTGGCAGGGTTTTGCAGGAAATCCTTGATCTCTTCAAGTTCTTCGATGGCCTCTTCGAGGCCAGCCACGTCGTTGAAAGTAACTTTGGGCTGGTCCTTGGTCATTTGCTTGGCCTTGGACTTACCGAACTGCATGACGCGATTTCCACCACCCTGCATCTGCGTGAAGATGATGAACATGAAGCCAAGGATGAATATCCATGGCAGCAGCGTCAGAAGAACCGTGCCAATCGACGTCGGCTCGGGGTCAACCGAAACCTCGACGCCCTGAGCTTGCAGCTCAATGAGCAGCTCATCTTCGAACTGATCGGGATAGGCAATCGTGAACTCGGCCGGTTCCTCAAGAGGGGTCGACGGCGAGCGGACTTCAACTTTGTTGGCGTCGGGGAAGAAACGAACCGTGCCTACTTCGCCGTCTTCGACGAGTGCATCGAGTTTCGTGAAGTCGATCTCTTCGGGAGCGTTGGCAGCGTCGAACCAGGCCGAGAAGGCGAGCCACAGCAGCGTCACTACCGCAAAATAAATAAGAATCGTACGAACGGTGCGGTTCACCGCGGTCCTCCGGGAGTTGTGTCGTTGCTCGTCAAACCATCAGGCTCGCAGCACCATGCTATTGCCATTCTCGAAATATGCCCACCCCAGCCGTAAATCACTCCGAAGATTCTTCCATCACCCCAACATAAGGAAGATTGCGATACTTACCTGCGTAATCGAGACCGTAGCCCACCACGAACTCGGGACCGATCTCAAAGCCGGTGTAGCGAACGTCGACCGGGACGCTCTGAATGCCCTTTTTCACAAGGAGCGAAGCGAGTTCCAGCGACGCTGGCCTGCGCACCCGCAACGACTTCAGCAGGTAGCTCAGGGTGAGGCCGGAATCGATGATGTCTTCCACGATCAACACATCGCGACCGGCGATCTCCTGGTCCAGATCCTTGAGGATCCGAACCACGCCGGAAGTCTGCGTCGCGGCGCCGTATGACGAGACGGCCATAAAGTCGAACTCCACCGGTACCGTGATATGGCGGGCGAGGTCGGCCATGACGATGAAAGCACCCTTCAACACGCCCACCATCAGCAGATCTTTACCGGCGTAGTCGGCGCTGATCTGCTTGCCCATGTCCGACAACTTGGTTTGGATCTCCTCTTCTGAGATCAAAACTTTCGAGACGATCACTAACCCTCCAAAAGAATGTTCGCAACAAGGTAGCGGTCCGAGCTCGTATCTCCCCAACCGAGCCATCCTTGTCGCACGCCGGGCACCCACCACACGAGTTCATCGGCAACCACCACGGGCCAGTTTCGCCGTCCATCCTGCGATATACACGCCTCGGCAAATACGTCCGCGAGGTCCTTATGCCCGCCTTGCCGGAGCGGCACCCGATCTCCACGTAGCGGACTTCTCACGAGCAACTCGGGAGGGTCGGCAAACACTGCCCAGCCAGGACCGATGGGTAGCGCTGGCGGGATACCTTGTTGTTCGGACACCGCCAGCACCCAATCACCAAACATCGTGCTGGGAGCATGGAGGACAACGGCCTGCGGTACGTCGTTCGTCTCCTGCTCGAGGACCACGCTTGCTTGGGATACGTACGCGATCACTCCTTCGCCGAGTTCGGCACGACTGGCGGTCCCGGTCACGACTGACCAGACCGAGTCGATCATGCGAGAAGTCCCCGGATAGGGCGGGTTCACTTGCCGTAGTGCCCGTCTGATCACCCGATTGCCGATGGGACGGGGACGCGTGCGCAGCGCAGCAATGGAGATCGATACCCGGTTCAAACCCATTCGGATCGGGACCTCTGCTGCGAGGTCATCAAGCGTGTGGTCATCGTCCGACGCCAGCCTGGCCGCTCGGGCGATAATTTCGGGGGGGCCTAGCGCCGGCAGCACCTCGTGCCGGATCCGGTTGCGAGCGTGGGCGAGGTCCGCATTTGAAGGATCCGCCATCGCACTAAGACCTTCGGCGTCTACGAGAGCTGCAAGCACCGATCGGGGAACCTCGAGTAGCGGCCGCATGACCGACCCTCGCGCCATCGGGATCCCCCCCAGACCGGTCAGCCCGGCGCCGCGCAGCAGATTCAAGAGGAACGTTTCGGCATTGTCATCGGCGCTGTGGCCGGTCAGAAGTACCTCACCGGGGCTGCAGGCATTCTGAAGAGCCTCGTAGCGAACCTGGCGAGCCTGGTCTTCGAAGGACGCCCCGTCAGGCACATCGACCGATACCTTTTCGAATGGGATCTCAACTTCGGATGCGATCTTCTCGGCTGCCGCCGCCAATGCAGCCGAAGCGGGCTGCCCATGGTCCACGTGAACTGCCCGTGCTGAGCGCCCGAACCTCTTCGCCACAAACGCCAGCGCCGCCGAATCAGGCCCGCCCGACAACGCCACGACGCACGACCGGCCCGCCAGATGTTCTCCAGCCCGTTCGAGAGACGGGTCTAGCTCACCCGACGAAGCCACGTTTCCGGCGATTCGATCTCGGCGAGCGTCGGGAGGGCGTCAGGTTCGGTCCAGGCAACATCGAGAGCCGACCAGGTAGAAAGCCGCTCGACCCCGAGAACGAATTGTTCCCCTAATTCGTATTGCCGCATTTTCATCTCCAGGCCGGTCAGGCGCATGAAGGCCGCCATCCGCGGGTCGGCCCGACGAGCTTTCAGCAGACCGGACATCCGCTTCTGGGTGCGAAGGATGCGACCACCAACCCGGTCCATTACGACGTGGCCGTGGCCCTCAAGTAGGGACATGAGCGCCTGGATCTTGTCGAGCAACAGTCGCTGATCGTCGTTCGCAAACAACCCGAGCAGCCCTGACTCGTCAATGAGCGGCCGACCCTCATCGGACGCCTTCCGAATCTCAGACCCCAACCGGGTCAAGCGCCGCTCATCAGATTGGGTGGCGGCGGCCAACGAGGTCACCATCTCAAAGAAATAGTCACGCATCCACGGCACCGCCATGAACTGAAGGCGGTGGGTGCATTCGTGCAGGGCAATCCACATCCGGAATTCAGCAGGCCGCAGTTGATGCGCCCGCTCCATGGCCAGCATGTTGGGGCCAACCAGATAGATCGTGTCCCCGGCGTCTTCGGACGGCAGAACGAGTTCATATTGTCCGAGAACCCGCCGTGACAGGACCCCGAGGAGGGCGCCAGTTTCGGCCGCGACCAGCGGTCCGCCAATCTTCCTGACCAGACCTTGAGGTTCCGTAATCGTCGCATCAACGATCATGGAGAAGAAGGCAACGTTGCGTTCGACCCAGCGTCCCCGATCAACCACCTCGACCGTTGGTACACCGACCGATCCGAGTCCGGTCTCTGCTTCGACCAATTCCTGGGCTTTCGCAACGAGCGGGACGGCCTCAGCGACCAGTGCGTCTCGATGGTACGAGTCAAACAGGGGGTAGGTGCCGGCCAGCCGTTCTGCGATCTTGACCGCCCCTGCCCAGGGGACTGCTCCGTTATTCGACGACTGTGTAACGACCGCGAACAACTTTCACGAAGTACATGACCACGGTGCCGATGATGAGCAGGATCGTCAACGCGACCACCGCCGGGATCAAATAGCGGTAGGTCCATTGCGGTTCGTCCGCTTCATCGACTGCGGGTTCGACTTCTACGTACGGTTGGGCGATGACCGTGTCGCTCGAAGAAGGCAGAGCCGTCGCGGCCATGACGGCCGGGGCGGCGACGCTCAACGACGCAGCGGCGAGGACGAACAAGGCAAATATGCGGCGCAAAGAGTGGGTCATGTCTTGTCCAATATACCGGCTCCGGGTGGCCCAACGAAACCTACCCATACATTGGCCGGTTGCGGCGACCAATCGAGTGTTTAGAGATTCTGCTCGTCAGCCACGATCGCTCGCAGCTTGGCCATGACCGATGCCGGGACTTCTTCCTGGCATCTCTCCCGAATCACGATCTGCAATCGACGTTCGAACGAGAAGGCGCTTCCGCACCCCGAACACCTCCGCAAATGCAACCGGACCATGACACGTTTCATCGGCGAGATTTCACCGTCGAGGTAGCCGTAGATCTTGGTTATGGCATCGTCACAAGATTTCTTGGTCATCCGTCTTTCCGATCGGCCAATCCACGTTCCTCCGCGAACTTCCATAACGCCTTTTGCAGTTGTTTTCTTCCCCGATGTAACCGTGACATGACCGTTCCGATCGGAACGTCCATGATCTCGGCGATTTCTTTGTACGAGAATCCTTCCACGTCGGCCAGCAAGACCGGCATCCGGAATCGCTCGGGAAGGGCCTCCACCGCCGCCTTAACGTCTTCATCTACCAGACCTTCCAGCACAGCCTCCTCAGCTGATTTGAGCGAATCTGGTGTATTGGCCGCGCTGATCTTGCGATACAAGTAGAGGTCTTCGACCTCGCCGAGATCGACCTCGTCAGGTCGGCGGGATTGTTTGCGGTATCGATTGATGTAGGTGTTGGTCAGGATTCGATACAGCCAGGCTTTCAGATTCGTGCCGGCTTCAAAGGAGGCATAGGCGCGATACGCCTTAAGGAACGTTTCCTGAACCACATCCTCGGCGTCGGCCGGATTGCGCGTCATACGGAGCGCCGCAGAGTAAAGCTGCGGCGCAAATTGCATGGCGTCATCTTGGAAGTTGGCCTGGTCAGCCATCGGGGTGCTTCCGCTGGTCGAGCCAGGACATTACCAGCGTACGGAATCGGTCCGACCGCCGGCCGGACCGAATGGGCTATCCTGTCGCCCACATACGGCCGACCCGCTCGGCCACCTGCCGAAGTAGCTCAGGGGTAGAGCAGCTCACTCGTAATGAGCAGGTCAGGGGTTCAAATCCCCTCTTCGGCTCCAGTACGCACATCAGGCCGCTCGTCACGAGCAGGCGCCAGTTCACTTTGGGCCAGCAATCCGTCCATGGCCGTGCCCCAGGCATCGGTGAGAGCGTACGAGTCCAGCTGACCGATCAGTGGTGTGCCGATCCGAACTTCGACCTTGCCGCGCCGCACCGAACGCTCCTCGAGTCCCATCACCCGGTCCGTTCCCGACAACGCCACTGGAACCAAAGGGACTCCGGCTCGGATCGCCAACCAGGCTGCCCCTCGTTTGAAGCCCGACGCCCGCCACCCTTCCGAACGGCGACCCTCGGGGAACACGCCGAGTCGCCCACCGTCGGCCAAATGCGCCAATCCGATGCGCATCGCTCCGAGCGGAACCGAAGACCGAGGCAGAAGAATGGCCCCATAAAAAGGCAAGACGAAGTCCAGTCCCTTATTGATTCCGATCAGGTCGGCGGCGGCCATAAACCGGATCGGCTTGCGAAGCGCCATCGACGCGAAGGCAGCATCGACGTGGGAAGCATGATTGATCCCTGCAACATAGGGACCGTCGGGAAGGTTCTCGGATCCGATAATGTCTAGCCCGAACAACGGTCCGGCCAACACCCTGCCCATCGGAACGGACACCTTGAACCGCCGCTCCCAGGGTTCACTCACGAGCAAGATCGTTGAAGAGGTTGGCGAGTACCAGGGGGACTCGTTGGTTCTGCCGGATGGCGGTTACGGCATCGAGCGCCAGTTCGGCGTTCTGGGTTGCTTCGGCAGGAGTAATCATCGCCAGGCGGGTCACGTCTACGTCCGGGTTACGCACCGCCACCCCGAATTGAGCGGCCGCCGCGTCGGTGTACCAGGACGCAAGGATTTCCAAACCGGTGATCATCAACGCCTGGGCAGACCGTTTTGCCGAGCGCTCGCGTCGTTCCTTTTGAATCTTGGTCTCGTTTGGGTCGGCAACACCGAGCGTCTTGATGAGCGGCGCGGCAGCCCGCTCCGCCGCGTCGGCCAATAGAAAGGAATTCCCGGTGTGGGGGGTGACTCGCTCTGGCACGGTTAGCCAGAATTGACGAAACTCGACCACTTCTTTCTCCGTGGCCAACTGGCGAGCCAGACCGGGCCGGCCGCCCGAGATCACGGCGACTCGCTGCGCTTGTTCGTGATCGAGCCCAAGCAGCTCAAGGCCCTCGATCAGCTCATCCAACCGGACCCGCCCAAAATGCACCGTGCGGCACCGCGACGCAATGGTGGACGGAAGGTCATCCTCAGACTCGGCTACGAGGATGAACACGGTCGAAGGGCTGGGCTCTTCGAGCGTCTTGAGAAGCGCATTCGCAGCCGACTCGGTGAGGATGGATGCCTCATCGATGAGGATGATCTTCTTCTCTCCCTCGACCGGGGTCATCGACGCAGCGTGCACGGCGGTCCGAGCCTGTTCCACCCCGATAGAGGCCCGGCCGTCGGGAACGACCAGAGTGACGTCGGGATGGTTGCCAGACGCCACCCGGTCGCAGACCGAGCATGGACCATCATGTTGACCCGATCGATCGCACAGGATGACTGCCGCGAAACGTAGCGCGATCATGGCTTTCCCGACACCGTCTGGCCCAACAAACATGTAGGCGTGAGCTGCCGAAGCAGCTTCTTCCTCAAGTAGGTCGAGTACCCGGCCGTGACCGATGAGGCCTTTGCGGTTCATCGAATCAACTCCCACACGGCATCGACGACCGAGTCGATATCGGTCCCGGCGTCGATTCGGATCACCCGACCAGGGTCGGCAGCAGCGAGTTCGGCAAAGGTATCAGCCACGGCGAGGTGGAAAGCCAAATCCTCAGAGCCGATGCGGTCACCATCTTCCTGACGCGTCAGACCGACCGCAGCGTCGACATCGAGCCACACCACCAGGTCCGGCCACGTTCCATCGAGGGCCAACGTGTTCAACGTGCGAACCTCCTCAAGACCCAGGTTCCGCCCACCGCCCTGGTATGCCAGCGACGAATACACGGTACGGTCGGACAACACCCAGGCTCCGCGCTCGATCGCGGGCCCGACCACCTCAGCCGCGAGCTGCGCTCGAGCAGCCGCGAATAGGGCGGCTTCTGCCCAGGGCGCCATCGGGCTGTCTCCGTCTAGCAACAGGCCCCGGATGGCATCACCCAACCGGGTACCGCCCGGCTCTCGAACCTCGACCACTTCGTGACCCTCGGAACGGAGCCGCTCGGCGAGCATCCGGACAACGGTGCTCTTTCCGGCACCCTCCACTCCTTCAAATGCGATGTAGTTCAAACGCCATCTCGTTCTAATTGTGGAATGAAGACCTCTCGCACGACCCATAACGTAGCCAAGCCGGCGACAACCGTGATGGCCCCACCCAAAACAAAAATGAGACGAACCCCGTCGTCGAGCGGATCAGGCAGGCGACCGTGGAGGAACGTGGCAGCCAAGGCCGCCACGGTCATCGATACCAGCAGTGCCGATCGGGCGACCAGGAACAAGGCAGCGAACGTCCGGCCCCGGACCGCTTCTGCCGATCCAACCTGCAGATAGGTGACCCCAACCACGTATCCAATCCCTGCCGCAAAGCCGAACATGAACGAGAATGCCGCCGCTGCCATCACGGTCGTCGCAAACGCCAACGAGGTGAGCGCAATCCCGGTCAGCGAAATCGCCGCGCCAAAGACGACCATGCGATGAATGGCGGTCTGGTCGATACGCTGAACGAACATGACCCCTATCGCTCCGCCAGCGCCCATTGCGGTGGCGAGGAGAGCAAAACCGGAGTCATCACCAAAAATGAACGACCGGGCGAACGTTTGTCCGAGTGTGATGATGGCCCCGCTCCCGAAGAGAGTGACGGCCATCCCGATGATGACGACCCGCACTCCGCGGTGACCCACGACGAAACGGACCCCTTCGGCAAGGTCTATGAAAGGAGCTTTCCAATTCCAAACTTCTCGCCCTTCAACGGTCGCACGCAACGGAATGGTCGTTATGGCCACGATCGCCGCCGAGAGCATGAACGTAACGAAGTCGAGCGCGAAGCCGGCCGTGAACGGAGACGAGAAGTCCCAGCCTGCCCACTGCGGCAATTTCGAGAAGGCCGACCACACCAGCGCACCAACCGGAAAGACCCCATAGGAACTCACGACCGAGAGGCTATTGGCCACGATCAGTTCGTTCCCGTTCACGAGCTCAGGCACCAAGGACTCTCGGACTGGTTGGCGAAGCAGGGAAAGAATCTCAATCAAGAAAGAGACCGCAAACAGTTGGGGAAGTGTCCTTACAAAAATCAGAGACAGCACCAACAAGCCCCGCCCAATGTCTGCGACGAGCATGATTGTTTTCCGATTGACCCGGTCGGTCAGCACTCCGCCCATAGGCCCGAAGAGAATGGCAGGAACAAATCGACCGACCAGAGGGACGAGGGTTCCGAGGCCGCCGCCGATTTGGTCTCCGAGGGCGAGCGTAGCGAAGAGAGAAACCCAGTCACCGAAGCTCGAGATCGTTCCCGACCACCACACTTTGGCGAACTCGCCGCGACGAATCAGCTGCCATCTACTTCGGGGGGATACTGCGTCTTGCATGTGCGGTGAACGTTAGCCCTCCGGGGGTTCAGACAAGCCGTCTCCTGGTCGATCTGGCGTAGTGCCGTCTTGACAACGGGCTATCAGGACGGTTATCACTTGTTCCGTGTCCAAACCCCTGATCATCGTTGAGTCACCCGCGAAAGCCCGAACAATTGCGAGCTTTCTCGGCTCCGACTACGTCGTTACGTCCTCCGTGGGTCACATCCGTGACCTGCCATCCAAAGCAGCCGACATCCCTGCAAAATACAAGGGAGAGAGTTGGGCACGCCTGGCTGTCGACGTCGACAACGGGTTCGAACCTCTTTATATCGTCTCGAAAGAAAAGCGTGAGACTGTCAAGGAACTCAAGCGCCTCCTGGACGACGCGTCCGCGCTGTATCTCGCAACTGATGAGGATCGCGAAGGAGAAGCCATCGCCTGGCATCTGAGCGAAGTCCTCAAGCCCAAAGTCCCGGTCCAGCGAATGGTATTTCACGAGATCACTCCTTCGGCGATCGCCGAGGCCCTCAACAACCCTCGCCAGATCGATGACAAGCTCGTCGACGCCCAGGAAGCTCGCCGGGTACTCGATCGCCTGTACGGATATGAGGTCTCGCCGGTGCTGTGGCGCAAGGTGAAGCCAAAACTGTCTGCCGGTCGGGTCCAATCAGTTGCGACCCGCATCGTTGTCGAACGCGAGCGAGAACGCATCGCGTTCCGGACCGCTTCATACTGGGACGTCGAAGGTGAATTCTCCAAAGACGAGAACTTTGGCGCCAAGCTCGTCTCCGTAGACCAGACCCGGGTGGCGTCCGGCAAAGACTTCTCGTCGGTTGGCGAGATCAGCCGCAAGGACGTCGTCGTCCTCAACGAAGAGGACGCCAACACCCTGGTCGCAGCGTTGGCTGGAACCACGATGACCGTGCGATCGGTCGACGCCAAGCCCTACACCCGTAAGCCGTACGCACCGTTTCGCACCTCGACCCTCCAACAGGAGGCCGGTCACAAGCTCCGCTTCTCCTCAGCCAGGACGATGTCGGCAGCCCAGCGGCTGTACGAAAACGGATTCATCACCTACATGCGGACCGACTCGACCTCGCTGTCGGAAACCGCTCTGGCGGCCGCCCGCAGCCAGATCACCGAGATGTACGGGGCGGACTACCTGCCCGACAAGCCCCGTCAGTATGCCAAGAAGGTCAAAGGCGCCCAGGAAGCGCATGAGGCTATCCGTCCCGCTGGGGACTCGTTCAAGACGCCTGACGTCGTGTCCGCCCAGGTCAACGACGATGAGGCCCGCCTCTACGACCTCATCTGGAAGCGCACGGTCGCTTCGCAGATGAACGACGCCAAGGGCGAGAGCGTGCAGGTTCGCCTCGGTACGACCGCCACCGACGGCCGTGATGCCGAATTCGCCACTTCGGGCAAAGTCATCCACTTCCCCGGGTTTCTCCGGGCCTACGTCGAAGGATCCGACGATCCGGACGCCGAACTCGACGACCAGGAACGGCCATTGCCCAACCTGTCGGAGGGTGACGACGTCGAGGTTGTGTCATTGGAAGCCAAGGGTCACGAAACCAAACCCCCGGCCCGCTACACGGAAGCCTCACTGGTCCGCCGTCTCGAAGAACTCGGCGTCGGACGACCGTCGACCTACGCCTCGATCATGTCGACGATCCAGAACCGGGGATACGTCTGGAAGAAGGGTTCGGCCCTGGTTCCGTCGTTCACGGCCTTCGCCACGGTTGGCCTCCTGGAGGATCACTTCCCAAATCTGGTCGACTACGCCTTTACCGCCAAGATGGAGTCAGACCTCGACGAGATCTCCACCGGCAACGAGGACCCCAAGCCATGGCTCCACAAGTTCTATTTCGGTGATACCGGTCTCAAAGCATCCGTCGCTGACGATCGCCTCGAGGAGATCGACCCGCGCATCGTCAACTCCTTTACCGTCGGCACCGACGACCTCGATCGCGAGATCGTCGCCAGGGTCGGCCAGTACGGCCCGTATCTTCAGCGTGGCGAGGACCGAGCTTCGATTCCGGAGGACTTGCCTCCCGACGAACTCACCATCGAGCGGGCCAACGAGTTACTCGACGCACCGTCCGGCGACAAGATCCTCGGCACCGACATCGAAACCGGCATGACGGTCCTGGCTCGGGCTGGCCGGTATGGACCGTATATCCAGCTCGGCGAGATCGAAGAGGGCTCGAAGAAGAAGCCGAAGACGGCGTCACTGTTCAAGAGCATGAGCCTCGACGATGTCACCCTCGATCAAGCAGTCGAACTGCTCAAGATTCCTCGCATCATCGGCGTTGATCCCGAGGATGAGCAAGAAATCACCGCACTCAATGGACGCTACGGGCCGTACATCAAAAAGGGTTCTGATAGTCGCACCATCGAGTCCGAAGAGGCGCTCCTGACCATGACGCTCGACGAAGCGCTCGCAATCTTCAAGGAGCCGAAGCGTCGTAGGGGTCAGCAAGCTGCCGCTCCTCTCAAAGAACTAGGTGACGACCCGGTGTCGGGCAAGCCGGTGGTTCTCAAGAATGGTCGGTTCGGACCCTATGTGACCGATGGGACGACCAACGGTTCGCTGCGCAAGGGGGACGATCCCGAAACGATCACCCCGGATCGCGCCTTCGAACTCCTCCAGATGCGCCGCGACCGCGGCTAGCCCCGAGCGGATAACCCGGGCCTGCTCCGCCCGCTGAAAAAACCTTCGAGCGACCGTAACGATTCCGTTTAGCAATCCGTCTTCCCGGTATGAGCAACCCATACTGTGGAGGACGGGACAACGTGTGGCTACACAAACCACAATCGAAGATTTTTATCGAGACCATTCGAAGGCGGTCTACGCCTTTTTGGTATCGCTGTGCCGGGACCGGGTCTGGGCGGAGGATCTGATGCAAGACACCTTCGTCAAAGCCACCCGATCGATGATCGGCTACCAGGGCGGGAACCCCCGATCCTGGCTGTTCACGATCGCCCGATCCGTTTTTATCGATGACGTACGGCGCAAGCGCCCGACCCCGACAGATCTCATCGACGAGGCCGGAATCTCCGACCCCGACATCACCGAAGTCCAGGCCATCGAGACGGCTCTGGCGAGGATGCCGGAACGTCAGCGGACCGCGCTCTTGCTGTGCGACCGGGCCGACCTCAGCTACGCCGATGTTGCCGAAGCCATGGGAATCACTCCCGCGGCAGCCAAAGTCCTTATTCACCGGGCACGGATGTCTTTCCGCACCCACTACACGGAGATAAGCGCATGACGCATTCAGAAATACAGGATCTCCTCGAAGCCTTCGTCGACGATGCACTGGACCGTCCAACCCGCAAGCTGGTCGAGACTCATGTGGCCGGATGCGAAGAATGCCAGGCAATTCTCGACGATGTTGCAGAAGTCGACCTCAGTGGGTTGGCCGGAGGAGCCGTCGACGAACGACAGCTAAAGAAGTCAGTCCGCAAGGCCATGCGCCGCACCATCGCCGATGCGGTGATGGCCATCGTCGCTGCGTGGATCATCGTCTGGTTCATCGGTGCCGCACTTGTCCAACCACTCGTCGTCAACCGTTCTGGCCGAGCAGCTCAGGCTGCCAGGGCAACCATCGACAGTGCCATCATGTTCAACCCGGGAGCGACGCTCACCAACATCCAGATCGACTCCAAGTGGTTATCGCGCCTGGTGACCGCTGACCTCGCCCTTCAGGTCGGGGCGGGTACCGAGAGCATCGGTACCGTGGAGAGTCGGATCGGGATGTTCGGGTTTGGCGACCCGAGCGGAGGATCGTTCATTCCCTACCTGAATGCGGACGCGAGCAGCATGATCGACGAGACCGGTTTGCAGCGTCTCGGCGAATCGACCGTCGCCACGGTTCAGCTGTACTTCACGGACGCCCTGTCCATGACGAGAGCTCAAGAGCTGGCGGACTCGACGACGAACGACGTCCGGGTCATCTGGGCAGGATTTCCAACGTCAGCAGCAGCCACTGACGGCTCAACCCGCGACGACGGCCTCGGGATGGTTGG
Source organism: uncultured Acidimicrobiia bacterium (assembly GCA_963835515.1). Lineage (GTDB taxonomy): Bacteria > Actinomycetota > Acidimicrobiia > Spongiisociales > JAENVV01 > JAENVV01. The sequence continues at coordinate 22,934 of CAWIFX010000037.1, read as the reverse complement.
GTACGCGACCTGCGGAGTCCACCTGCCTGATGATGACTTCTTCGGGGCGTCATCGGCCAGCTCGTCTGGCACCAACTCGGGGGAACCTGCCTCTATCGAAGATGCCAAGGCCCACCTCACCCAAGCCCTGGCCAACATAAACCGCGGCAGTCTCGCTCCCGACATCATCGCGGCAAGCATGCTCAGTGACTCCGTAATCCAGGATGGCCTGAACTACCTGTCGGGCGATGACCAAGTGACAGTGCTGGTCGTGACCGGCCCTTCACAAGAGGTCGCCAGGTTCATCGAAGAGGCAGGACAGCCCAGCGCCGTCCTCCTCGGGGTTGATTTCTACAACTGGTCCACTCCGATTTGTGGGAGGTAACTGAACATGAACGTATTTGAAACCATCAAACGAAACCGGCGGATCGTAATCATCGCCGCCGGAGCCGTGTACTTGATCACCGCCGTCGCCCTCGGAGCGGGGCTGATCTCAGGAAACGTCGAGATCTTCCGGGCCATCGGTCTGGCTATTGCCGCAACCCTGCCAGCGACTTTGGCGCTCATGTCCCTCAACCGGCGGCCGTCGCTTCTGACGGTGGCATGGATGGCGGCAGTGGTCAGCGCATTCGTCGTCATCACCGCCAGCCCAATCTGGATTGTGGTGGCCTTGGCGTGGGGATTCGCCAGCCGCAACCGACCAAGGCCGGCGCCCGACGCCCGGTGGATGACGGTCGGTCGACCGCTCATGGCCATGGCAGTCATCGTTCCGATCTTCGTGATGTTCGCCCATACGGATCCGGTCTGTACGGTGACCTACCAGGACGGGCGCACGGAACTGGTCGATCCGGCCACCCGTGGAATGGAAACCGGATGGCAGTTCGGCAACTCCTTCGGCAGCAGTACCGGAATGTCATCTGGAACGAGCGGAGGATCAGACACCCAAACCGAGGAGTGCTCGTCGGACACCGTGGTTTGGTGGGAAGGATTGGCTTCGATCGTCGCCAGCGCCGCCGTAATAGGCGTCGCCAGTCGCTGGCCAACCTCAGACCAGTTGGCCCCAGAAGCGGTCTCAGTCAGCGTCTAGCGACTTCCGGAACGGTCGCTGCCAACCTCCACACAAAGGGGTAGGCAGCGACCGTTTCCATTGGTCAGCTCCCGGATCTTTCGATCGACGCGCCGGCGGTCAGCGCCAACCCGTAAGCCAGTTCCTGCACCTGAGCGTCGCTGATCAGACACCCAGACAGACTGCGTCCGCTCGAAAAGCTCAGCGACGCGGCTCCCCGCAAATCGACGTGTTCGAAAAAGGCATTGGACAGGTCGACCAGGCGAAGCTCCGAGCCCTCAAATGTCACGTCTGTCAGCTTGGCGCCGGTGAAGTCGGTCTCTTCCAGCTTGCATCTGACAAACGCAACCCGGGACAACTTGCTGATGCCCAGGTTGGTGTATTGAAAAATACAATCCTCAAAGACGACATCACTTATCGAGGCGGCCGAGAGATTGGCTCCAGATACCCGGGATCCGAGTACCGTCACCGACCGGAGCGACCGAATTTTTGCTCCGCTCAGATCACAATCCCTAAGGGTGGATCCACGGATATCCAAGGCGTTTCGGTGGTCGGTCTCGAAGTCGACCCCGGACAGTTCCGAGTCGACGATGGCCAGTCCGTCGGCGGCGATCGCGTCAAGCGCTCCGCCGACGATCACATATCCCTCGATCAAACCGCCATCGGGTCCGCTCTCAATCTCCCCCGACCAGACCTCTAGCTCGACGGCCTGATCGTCGAAGCGCGGCGGTTTGGCGTAGAGCTCGATCGGGTCGATCCAGGGCATCCCAAGACTGTACCGCCTGTTCTGGCTGGCCTAGCTAAAGAACGGTGGCAGCGACCTCGGCGAGCGGGCTGCGCAGCGACCGTTCCAGGGTCACATGCCCGAACATGGGCTGGCCCTTGAGCTTTTCGATCATGGCCGCCACTCCGCCGTACGGCGAAATATATGGGTTGTCGACTTGCGACAGGTCACCGCAGAGAATCACCTTCGAATCGGAGCTCATCCTGGTGAGGATGGTCTTGAGCGTCGACAGTTCGAGGTTCTGCGCCTCATCAATAATCACGATTTCGCCAGTGATGGACCGTCCCCGCAAGTAGGTGACAGCGGCCATCTCCATCTCGTTGTGGTCCACAAGATCCTGCACTGCCGCTCGAGCCTCGTCGGGTGTGGAGTCGGAGAACAGTGCGTACAGATTGTCGTAGATCGCTGCCATCCAGGGCGACAACTTCTCGTCGAGGTCCCCGGGCAAATAGCCAACGTCCTGGCGCCCCACCGCGATCATCGGCCGGTAAACCGACAGTCGCCGGTAACGATTCTGCTCGACGACTTGTTCAAGTGCCGCCGCCAGGGCGAGGAAGGTTTTCCCGGCGCCAGCCAGCCCCATCAGCGACACGCATGAGACATCGGGGTCGAGCATGAGGTCGAGGGCGAAAGTCTGCCGGACGTTCTTCGACTCGATCCCGAAGGCGTGCTTCGCTCCAGGAACCCTCGTCACGACGACTTCCGGCTCGGCCTGGGCGACCCGGGCCAGCCCCGATTGTGAGGTTCCCGAGCGGAGCACAACAAACTGATTCAGCAGCAGGTCAGCCCCGGGAAGGGTGACTTTGCCTTTCTGAAAGAGCCGGTCGATGAGGTCCGTTTCCACGGTCATCTCGGCGACGCCCGAGTACAACTCGTCGACCTGGGCGGTGTCCGCCCGATAGTCCTCCACGTCAAGCTCGAGCTGCGCTCCCTTGATACGCAGCGCCGTATCCTTCGTAACCAGCACTGCGTCCTTCCCATCGTCGGCGAGGTTGAGACAACAAGCGAGGATCCGATGGTCGGGCGTGGCGGGGTCGAGCACATCGGGAAGGCGAGGTGAGTGGATCCGATTGAGTTCAATACGAAGGCTTCCCCCTCCTGGCAAGTTGACCGACTCGCGCAAGCCACCCGCCCGGGAAGCGCCCAACTCGTCAAGTAATCGGAGCGCCTTTCGCGCGTTGGCCCCGACCTCATCGAACCTGGTTTTCTTTCGGTCCAGTTCTTCGATCACGACGAGCGGCAACACGACGTCATGTTCATCGAATCGCAGCAGGGCGTGAGCATCGGCCAGTAGTACACAGGTGTCAAGCACATAGGTGCGGGTCAACAGTTCACCCTCTTTGATTGCCAACGTATTCCTCCAAAGTACGACGCTGCGCGCGCAACTCCAAGCATTTCGCCCGCCTGCGTGGTCAAGTCGGATAATCTGCCCGCATGGATGTAACTGTGGTCGGGGCAGGAGTCATCGGACTCACGACGGGGGTCTTGCTCCAGGAAACCGGCACCAGCACGCGCATCCTCACCAATCGGCCTGTGCCCGGGACCACGTCCAATGCGGCGGGTGGGATCTGGTACCCGTACAACGCACCAGACGATCCCGAAGTCGAAGGCTGGATGCGCGACACGCTGGTCGAACTGAGCGTACTTGCCGACGAAAAGCCGGATCTCGTTCGGCGGTGCGAAACCCGCCAGTACTTCTACGAATCCGTGGCCGACCCCTACTGGTCCACCATGCCGGATCTGTTCCGACACGCCACCCTTTCGGAGCTGCCGGCCGGACGAACCCACGGTTGGGTTTTCTCGAGCGTGATCATCGACACTCCTCGTTACATCGAGTGGCTTCGGCAACGGTTCGAAGAACGCCGGCGGCGACATCCAGCTCCAAGAGGTCACCTCGCTCGGCGATCTGGACGGGCTAATCATGAACTGTGCCGGGGTTGGCGCCAACCAGATCGCCTCCGACCCAACCGTCTATCCGATTCGTGGTCAGGTGATTCGCATCGCCAACCCGGGTCTTGAGTTCGCCACCCTGGATGATGAAAACCCGGCTGGCCTCACCTACATCCTGCCGCGCTTTGATGACTGCATTCTCGGCGGGTCATCGGATGCCGACGATTGGAACTTAGAGTCCGATGACGAACTCACCCAGGCCATCCTCCGCCGTTGCTCGGCAGTCGAGCCACGGGTAGCGGGAGCTAAAGTCCTCGATGTCCGGGTTGGGTTGCGTCCTGGTCGTCCTTCGATTCGAGTCGAACGCGAAGATCGGCCCGACGCCACCGTGGTCCACAACTACGGACACGCCGGAAACGGGTTCTCAACGTCGTGGGCGACAGCTCGCCACGCAGTCCGTCTCCTCCAGGCTTGAACTGCCAGAAATCTCCGTACTGGCGGGACATTCCGGGATACCCAAAAAGGGCCTTATCGGTAAAGTTCTGACGAACTTCTGCCGACAATATTCATGGATGCCACCGATTGGCGGTGGAAGTTGTCTGTGAATCAGACGAGCGGTTCAATCGTTGCTGTTGGACGTGAGCGCATTGGTCCGTCATCCTCCCGTGAATGCGGAAGTAATGGACTGGGATGCGATACGAAAGCTGCGCAAGAGTCGTGTTTACGACGTGCAGTCGTTCAAGCTCCACAAGCCGCTACCGCGACTGACCGCCCATCGAGCCGTCAAGGCCCTCCGGGACATCGAAGCCACCAAGGGTGCGGTCGTCGAAGACGGTTCTCAGTTCAAACGGCCAGTCCTCGCCATGGACATCGCCGACTAGTCGGCCGTCAGGCTCTCCAGATGCGGAGCAACGCCGTAATCGGCTAGACGGTATCGCCCATCCTTCAAAACCACGTGAGTTAGTCCTGTATTCGGGACGATTCCGGTGTTGCGGAACTCCCGGTTGGTGCCACCAAGCACCGAGATCACAAACGACCGAATCGCCGAGCCGTGAGAGACGAAGGTGACGTCTTCGGACTCATGGTTGGCCATGATCTCGTCAACGGTTCGCCGGAGCCTGACCATCAACTCGGCGACGTTCTCGCCGGTTTCGCCACGTTTGAGATCTTCGCCGCCCTGGAAGGTGCGTTCGAAGTACTCGGCCCAGCCAGCCTTGACCGCTTCAACTTCGAGTCCTTCCCACTCGCCCATCGAGATTTCCATGAGTCCTTCGACGTGGGTAACTCCCCGACCGTCGAGCGTCGCGGCGGTTTGAGCCGCTCGTCCGAGCGGTGATGCGTAAATTGGCCCCGGTGGTGAGAATATCGAAGCGAGAGCGGCTGCCTGCTGGCGACCCCGATCGTTGAGTCCCCAATCGCCCTGGCCCTGCCACACCTGTCGAACGTTGGCATCCGTCTCGCCGTGGCGGACGAAGGTCAACACTGAGCCTCCGCGCTCGGCCGCCGTAGCGGCCTCGCCGTGAATACGGCCGAGATGGCTGCCGTCGTTGTACCGATTCAGATGCCAAGAACCGAAGCTGTGCTCAAATGTGGTGAACGAGGTGTTCGTCGGAGCGATGACAGGGGCATCGAATCCGTGGGAGATGTTCCAATGATCTGCAATCAGGCTCAGTATTGACCCTCCATGAGTCACTACGAGCGCTGAGCCGTCTTCTCCGATGGATTCGGCAAGTCGATCGAACGCCTCGCGAACCCGATGAGCCAACTGGGCAAACGACTCTCCCCCACCGACAACGACGTCCTCGCCAGCCATCATGGCCGCCATGTCCTCGGGATGGGCTTCGGCGATCTCGGCATACGTGCGGCCACTCCAATCACCGATGTCGATCTCGCGCCAACCCGGGTCGACCTCGAATGGCAACCCGATGAGTTCGGCCGTTTGAACGGTTCGAGTCAGGTCCGACGCCACAACCACGTCATAGGCGCTCGGATCTATGCGCTCGGTCGCCTGGCGCACCTGCGCCTGCCCGCGCTCGGACAACTCGCCCACGGCATGGCCCTGCCACACGTGTGCGGCGTTCAGATCAGTCTCGCCGTGGCGCATGAGGGTGATTCGCATCCGACCAAAGTAGCGGGAAGGTTCTTAAACCAAAAAGGCCGACCCCGAAGGGCCGACCCATTTTGGGTTACGAAACGGCTTTAGAAAGCCGAAGCGAAGATCAGACTGACAATTGTCATAACCTTGATGACGATGTTCATGGCCGGACCGGACGTGTCCTTGAAAGGATCGCCGACCGTGTCGCCGATAACCGCTGCCTTGTGAGCATCCGAACCCTTGCCACCAAAGGCACCAGCTTCGATGAACTTCTTGGCGTTGTCCCAAGCCCCACCGGCATTGGCCATGTAAATGGCCAACAGGAATCCGGAGACGAGCGCACCGGCCAGGAATCCGCCCAAGGCCTCTACATCGATAAAGCCGATAACCAACGGGAAGATAACGGCGAGCGAACCCGGAATGACCATTTCCCGCAACGCACCGGTCGTGGCGATGTCTACACACTTGGCGTACTCGGGCTTGGCCGACGGGTCACCGTCACGAAGGCCGGGGATCTCGCGGAATTGGCGACGAACCTCTTCGATCATGGCGTAGGCCGCCCGGGTAACCGCATCGATCGTCATGGCCGAGAACAAATACGGGAACATGGCTCCGAGGAACAGACCGACAATCGCGCCAACGTTGATGAGGTTGATCGACTCGAGGCCGACCGCCTTGGTGAACGTTGAGAAGAGCGCCAGTGAAGTGACCGCAGCCGAAGCGATGGCGAACCCCTTGGCGATGGCTGCGGTGGTGTTGCCGAGCGAGTCAAGTGCGTCCGTCGCTTCGCGAACCTCGGGGTCAAGGTGGGCCATCTCGGCAATGCCACCGGCATTGTCAGCGATAGGGCCGTAGGCATCGACGGCAATGGTGATGCCCAAGGTGGCGAGCACGCCGATAGCGGCAATGGCTACCCCGTAGATCCCTCCGTCGGTCGGGAACGCCCAGTCGCCGGCCGTGTAGGCACCCCAGATGCCTGCCGCGGTAACCATGACTGAATACGCGGCCGAGCGCTTGCCTTCGGCGATACCAGCGAGGATCACGGTGGCCGGACCGGTTTCGGCTTGTTTGGCGATGCCTTTGACCTTCTTGTAGTGATCGGATGTGAAGATCTCAGAGATCTTGCCCACCGCATAACCGACTAGAAGACCAACAACGACCGCGAGCCAGATACCGACAGGCCTCACGCCCTCGATGCCGCCGAACACGAGATAGGCCAAACCGAGAACGCCGACTCCGGCGGTAACCATGGCGAAGTTGGTACCGCGGTGGAGAGCAGCAGCAAGGTCATTGTCGTTTTTCGCTTTGACGAGGAACGAGCCGATGATCGAGGCAAACATTCCGAGGGCCGCCACAGCGAGCGGAAAGATGATGGCCGATACTTGTAGCTCACCGCTGAACACGATCGCCGAAAAAGCGATCGGAGCAACAAGTGATCCGACGTACGACTCGAAAAGGTCGGCGCCCATGCCGGCCACGTCGCCCACATTGTCACCGACGTTATCGGCGATAACGGCCGGGTTGCGGGGGTCGTCTTCAGGAATACCCGCTTCCACTTTTCCAACCAGGTCAGCGCCGATGTCGGCAGCTTTCGTGTAGATGCCGCCACCAACACGAGCGAACAGGGCGATGGATGATCCACCGAGGCCAATGGCAGCGATTATTTCGGCAGCCTTGTCGACGGCCATGCCGTTGACGTTGACGAGGTAGAGCCAACCGAGTGACACACCGAGCAAGCCGAGGCCGGCGACGGTGAAGCCCATGACCGCTCCACCCCGGAAGGCGATCGGCAAGGCGGCAACAATGCCACCCGTTCGAGCAGCTTCGGTGGTTCGGGCGTTGGCGGCGGTGGCGATGCGCATGCCGATGAATCCCGCCCCGAACGAGAGCGCCGCGCCGAGGATGTAGGCGATAGAGCGCTGCCATCCATCTTCGAGCAATGTGGCGATCAGAATGGCCATAACAGCCACGAACACTGAGACCCACTGCAGCTCTCGCTTGAGGAACGCCATAGCGCCCTCTCTAATCGCTGCGGCTAATTCCACCATGCGGTCGTTTCCCTGGCTAACCGCGTTGACCTGCTGTGCGTAGAAGAGGGCAAGTCCGAGTGCGGCAACTCCAGAGAGAACGGCCAGAATGACATACGTCGTCATCGAGCTTCTCCTGTTGTTTTTTGACCGACGGCAGTATAGGTCCGTGAAACTGGGGTTCGGACAGGCGCACGCCCACCGGTATGATCTCGTGCCTCATGAAAACTCTCACCGTTCTTCTTGCGTGCGTTTTGACGCTGTCTGCCTGCGGCAGCAGCGCCAACGACACCACAACCACCCAGGCAACCATCGGCACTCCCCCGACAACGCTGGCTACAACAACCACGGTGGACGATTTTCGACGCCACCGTTACTGGCAATGGACCAGAAGGGTTCGTTGAGGCGATCGGAGCGGCTTATCTGTTCGCGGGCGGATCAGGGCCACAGCCACCGGCCACCGAAGCCTTTGCAGCACACCTTGGCGCGGGGTCGGCCGCTGGCGACATCTCAGCGACCTACGAGACCACAGTTGCTGAACTAGTCGAAGGCTGGGTCGGGGTCGGCGTATGGAACGAAGACATCCTCCTGGCAACCTCGCCAGACGGTGAAGCCTGGACCTTGGTCGGCGGGCGCCTCACCAGCATGGGGCTCGCCCCTTTCTACGGTGACGCTGCTCACCAGTTATTCATCATCGGATCCGATGCCCGCACCAAAGAGGACCCGCTCAAGCTCCGAGCCGACAGCCTCCACATCGTGACAATCGCACCAGACGGTTCGTCGGCTTCAATCGTCGGAATCCCCCGTGACTCGTACGTCGAAATACCCACGGGTGGCAAGAGGAAGTTCACCAACGTCATGTCGGGCAAGGGACCAGAGGTGGTCGTTGAGACCGGCTGAACTGCTCACTGGCTTGGATTTTGACGGTTACATGGTCACCGGTTTTGCGGGCTTCGTTCGGCTCGTCAATGACTACGGCGGATTCGAAATCGACATTCCGTTCAACATGGCCGAGCCAAAGTCAGATGCCTACTTCACGGCTGGCAAACAAATGATCGACGGATTTCAGGCGTTGGCCTTCGCTCGCAACCGCACCCTCAAAGGTGGCGACTTCACCCGCTCGTTTCATCATGGGGTGATCATGCAATGGGGACTCGCCTCAGTCATTGGAAAAGGCGCTCTCGAAATCCCCAACAATCTGGCAATTCTCGACAAGCACACGTTCACCGACCTCTCCCCCGAGAAGCGCCTCCTCGTCATGGCGGCGCTGTTCGATCTGGACCCGTTCGAGATCCCCAACCTCGTGGTGGATGGAACGGCTGGCATGGCCGGAGCGGCGTCCGTGGTTTTCCTAAATGATCCTGCGTTCGAAGTATTTGCCGACCTGGCGGACGGTCGCCTCGACGACCCGGGCGAATAGCAATGGCGGCGCCACCACGTCTCATCAGTGTCGCGCTCGCTCTGCTGTTCGTGGGAGCGTGCACCGGGTCCGAGGTTTCTCAAACGGCTCCAGCGATCGCTACCACCGCCTCTACAACGACCACGATCGCACAGACCCCCACCACTCTCGGGGCTACCGAGACAACCACCACCATCCCGGCCACAACGACCACAACCACCGAACCCCTCGCACCACTGATCGGTCTGGAGGTCGTGATGATCGCCGAGGTTCATCGCCCGGTAGCGGCGATACCGTTTCCTGGTGAGCCGCGATTGCTGGTGGTCGACCAGCAAGGCGTGATCGTGACGGTCGAGGAAGACGGGACGGTCGCGGACTTCCTCGATCTCACCGATCGGGTCGGCGCCAACGGTATCGAACAAGGGCTCCTCGGCCTGGCACTGCACCCCGAATTCCTGAGCAACGGACGCTTTTTCGCCTATTACACCGCACCGGACAACGACAGCCACCTGGTCGAATTCGGACTGACAGCCGACGGTGTCGGGGATCCTGATTCGGAGAGAGAACTGTTGTTCTTCGAGCAACCCACTGACCGCCACAACGCCGGCACGCTTTTGTTCGGCCCGGACGGGTACCTGTGGCTGAGCCTCGGCGAGGGCGGAGCCGCCAGCGACAATGCCCAGAACCCCGAAACGTTGCTGAGTTCGTTGCTGCGCCTGGACGTTGACGGCGCTGAACCGTATGAGATTCCTGCAGACAATCCATTCGTAGACGGCGGCGGTGCTCCCGAAGTGTGGGCGTACGGACTCCGCAACCCGTGGAAGTTCTCGATCGATCCGGTCGACCGGATGATCTACATCGGCGATGTCGGGCACAGCGAATGGGAGGAGATCGACGTCGTATCCATGGATACCGGAGGGGGTTCGAACTTTGGATGGTTGCCGATGGAAGGCACCCACTGTTTCATTAGCGGTTGCGATCCAAGCCTATATACCGCCCCGGTGCTCGAGTTTTCGCACGAAGGCGGCAACTGTTCGGTGACCGGCGGGGTCGTGTACCGGGGAGAAGCGATCCCCGAGTTCGACGGCCACTACTTCTATGCGGACTGGTGCGGCGGTTGGATTCGTAGCTTCACGCTCGTCGATGGCGCGGCTACCGAACAGACCGACTGGTCAGAACAACTCGGCAACGTCGGCCAGGTGACCAGCATCAGCCCCGACGCCAACGGTGAACTGCTGTTTACTACCTGGGACGGAGGCGTCTTCCGGATCGTCCCCATACGCGGCTAACCCCCTTCGACGAGTGTGGCTACGGTTCGAAATATCAAGCCTGGATGCACAGTCGTTCACGGATTCCCAACCGGTAGGCTGACCGAATGTTCACGCACCGTGGTTGGCGCCCGCTCCTGGCGGCCGGATTCATCCTGGCGGCCGCATGTACCGGTCCCGAGGCTGTCACGTCGACTGCGGCACCAACCCAGACTTCGTCATCGCCCATCACAACGCCGACGACAAGCACTCCCCTCCCAACAACAACGGCGCCGGTGGCGACAGGTCCGGACCGGACGATTGGCATTCGGCAGATCGACGGGGTGGCCGAGTTCTACGTGGTCGAATCCGGCGATCGGTTTGTGCCGCGAGGAACGAACCTCGTGGATACCACGATCGTCGAGGACCGCGTGAACGGGAGCACCCCTGTCTTTGGGATCCTCTCAACGGTCGTGTACGACTCGGACGAGGCTCGCCAGCATCTTCGTGACATGGCCGATCTTGGATACAACGTCGTGCGCGTCATGCTCGAGGTGTGCGGCACGTCGGGTTGTATCAGCGATGAGGGCGAGGGGCTAAGCGATGCGTATATGGACAACGCCGCCGACTTCCTCCGGATCGCCCGGGAGGAAGGGGTCTACGTTTGGTATTCCTCGAACACTTTCCCCGATCGTGGGTATTACAGCGAGACCGGACTGGCCGAGGGCGAAGCTGACTTCCTCACCCCGCTCAACATCGAGATCTACGGCGACTATTTCGAGGACATCCTTACGGCACTTTCCGACCGCAATGCACCGATGGATAATCTCTTCTCGTTTGAGATCAGGAACGAGTTCCAATTCCTCAACACCTATGCGCCGTGGAGCCTCGCAGATGGGACGTTCGAGGCAGCCAATGGACGAACTTACGACATGGCCGATCCGGCGCAGCGACGGAAGCTTGCCGAGGACGGCTTGCTGTACTGGACCGACTCCATGACCAACCGGATCAAGCAGGTCTCACCCACCACGCTTGTGTCGATCGGTCTGCTCATCCCGAACGAGCCCATCATCGTCCAGGGACCTGACGACCCCCGTTTCGTCCATCCGGGGGACATCTATGACAGGTCGATTGTCGACTTCTTCGACATTCACACCGGACCGGGTTGGCCAGATATTCATGTCGTCGACGAGCAATTCGGCAGAAGCGGCCAGCAGGACAAGCCGGTCGTGATGGGCGAGTTTCCGGTGTCTCGCCAACTCTTCCCCGATCCCGATCTCGCTGCTCAGCAAATGGTTGCATGGACGGTGGGGTCCTGTGACGCAGGATGGGACGGTTGGGTGAGCTGGCATTGGACGGGCGACGCGACCTACTGGCCGATAAAAGGCTCGCAGATCGGCGAAGTTTTGGCACCGCGTAATCACCCGGATCCGTGCGAACCGGTCGATGTCGAAGTGAATTTGCTCAACTTCCGGGCGGTTGCCACCGCTTCCTTTGATGGCTACGACGCTGAAACGGATGAGTCATACCCTGCTCGTTATGCCTCAGACCAGAACCCCGAAACGTGGTGGAGTGCTGACAATGGCCCTCCCCAGTGGATCGAAATCGACCTCGGAACTCCTCAACCGGTTGGAAGGATCCGCATACCGATCGGCTTCATAACCCCCGCCGGCCACACCCGGATCGAGGTTCGCACCACCGATGCCGAAGACAACCAGGAGCTCATCCATGTCTTCGACGCCGACATCAGCGAAGGGGACGTTCTCGAATTCGTTCCAGACGCGCCCCTGGAAGGTGTGCAAAGCATTCGGTTCGACATCACCGATATGCAGGGATGGGTGATCATCCACGACATCGAAATTCTTCGCCGCTAGCCCATTACCAAACGAGTGTGCTTACGGTTCGCTATATCGAGCGTGGATGCACACTCGTTGAAGTAGGGCGTCAGCGGGCGGCTAGCTCGGTTGCCAAAGCCTCGACGTGTTCGTGGATGGCCGACATCGAGCCGGGGAGATCGTCGCTCAGCATTGGCACGTCCCATTCGATGATCGGCTTGTCCGTAGGGACGTCGCCCAGATCGCAACCGATAGAGATGATCAGATCGGCCGCGTCGGTGTCGGCCGACGTCACCAGGCTCGGTTGGAACTCGATGCCGTAACCGAAACCCTCAAGCGCCGCCCGGACGGTATCCATAACCGCCTCGTCCGGGTCGGTCCCAGCTACTCGTGCGGTCGCATCTAATCCGAGGCGCGCTGCCGCTGCTCGGAAGTAGGTAGCGGCGATCACGCTCTTGCCGGCCGCATGCGGGCACATGAACAAAACATTGGTAGTCATCGCAGGTGCCTCCTTTTAGACGAGCAAGAACTGGTAAGCCATACCAACCGCGGCGGCGGCCGCCACGACGCGCAGGCTCTTCACCTCGAACCGAAAAATCGCCACACCGGCCAACATCGCAATGGCCGCCGCTGCCCAATTCAACGTACTGAAGTCTGGCTGATAGATCACCGCGCCGTAGCCTCGGCGTTCCTCCACGGTTCCAAACAGCGTGAAGAGCGTGAACCAGATCGCCAGATTCAGGACGACGCCGACCACCGCAGCGGTAACGGTCGAGAGTGCCGAAGTGAGGGCCGCCTTGCCCCGGAGGTTCTCAATGAACGGAGCGCCGAGAAAGATCCACAAGAACGAGGGCACGAAGGTCACCCAAGTCGCTACCGCCGCGCCAGCGACACCGGCTTGAAGGGCCGTCATCGATCCGGGCTCCCGATAGGCGCCCATAAAGCCAACAAACTGCACGACTTGGATCAGCGGGCCGGGCGTTGTTTCTGCCATGCCTAGGCCGCTGATCATCTCGTTCGGTCGCAACCATCCGAACGTGTTGACCGCTTCCTGGGATATGTAGGCCAATACCGAATACGCTCCGCCGAAGGTGAGTACTGCGGCCGTCGAGAACAGCTGGGCTATGTCCACAAAAACGGACCCCTGACCGAGCGTCGCCACCAGCAGGCCAACCGGCCCAAACCACAACAGCAAACCGATGCCGAGCACCAGCGCGGCATGTTTGGTCGACGGTTGCTCTCCGGCCACGTGGTGGTCCCCGACGAGGACGTCAAGATCCTCGGTTGCGACCGCTTCGTCGTGGCCCCGCAGCAGGTTGAAAATGTCGGGCCGTCGTACTCCGCCGACCAACCCGATGGCCGCGGCCACCGCCACGATCAGAGGAAACGGGAGCTCGAACACGAAGATCCCGACAAACGCCGCCACCGCGATCGCCAGCATCGTCCCGTTCTTGATGACGCGTCGGCCGATACGCAGAACCGCGTTGGCGACGATGGCGATGACCGCCGCCGAGATCCCGAAGAAGAGACCGGCCACCCAGGTCAGGTCCCCGTACGCAGCAAACAGGACGCTTAGGGCCATGATGCTCACGAAGCCGGGCAGGATGAAGAGACCACCTGCCAGGAAAGCCCCGGCCGGTCCGCGCAGCAGCCAGCCGAGATAGGTCGCCAGCTGCTGTGCCTCGGGTCCAGGCAGCAACATGCAGTAATTCAGCGCGTGAAGAAAGCGCTGTTCGCCGACCCATCTTCGCCGGGTGACGATCTCGTCATGCATGACCGCTATCTGCCCGGCCGGGCCTCCGAAGCTGTTGATCGCTACTGTCGCCCACGCTCCGAGCCATGCCCGTCGTGGGATGGCCGAACCTGGTCGCCTTGGCGGATCGTCTACGGAGGGTTCCATCGTGGCGCGATCCTAGGACGTGTCTGAACGGCTCGACGTCCAGGCACACTCGACGGCGCCGTTAGAGTCTCGGACATGGCAGGATCGATCATCGGGGCAGCGGTCAAGCGGGTGGAAGACCCTCGCTTCATCCGCGGCGAAGGCACCTACGTTTCGAACATGCAGCTCGCCGGCGCCGCGCATCTGGCGTGCGTCCGCTCGGAGGTACCGCACGGAAGAATCGTTGACATCGATACCACAGGCGTAGCCGAGATGCCCGGCGTCATCGGCATCTATACCGCCGCCGACCTTGACATTCCCGACGACGGACCCGATTACGACTACTTGCCGCCTTACACCGGTCGACCGATCCTGGCCCGCGACATCGTGCGCTTCGTCGGTGAGATCGTCGTGGCCGTGCTCGCCGAAACCGCCCAGCAGGCAGCCGACGCAGCCGGGGCCATCTGGGTGGACTTCGATGTTCTGCCATCGGTCGGGACCGTGCCAGCCGCGATCGCCGACGGGGCCGCGTTGGTGTGGCCGGAGCACGGATCCAATCAGCTGGCTGACAGGCAGGGCCACCGTATACCCCACCTATTCGAAGGCGCCGACCACGTACTCAAACACCGCTTCTACAACCAACGAATCGCCGCGGTTCCTCTCGAACCGAGCAACGCGCTGGCGATGCCCGACGGCGACGGTTTGAAGATCTGGCTGGGCAGCCAGCACATTCAGGGATCCAAACGCGATCTCGCCCGGGCAACCGGGCTCGATAAGGCACTGATTCACGCCATAGTCCCGGACATGGGCGGCGGGTTCGGCGCCAAGTTCGTAACCTATCCCGAGCAACGCCTCTGTGCCGTCCTGGCTTTGAAACTGCAGCGTCCGGTCCAGTGGCAAGAGCGTCGCACCGAGAACCTCGCGGCGATGTACCACGGTCGCGGCCAACACCAGGATGTCGAAATCGGATTCACGAACCACGGAACAATCGTGGGCCTTCGGCTCACCGTCTTCAAAGACGTCGGCTCCTATCCGACCTGGGGCGCCGAAGAGCCCCAGATGACTACGAAGATGGCGAGCGGGGTCTATGACATTCCGAAGATCGAAACCGATATCAGGTTGATCACCACCAACACGGCCCCCACCCACGCTTATCGGGGCGCCGGCCGCCCCGAAGCCACCGCCATGATCGAGCGGACCATGGACCTGGTTGCAGGCGCCCTTGAGTTGGACCCCGCCGAAGTGCGCCGAAGGAACTTCATACCCAACGCTGCGTTCCCCTATACGACCAACGTGGGGCAAAACCCATTCGTGTACGACTCGGGGAACTATGAAGCCACCATGGATCTGGCGCTGGCCAAAGCGGGGTACGAAGCATGGCGGACGCAACAGGCCCAACACCGCGCCAATGGCGATCGTAAGCAGATCGGTATCGGCTTGAGTACCTACGTCGAAATCACCGCCCCGTTCCTGGGCGGAGAGCAATGCAAAGTCGAAGTGCACGCGGACGGCACCGTCACTGCCTTTTCGGGCACCTCGTCACACGGCCAGGGTCATGCCACCGCCTACGCCCAGATCCTCAGCGACCTGATGGGGATTCCCTACACCGATATCAAACTGGTTCAGGGTGACACCAAACTCGTTCCCCGTGGCGGTGGCACTGGTGGATCGCGCTCGTTACAACTCGGCGGCAGCGCGGTCCTCGGCGCCGGCGAAGCCGCCATCGAGAAGGCCAAGGTAATCGTGGCTCGCCAACTCGAAGCCAGCGCTGCCGACATCGTCGTCACCGATCGGGGGACCCTCGGAGTAGCTGGGGTGCCGGGAGCTGAGATGACCTGGGGTCAAGTCGCCGAGCTCGTGGTCGCCGAAGACCCCGACGCCCCCGGCCTTGTTGCCGACTTCCGGTTTGATACGAAAGGCGCCACGTTTCCGTTTGGCGCCCACGTCTGCGTCGTCGAGGTCGACACCGAGACCGGCGAGACCGACATCGTGAAGATGGTCACCTTCGACGATGCAGGCAAAGTCATGAATCCAATCCTCATCCAAGGCCAGGTCCATGGCGGGGTGGCCCAGGGAATCGGCCAGGCACTCACTGAACAGGTTGTCTATGACGACGAAGGGTATCTGCTGTCGGGCAACCTGACCTCGTATCTCATTCCGAGTTCGATGGACGTCCCCTCGATCGACGTGACCAACCCGCAGACGCCGTCGCCTCACAATCCGCTCGGCGTCAAGGGAATCGGCGAAGCCGGGACGATCGGTTCGACCCCCGCTGTCCAGAACGCCGTAATCGATGCCATCCGTCACCTCGGGGTCGATCACATTGATATGCCGCTTACGCCCAACCGTGTGTGGACCGCCTTACAGGCTGCGAGCGCGGACTGAATCCGCAGCTGAAGCCGGATCAGTCTGCCGCTGCTTGAGCACATTGATAACGACAAAAGCAATACCGGCCAGACCGAAGCAAATCAACCACTGCACCAGGGTCATCGGGACCGTGGAGAAGATCGTGCTTCCAAACTCTGTCATCACGACCGCAACATGCACGAGCAACGAACCGGCTACCCCGAGCGCCAACAAACGATTCCGCGGCGCCCGATAAGTCCATACGGATTCATGGCCGGACCGGATGTTGTAGATGTGGAACAGCTGCGCGAACACGAGGGTGGTCAGCGCCAGAGTCCTGGTCGAGGCCCAGTCCAGATCCAGGACAAACTGTCCAATCACGAAAGCCCCAAGGACCGCCAACGCCAGGATCGAAGCTTGCCAGACCAGTGTCACTTGGACGGGTTTGGTGAGGATCCCGCCGTGCTCGGGTCGACCGGCCATGACGTCGTGGCCCGGCCGGTCCATTCCAAGTCCGATTGCCGGCAAGCCATCAGTGACGAGGTTCACGTACAGCAACTGGGTCGCCAGGAGCGGTTCGCCGAGCCCCCCAAAGAGCAGGAATCCGGCCACCATGACAAACACTTCGGAAATGTTGGCTGAGAGGAGGAAATAGACAACTTTTCGGATGTTCTGATAGATGGTTCGGCCTTGCTCAATCGCTGCGACGATCGTTGCGAAGTTGTCGTCGGCCAGGACGATCGTCGACGCCTCCTTGGCGACATCGGTGCCGGAGCCCATGGCGACACCGACATCTGCGGCCCGGAGCGCCGGGGCGTCGTTGACGCCATCGCCGGTCATCGCCACGATGGCGCCGGTGTCTTTCCAGGCTTTGACGATGGCCACTTTGTCGCCCGGTTCGACCCGGGCGAACACTCCGACGTTCCTGATGGAGGAAGCGGCTAAGCCGCCGGCCTGGGAGGGCTGAACAACCTCCCTATCGCCAATAAGGTCCAGCTCTTCGGCGATCGCCCGGGCCGTGGACGCGTGATCGCCAGTGACCATCACAACCTCGACGCCCGCCGCCCTGGCTTTGGCAACTGCCGCGGGAGCTTCGCGTCTGACGCCATCCGCGATCCCCGCCACCGCCACGAGCACAAAGTCTCGTTCGGAATCTTCGTCAGGGCGTTCGTCCATTAGCCGGTAGCCAAAAGCCAGTGTCCGGAGCCCGATCGCCGCCATCGACTCCGCGGCCTGCAACGCGCTCGCCCGCCGCTCTGCATCCAGCTCAACTACGCCAGTCACCGACTCATAGTGAGAGGACCGCTCGATCACCTTTTCGGGAGCTCCCTTGAACGCCAGCAAGTAACCAGTGTCGGTGGTGTGGATCGTGGTCATGCGTTTGCGGTTCGAGTCGAACGGGATCTCATCGATGCGTTCGTAGCGCTCGCGCAACCGCCCGACATCGGTCAAGATCGGATCGACCGCTTCGATGATGGCCACTTCGGTCGGATCTCCCATGAACCCGCCGTCGCCAGCTCGGGCGTCGTTGCAGAGGCCGGCGATCTGGCCGAATCGCTGGATCCGTGGATCGCCTCCTGGTAGGGACCCAACTTCGGTGTCGAGGTCGGCGAACGACAGCCGTTTCACGCGCATACGGTTCTCCGTAAGCGTGCCGGTCTTGTCAGTCAAGATGATGGTGGTCGCACCTAGCGCCTCGACCGCCTTGAGTCTCCGGACGATCGCGTTCCGGGCGGCCATGGCTTGTACCCCGCGGGCGAGTATCACGGTCACGACAGCCGTCAAGCCTTCTGGAATTGCTGCAACCGCAAGGGCGACCGCCGACAGGAACATCGACTCGGCCGAGTAGCCGCGCAACATCCCGAGCACGAAAACGAAAACCGCGATGAAGATCGTCAAAACGGCGATCTTGCGACCCGTGGCATCCAATTCCAACGCCAGCGGAGTGGGTGGTTCGTCGTCTTGGAGCATGTCGGCGATTTTGCCGAGTTCCGTGTCGCGTCCGACCCCGATCACCACAGCGGTAGCCCGGCCCACGGTCACTGTCGTCGATCCAAACAGCATCGACTTTCGATCGGCCAGGGAGGCCGTTTCATCGACTTCTTCGACTTGCTTGGCAACCGGCCGGGATTCCCCGGTCAGCGCCGACTCGTCGATCCGCAGTCGCGTCGCCGCGACCACCCGGCAGTCAGCCGGAATCGCATCTCCCACCTCTACGTGCACGACGTCGCCAACGACTACCTCATGAGCCGCGATCGTTGTTCGCACGCCGTCACGTACGACCACCGCCTCGGGGGCAGCCATCAGCGCCAGCGCGTCCAGGGCTGACTCGGCCCGCATCTCTTGAACGAACCCAATCGTGGCGTTGAGGATCACAATGGCCAGAATGACGGATGCATCTATCCACTCGTTGACGACAAAACCCGAAATGCCTGCGGCTACGAGCAACACCCAAACGAGCACATCACGGAATTGGTCTCCGAGGATTCGCAACGCTCCCCGCCCGGCGTCCATCTCGAATACGTTCGGCCCGTATTTCCCGCGGGAAGCGGTCACCTCGTCATGCGTGAGGCCAGACTCGATGTCCGTGTGCACTTCGCCCAAGACGGCGTCGGCACTCATGGCATGCCATTGATTTCCCATGGGCGTCATTCTTGCTTACCCGGTGCTCCTATCTGGTCCGGCCGTTGCGTCATCGTGCTGCTACGTAGGATGGGTGACCGATGAAGACGTTCGTAACGGTTTGGGCCGGACAAGTGATTTCTCAAGTCGGCTCCGCCATGGTCGGTTTCGCAATGGCCATCTACGTCTTTCAGATCTCCGGATCGGCCACTCAACTGTCGATGGTGCTCCTCGCAGTCAGCGTTCCAGGCCTGCTTATCACCCCTATCGCGGGCGCCTGGGTCGATCGCCTCGACCGGCGGGTAGTAATGGCTGTGGCAGATTCGGTAGCCGGTCTTGGTTCGGTAACTCTTCTCATGATCGCCAGGCAATCTGAACTCACTCTGGGTCCCATTCTCGTTTTTGGCGTCGTCTTATCGCTAGCCGGATCGTTCCAGGAGCCGGCCTACCGTGCCTCGATCGTCACGCTGGTCCCCAAAGAAAACCTCGGCCGGGCCAACGGCATGATCGAAATGGGACCGGCGCATGGGAGACCGGTTCGCACCCGCGTTTGCTGGCGAGATTCGGCGGACAACGGGCATCGAAGCAATCCACTTATCGACGTCATCACGTTCCTCGTGGCAGTCATCGCCCTGGCGGTCGTCCGATTCCCTCAACGACACGATCCGCCCAGACGGCACCAACCCGACTGTGGTCCGAAATCATGGAGTGGGATGGCCGAGCCGCGCGACGTGGGGCTTTGCTCGGCTTGCTCACCATGACCGCCTTGCTCAACTTCTTCCTCTCTTTCGTCACTTGCTGTGGATCCCGGTGTTTCTCGGGTTCGCCAACGAAGCCCAAGTCGGTTTGATGATGACGTTGGCCGGGATGGCAATGGTGATTGGCTCGTTTGTGATGAGTGCCTGGGGAGGTCCGGAACGCCTTCTGCGAACCATGATTGGCATCATGATCGTCGGCGGCCTTTCGCGAGGCCTGACCCGAGCCGCTCCGTCGTTCCGGTTTACGGTGGTCGCGATGCCGCCTTCATGTCTTCACGCCCCTTGGTGACGGCATCCTCGCAGCACACTTCGGCAAGCGCAGGTCGATGCCAAGATTCATGGCCGGGTTTCTCGACCCGCTCTTCGGATGATCGGGTCAATCGCTGCGCCGCTCGGCTTGCTGATCGCCGCACCTCTGGCTGATGGGGTGTTCGAGCCCCTCCTCCTGGAAGGTGGGGTCGCTCGTCGATTCCGTGGGCCAGATCGTCGGGGTGGGCGTCGGCCGGGGCAGCGGCCTGCTAGGTCATCATCGCCGGAATCGGTGTCAGCCTCACCGCCCTGATCGCCTGGCTCGGCGCCTACTGTTCGCAACATCGAAACCGCGGATACCCCGTGGACGAGCCGGAGAGCTCACGCAGCCTCCCGTTCGCCTTGCCGAGGCAGAGACTGGCCCTCCCTGGAGCACCTCGCAGGCCAATCACTCGCAGCAGCATCAGCTCCAGGTGGCATCCGCCGGCTCGCCGAGCGGACCCGAGGAATCCCCCCCAGCCGAACTGCGGTTCACGAGATGGACACCGACAGCGATCCTCGATGGCGGGCCGTACCTCGAGAGTGACCCTTGTCGACGGTGGCAGCGTCGACGCGGGAGCAGATGCGACCAGCGTCGTACGCGTGCCAAGATGCTGGTATGGGATTGGAAGAACTCGTTACCGGCTGGGCGGATGATCCCGATCTCGATGGCGAATCGCTCACCTGGAACGGCTGACTGCCCACGGAGCGATATTCGGCGACCTCGATCCCCCGCTTCCAGCCGAACTTGCCGATCGTCTCGCCGAGCTTGGTATCGATCGGCTCTACCGGCATCAAGCCAAGGCGATCGGCGACATCCGACAGGGCAAGAACACGGTGGTGGTGGCAGGCACTTCGTCTGGAAAGACGCTTTGTTACACGATACCCATCGCCGAGCGGATCCTCGCTCAGCCGAAATCGACGGCGCTCCTCCTCTATCCCACCAAGGCGCTAGCCCAGGACCAGCTGCGATCATTTGGGAAGCTAGACGTCGAAGGACTCGTGGCGGCCACCTACGACGGAGACACCCAAATCGACCAGCGGCAATGGGTTCGCAAGAACGCCAACGTCATACTGACGAATCCAGACATGCTCCACCTCGGCATCCTCCCCAATCATGGCAAATGGGCCGACTTCTTCCTACGCCTCAAGTACGTCGTCGTCGACGAAATGCACATGTTCCGGGGCATCTTCGGATCCCACGTTGCTCTGATCTTGCGACGGCTTCGCCGGTTGGCTGCCCACTACGGTGCCAACCCCACGTTCATCTTCACGTCGGCCACGATCGGAAACCCGGCCGACCTGGCCACCCGACTGGCAGGCCTCGAAGTCGGCCTCCGGGACGAGGACAATTCGCCGTCTGGCGACAAACTCGTGGCGCTCTGGAACCCGCCGATCGAGGACGAGGAACAAGGGCGTCGGCGATCGGCGATGGCCGAGACCTCGGACCTGTTCGTCGACCTGGTCCGCCACGATCATCACACGATCGTGTTCTCACGATCCCGCAAGGCCACCGAACTGATCTACCTGTGGAGCCGGGATCGGCTCGGCCCCGATCGCAAAGACCGCATCGCTCCATATCGGGCTGGCTACACCGCCGAATCTCGCCGAGACACCGAGGCGGCGCTGTTCTCAGGTGACCTGCTTGGCATCACCGCTACAAACGCATTGGAGCTCGGCATCGACGTGGGCTCGCTCGACGCGGCCATCATCAACACCTTCCCTGGCACAATCTCCTCGTTCCGCCAGCAGGCTGGCCGGGCGGGGCGAACCCAACGAGCGTCGGTGGCAGTGTTGGTTGGCGGCGAGGATGCGCTCGACCAGTATTTCATGAACCACCCACGCGAGCTATTCGACCGGGTACCCGAGTCGGTGGTGATCAACCCGTCGAATCCGCTCGTCCTGCAAGCGCACGTGGCGTGCGCCGCTCATGAACTGCCGTTGGAACCGTCCGACTCAGAGTTTCTGGGCGAGGACACCGAAGAAGCTGCGACGGCCTTGGTCGGAGAGGGCCATCTCGAGCTGCGCCGGGGAAGACCGATGTGGGCTCATCAGCAGCCACCGGCGCCGAGAATCTCGATTCGGTCGTCGGGCGGACCGACTTACACGATCACGTCAGACGAAGGCCTATTGGGCACGATGGAAGAGACCCGGGCCTTCACCGACGCCCACCCCGATGCCGTCTATCTGCATCAGGGCGACACCTACGTCGTCCAGGATCTTGACCTTCGCCGACACGAGATCCGGGTAACTTCCGGCAAGGTCAACTACTACACCCAGGCCAAGTCGGAGAAACTGCTCGAGGTACTCCAGACTTTCGAGTCCCGGCCGCTCGGGTCGATGACCCAACACTTCGGCACGATCCGGGTTGAAAGCCAGGTAGTGGGATATCAGAAGAAGAAGATCGGCAGCGGCGAGACAATCGCCCACGAATGGCTCGACCTCCCCGCTTCGGTATTCGAGACCCAGGGCGTCTGGCTAGAGATCCCCGATTCGTTGGTCGCCGATATGTCGACTGACCGGCTGCTGGGAACGCTGCACGCAGCCGAACACGCCGGGATCGCCATGCTGCCGTTGTTTGCCGTATGCGATCGGTGGGACATCGGCGGCTTGTCAACCAATTGGCATCCCGATCTGGGTGGCCCGGCCATCTTCATCTACGAGGCGTACCCGGGCGGGGCTGGCATCTCGCCGGTCGCTTTCGAAATAGGTGCCGATC
>CAWIFX010000036.1:0-40479 GCA_963835515.1 uncultured Acidimicrobiia bacterium | reverse complement strand
CTGGGCTACCAAGCGGGCAGACCACCCCAATCGCCGTCAACGGAGCTTCTTCCTACCTCGCGATTGGTCCGAAAAGACGGGCCGAATCGACGACTCGCTCCGAAGCCGCCGCCTATTCTTCGCTGCATGCTGACGAAGGCGCAGATTGGTCAGTTCGCCGAGGACGGTTTCCTCGTCGTCCGGGACGTGCTCAACGGCGCCGACCTCGACCCAGTCGTCGCAGAGTATGACTATGCCTTGGACACTGCGGCACGGCACCTGTACCAACGTGGTGAGATCCGATCGCCTCGCAGCGACCTGCCGTTTGCCGAGCGATACACCGCACTGATTCGCGAAAACCCTGCAATCTTCTACCACCTTGGTATCTCGCTGCCTCTCGACTACGAGACGCTCGACCCAGATTTCGTCCGTGCACACACCGGCCCGGCGCTGTTCGGGCTCATGCGTAACCGGAAGGTCCTCGACGTTGTGGAGTCCGTTATCGGCCCCGAGATCAGCTCAAATCCAGTGCAGCAGGTCCGCCTCAAGCCTCCGCAGCGTTTGCTGTCTGGCGCTGTAGCCGAGTATTCCAACGTGGGCGCCACAACCTGGCATCAGGACTACGGCGCTGTCATGGAAGAGGCAGCAGAGACCGAACTGCTCACCGTGTGGATCGCGATGACCGACGCCACCGAGGAAATGGGATGCCTCCAAGCGATCCCCGGCTCCCACCGGGCCAGCGAACTGACTCTGCACTGCCCTGGCGTGCGCAACGCCGCAGAGAACTACATCCCTCAGGTGCTACTCGACCGCCATGGTTCGGCCCCGGTCTCGCTGGCATGCGGGCGCGGCTCGATCATCCTTCTCACCCGCTTCACCGAACACGGAGCACTACCAAACCGCTCTGATCATCTCCGGTGGAGCTTCGACCTGCGCTACCAGCCAACCGGAAAGCCAACTGGCCGGCCCACGTTCCCGTCGTTTGTTCTGCGGAGTCGAGCCAACCCGCTCAGCGAAGTCACTGACCCGGCGGACTACGCACAGGGATGGGACGACGCCCGAAATCGCATCGTCGCCGGAGACCTCGACGGACCGCTCTACGAGCAGGGCCGCTGGCTCGTCAATCGAACCAACCCGGTCTGCGCCTGACCGCAAGCGCCTGCGTCGAGGCGCGAGATGAGATCCTGCGGCCAATGGATGAAGTGGGCCTCATGGTCATACCGATATCTCGTATCGACCTAGGGCTCAGCTAGAAGTCTGTCGGGGCATCGTGGCCGTCCGCTATCTCGCGGAACCGTGATGACGACCGGTTCATCGAGTGCTACCGCGTTGGATCATGGGAGACGCACAGACCGCCAAAAAGGACCAACCCACATCTAGCGCACAAGCCAATATCGACGAGTGCTCTGAGACAGTTCGGCATTTTCCCCCGTCGATGCACTCGATTGATCCAGCGAGTGGCTACGCAAACAGAGGGACCCAAGAATCGGCGCGCGTATCGAAGATGCGATCGACGCCGGCAGGACCCTGGACGGGATCCGTGCCTTGCTGATTCGAGTGCTAGGCCTTGCGAGGAACCTGGGCCTGCACCTTGATACCAGGTCCCATCGTCGACGAAACGGACACGTTACGCATGTACACACCCTTGGCCGAAGCCGGGCGGGCCCGGTTGATCTCACCGGAAATCGCTTCGAAGTTCTCGACCAGCTTCTCGGCGTCGAACGAAACCTTGCCGATCGGGACATGGACGTTACCGAACTTGTCGTTGCGATACTCGATGCGTCCACCCTTGAACTCGGTGACAGCTTTGCCGATATCTTGAGTAACGGTTCCAGCTTTCGGGTTGGGCATAAGACCCCGAGGGCCCAATACCCGGCCGAGCGTTCCAACCTTGGCCATCATGTCTGGAGAGGCGATCATGAGATCGAAATCGAGGGCACGACCGGCGGTAAGCTCCGCAACGAGTTCTTCGCCACCGACGAGGTCGGCTCCGGCAGCTTCAGCATCGGCTTGTTTGTCCGATGATGTGATCACTGCGACGCGAATCGTTTTGCCAGTTCCATTCGGAAGCGACACAGTCCCGCGCACCAACTGGTCAGCTTTCCGGGGGTCGATTCCGAGGCGAAAGGCTGCTTCGACGGTCTCATCAAACGAGGCCGACGAAAGAGATTTGACCAGTTCGAGCGCCTCGCTTGGGGAGTACTCGTTCAAATCGTCGTAACGCTTCTTAGCTTCGACCGTCTTTTTTCCGGCCATAATCATTTCTCCTTGTGGTCCGAACGGCGTGAGCCTCCCACCTAGATGGTTCTTCAGTTGTCCGCAGTTTCGGCAAAGCCGAACACTGCATCCTGATTCAAAGAATCAGGCTGTGGTCCAAGCGGCGTGAGCCTCCCACGTATATGTTGCCAAATTACCCGAGATCGCAAGATCTCGGAGCTGCACTTCCGGCAAAGCTGGAAGTGCCACCTGATTCAAAGAATCAGGCTGTGGTGCAAGCGGCGTGAGCCTCCCACGTATATGTTGTCCAGCTACTAACTCATGCAGTTTCGGCGAGCCGAAACTGCAAGCTGATCCAAAGGATCAGCCAGAGACCGTGATACCCATCGAACGGGCGGTGCCTTCGATGATCTTCATGGCCGCATCAATGTCGTTGGCATTGAGGTCGATCATTTTGGTTTCGGCGATCTGGCGCACCTGGTCACGGGTGACGCTTCCCACCTTGTCGGTGTGCGGCGTGGCCGAACCCTTCTCAAGTCGGGCGGCCTGGCGCAAGAGAACCGGCGCGGGCGGCGTTTTCGTGATGAAGGTGAACGACCGGTCCTCGAAGACCGAGATCTCCACGGGGATGATTGTTCCGGTCTGCTTCGCCGTTGCCTCGTTGTAGGCCTTTACGAAGTCCATGATGTTGACGCCGTGCTGACCGAGCGCCGGTCCGACGGGCGGAGCCGGGCTGGCCTGGCCAGCCGGGATCTGCAGTTTGATTACGGTCATCAGTTTTTTGCGACCCATGATGTTTTCCTTGACTCGAATGTTCTGGCTACTTCTCAGCTTCCCGTCAGAAGCTGGTGACAACGTCTGAGCAAGACGCCATCACCGGACCGGATCTGAAGGTAAGACCGAAGCCTTACCCGAAATGTTGCTAGTTCTTCTGGATGTCTGTGAAACCTAACTCGAGCGGCGTATCTCGCCCGAAGATGTCAACCAACACGGTGACCTTGGACTGGTCGAGGTTGATTGATTCGATGATGCCGTTGAAATCTGCGAACGGACCAACGACCACTCGAACCGAGTCGCCCATTTCCCATTCGGGTTTGAACTGGGGTGCTTTGACCTCTTCGTCCACTTCGGCTCCACCGAGGAACCGTTCCACCTCGCGGCGGGAGAGCGGTACGGGTTTGGTGCCGGAACCCACAAAGCCGGTTACCGCTGGCGTATTACGCACGGCGTACCAGGTGTCATCATCGAGGTACATCCGGCACAGGACGTAACCGGGCAAAGACTTGCGCTGCACGGTCTCTTTCTTGCCGTTCTTGATTTCGATGACGTCTTCCATGGGAATGACGACCTCGAAAATTCGGCTTTCCAAATGCATGGATTTGGCGCGCGTCTCAAGGTTCATCTTGACTTTGTTCTCGTAACCGGAGTACGAGTTGATCACATACCAGTCGCCCTGCTTGTCGTAGGGGCTGACGGGTTTCGGTGGTGCCGGCGGCTCGATCGGTTCGGCCGCCTCATCACCCTCGACGGCTTCGGTGGTTTCGGCCTCATCGGTAGCCTCAGGCACATCAGCCGTGTCCTCCTCTGAAACCTGTTCGGCTTCCTCAGGGGTGGCAGCGGCCTCGTCGACAGGTGCGTCGACCGCATGTGGCGCATCAGCCGCGGGAGCTTCAACCGTCTCGGCAACTGCCTCTTCCGAAGCTTCGGCTAGCTCGTCGACCGCGTCGTCCTGCGCGATGTCACTCATAGTCCCAACTCCAAGATGTACAGAAGACCCTCTTTGAACCCAATATCAATAGCGAAAATGAATGCGGTTATCGCAACCGTGGTAATCATCGTGACTGCGGTGAAGGCGACCATCTGCTCACGAGTCGGCCAGGACACTCGCTTCAGCTCTGCCCGGACCTCTTTGAGGAATTGCCAGACACGCTTGAGAAACGGATCCTTCTTCTTCGCAGCCACCGCAGGCGCTCCGCGCTTGGCGGCGGCGCGCTGAACAGCTGACTTGCCAGCCTGCGCTTCTTTGGCCTGCTGGTCGGCACGTTCAAGACGCCGTTGCTCCCGATCTTGGATGCGGCGTTGATCTCGGTTCATGGTCTTGTTGTTTCCTTATTCTGTCCGTGAAGCAGGGGTGGTGGGGTTCGAACCCACAACCTCCGGTTTTGGAGACCGGCGCTCTGCCAGTTCGAGCTACACCCCTATATAGAGGGGAATTTCAGGCGCGGGATGCAAGTATACGAATCCGATGGTCGAACTGTAAAGCCGAGATCGGCTCACGAATCAAACTGCGCGGCCGAAACCGCCGAACTTCGCTTAGTTGCAACCACCGCGACAACGACTCCGAGTCCCACCGCGACGGCTCCTGCTACCACCAGTCTACCCATGAAACGAGACTCGACTTTCTCATCGAGACGAGCCATCACCGCATCGACCAGCGTAGAAGGTGGCGTCCAGGACGACTGACGACCATCGGCAAGAAGGTCGGCGACCTGGCGAAGCCGATCGGCTTCGACCCGACACACCAAACATGAAGACAGGTGGGTGGCAATCGATCCGGGCAAAGGTGCCGATGACCCGATGTATTCGGGAAGCAACATGCGCACGCCTTTGCACCGGATCTGATAGGTCCGTGAGGCGGCTGCTGCACCTATCCGGTCGAGGTTCACCAGTCCACGTCCGCCAGGAGGGTCCGGAGTCTCCGCCTGGCGCGATGGAGCCTCACTTTGGCCGCCCCGGTGGTGATGTCGAGCAACTCGGCAATCTCGTTATGTGACCAACCTTCAACGTCTTTGAGCACGACCACCATCCGTTGTTCGGCGGACAGGGAGCTGAGTGCTTCGCCGAGGGCTTCCGGGAGGTGCAGCGTCTCGTCGAGGTGTCCCGGATTGTGCCGCCGGGTTTCGTCTGCGATCGCCGGCACGTCGTCGATGTCGGCGTGCCGATGTCGTTTCTGGCGCCCACGATGGGTCCACGCCGTGTTGACGGTTATTCGATACAGCCAGGTGGAGAACGCCGAATCGCCTCGGAAATTAGGCAAGGCCCTCCAGGCGCGAACGAAGGTTTCTTGCGCGACGTCCTCTGCGAGGTGGCAGTCCGATACCAGTCGGACCGCCAGGGTGTATACGTCACGCTGGTTCTGTTCTACGAGCATCCTGAACGCATCGCGATCACCGCCACGCGCCGCTATCACCCAAAGCTTGTCTGGCTCCACCGGATGCAGGCTCATCGGTTCATCCGAACCTGGCCAGTGATGCAGACCTCGCCGCCCGAAGCCAGGGTCA
This sequence comes from uncultured Acidimicrobiia bacterium, assembly GCA_963835515.1. Classification (GTDB taxonomy): domain Bacteria; phylum Actinomycetota; class Acidimicrobiia; order Spongiisociales; family JAENVV01; genus JAENVV01. The sequence goes on along the minus strand of CAWIFX010000036.1, from coordinate 35,002 downwards.
GGTCTAGCTGGGCTTGTGCTGCATCCATGGCTGACACGGTACCTTCGATCATGGCGCTATCCCCGGCCAGAACGGGTTTCTTAAAACGCAACGAGGCTTGGGACAGCGGTAGGTCCTGGTCTGTGTAACGAGCGGCTGCCTGGAACATCCAGGCGGCCATCATCAGCCCATGGCAGATGACTCGAGGCAATCCTCCGGCGCGGGCCGTGGCATGGTCCCAGTGGATTGGATTGAAATCACCCGATGCTGATGCGTACCTGACGAGATCGGCACGACTGGCTGACTTGGCAACCGGCTCGATGTCGATGCCTGATCCGGGGATCGGCGTCGAGCGGACAATGTCGTTGTCACTGCGACGGTGCACATCGGGTTCGGGCTGTTCGGCGTCGCTGGCCGGGGGCGCTTCTGGCGACATGATGAAGGTCGATGCCGAGGTAATGACCGGTTCACCATGGTGATCGACGACGGAAGCACTGAACGACACAAAAGCCATTCCGTTCCGTTCCCGAATGCGGTCGACTGACCCGGTCACCGCTAGCTCAGAGCCAACTTGAACTGGCCGATGCCACTCGAACTTCTGATCCGAGTGCAGCAAGATACGGTTGTAGTCCCCGACGTCAGAGCCGAACAGGAATTCTGGTGCTGCAGCGAAAAGAGCCACTGAGCCGATCGAGGGAGGAGCAACATCGGTCCAGCGAATCGGATCGTCACCCGTCGCCGAGACATAGGCGCTGACCCGCTGCGGCGTAATCGCCACCGAGAACGGCCCATACGACTTCCCTGCCAGATGATCAATACTCACCCCGTCCACAGTAGCCAAATCCCCGCCCCAACCCCCGCAAACCTCGGCTCGTTCGGGTCCTGTCGGTGCCCCCAGGCCCGTAGGCCCGTCGCCTGAGCTGCGCTCAGGGGGAAAGGGCGTGACCTGCGGTCACGTGGCAGCGAACCGGAGAGTCGGAGGTTCTGCGAGGCTGGTTACCAGCGACACAGACAGCAGCGTTCGGTGTCGTTGTTGGGAGCGAGCCTTGAATCGCATGCTCGGAGAGGAGAACGAGCCCCCCTACCTCCGGCCCTGCGGGCCGCAGGAACCTTCCCCGGACGCTCCACTTCGTTCCGCTGGGGGGACCGACCTCCGTAGTAGCAACCGCCACAGGAACACTCGCTTCGCTCGTAGGGGACCGATCTCCGCATTCGCAGCCCCCGCAGCCCACGGCTCGTTTGCCGTAGTCACTGCAACCCCCGCAGCCCACGCCACGGGTCCTGTCGGTTCCCCCAGGCCCATCAGGGCCGACCGGGGAAAGGGCGTGACCTTCGGTCACGTGGCAGAACGGCGAGCCGTTCTGCGGGGCTGGTTAAGCGACACAGACAGCACGTTCGTGTGGTTGTTGGGAGCGAGCCTGAATCGCATGCTCGGAGAGAAGAACCGAGTTTGACTTGCATGCTCGGAGAGAAGAACGAAGTTTGCGTTGCATGCTCGGAGAGGAGAACGAAGTTTGCGTTGCATGCTCGGAGAGGAGAACGAGCCCCCCTACCTCCGGCCCTGCGGGCCGCAGGAACCTTCCCCCCGGACGCTCCCTTCGTTCCGCTGGGGGGACCGACCCCGTAGCCGCAACCCCCGCAGCCCACGGCACGTCGGGTCCTGTCGGTTCCCCCAGGGCCGCAAGGCCCGACCGGGGGAAAGGGACCCGACGCCGCAGGCGTTGGGTAAGGGGGCTGGTTAAGCGGCACAGACAGCACGGCCGCAGCCGAGGAGCAAGGGTAAGGGGGCTGGTGAAGTCCCGCGATCGGCGCTCATACGAAAGGGTTCCAGCTTGCCGCTCCATGCGACATGATCGGGTGATGAAAAGAGCAGAGTCATTGCCAGAGTCGCAATCGTCGGCCCGCCGATTGAGGAGGAAGCTCACGCCCTCGGAGAAGGTCATCTGGCGGTTTGTGAGTCGGAGGCGGATAGGGGTGCACTTCCGACGCCAGGAACCGGTCGGACCCTATGTGGCGGACTTCCTTTCATACGAGGCGAAGCTGGTCGTCGAAGCCGACGGGACCCAGCACGATGAAAGTGATGCGGACGAGATCCGAGACACATACTTTGAAGCGGCCGGGTTCCGAGTCATTCGATTCATGAATCGCTTCGTAGCCCTCGAACCCGAAGCCGTCGAAGACATGATCCGCGACGCGGTCCAAGAACAACTGGCCCACCTGCGGAGCGACACGGGCATTGTCGGTTCCCCCAGCGCCGAAGGTCCGACCGACTGATGCTCTAGAGCGAAGGGTCCTGTCGGTTCCACCGGGCCCGTAGGGCCGTCCGGGGGAAAAGTCCCTGCGACTGAAGCGAAGCGGAAGTCGGAGGTAAGGGGGCTGGTTAAGCGACACAGACAGCACATCGGTGTTGTTGTTGGGAACTGAGCTTTGCTTGCATGCTCGGAGAGAGAGAACGAAGTTTGCGTTGCATGCTCGGAGAGGAGAACGAGCCCCCCTACCTCCGGCCCTGCGGGCCGCAGGAACCTTCCCCCCGGACGCTCCACTTCGTTCCGCTGGGGGGACCGACCTCCGTAGTCGCAACCCCCGCAGCCCTCGGCTCGTTGGCCGCCGTCGTCGCAACCCCCGCGCCCGGCCGTCGTCCTGTCGGTTCCCCCAGGGCCGCAGGCCCGACCGGGGGAAAGGTCGTGACCTGCGACTGAAGCGAAGCGGCAAGTCGGAGGTAAGGGGGCTGGTTAAGCGACACAGACAGCACGTCCGTGTCGTTGTTGGGAGCGGGCTAATTGCGTGCTCCCAAGGAGGAACCGAATTTGACTCTCATGCTCGGAGAGAGAAAACGAAGTTTGCAGTGCATGCTCGGAGAGGGAACGAGCCCCCCTACCCGTCGCCTTCCGGCGACGGGAACCTTCCCCCCGGACGCTCCACTCCGTTCCGCTGGGGGGACCGACCTCCGCGCTCGCAACCCCCGAGAGCACTCGCTTCCCTCACTGGGGGGACGGACCGGGCGGGACTTGTTGGGTGGAAAACAAAGAGGACGGCCGTTGGCCGTCCTCTTTTTAAGACCCACAATGTCCGCCCGCAGGTTCAGTGCGGACACGGTATCACTAACAACATTCGTGTGGTTTGAGAATCTCGAAAGTATCACGCCAAGTGCTGCGAGAAGCACTATTGGAGAATCGCTCGCAACGCTTGGCGAAACGGAAAACGAGGCCAAAAGGCCCCGTTCCGGCTAGCGAGTTTCTTTGTGGGCGGTGTGGCTACGACACCACTGACAATACTTGGAGAGTTCCAAGCGCTCTTTGGTGTTGGACTTGTTCTTGGTCGTCACGTAGTTGCGACGTTTACACGTTTCGCAAGCCAGCGTGATGGCCGGACGTTTGTCAGAGGGCATGCTCTGGTTTCCTTCGGTTTTGCAGAACCCGGGCGGAACAGTGTCCCGCCCGGGAGCTGCGATTGCTCAACTATCGAGCTACTTGATCACCTTGGTGACGAAGCCGGCACCGACGGTGCGGCCACCTTCACGAATGGCGAACTTGAGGCCTTCTTCCATGGCGATCGGGGCGATGAGTTCCACGGTCATTTCCGTGTTGTCGCCCGGCATGACCATTTCGGTTCCTGCTGGCAGGGTTACCGAACCGGTTACGTCAGTCGTACGGAAGTAGAACTGCGGACGGTATCCGGCGAAGAACGGGTTCTGGCGACCACCCTCATCACGGGTGAGGACGTAGACCGAAGCCTCGAACTCGGTGTGAGGAGTAATCGAACCTGGCTTGGCGAGCACCTGTCCACGCTCTACGTCGTCCTTGCCGATACCGCGGATGAGCACACCCACGTTGTCACCGGCACGAGCTTCGTCGAGCAATTTGCGGAACATTTCGATACCCGTGGCAACCGTCTTCTTGGTGGCCTTGATGCCGACGATCTCGACCTCTTCGTTCACCTTCAGGATGCCCTGCTCGACCTTACCGGTCACAACAGTTCCACGACCGGTGATCGAGAACACGTCCTCGATCGACATGAGGAACGGCTTGTCAGTGTCGCGCTCTGGCTCGGCGACATAGTCGTCAACCGCTTCCATGAGCTCCATGATCTGCTCGGCGGCTGCCTCATCACCCTCGAGGGCTTTGAGCGCTGAACCGCGAATGACGGGAACGTCATCACCGGGGAATTCGTACTCGCTAAGGAGTTCACGAACCTCAAGCTCGACGAGCTCAAGCAGCTCTTCGTCGTCGACCATGTCGGTCTTGTTCAAGAACACGACAATGTGCGGCACGCCGACCTGACGGGCAAGCAGCACGTGCTCACGAGTCTGGGGCATGGGACCATCGGCCGCTGACACCACGAGGATGGCACCGTCGACCTGGGCCGCGCCGGTGATCATGTTCTTGATGTAGTCAGCATGCCCTGGCATGTCGACGTGGGCGTAGTGACGATTCTTCGTCTCGTACTCGACGTGGGAAATCGAGATGGTGATACCACGCTCTTTTTCTTCCGGCGCCTTGTCAATCTCGTCAAATGCGTATACCGGCGAACCCGGAATGCGTTCTCCGAGCACCTTGGTGATGGCCGCAGTCAGCGTGGTTTTACCGTGGTCGATGTGACCCATCGTTCCTACGTTTACGTGCGGCTTTGTCCGCTCAAACTTACTCTTGGCCATGCCGATTCTCCTTGTTGCGTGGCTCTGACATTTCGTTGGAACGACTAGGCGTACTGTCAGCCGTCAGCTCTCCGCACCGTGGCGCAGACAGCTGATAGCTGAAAGCTGGTTTACACCTAGCTGTTTCCGTAGCGGCGGGCAGACTTGAACTGCCGACCTCTCGATTATGAGTCGAGCGCTCTTACCAACTGAGCTACGCCGCCTCGTGTTCGGCGCGAACACTGGTTCAACGTCGTGACACTGCTGGTTTGTCTGGCCTTCTTGCGAAAGCCAGAGCCTCCTTCCGGATTTGAACCGGAGACCTCATCCTTACCATGGATGCGCTCTACCAACTGAGCTAAGGAGGCGTAAGTTGTAGTCGATCCCGGGATAATCCGAGATTCGTGCCGGGAGGAGGATTTGAACCTCCGAAGGCGTAGCCGGCAGATTTACAGTCTGCTCCCTTTGACCGCTCGGGCATCCCGGCAGACCGAGACTGCTCTCGGGCGGTGGTTAGATTAGCAATTCTGCGTCAGTGGCCTAATTGAGTCTAGAACCCTCACTCCATCTGGTCGTCGGGTTGAAGACTTTGGGCTCGGACGACGAGGAATAGGCCGGCGGCGAGAGCCGAAAGGGCAAACAAGCCCGAAGCGATTGCCAGCGCCGGGAACTGTCCCCAGGCCAGCTGGGCGGCGTAGCCGATGATCGCCGCCACTCCCCCCATGCCATAGCCGGTCCATCGCAAGACCTGGGCTTGGCGCAGCCCTGGCACCGAATGCCCTTCACCAATTTCGAGCAGCGCCGACGTCCGGCGGCGTACGACGGACCCGAGCCACCAGGCCGAGGCTCCCAGGTAGGCACCCACGAATCCGAGCCATGGAGGCTCCGCAAGGACCAGCCATGCCAGTCCGGCGGCCGACAACAGCAGCCACAGACGCCGGGTCCGGGTTATGAACGCGACGCCCCACGCCGGACCGCGCACTGCCGAAATCACCGAAGTAGCCATGCCCCATCCGGCGACGACCAATGTCATCACGATCGCCACGATTGTGGCGTCTTCTTGAGAAAGGACGATCAACGCATCCCGCTCGTCTGGCTCGTCAGACGGGCGATCCGTTCTTCGACTGGCGGGTGCGTCGAAAACAGGCGACTTAGGGTCTGGCGGGCTCCAAAAGCCTTGAGAGGATCGTCTATGAACAGTTGTGACACGGCCGGATTTACCCGCATCGGGATTTGGGCGGTCCCCTGGCTGATCTTGGCGAGCGCCGAAGCCAGGTTCAGTGGTCGACCGGTAACGGATGCTCCGGTTTGATCGGCTTCGAATTCGCGTGAACGGGAGATGGCCATACGAATGATCATGGCGGCAATCGGCGCGACGATGATGGATGCGAGCGCCAAAATGCCAGAGAGCGGATTGTTGTCGCGACCGCGACCGCCGCCGGTAAACAGTGCCATGCGTCCGAAGATTGTGAGAGCGGCCGCCAGCATCGCCGCAATCGATGAGATGAGGATGTCCCGGTTCTTTACGTGGGCGAGTTCGTGGGCGATCACGCCTTCGAGTTCGTCACGGGTCAGGAGTTGCAGAATTCCAGCCGTCACGGCAACAACCGCGTTCTTTGGGTTGCGGCCGGTGGCGAAAGCGTTCGGCTGTGGGGAGTCGATGTAATACAAGCGGGGCTTGGGCATATCCATGTATTGGGCGAGCCGATTCAGCATCGCCTGGACTTCGGGGAGTTCGTTGTCGGCCACAGGCTTGGCGCGGGCCGCAGCGATCGCCATCTTGTCGGAAAAGAAGTAGGCGATGGCATTGATACCGATCGCGAAGAGGAGGCCGATGTAGATCCCGCCATCGGGAAACAGCGTGATTCCGATCCACCAAACGAGGGCCGACATGAAGCCGAGAAGAGCGACAGTTTTCAGGTTGTTGTTCACACCCAAAGGGTACCCGCCCGACCCAGTTATGAAACGCCGTTATATGAAGATCGGATAAATCTCGGCGAAAGCCTCATGGGCGGCATCTGGCCACACGAATGTGAAGGTTCGGCTGGCCCGAACACCTCAAGCGGCCAACTTCTTCTGCCGATGACCAAGTATCCCCTTCAGAATGACTCAACCCACCCTGTGATTGACGCGCCGGTACCTCCAAACGAAGAAGAACGACTCGACGAGCTTCACTCCTATGGGATTCTCGACACGCTCCCGCAGCAAGGGTACGACGACATCACCCTGCTGGCGTCACAGCTATGCGACTCCCCGATCGCCCTGGTATCGCTCATCGACGAAGAACGTCAGTGGTTCAAATCAAAGCTCGGGCTTGCTACCACGGAAACGTCACGAAAATTGGCTTTTTGCGCGCACGCCATCCTTGAGCCGGACGACGTCCTCATGGTCGAGGACGCTACCGAGGATGACCGATTCGCGGACAACCCTCTCGTGGTTGGTGAACCATCGATACGTTTCTATGCGGGTGCACCCCTGGTGACGTCGACCGGCAACGCTATGGGCACTCTCTGCGTAATCGACCAGGAAGCCAGGACATTGACGACGCAGCAACTTGCGTCCCTCCAGGCGCTGGCCCGTCAGGTGGTTGCCCAAATGGAACTTGGCAAAATGGTGGTGGATCTGGAAGACGCTCGGGCCGAACAAGCTCGCTACGAGAAACAGCTCGAAACCTACCAACTCACCCTCGAAGACCAGCTTGCCATAATCGCCGAGCGGAGCATCACCGATCCACTTACGGGGGTAAAAAACCGGCGAGCCTTCATGGACAAGCTTGGCGAAGAGATGGACCGCTACCGCCGTCATGGCACCCCGGTGTCTCTGGCCATGATCGACGTCGACAAATTCAAGCCCTTCAACGACGAGTTCGGCCATCAAGCAGGGGACACGGCTCTCGTCGCAGTCGCTCAGCTCATCGAAGGTCAGTCACGAAGCCTGGATGTTGTGTCGAGGTACGGCGGCGAGGAGTTCGCGGTCATCCTCGTCAATACCGACTCGGACGGTGCCTACGTTCTCGCTGAACGCTTCCGAAAGGCCGTCGAGCAGGCTCCCTGGGTCAACCGCTCGGTAACCGTGAGCATTGGCGTCGCCAGTTCCGACAACGCCGAAGATCCAGAAGGGCTCATCAGGGCGGCGGACCGGGCGCTCTACAGGGCCAAGGACCACGGTCGAAATTGCACGGCCCGTTCGCAATCAGCTGCCGCCTGAACCCCACCCGCCATGCGTGGAGAGTTCACCCAAGTCCATGAGGAAATGAGGGCGCTCGCCGGCGGTTAGGAACACGTCGCCGCGTCTCACAAAACCAGCTCTTTCGTAGAAAGCAACCGCGTCGGACCGGGCGTTGCACCATACCCGCCGACCGCCAGCCGTTTTGGCATGCCTGAGCAGTGCTTCGAGGATACTTTGGCCACATCCGCGACTGCGGTACCCGTCGGCAGTCGCCATGCCACGAATTCTCCAGTCCCCCACCGCCGGGGCTAATGGATAATCGGCCTCCATGATGGTGCCGACCGAAACCAGCTCGTCATCGACAAAACACCCGTAGGTGGCGGTGGTGGCCGCTCCGTCCTCGGCATAGACGACACCGTCATCAAATTCTGACTCTGGGCGCAGAACCTGGCGCCGCAGGTCCACGGCGTCTTGGGGCGAAATCAGTTGCACGCGCATCGAAAGCGACCCTAGTGGCGTCCTAGGTGAGGCACCCGCGGCATCACCGACCTCCCTGCCACAATGCGGCCGTGCAGAAACTCTGGACCATCGCCATATTCGTTGTTCTCGCCTCCCTCGACAACGCCGCCATCATGATGATCCCCAGCATGATCCTGCCGATCTCTGCAGACCTGGGCGTGTCCGAGGCCGCTCTGGGCGGGCTCACCGCCGCCGTCATACTGGTCACGGCCGTCACCGCGGGCCTATGGGGCTACCTCGGGGATCGGGCCGGTCGCAAGAACCTGCTGTTCTGGGGAACCATCATCTGGGTTGCCGGAGTTTTCCTAGCCGCCAGTTCGAGCACCTACGGGGGCCTCTTTGCTGCCATGGTCGTGGCGGCGGTCGGATTCGGGTCGATAACCTCGGTGGGTTTTTCAGTGGTATCCGACTTCGTGCCGCCCCATCGACGCGGTCTCGCCCTCAGCTTCTGGGGACTCTCCCAGGGGGCGGGAGGCCTCATCGGCGGGTTGGCAGCCAGCCAGCTCGGGGCGAATGATTGGCGGCGACCTTTGTGGGTCATCGCCGCGACCGGGTTCGGGTTCGCCATTCTGTTCCTCACCACCCGGGATCCCGCTCGCGGCGAGTCGGACCCGGAACTGGTCGGCCGAGCCGCCGAGTTGGAAGAGCGGATCGAAGTCGACCAACTCCCTGACCTCATCCGGCGGCGGTCGAATGTCTGGCTCATATCAAAAGGACTCGTCGCTCAGCTTGCCTACGGATCGCTGCTGTGGGTTCCGCTGCTCTATCAAACCAAGATCGTTGAACTCGGGTACAGCATCGAAACCGCCACCCGCGCCGGTGGCCTGTACTTCTCGCTCCTCCAGCTTGCCGCCATCAGTTCTATTGCAGCGGGCTGGCTGGGCGACCGGTGGCAAGCACGCCGCCTCAGCGGTCGCGCCCGGCTGTCCATGATCGGCATCCTCGCTGCGGTTCCGTTCTTCATCGCCTTCTTCGCAGCTCCATTGCGCGATCTGCCCATCACCGACGGAGCAAGTTCATCACAAGTAGGTGGCGAAGTGTTGGCAAGCTTCCTGACGAACCGCTCCGTCATGCTTGCCTTCGCATTGGCGTTTGTGGCGATCGTCCTAACCTCGATTGACTCGCCGAACGCCTTCGCCCTCATCGTCGATGTGAACCTTCCCGAGCACCGGGGTACCGTTTTCGGTCTCGCAACCCTGGCGGAAGGCATCACCCGAAGTGCCGGGAACGGACTCGTCGGATGGATCACGGCGACCTTCATCACGACCGCAGCGTCGTCCCGCAACTACGCGATTGCCCTCGCTGGATTTCAGCTGTTCTTTCTCCCAACCGGGTACTGCTATTGGCGCCTCACCCGAACCACCCCCACCGACATCGAAGACGTTCGACGCATCCTGCGAGACCGTGCGGCCACACTCGGCGAGTAGTTGCCACGGGGCAATGGGCACAAAGCCTCTTGGATCGGCCGGAGAAGAGGCGCACCGTAGAGCCATGGCGAACGCGTGCGACATGGGGTCAGCCCACCCCGACAGCATCGGCGACGGGATGAAACACGTCTCGGTCGATGTCTACTCGATCGCCCACCCGCAGCCCGGCACGCGGCGACACACCTTCCGGGTCCAGGTGGAAGCCAGGATTACCGAGGGGCCACACTCGACTCGTCGGGCGACGATGCTCACCGTGCATCATCCGCGAGCGTGGATGGGAATCGAAGCCGGGTTCTGTTACGACGTCGACTCCCGGATGTACCCGACGTTTGAGGAGCGCGCCGGCTGCGCCTATCGAGAAGCAATTACCGAGATCTCCTCAGAAGAGATGATTTCGGTTGCCCTGCTGGGGACCGGCAGAACCTAGACAGTTAGACCGTTGCTTTTCGAACCTCGGGCCGGTTCGACACGAGTTCGTTCACGACGTAGCGGGCATCGGTGACTTCTCCGAGGACCGTCTCTGACCACAACGAGTGGAGGAAGTCGAGTCCACAGAAATACAAACCCGCGTTGGTCTGCCACCACACCGCGGTCGTGGCGAGGACGACCGTGTTCGTCGAAGACATCGAGGTCGATCCAGGGGAAGCCGCGTTCGAACCCGGTGCACCAGATCACGTTGGAAACGTCAAGCGCCCGGCCATCGTCAAGCACCGGGTCGCCATCGCTAACTCCGGTAACCCGGCCAACTCGCTCGGCAACCGCCTCGAGATCCTTGGGCTTGACCCGTACCAGCGGTGCTGCTTTGCCTGCGCCGTTCTTGCGCAGAACCCTTCGCCCGACGGGAGTGGAGGTTGTGATGACGTCAATCATCATGAATCGGACCAATCGAACGAGCACATTGCGACCGAACCAGGGCTCAATCCGGAACGGTATGTGAGCCGACTCGGTCCCGGCAATGTACGTCTGGTGGGTCTGAGCAACTTCCAGGCCGATGTCCGCACCGGAGTTTCCCAGGCCGACGACTAGCACCGGACCGGGCTGCAGCTGACCGGGGTTCTTGTACTCCGTCGAATGCAGCTGGACGATGGTCGGGTCAAGGTCAACCGCGAACGGCGGAACTTTGGGTACCTGAAACTCGGCCATGGCGACGACGACGTTGTCCGAGTACAGCGTCATCCGGTTCGTCTCAACCACGTAACGCTCACCATCGTGGCTGACGCGTTCCACCCGGACGCCCAGCTGGATCGGAAGGTCATTCGCAATGGCGTAGCTCTCCAGGTAGTCAGCCATAGCGTCCTTCCCCACGAACGTGTCCCCCTTCGCTGGGAACTTCATTCCCGGAAGCGCGTTGTAGCGCGCTGGGGTAAACATGAGCAATGAATCCCATCGCCCCCGCCAGACGTCGCCTACCCGTTGGCCGGCGTCCAGGATCACATACTCCCGGCCTCGCTGGCCCAGGTCGTATCCGACGGCGAGGCCGCATTGCCCTCCGCCGATCACAATCGTTTCGATATGGTCGCCATCTCTGATGGTCTCGTGCATAAGCCCTCCTGTTGCATTTACTAAGACCGTACGAAAAGTCGGCAACGACCGCATCGGTGGAATTACCCAAATTGCCCGCACGCACCGCGTGGGTAGCTCGTGAAGGAACGACCGTTCTCAGCCGTATGAACGGTTCAGACGATCGCGAGTCGGCCAGCTGCAACCCACGACCCGCCACCGAAAGGCAGCAATACACGTCTGCACATCCACCTCAAAGCGAGCGCGGAGAAGTACGATTCCGCAGTCTCGTTAGAAGGGGAGAATGACTCAAACCAATCAGGAGCAACGCGGGACACTCGGGACGTTTGCCGGGGTATTCACGCCGTCGATTCTGACCATCCTCGGCATCATCTTGTTCCTGCGACTCGGGTTCGTTGTCGGAAATGGCGGCCTGATCCGAGCTCTGATCATCATTCTGATCGCGAGCGGGATCTCAATTCTTACGAGCATTTCACTGGCGGCGATCGCCACGAACATCGAAGTCAAGGGCGGCGGCGACTACTACCTGATCTCGAGAACGATCGGCATGGAGTTCGGCGGGGCGCTCGGCATCGTCCTGTTCCTTGCCCAAGCCGTCTCGATTGCGTTCTATGCCATCGGTTTTGGCGAAGCTGTCGGACAAATCATCGGGCTGGAATCCGACCTGGCGGTTCAGGCCGTCGCCGCCATCGCCGTAGGACTGCTCTTCATCCTCGCCTGGTTGGGCGCCGACTGGGCCTCAAAATTCCAGCTCGTCGTGATGGCCCTTCTCATCGCAGCGCTTCTGTCTTTCTATCTAGGTGCTTTCTCGACGTTCGACGGGGCCATGATTCGCGAGAACCTCAGACCGTCACCCACCGGACTCGGTTTTTGGGCTGTGTTTGCGATCTTCTTCCCGGCCATCACCGGATTCACCCAGGGCGTATCGATGTCAGGTGACCTTCGCGACCCCGGGCGGAGCCTGCCGGTTGGGACCTTCTCCGCGGTCGGGCTGTCAACACTTGTGTACCTATCAGTCGCGGTCCTGTTTGCCGGTTCAGCCACACAGGGCGCTCTGCAGAACGATGGCAGCGTCATGCGTGACCTGAGCACGTTCGGTTTTCTCATCGACGCCGGTGTGATCGCCGCAACCCTCTCTTCGGCGATGGCCTCGTTCCTCGGGGCGCCTCGCATCCTGCAGTCGCTTGCCCGAGACAGGATCTTTCCGGTGTTGAACGGATTCGCCGAAGGGCACGGACCAACCAACAACCCGAGAAGAGGGGTGCTGCTGTCGCTGGCGATAGCGCTCGGTACGGTTGCTCTTGGCAACCTGAACCTGATCGCTCCGATCGTCTCCATGTTCTTCCTGATCTCATACGGGCTGTTGAACTATGCGACCTTCTTCGAAGCACGCGCCAAGAGCCCGTCGTTCAGGCCCCGCTTTCGGTACTTCCATCGGAACGCATCGCTGGCTGGAGCGCTCAGTTGCCTGGTCATCGTCGTAGCCATCAACGTCGTTGCTGGAGTGGTCGCCGTTGTGGTTCTTTTTGGCGTTTATCAGTACCTCAAGTCCCGACCCCGGCCTGAGCGTTGGGTCGACACCACCAGGGCGCACCTGTTCCAACGAGCCAGGGACGCCATCCAGGCGATGGGCACCGAGCCCGATCACGGCCGTAACTGGCGACCCCAGGTACTCGTCTTTTCGGCTGATCCCGAACGGCGCGGACGGCTCCTGCAGTTCGCAACGTGGATCGAGGGAGGGAGCGGACTTACCGTCGCAGCTGAGATCCTGTCCGGGGACGCCGCCAAGGCACGCCACATGCGCGAACGAGCCCTGTCCGCACTGAAGACACAAATCGCTGACCTCGGCCTCGACACCTACCCACTCGTTGTGGAAGCGCCGTCGGTTGGTGAGGCGATCCCCACCATCATTCAGTCGGTGGGAGTCGGGCCGATAAGTATCAATACGGTGCTTTTCAATCGCCCGATCACCGGAACCCTCTCGGCAGCATCAATTCGTAGTGTCTCGCGCCTCGGCGCCAATACGATCATGCTGTCGGGGGATGAGCCAGGGTGGAGCACCCTCGATAGCGCAGATCGCAGGATCGATGTTTGGTGGTTCGACGACGAGTCGAGCCAACTGGCACTACTGCTCGCCTATCTCTGCACCCGCACCGAGACATGGCGCGGAGCGAAAATTCGCGTCTGTTCTGCGACTACGGGCGAGGACCACGGTCTGGCCGACCTCGCCGATTACCTGGATGACGTCCGCATTCCGGCGGAGGTCATCGACGGCGGCAGTGCGACGAACGCAGAGGTGATATCAGCCTCCGGAGATGGGGGTCTGGTCTTCATGCCGATCAAAGCCAAAAAGGATGTCCTTCTCGACGGGAACGGAGACCCACTCGAACCGTTGTTTTTGGCAATGCCCCAAATGGCAGGCGTCCTTGCGGGGCGGGGTATCGACCTCGACGCCGGCCCTGAAACCGGGGACATCTCGAAAGTGGCTGAAACACAGAAAGCGCTAGCCGAAGCCGAGAGCCGCACCAAGGCCCTGGCGAAAGTGCTCGATCGTGCCACGAGTCGGGCTGGCGACCTCCGCGACGGGAACGGCCGTCACCGGGCGAATCGCCGTGCATTGCTCGACGTTGAGGCCGAACTCGAGGAAGTCCGCAAGCGACTGCTCAAAGCTGAGGCGAGAGCGGACGCAGCGCGCGTGGATCTCGATGAGTTACTCGGTCCCTGACCAGGGGCAGGCGGCATCGGCCTAGGTTCAGCCTGATTCTGACGTCGCGCACCTTGTCTTTCCTGCATTACGTTCTTCCGCGGAACGCTCGAAAGACAAGTCTCCCTGGATAGCAAGACCAAACGCCGTCAGCTGAGGGGAATTCAGGTAAGGAGATTTTTCGCGACCTCCGTCCGTCAGGTGAACCGGGAGTACCATTATTTGGTTCGGATCCATGAGCAAAAGGAGACTCATCATGCTTTCCGACTACCCCATCGTCGCAGCCCTCCCGGCCAGTGATGTCGGACGGGCCCGAAAGTTCTACGAGGACACCCTTGGACTCAAACCGAATGCCGCCGCCGGGAACGAAGAAGCCCTGTTCGCATGTGGCGACGGGACCGCCTTCTTTGTTTACCGCTCGTCGTACGCCGGGACCAATCAGGCGACGGCCGCGGCCTGGCGGGTGCCGGACATCAAGTCGACGGTCGAGCATCTTCGCAGCAAGGGAGTTCGGTTTCACGAATACGACCTGCCCGGCCTGAAGACCGAAAACGGCATCGCCGTTCAAGCCGACGGGACCAAAGCCGCCTGGTTCACCGATACCGAAGGCAACATCCTGGCCATCGATCAATTGCCTGCCTGACCAGAAACCAAACACCCGGCCTCAAGCCCGAGGGACAGCCGACTAAGTTCGAGCGCCATGAGGGTGGTCGGCATCGATGGAAGTGCAAGGCAATGGGGGGTGGTGGCGCTCGTTGACGGCCGATTTGCCGAGGCTGAGATCGTCGCGTCGTTAGCCCTGCCTTCGCCGATCTTCGACGCAGCGGATGCCATAGGTATTGACATCCCACTCACTTCCCCGCACACAGGAAGGCGATCGGCCGAATCCGAGGCCCGCCGGCTGCTGACCGGAAGATCGTCCTCGGTGTTCTCCACTCCGCCTGCAGATGTCTTGGCCGAACCGAACTACCAAGCGGCACTCGCCAAAGCCCGCAGCAAATACGGATATGGGATCTCAGCCCAGGCGTTTGCACTCCGCCACGCTATTGCTGATGCACGCGCAAGCGGCCTGCAACTGCACGAGGTGCATCCGGAGCTGAGCTTCGCCCGGATGAACGGCGGTCCAGGACTGGCCAAGAAGAAGTCATGGGCAGGGATGCAACAGCGACTGGAGCTTCTCGGGACCGAAGGGATCGTGCTTCCTCCTGACCTGGGTCCGGTCGGACAACTCCCCACCGATGACCTTCTCGATGCTTGCGCCGCGGCGTGGACCGCCGAACGAATTGCCAGCGGACACGCGGAGACGGTTGGAGACGAATCTGGCGGATACATCTGGATTTAGTACGCTGCCGATATGACCCAGCTGGATCGTCTCACACCAGACATGCCGATTCCCTTCGGCGGCAACCAGGTCACCTATGTTTCGGACGAGCTCGCCGCCGCATTCGAGCAAGGCGACCGTCTCGTCGTCGTCCAGGACACGGGCGATCTTCTCCACATTCCAGCCGCGGTCTGGTCGGTTTCCTCCAACGCAGTGGAGCGGGCTGCGGCGGCGTTCTCCATGATGGGCACCGTCACGGAGTCTCAGATAACTGCCTTCTACAGGGAGTTTGCCGCCCGACTTGGCGATGACGATTCCTTCCGCCATGTTCAGGCAGCCAATGACGCCGATGTGGCCGCAGCCCGCGCTCGCGGAAAGTCGACCACCCGGCTGGTGCTGTCCGAATCCATGCGAGCCGACATGATCACAGGTCTCGAAGGCTGGGCCGCGACTGCCTCGGTGTCGGGTACCGCAGTCGAACAGGTTTCCCACGAGGGCTGGTCGGTCAGCCTGGTGAAAGCTGGCCTGGGAGTCGTCGGGTTTGTATTCGAGGGACGGCCGAATGTGTTCGCCGATGCGACCGGCGTCTTACGGGCTGGCAACACGGTCGTTTTCCGGATTGGTTCGGACGCCCTCGGAACCGCCCAGGCCATTGTCGAGAACGCCCTTGATCCAGCCATCGAAGCGTCTGGCCTACCCGCCGGTGCCGTGGCGCTCGTCGACTCCCCGTCAAGGGCGGCCGGGTGGGCGATGTTTTCCAATCCGTTGCTGGCCCTGGCAGTCGCCCGCGGCAGCGGCGCAGCAGTAGGTCAGCTCGGCTCGGTGGCCCGCCAGGCAGGCACACCGGTCAGTCTCCATGGGACCGGTGGCGCCTGGATCGTGGTGGGACCCGACGCCCCGGGCGATTACCTCCGGCAAGTGGTCCAACACTCGCTGGATCGAAAAGTCTGCAACACCCTCAACACCATCTGCGTGATCGCTGATCGGACCGACCTTGTACCCGTCGTCTTGGAGGGACTGGAGGCTGCAGCCAAACGTCTCGGCACGAACCCGAAACTGCATGTCACCGCGGCGGCGCGCCCGTTCGTGCCCGCTGACTGGTTCACGACAGAGGTCATCATCGATCGGGCGACTGGCGACATAGCCGAACCAAAAGCCGCGGCCATCGCCGACGATCAGTTGGGCTGGGAATGGGAATGGGAACAAAGCCCGGAATTGACCATCACCGTTGTCGATTCGATCGCCGAGGCGGTGGGGCTTTTCAACTCGCAGAGTCCCCGATTCGCGGCCTCACTCATCGACCCCGACCAGGACCGCCAAGACCGATTCTTCGCCTCGATCGACTCGCCATTCGTTGGCGACGGGTTCACGCGATGGGTGGACGGCCAGTATGCACTGAACCGACCTGAGCTTGGCCTGTCGAATTGGCAGTTCGGCCGCCTATTCGCCAGGGGCGGAGTCCTATCGGGCGATTCGGTGTTTACCGTCCGGACCCGGGCTACCCAAACCGACCCGGACGTCCACCGCTAGTCAGAATGATCCCTCGGGGCTATCCGTCGGCATTCCCTGTGAAGTTGAATTTGGCCAAACGAGCGGCAGGCGCCCGCACATACCCCGGCCCGGCATCGGCGTTGCCGAACCTCGGATCGTTGCTCAAACCCAAGACGTTCCCGGGAGCGAGCGCCTCAACAAACGACTGGGTAAATCGCATATTGGTCAGAGCTTGGACGATCTCACCATTTTCGATGAGGAAGGTGCCGTTGCGTGTGAGTCCAGTTACTTCGACGGTGAGCGGTTCAAGGCACCGGCAATAGTTGAAGGTAGCCACGTAGATTCCCCGTTCAACCTCGCCGATCAGCTCTTCTACGGTTTTCGTGCCGGGGGCGAGCATGAGATCCATGGGTCCCCCGCCATACCATTCGCCAAGTTCACCGACCGGGGCATGGCCGTTCGATGGCTTCCCCATCCGCCTCCCGGTTCGACGACTGTGACACGCATCACCCGAGACGCCATCGTCAACCAAAACGAGGCGTTCCTTGGGGGTCCCTTCGACATCGAACCCGTAGTTGAGCCCTCCCGGAGCTAGTGCGTCGTCCACCAGAGTGATCGCCGGATCAAACTGCCGGACACCCGATTGGACGAACGACTCTTTGTCGACGACCCGTGGGCCGCCGAAGCCGAATATCCCCACTTCCATGACCACTTCTGCCATCGCATCATGCCCTAAGACGACTTCGTAGATGCCGGTGTCGACGGTCACGGGGTCGACACCCATCCGGGCCCGTTCGGCAGCCACACCACCCAGGTCGGCAGCATCGAGGGATCCAAAGTCCGACGAGCAGTGATGGGCCGAGCCTGAAGATGTGTCGGTGCGGAGGATGCCATCGAAAACCGTTCGAGTGGCCACACCATCGGCTAGTTGCCCAAGCGAATTGCCGAACGCCGACGCCAGGGTCTCGGTCTCGCAATACCCGGCTCCATTGAGCGTCGGACCAGCAGCCAGGAAAGCTTTGACTGCATCGGCCCGTTGCTGAGGGATCGGAGAAGGCTCCTCAGTTCTCGGCACCGTTGCACATGGCGCGGGTGGAGCGAGCCCCGGCCAATCGGCATCTACGGGCGAGATACGAACAACATCAAGGCTCTGCTCGACGAGTCGAGCGAGGCCCTCATCCGTGGTTGATGATCCAACCAACTCGGCGGTTCGCCCCTCCGACGCGACGGTCAATGAAACCCGGGATTTGATCTCACCAACGTTCTGGTGGATGAACGAATTGGCAAACCGCGTCAACTCGGACGGCCCAACGGTCACCACTACTTGCGCTTCAGCCCGATCGGCGATGCGCTCAAGTAGCTGATCTCGAACATTCGTCGGGTCGGTCATCCGGTCACCCCCACACGAACATTTCGGAACCTGGCCGGGGACGCTGAATGGCCGGTGTGCCCGGTCTGCATCGGTTGGCCCTTTCCACAGTTCGGCGTGCCCCAGTGCACCCATTCGTCCGGCCCAGCGAGACGGTCCATCGACCCCCAGAACGTCGGGGTGATCCCCGTGTAGGTGGGGTTCCGCAACATGCGACCCAACTTGCCGTCTTTGATCTCCCAGGCAATCTCGGTCCCGAATTGGAAGTTGAGTCGCTGATCATCAATCGACCATGACCGGTTGACCGACATGTAGATGCCGTCTTTGGTGTCGGCCACCATCTCATCGAAACTGCTCTCACCGGGGAGTAAACCGACATTGGTCATGCGCACCATCGGCATGCGGGCATAACCGTCCCCCCGGACCATCCCACCGGGCTCCACCCCGGCGATTGCGGCCGAATCACGCCCGGAAAGCACGCCAACCCAGATGCCTTCTTCGACGATCGGCACGTTTTGGGCCGGGGTTCCTTCATCGTCATACCCGTAGGTACCGAGCGCGCCAGGGATCGTCGCATCGGCCGTGATGTTCATCAGCGGCGAGCCGTAACGGAACGAACCGAGCTCCTCCAGCGGGAGAAATGAGGTACCAGCGAAGGCTGCTTCCCAGCCAAGAATACGATCGAGTTCGATGGCATGACCGACCGATTCGTGGATCTGTAGGGAGAGTTGGGTGCCGTCGAGGATCAAGTCCACCTCGCCCGATGGGCAGTGGTCAGCCCGCAACAAGGCTCCGGCCTCGTCAGCGAGGCGTCCGGTGTGTTCCTCGAACACCAGGTCGCGGATCACTTCGTAACCGCCGGTCTCGAACTGGCCATACGATTGGGGATAGGAGCGGATCTGGGATTCACCGTCCTTTACCGCCAATGCGTTCATGCCTCCGCCCGACTCAACGATGTGCTGATGAATCCGTGAACCCTGTGACGACACAAACCATTTCTCGGTGTCCCAGAACATAAAGATCGCTTCGGCTTTGGTGACGTCAGTGCCGAGCATGAGCGCCCCGGTGAGCGCGATCGCCAGCTCGGCCTTCTCAGTGAGCGAAACCTCGAACGGATCCTCCATATGGGGCGTCTCATAGGTATCGACTACCGCCGGGACCGCTGCCAGTTCGAGAGCTGGTCCTGGAACGGTCGACGAAGCCAACGCGATGGCCGCGGCCCTTCGACCAGCGGACCTGGCACCTTCCGCAGTCAAGTCCTCGGTCGCAAAGAACCCCCAGGAAGAACCGACCAGAGCGCGAACTCCAATTCCGGCCGATTCGGTCTCGCGGAAGCCTTCAACCGCGCCGTTGCGGCCCGATACCGCTTGCTCGCGTCGGATGACGACCCGGGCATCGGCATAGGTGGCCCCGCTGCCGAGGGCCGCAGACACCCCTTCATCGGATAGTTCAAACAAAAGCGGCAAACCTCCAGGGGTTCATTAGCGGCTACCCACTCGGGCAGCGATTCGCTGGACCGGCCGGAACCTCAGCAACGGGACAAGAAGTCGGTAGAGACTACCGCTCACCTGAACCGACTTGCCAGATTCGACCGCCTGGCGCCCTTCCCGGACCACCACTGCGGCGTCGTACCAAAGCAACTTTGGCATGCGAGACTTCATCTGCGTCAGCCCGGCAACATCATGAAATTCGGTGTGGGTGAAGCCGGGACACAACGCCGTGACGTGGACACCGTCTCCGTTCACCTTGTTGGCGAGTTCTTCGGACAGTCCAACCACGTATCGTTTCACCGGTCCGTAGTTGGCGCTATCCGATAGCGCTATCAATCCAGCTACCGAAGCCACATTGATCACGCGGCCATACCCCCGCCTCCGCATGTCGGGAATGAACAGATGGCACATCTGGGCGACCGACGTCATCATGAGACGGAAAAACGCTTCGTGTTCGTCCCAGTCCCGATCTCGAATCAGATCGGGTCCGGAGGCCCCTGCGTTGTTGACGAGGTAGTCGATCTCAATACCGGCCTCTTCGACCTGTTGTTGGATGGAAGCCGGAGCACCTGGCAAGCTCAGGTCCGCCGCCACGACCAAGACGTTGACGCCGAATCGGTCAGTGAGGGAAGCTCCGAGGGCTTCGAGCCGATCAGCCCGTCGGGCGACGAGCACCAGGTCATATCCGTCTTCAGCCAGTTGAGCGGCGAACTCGGCCCCGAGACCGGCCGAGGCACCGGTGATGAGTGCGGTCGGCATCAGGAAGGACGCTGCAGCGAGAACAAATCGCTGGTCGTCGCGTAATCCGCTCCAGCCATGCGGCCCACCGCCTGAAGCTTGGCTTGGTCAATCCGGGTCCCGTCGAGCAGATCGTCGTCGACATGGAAGACCTTGATCTCACCAATGATGAGATTGGCACTCATGGGACCGCTTCCGACCGGGATGATGTCGAGGACCACACACTCGAAGGAAGCCTTGGCTTCGCCGACCCGCGGCGCATCCAATGACGTCGGAAGGGACCGCCGTCAGTCCCGCATGGGCGAACTCGTCGACGTCGTGGTCGAGGGTTGCCGCAGTCATATTGACCGCTTCAATAACTTCGCGTGTGACAACGTTGTGTGTGAACTCGCCGGTGTGGCGGAGGTTCGCCAGGGTGTCCTTCGGGTGGCCTTCGCGGGTCAACGGTGACACGACGACGCACGGCGGCGCAGCTCCCATCGCGTTAAAGAACGAGAAGGGCGCCAGGTTGAAGACGCCGGTCTCGCTCACCGAGCCGATCCAACCGATCGGTCGTGGCACCACCAGGCCGGTGGCGAGCTTGTAGCCGTCGACCGGTGCCATCTCCGACACCCGAAACGTTGCCACCCCGGTCAGCCGTCCCAGCGATTGCGATGCACAAGTTCCTCGAGAGGCTTCCGACCGACGGGCAGAGTGGATCGCTGGACTTGGCGGCCCTCCCGCTCGGCGTCCTTGTTCTCGTACCCAACGGCAATGGCGTAGCGGCAGAACGCCTCGTCCGGAATCCCCAGCACTTGGCGAGCAACATCTTCGTTGTGCAACGTCACCGGACAGGTACCTACGCCAATCGCCGCGGCGCCCAACATGATGTTCTGCGCAACCCTGCCGGTGTCAAAGTCGTAGCCTCCCTGAAGACGCACCAGGGCGATCGCCATCGGTGCGTTCACGACCGGTGTCATGAAACTGCCCGCCCCCGTGAGCGCCGCCTTCTGATCCGGATCATCAATCACGATGAACGACCAGAGTTGCAAGTTCTTCGCTGAACCCGTCCAACGAGCTGCTTCCAGAATGGCTGCCAGGTCCGGGGCCGACACGGGACGCTTTTGAAAGCGTCGGACCGTCCGAAGGCCAAGAATATCGTCGTAGGTCGTCATCACTGCTCCTCAAATCCTGTATCGGCCAGCATACCGACGGATTCGTACCTCGCCGATTGCCCCCACCGCTGCCGGTCTTAGCCCAGGTGGCCTGTTGAGTAGGATCGGCCCATGGCAACGTGGGCGAACTGGGTCGGCAATCAATCGTTCGAGCCACGCGACGTCGTGGCCGTTTCGACCGCGGAGGAGATCCAGCAGCGGGTCGCCGATGCTGCGGCAAGCCGAACGAGGGTGCGGACCGTCGGAACCGCACATTCGTTCACACCGATCGTGGAGACCGACCTCTTGCTCGACACCTCAGCGATGCGAGGAATTGTGAGCGTCGACGCCGCCCAACAGTTGGTCCGGGCGTTACCGAAGACGACCATCGGTGACTTCGGCGAGCCGCTGTGGGAACACGGCCTAGCGCTCGCCAATCAGGGCGACATCGACACACAGGCGATCGCCGGTTCCGTCGCCACGGCTACCCATGGATCGGGACGTCGATTCCCTTCCTTTTCAGCGACACTCGAAGGCGCCAAGCTGGTCGACGGGACAGGACAACTCGTGGAAGTGACCCGCCAGACCCACCCCGATCACCTCGCTGCATTGCAGACGTCGATCGGCCTGCTTGGCATCATGACCGAGCTGACGATCAAGGTCGTCCCCGCCTACCACCTCCACGCCCAGACCGACATCATGCCCTTCGATGAAGTCCTGGAAACCTTCGCTGACGACATCGACACCTACCGTCATTACGGGCTGTTTTGGATGCCAACCGACGAGTCTGCTCGCCTCTACAACCTGGATGGGGCAGGTGCCGACGACTGCGTAGTGAAGCGATATCTCGAAGTAGACCCGACAGACACGATCGAGCTCGGACCACATGAGCGTATGGATCGCGCCTACCGGATCTATCCCATGGTCTATGACCCCAACTTCCACGAGGTCGAGTATTTCCTCCCCCTGGAGCGATGGCGCGACATCCTCGTGGAGATGCGGCGCCTCATGCTCCGCTGGCATCCGCTCAGTATCTATCCACTCGAGATCCGATTGGTAGCGGCCGAAGACGCCTGGATGAGTCCCAACTACCACCGAGAGAACCTGGTGGTATCGATATCAGGCCAGCCGGGCGCCGAGTACTGGCCGTACTTGCGAGCCTGTGACAGCCTCTTCGCCGAGTTCGGCGGCCGTCCGCACTGGGGCAAGCTGCACTTCATGACCGCCGACCGTCTGGCCCGCCTGTTCCCTCGCTACGAGAACTTCCTGGACGTACGCCGTCGGTTCGATCCCAACGGGGTCTTCCTCAACGACCACCTGCAACCCCTCTTCGGATAGCTGCGATGAAGACGCACTTCGAGTTCCGCTCCGACAAGTTCCCGCCATACGACGGCGAAGAGGACCAGATCAATCCGGGCCTCTGGGGTCGACGACTCGCCGAATACCTTGTCGAGAAGCTGTCGGCGACCGAGATCGAGACAGAAGCCTTGATTGCCGAAGACTGGGGCTGGTACATAGCTATCCGCAACGAACGATTCAGACTGGCGATTTGCTGCGGCCATCAAGACGGTGACGACGACGAGTTCTTAGTCTTCACCGACCCGAGCACGCCAACGGTACGCAAGGGGTTCAAGAAAATCGACGCCACGGTTGAACTCACCCAACTCACCGAGGCGCTCCACCAGATCCTCTCAGCAGATCCTGAGATCCACGATCTCGTGTGGTCAGAGCCTCACTAGACGCCACTCGGAGTCGGCCACGGACTGCGCGCCGACCGCCAACGTGGATCAGTGCCGATGCACCTGAACGCTGTTGCAAAGTTGTTTGGGTGCCACGGTCGAGCTGCTGACAACGCCGACAGTGAACAAGAAAACACTTTTAACCGGCTAGAGGTGGCAACCACGGTGTGTGACATGCTAGAAACAAGGGCATCCAGCCCGCGTCGTTCGGCGGGCACCTTTTGCCTTGGGAGGAGAAAAAACAGATGTCTGTTTCTAGTATTAATACCGGGGGCCAATTAGCGGCCGCAGGTAAACACCGAAGGACAATTGCCCTTCTCGTAGCTCTTGTAACTGCGTTGGCATCACTCGGTGCCCTTGCCGCACCAGCCGACGCCAAGAAGAAGACTGACCCACCGGGCCAACTGGTTCAGATCCAACTGCTGGCATTCAACGACTACCACGGCCACGTAAAGGCTGCTGACGCTGGAGTCGTTGACGGAGCGCCAGCCGGGGGCGGAGAGTACTTGTCAGCCGCGCTGAAGAGCCTACGAGCTGGCAACAAGTACAGCTTGACGGTCGCAGCCGGGGACCTCATAGGTGGCTCGCCCGCCTTCTCGGGACTGTTCCACGACGAACCGTCGGTCGAGTCCCTCAACGCCATGGGCCTCGATGTCTCGAGTGTCGGCAACCACGAATTCGACGAAGGGGTCGCCGAACTACTCCGCATGCAGAACGGTGGCTGCCATCCCGTTGACGGCTGCTACTTCCCAGCGTCGCCGTTCGCAGGCGCCAACTTCCAGTGGCTCGCCGCCAACACCGTAGACGCCGACGGCAATACGCCACTGCCGCCCTACTGGATCAAGAAGTTCGAGAGCGTCAAGATCGGCTTCATCGGAATGACCCTCGAGGCCACCGATACATTGGTCGCCGCAGCTGGCATCCAGGGTTGGGACTTCCTCGACGAGGCCGACACCGCCAACGCGCTTGTCCCCATCCTCAAAGCACAAGGCGTCGACGCCATCGTCGTGCTCCTGCATGAAGGAGGCTCGCAAACGCCGCCCCCAGGCGATGTCGACGCATGCGTGGGAATCTCCGGCCCGATTGTCGCCATCAACGATGCGCTCAGTCCGGCCATCGACGCAATCGTGACTGGCCACACCCATCTGCCGTACAACTGCATGCTTCCTGACTCAGCGGGCCAGCCGCGTATCGTGACGAGTGCCTACTCATACGGTCGGGTCGTTTCCGAACTTGATCTCGTCATCGACAAACGTACGAACGACATTCGCCGCGACTTGAGCGTATCGACGAATCACGCTGTGATTCGTGCTGACATCACGCCCGATCCGGCCATCACCGCCATTATCGAGAAGTGGCAGCCGCTGTTTGATGTCGCTGGTAACACACCGGTCGGCACCATCACGGCTGACATCACTCGTGGTGGTTCTCCCACTGGGTCAGATCGTGGGGTCGAATCGGCGGCAGGCAACCTGGTCGCTGACGCCCAGGCCTGGGCAACGTCGTTCAACGGGGCTGAGATGGCCTTCATGAATCCGGGCGGTGTACGTTCAGACTTGACGTACGCACAGTCCGGAACCGAGGGCGACGGTGTCGTTACCTTCGGCGAAGCGTTCACCTTCCAGCCGTTTGGCAACACGCTGGTCACGTTTGCGATGACAGGTGCCCAGATCAAGTCGATGCTCGAAGAGCAATGCCAGCCAGCTGGTTCGAGTCGGCCGTTCCTGCACCTGGGCGTGTCTGACGGCGTCACCTACGACCTGGCCAAGACAATCGCCGGCGGTAACTGCACAAGCGTGACCGTTTCGAACTTGAAGCTGAACGGGGTGGATATCAACCCAGGATCGAGCTACGTCGTGACGGTGAACAACTTCCTCGCGGATGGTGGTGACAATTTCACGACCCTCGCGGCCGTGACGAGCCCGCGGCTCGACGGTGGTAACGATCTGGAAGCGCTCTCCAACTACCTTGCGACGTTCAGCCCGGTAGCTCCTCCGCCCACCGACCGGGTCAACGAACTCCCCTAGTCCAACAACGAAACAACGACCGAGTCAAGTTGGGCCCGACCGGAAACGGTCGGGCCCAAGTTCGTTCTGGTGTCGCTCGACCTTGAGCGTGTCCGTCAGTCTCGCCCAGAACGCAGCGGCCCAGCTACCCACCTCCCCGACCATTGCCGATTCTTCGGGTCGCAAAGTGCCGAACTCCTGTTAGCCACGAACTCAACCGTGGAATCGTCACGCCGGCGGTCGGTCCGGCTGAGCCCTGACGGTATTCACGGAGCAGCAGCAACAGCGTTTGCCGGGTATGGTTTGCCGATAGGCGGAAAGGAACGTCACGGCTGTCAGCCCGACTCCGAACCCACGCGACCCGTTTGCGGTCTTGCGCCCCGACTGGCTTTGCGCCGTCAAAGTCGATGTGGACTCAACGTCACGACCCGAACCCGTTTCGCATCATCGATTATTTGTCTCCGACGTCGTCATCCGTGTTTCAGAGGATGACCACGCCGTGATATTTCACGACCGGATCGAAATCCACCACCCCCGTGGTTGGATGGGTGTCGCCGCCCGATTCCTTTACGAACTCGACTCGAGAAAGTACCCATCCTTTGGAGCCAGAGCCGAGCGCGCACGTGAACTCGCACTCACCCGCTTTCCGGCCGACAAGATCATCTCAGTTGCACTTCTCGGGACGGGCGAAGCTCGACACCCGTAAGTCCTCCAGTAACGGGTTCAACCCGGGTGGCTCAGACTTTCACCCGCAGAAGAGGTGCTCCAAAGTCCGGCTATCCCGCCCGCAACTCATCAATCAGCGGACGAATCCAGCGGGCACCCCACAAAAAGCCGGAACCCTCGCTCGTTGTATTCGGCGAATTCGTCGTAGTGCTCGACCTCGCCGTACCCGCACAGGAGCACTGCTACCTTCTCAGCCATCATCCATCCCCTACCTTCATAACGTACTCTGTATACGTAACCACTCAGCGTAGTGGATGGGCAAATTGGGAGTGCAGGGGCGATGCAGGCAGTGATCCTCACAAACCAGACCGAGCCGAATTCGGTCCTCGGCGGCAAAGCCGGCCACGTCCTGTGGCTTCTCAAGAACGGTTTCAGGGTTCCAGAGACCTGGGTGATTCCCGCCGGGGCAGATTGACGGCGACGGGCCTGTTGATGACTTGGCTTCGCGACGACGGTCCGTGGGCGGTTCGTTCGTCGGCTGCCGTAGAAGACGGATTCGAGTCGTCGTACGCCGGGCAGTTCGCCACCGTTCTCGACGTCACAGGCTCGGCAGAAGTCGACCAGGCCATCCAGGTCGTTCGCGATTCCGCAACCAGCTCCAATGCTGCCGCGTATCGGCAACGCATGGGGGAAGGCGAACCCGTGGCCATGGCCGTGATGGTCCAGCGGATGGTGACCCCCATGATCTCCGGCGTGGCGTTCTCTCGCAATCCGATGACTGGCCTCAACGAGGTCGTGGTGGAGGCGGTGCCGGGACGGGGCGACGCGCTCGTCGGCGGAGGAGTTACTCCGGAACGTTGGATCGAGCGCTGGGGTGGGTGGAGCACTAAGCCCGACGGCGAATCGGTGCTCCCGGAGGCCGTTGCCGGCCAGATAGCGGCCGAAACCATCCGGATCGCAGACGAGTTCGGATCACCCGTCGATCTCGAGTGGGTCTGGGACGGAGAAGAGATCTTTTGGGTACAGGTGCGCCCGATCACAGGCCTCGATGAGGTGACCATCTACTCAAATCGGATCTCTCGCGAAGTGATGCCAGGCATGATCAAGCCGCTCGTTTGGTCCGTCAACGTGCCGGTGGTCAACCGGGCCTGGATCACCCTGTTCGGCGAGTTGATCGGCCCCAACAATCTACAACCGGAACAACTTGCGAAGGCCTTCGCCTACCGGTCGTATTTCAATATGGGAACCATCGGCGAGATCTTCGAACTGCTGGGCATGCCCCGTGATGGACTCGAGATGCTCCTCGGCCTGCCATCTGAGAATAAGCCAAAGTTTCGCCCATCGGTTACCACGATGCGACATCTGCCCCGCATGGGCGTGGCTGTCGGTGCCAAGACACGGTACGGCAAGAAGGTCCGGCCAGAAATCGACGAACTCCGGGAGCAGTTCGAGGTTATCGGCACGTCGGACCTGAAAGCCTTGAGCGATTCGGGTCTCCTGGCCAAGGTCGAGGAACTCGCCGGTGTAACAACTCGGGCAGCGTATGCGAACATCGTCACCCCGCTCCTTGCCAACGTCTACGTAGCTCTGCTGCGACGGTCATTGACAAAACACGGAGTGGACGCGGACGAAGTCGATCTGGAACTCGGCGAGTCTGAGAACCCTTACAGTCCTAATGCGTCCCTATCCATCCTCGGCAAACTCATTGCCGACGAAGGTCCGGAGACGGTGGCTGCAATACGAGATCGAGGTCGCCAAGCATTGCCACAGCGCCTCGAGCCAGCCTTCGAGGGATTTTTGCATGAGTTCGGCCACCTGTCGGACAGCGGCAACGACTTCTCGATTCCCCCGTGGGTAGAACAGCCAGATGCCGTGCTTCGAATGGCTATTGATCACACCGAGGTCACCGGCGAGCATCGAGCTATTCCCTGGCTTGACGCCACAGGAAACCTTGGACCGGTGGCCAGGCAGAGGGTTCATTTCCTTCGCAATCGAGCAAGTCAGTTCGTCGACCATCGTGAACGCGTGAGCTTCATCTATACGTACGGATACGGCTTGTTCCGACCAATCCTTCTTGAGGTCGGGAGGCGCCTCGTCGAGCGGGGCGTCCTGGGCTCAAGCGACGACGTCATGTATCTGGAGCTAGGCGAGCTCAGAACCGCTCTCCTTGATGGCGCCTATTCCTCTCCTCCCCAAGAACTGGTTTCCCTCCGTAAGAGAGAAATGGCCGACCTCCAGGATGTCGAGATGCCCGAAACCATCTTTGGCGATGACTTCGTTCCGATCCAACAGGGCACGGTGAACGTGACCCAGGTCACCGGCGTAGCCACGTCCCGAGGACACCACCGGGGCATACTTCGGGTCGTGAAAGGTATCGACGACTGGCACCGGGTAGAAGCCGGAGACGTGATCGCCATTCCGTTCAGTGATGTCGGGTGGACCCCGCTCTTCGCCCGAGCTGGAGCGGTCATCGCCGAGGCCGGAGGGATCCTCTCTCACAGCAGCATCGTCGCCCGGGAATACCGTATCCCGTGCGTCGTGTCGGTCCCAGGCGCCACTCGCCTGCCAGATGGCGCCACGGTGATCGTCGATGGCTACACAGGGACCGTGACCATCGAGAAGCGCACTGAGTCGGCTGATCGGGAGTCTGAGTAAGCCGTTGCTAGTCGGGCAAGTATTTGTCCCGATTGAGCGACGGATGCCCGCTCGTCAACAGTTTCATGGCCTCTTTCCGGTCGATCTCACCGGACTTCTGCATTCGAGTCAGGTCTTTCATCACCGGCCAAATTGTCGGCCAGACGGCCACGTTGATCACGACCGCATAGGCGTAAGCCTCCCACCCGGCGTCCCGCCACCAGAACCACGGAAACAGCCAGACGATTCCTGAGATGTAGGACACGACCACGTTCCGAAACAGGAGGCCGGAAAGGCTCCCCAAAAGGGTTACGACAGGCACCGCCAGCCAGTCGAGAATCGCCAGACCACCGAGGTACGGAGACACACCGGCTCCACCGTGGAACCGGTAGAACACCGGATAGTTGTGGCCGACGACCGCAGCAGCCGCCACGAAGTACTCGTAGTCATGCTCAGGAAACGCCAACTTGAAAACGAGCACCGGAATTGCAGCCTTGGCCATGTCCAACAGTCCGGTCAGACACCCGTACCCGGGCCCCCGCTTCAGCGAGATGAGCGATGCGCTCGTCCTGTTGAATCGGAGCGTGCCCTTACCCAGTTGAACGTCTACCCCACTCAGGTCATCGCCCGGCAGAACCCACCGGCCGAGAATCCGCGTAAACGACACAGCTCCGAGCAAGTAGCCGATCACGATACCGAGCAGCGCTATCCAGATACTCAAGCCGATCACCCCTCTCTGGATGGGAGCCTACTCCGGGCTTCATCGTCTGGAAGCTCCCCGCGCCAACTGACGGACAAGGACGCCGACCTTCCAACCAGCGTCACCGGCGGTCGTGTATGGTCGATTCGAAAGAGTCGGTCACCGATTTACGCTGACCGAAACCGGCACACAAGACGAAGGGATGGAACGTGCGCTACCCCATGACGGTGGCCCTCGCTATCGGAGTGATCATCACCGGATGCTCGAGCGGATCCGACCTCGCCGATTCGACGGCCCAGTCCACCTCCCCATCGTCAACGACCACAACAACTGCAACCCGCTGCGGCAACAACGGACTCGACCACGGCCGGAGAGGCATTCACCGAGACCACCGACCTCGTCTACATGACCCAGAACGGGGTCGAGCTTCACATGGACGTCTTTGTACCAGCTGGCGACGGGCCCTGGCCGGTAGTGGTGTCATTTCATGGCCTCGACTCCAATGTGAAGGACGAACTATCCACCGTCGCAGTTGCGGAGGCGGCCGCGGCCGAAGGCATGCTCGTGTTCACGCCTACATGGATCGTCTTCGACCCGCCGCCATTCCCAATCACGGTCGACACCTTCAGGGGATTCACAGCCGCGGCGAACTGTGCGGTCGCGTTCGCACAAGAAAGCGCAGCAGAACTCGGTGGCGATCCAGGGACCACGGTCCTGAATGGGTTCTCAGGAGGCGCAGGAGCCGCGTTGCTAGCTGCACTCGAACCAAGTGAGAGCGCAATCCCTGGTTGCGAGACGGATGCTTCACCATCCCTCGTCAACGGCGTAGTCCTCGGTGACGGTGAGTATTTCTTACACTCGGAGAACTTCGAACTCTGCCTTCGAGGCCGATCTCGAGGCGATGCAGGCGGAGGTCGCCTTCATGAACGAGGCGACCTACTGGCCTCGGGTTTGGATGCGAAGTTCTTCATGTGGGTGGCCGCCAGCGGCACGGGATCGAGACCGTTCGAGGACCCATCGGACGAATCGGGGTGGCTGGCGCTGCGGGACCCCGACGGGTCTATTCGGGCAGACCTAGAACGACTCAACCAACTCGAAGATGGAATCATCTCGAATATCGATGCCGCACAGCTGCTCGCACTCCGATTGACGGAAGCCGGGTTCGAAGCGAACGTCGACGAGTATCCCGGCGGCCACACCACCCTCGACAAGTTGCCCGAAATCGTCGGTTATCTGAGATCGGCCGCGACAAAATAGCCACAAATGACCTGAGGACAAACCGGCTGATGCCTACTCGGTGAGCGACGTTTAGAGTTGGACCGTGCCAAATGCAATACACTGCCCGCGTAGCTCAGGGGATAGAGCGACTGCCTCCTAAGCAGTAGGTCGCAGGTTCGATTCCTGCCGCGGGCGCCTTTTGACTGTCGCCAAAAGGCGATTGCGCTTTTGGCGTGGACCGACGACACCGACCGCTCTGACGGGTTTGTTGATACGATCTAGTTTGAACCATTGAGTGGAGGGTTAGTGAAACAGCTTGAACGGTTGTCATTTCTTGACGCTTCGTTCTTGGCGCTCGAATCGCCCGAAACCCATATGCATGTGGGATCAGTGGCGATCTTCGAGAGCGTCGGCGACGAGATGAACATCGAACGGTTCCGTCAGTTCGTGTCCGCTCGCCTCCACATGGTCAGTCGGTATCGACAGAAGCTGGCGTGGATTCCGCTCGAGAAGTACCCGGTATGGATTGAAGATGAAGAGTTCAACCTCGACTACCACGTCCGCCACACGTCGCTGCCTTCTCCAGGGAACGAGCAGCAGCTTCGGGACCTCGCTGGCCGGGTCATGGCCCAGCAACTCGATCGGGCGAAGCCCTTGTGGGAGTTCTGGCTCGTCGACGGGCTTCCCGAAAACCGCTTCGCCCTGATCTCGAAGATTCACCATTCCATGATCGACGGCATCTCGAGTGTTGATCTCATGGCGGTCATGTACGGGTTCAGCCCCGAATCCGATCCTGGCGACGCGCAACCGTGGCACCCGGATCCCACTCCGACCGGCGCCGAGTTGGCCGCCGGCGACATCGGCAGACGCATGCGGTCCACACTTGACCGGGTTCGCAATCGGCCTACCGACATTGAAGAGCGCGTCACCGGTCTGGTTCACAAGGCATCAGCAGTCGGAGCGTCACTGACCTCTGGTTGGCTCCGCAAAGGCACCCCCACCCCACTCAATCAGCCGATCGGCCCGAATCGTCGATTCAGTTGGGCGACCATGCCGTTGAGCGACGTCAAAGCGGTCAAGAACAACCTGGGCGGTTCGCTGAATGACGTCGTGCTGGCGACGGTCGCCGGCGCCGTACGGATCTTTCTCACGGATCACCGCGATGTCGACGTGACCGACATGGAGTACCGGATCATGGCTCCGGTTTCGGTCCGCTCCGAGGACCATCGCGGTAACCTCGGCAACCAGGTAGCAATGTGGCTAGTGGACCTCCCGATCTCGGACCCCGACCCACGTAGCCGGTACGAAAAGGTCTCCGCGGCAACGCTCAACCTCAAGAAAACCGATCAGGCACTCGGCGCGTCAACCATCGTCCAAATGTCGTCCGGCACCCCCGGCACGTTGTTGTCACTCGCCGCACGTTTAGCTGCTGGACGACGTCCGTTTGCGGCCACTATTACAAATGTGCCCGGCCCACAGTTTCCCGTTTACATGCTCGATGCCCAGCTAGTCCATCAGTACCCGCTGGTACCGCTTTGGCAGAACCAGGCGTACGGTCTGGCGCTGTTCTCGTACAACGGTGAACTGAGCTGGGGTGTCAACGGTGACTGGGATCTCTTGCCCGACATCGACGACTTCGTAACCTGCATCGAGCGCTCCTTCGCGGAGCTAAGCGCCCTAGGAGCCCGCTAGACCTTTCATGGCGGCGGCTTTGGTCACGCCCCAGGAGAGGTGGGCCGTCCAGACTTCGTCGCTGATGTCGCGCGATGAGGCAGGTGCCAGGTTGAAGCGATCGCCCGGCAACGCTTGAACGGCCATGGCATCACGACGGGGTTCCTCGACGCCCGCTGCAAGCAACACCTCAGTGGGGAACGACATGGCTGCCTGGAAGATCTCCAACGGTCCCCGGCGCTTGCCGGTCGTACGGCCGCGACAACTCCGTGGTCAGTTCCTCGCGCAGCCACACCTCACCGGCCTCCAGTGCCTCAGCCAGGTCAACGTCCAACGATCCGGTCCGAGAGCCAACGAACGGGGCATAGGCAGCCACCAACTCGTCGGCCAGGATCTGCGACGCCTCGTCGATCATCCGCTGAACACCTGCACGACCATCAAACCGGTCGGGCCGTCCACAACCCCGATACCCGATTCGACGGAACTGCGGCCGGAGGATGTTCTCGCGGTGGGTCGGACTGTCCATCAGTCCCTCATGAACCTGGATGGCGTCGGCCGCCAAAGCCAGGTTCTCGCCGACGATCACATAGGAAATACCTGCGGCAGTAACCCGGTCGCCGACCGTCCCGGTGCGGGGCGACTCGTGCGAGAAATATCCCTCGACGTACATCTCGCGGGCATGAGCCAGGCCGACCGAACTCAGGGCATCGGACCAGACGAGCGGCGTCAGTCCTGCCTCGATGCGGGCATCGTTGACCAGTTCGAAGATGCGGCGCGCCGAGGTGTCGTCAATCGTGAGGTCTTCGGCAGGCACCGGGTCAAGAGTGATCGACTGGCCGGGTTCGAGGATGACTTGCTGATCGCCAAACAAATCCTCGAGAGCCATGACCTGCGAAAAGAGACGATCACCGGCCACCGACCGCACCGTCCGCTGCGTAACGCCCTCCGGATTGGTGATCGTCCCAACGATCACTGACTTCTCGATCGATTCGTCAAAGCTGCCGGGGAGCGGCAGGACGGTGCTCAACATGATGATCACCGTGGCCAGCAGCCAACCCCACGACGTGGCCGCCAATGCGCCGAAGAGACGATTCGAGGTCTTGAATCCCGGGCGATAGGCCACCTTTCCCAAGTAGTGCGCTCCGATGGCCGCTAGCGACCCCACGACGAGGAACAGAACGATGCCAGCGACGTAGCGGGCGACGGTTGGCCCGGTCTGGGACATCGACTCGAAGACTTCACCGAGGGACCGGCTGTATCGGAAAGCCACGAACGCCCCGACGATCAGGCCGATGAGATCCATCGCTTCTTTGACGAATCCCCGCAGCCAACCGCGAACGAACAAACCGGTGAAATACACCCCGAGTACAAAATCGACCATCTAGAGGATCTCGATCCGCATTCGTTTGTTGGCTTTACCTTTGGATTCGGTCTTCAGCACCTGGATCGATCCGACTTCAAGCGTCGAATTCACGTGGGTGCCTCCATCGGCTTGCTTGTCGAGGCCGACGATGTCCACGACCCGGATGGTTTTGAGTGACTCGGGGAGCAGATTGACCTTGGTCCGAATCAGGTCAGGATCCGCCAGAGCCAACTCACGGTCCATGAACCGGATCTCGGTGTCATAACCACGGTGCAATTCGTCATTCAGTTTTCGAGCGATGTCCTCGGCAAACTCTCTCGACATGGAAGCCAGTTCGAAATCCATCCGGGCAATTCCCGGCTTCATGTCGCCTCCGGTCACCTTGGCTCCGAAGTCCCGGTAGATGATGGCGGTAAGCGCATGGAGGGCGGTGTGGGTGCGCATGAGCAGGTAACGTCGATCCCAATCGATGGTGGCAGTGACGCGCTCGCCGACCTTGGGCGGTTTCCCGTCGAACTGATGAATCGGATCGCCCTTCATGCGGAACGTATCGGTGATGTTGAGCTCGCCAAATTCACCAACCAGCGTCCCAGTATCGCCCGGCTGACCACCGCCCCTGGCGTAGAAAACGGTCGAGTCAAGGACAAGTCCCTCGTCAATGACAGCCACGACTGTGGCGTCGACCGAGGTCGCGTAGGAGTCAGTTGCGGCGATTTCCTGAGTAGCCATCGGCGTCAGCGTAGTGGTGCCTTCTGCTCAATCAGGGCCACCTACTCGGCAACGGCAATGCTGTCGCCGGTGCCGACCGACGCCTCTACACTCCCCCGTCATGCCCGACAGCACGTACCGTCGTGACGGATTCGCCCTCTCTGCCGCCGTCGGTGTGGTCGGTCTCACGTTCGGCGTTTTCGCTTCGACGAGCGGACTCAGCCTCCTGCAAGCGATGGCCTTGTCCGGCCTCACTTTCACCGGGGCGTCACAGTTCGCATTCGTCACGGTCATTGCCGCCCAGGGCACCGTCATCGCTGCAACGGCAGGGGCACTCATCCTGGCGATGCGTAACGCTCTCTACGGGCCAGCTCTTACGGAGTACCTACCTGCGAAGAATTGGCGAAGGGCTAGGACCGCCCAATTCATCATCGACGAGACAACCGCGATGGCGCTGGCACACCCGAACGATGCCCGACGGTCCTTTTGGTGGACCGCCCTATGGCTGTACAGCTTCTGGAACCTCGGCACGCTCGTTGGCCACCTGGGCGCCTCACGCATCGGTGATCCTGCCGCATTCGGATTGGACGCGGCTTTCCCGGCAGCCTTCCTTGCCATGCTCATTCCCCTGCTTCGCTCCAGACGGATCACGCTCGTGGCAGTCGCTGCTTCCCTGATCGCCGTCGGGTCAGTCCCGTTCGTTCCGGCCGGAGTGCCTATCTTGCTCGCCGCCTTTGGCGTGCTTGCCGGACGGGGGATGGCGAAATGACCGGGATCTGGATTGGTATTGGCGTACTGACGGTC
>CAWIFX010000035.1:0-38843 GCA_963835515.1 uncultured Acidimicrobiia bacterium | reverse complement strand
TCTGGGCGCGGCTCCTCGATGATGACCTTGACGTAGGAATGGAAATGCTCGGGGAGATGCTTCAGCGCCCCGCGTTCCGATCGGACGAAATCGATTCTGAGCGCCATGTGGTGATGGAAGAGATCAACATGTCCGAGGATGACCCGCAGGATGTCGTGTTCGAACGATTTACCGAAGCGGCCTTTTCGGGGCACGTCCTCGAAATGCCGATCCTCGGAACCCGCGAGTCGATCATTGGCATGAGCCGAGACGACATCGTCGGGTATTGGAAGCGCCGTTACGGAGCCGGATCGACGGTTTTCGCGATCGCCGGAGCCATCGAACACGAGCAGGCTGTCGAAGTGGTGGGCAAGTACTTTGGTGATTGGAGCGGCTCGTCGGTGCCGCATGAATGGGCCGACCACACATTCCGGTCAGCTGTCAAGGTCGATGTGAAAGACACCGAACAAGCCAATCTGGTGGTAGGTGGGGAAGGGATCGCCAGAGGGGACGACCGGCGATTCGCCTTCGATGTGCTCCATCATGTCCTAGGCGGTGGCATGTCGTCCCGGCTCTTCCAGACCATCCGCGAGGAGCGAGGTCTGGCGTACTCCGTCTACAGCTTTGCGCTTCCTTTTGCTGACACCGGGGCCTGGGGTGTTTACGTGGGCACAACTCCGGATCAGATCGATACCGTCATGGACCTCGTCAATCTCGAACTGAACACGATGATGGCCGGCGGGATCACGGATGAAGAACTCGATCGGGCCAAATCGAACATGCGCGGTTCCATGGCCTTGGGCTTCGAGGATGCCAACTCCCGGATGGTCCGACTCGGCAAGCGGGAGCTGACCGGCGGAGAGCATATTTCTATTTCCGAACATATTGCCCGGGTAGACGAGGTAACCCGTGACGACGTTATCGACGTTGCTCAGGCGCTGTTGAGTGGTCCGCGGGTGATCGGAGCCGTTGGACCTTTCGAAAAAGCCAACCTGGAGTCGTATCTGACATGATGCGCGTGGCAGTCTCAGGCGCGTACGGCCGCATGGGCCAACTTGCCTGTGCGGTGGTCGACGCCGCTCCCGACCTGTTGCTCGGGCCGCTTTATGCCCCCGGGCATGCCGACGATGAGCTGTTCGGGCAGACGGTGACCGACCATGCAGCCCGGGTGGCCGATGCTGATGTCGTAGTCGAGTTTTGTACTCCCGGAGCTGTGCTCGAGAACCTCTCAAAATGGCACGATATGGGCGTTCATGCCGTGGTCGGAACCTCGGGCTTCGACGAAGATCGGATCGCCACGGTCTCCACCTTCTGGACCGGCGAAGTCTCGCGTTGCCTGATCGTTCCCAACTTCGCAATCGGTGCGGTACTGATGATGCGTTTCGCCGAACTCGCCGCACCTCACTTCCCGGCGGCTGAAATCATCGAACTGCACCATGACCGCAAAGCCGACGCTCCATCCGGTACCGCACTCAACACGGCCGAGCGGATTTCCGCCGCCCAGCCGAATCAGGTTCGATCAGTCCAGCCAGGCGACGGGGCTGGCGGGGCGATTGGAACGGACGTCAACGGTGTGCGGGTCCATTCGGTGCGCCTCCCGGGGATCGTTGCCAATCAAGAGGTCATTTTCGGTGGCGTCGGCCAAACGCTGACGATCCGCCATGACACCACCGACCGGACCGCCTTCGGACCGGGGATCGAATTGGCAATTCGCCAGGTAGCCAGTCTCAGCGACCCGGTGACCGTTGGCATCGACGGGTTGCTCTGACTAGAGGATCGACCCGGTCGGTTCCACGAACTGGCTGAGTGCGTAGCCATAGATGATCGCCACCCCCAAGATGATGAGGACGACCCGTACGTACCGCGAAGGCGGAACCCGCTGACCGACCATCCAGGCGGCTGAAATCCAGACGAGGGCGTCGAGCGGCCAGGCGAGGATCAGCTCGGAGCCGAAGAGTGCGAAGAAACCCGATACCGGCAGACCGGCGAAATACAGGGCGAAATTTGTCGTGGCGATCCCGATCCACGCCGTCACGACGGAGAACGTCACAAACGTGAGCAGGACCGCTAGCGCTGGTCCACATCCGCCGGCAGGTTCGTCGGCGAATGCAGTGGGTTCAGCCAACTCAGAACCGTGTGAATTCCGACAAGTTAGCCCCGATGGCTACGAACGCAATGAGGGTGATCACGATACTCAGAATTGTCATGATCGTGATGATCGCGAAGTACGTGTTGAGGTTGCTGGCGGCCTTCTCGAGTGACTCAAGGGACCCGGTCCGACGGGCATTCTCCAGTGACGTGTTGGCTTTGAACAGCATCACAGCCATCCAGATCACAACGGCCGCAAACGGGATCGTGAAGATGCCGAGGATGAGAAAGACTCCGCTCAGGCCGGTCACGATGCCATTGACGATCAACCAAAGTGGTTTCGGCATCTTTGCTGCTATTCGCTGAACAGTGCCCTGGTCAGACTGGACGGCCGGCGTGGGCGAGACGGGAGTGGGGGACCAGGCGGCCGCGGGCGTCCCGCCGGCTGCTGGCACGCTGGGGCTGGGGCTGGTGTCCCCCGGTGGGACTCCAGTGAGGGTCGAGGGGATGGGATCGCCAGGGGAGGGCACATCGGCGACCGGATCGGCAGTCATGGAATCCAAGCTCGGCGTCTCGACATCGGACGGCGACGGCACTTGTGGAGCGGAAAAGAGGCTGGACGTATTGACGGTGGCCCAATCAGCCATTCCGGTCGTCCAGTAATACTCGGTTCCGGTCACCTGACCGCTGCTCACCAAGCTCTGCAGTTCGGCGAGGTCGATTGGTCCGTGTCGGTCTGTTCCCTGTGTGTAGTAGTACTCAGCCATGGCCCCAGGCTACGCGCTCGAGGCGACTACGCCACGGATTGTTAGGCCTCGTCGACTGTTACCGACTCGATGATGATGTCCGTGGTAGGCCGATCACCCGGTCCGGTCGGAGTGGCAGCGATCGCATCGACGACATCAATTCCGGAGATCACCTCCCCGAAAATGGTGTACGAATAGGGAAGTCCGACGTCTTCGTGGACGATGAAGAACTGGCTCCCGTTGGTATTCGGACCGGCGTTCGCCATGGCGAGGATCCCCCTCGTGTATGGGAGCGGGTCGTTGAGTTCGTCGGCGAAGGTGTAGCCGGGTCCGCCGCGTCCGGTGCCCGTCGGGTCACCGGCCTGGGCAACAAAGCCGGGGATTACCCGATGGAAGATCACGCCGTCGTAGTACCCCTCGTTGGCCAGGAACACGAAGTTGTTGACGGTGTTCGGGGCCGTGTCGGCGAACAGCGTGACAACGATGTCACCCAGATTGGTGGTTATCGTCGCCGTGTATTGAGCTGCGGTGTCGATGGTCAGGTCAGGTGGCGCATCAAAGGACTTCGGGACGCCATCCGTCGGAGCGGTTGTGGCCACCGTGGTGGATGGTGGCGCCGGGACGGTCGTAGCGCTCTGAACCGTCTCCGAAGAGGCACCGGCCGTGTCAAATTGGTCGACGGTTTCGCCTGCGCCGCACGCCGTTAAGACGACCGCCAGCAGGGCAGTCCAAAGCTTGTGCTTGGCCATCACTAGTTCTCGATGATCTCCACCGACGAAATGACGCAATCGGTGTGCGGACGGTCGCCAGGGCCGGTGGGGGTGGTGGCTATCGCATCGACCGTCTCGAGCCCGTCGAGCACCTTGCCGAAGATGGTGTAGTCGTTGGGAAGTCCGGCGTCCTTATGGACGATGAAGAACTGGCTGCCGTTCGTATTTGGTCCAGCATTGGCCATGGCCAGAGTACCGCGGCTGTACGAACCGCCCGAGTCGAGTTCGTCCCGGAACTTGTAGCCAGGTCCGCCGCGACCGGTGCCGGTCGGGTCGCCGCCCTGAATCATGAACGACTCGATGACGCGGTGAAAAATGACGCCGTCGTAGAAGCCGTCTCTAGCCAGGAAGACGAAGTTGTTGACGGTCTGTGGAGCGTTTACCGCGTCGAGCTCGACGGTGATGTCACCGTGGTTCGTCTCAAGCTTGGCGGTATAAGACTTGTTGAGATCGATGGTGAGCGCCGGAGCGGCATCGTATTGGGAAGCCATGACGGCCTTTCATGGTAGGGAGCCGGT
Organism: uncultured Acidimicrobiia bacterium; assembly: GCA_963835515.1. Classification (GTDB taxonomy): domain Bacteria; phylum Actinomycetota; class Acidimicrobiia; order Spongiisociales; family JAENVV01; genus JAENVV01. Next base: position 34,742 of record CAWIFX010000035.1, on the reverse strand, counting down.
TGGGAAACCGAAACGGGGACTTTAGCCACCTGTGTGTCAGTTTGAGAAAGCGACGGCCTTGCGACTGCGCTCAGTAGAGGGCGTTGGCCAAACGTTTCCGATAGACGCCGACCAGGGGATGGTCGGTACCGAGCATTTCGAAGATCTCGATCATCGCCAATCGGGCCGCGTCACTGTCGTCGTCGCGTTCTGCCACTGCATCGAGTAGAACGTCGAATGCAATCTCGGCTTGACCGGCACCAGCGAGTGCCCTGGCATACGAAACGCGGTTCTCAATGTTGGGATCTTCCGAGAACGCCGCAGCGAACGAGTCAAGATTGGCTGCCGCCGTCGACATGTTGGCCATGGCGACGAGCCGCCTGGTCTCGTCATCGGGAGTCAGGGTTGAGAGAACCTCCAGCGCCTCTTGCATCCGATCGGTATCGATGTAGAGCATGGCGAGGGTTTTGGCCGCGTCTTCGCTGGCACGGACTGTCAAAATGGCGCGTAACGCGCCTTCGGCTCCGGCGACGTCACCGGTGTCGAGGAGATCGAGCGCTGCTTCGACCTCGGGATCCGTGGTCGGTCCGACGAATTGTTCGATGAAGGCCCTGAGCTCCGCTTCGGACACCGCTCCTGAGAATTGACCGACCGGCTGGCCACCCACGAATGCCACCACAGTCGGAATGCCTTGCACTTTCATCTTTTGTGACAGTTCCTGGTTGGCGTCGACGTCGATTTTGACGAGCTCGAAGGCCCCTCCGTATTCGGCTGCGGCTGCCTCAAGCAGCGGGCTGAGGGTTTTGCAGGGACCGCACCACTCTGCCCAAAAATCGACCAGGACAGGGACTTGGGTAGATCGGTCAACGACCTCCGTCATGAATTGGGCTTCGGCGACGTCTTTTACATAAGGGTTCGGCATACCAGAACTCTAGTGGCCGTCTCGATATGGTTTTTCGGGTACAACGCGCCGGAACGAGCGAGCAACGCGTGTAACCTCATGGCAATGCCAGACGGAACCCCGACTCCCACGCAGGCACCTTTCGGTGCTGTCATCACGGCCATGATCACTCCGTTCGGGTCCGATGGGGCAGTTGACTTTGATCAGTTCCAGCGACTGTGTCGGTTTCTGATCTCGCATGGCTCGGACGGCCTGCTGGTGTCCGGCACAACTGGCGAATCTCCGACACTGACCGCTGCCGAGAAACTGGCGCTGTACTCCGCCGCCGTCGACGCCGTTGGTGGGAAAGCACCGGTGATCGCCGGAACCGGAACCTATGACACGCGGGCGTCCGTCGAGGCATCCAAGGCGGCCGCCGACCAAGGCGTTGATGCGATTCTGGCGGTCACCCCGTACTACTCGAAACCGAGCCAGCGGATGCTGATTGCTCACTTCAACGCGATTGCCGATGCCACGGAGTTACCCGTGATCGTTTACAACATTCCTGGCCGGACGTCCTGCCTGATCGAGATCCCAACGCTGGTCGAACTCGCCCGCCACCCTCGTATCGTCGCGACCAAGGACGCCGTTGGCGATATTGGCTTCTCTACCAGGGCCCGGCAGCGGCTCCCTGAGGGGTTCGCCATCTACTCGGGCGACGACTCCATGACTCTCCCGATGATGTCCGTAGGTGGTTGCGGGGTCATTTCCGTGGCAAGTCATCTCGTTGGAAATCAAATCAAGGCGATGGTGAGTGCGGCCGCGGCCGGCGATCTCCCCGAAGCCACCCGGCTACACGACCAACTCATGCCTACCTTCGAGGGGTGTTTCATCGAACCAAATCCGGTACCGCTCAAAGGAGCCATGGCGGCGCTTTGGGAACCAATGGGCGCACCGCGTCTCCCTCTGCTTCCGGCCCTGGATGCCACAACCACTGCGCTTGTCGCGGCCGTTGGTAAGGCGCAATCTCTGTGAGTGTAAAAATCACATTCCTGGGTGGACTGGGCGAGATCGGTCGTAACTGCGCGGCCATCGAACACGACGGCAAAATCGCGCTCATCGACTGCGGACTCATGTTTCCCGAAGCAGACATGCTGGGTGTCGACCTGGTGTTCCCAAACTGGGAATGGCTCATCGAGCGTAAGCAAGATGTCGAATGCGTCATCGTCACCCACGGACACGAAGACCATGTAGGTGCTCTGGCCTATTTCCTCAAGGAGTTCCCTGGTGTTCCGGTCTACGGAACCCAACTCTCCGTGGCTCTCGCACGGGGCCGGGTCGATGAGATTGGTGTCGAAGCCGAGTTTGTCGGTTGTGACGACAACCGGTGGGTCGAACACAAGCCTTTCGGGTTCATGTTTGTCCCGGTCTCACACTCGATCCCGCAGGGTGCTGGGATTGTCTTTGATACGCCGGAGGGTTTTATCGTGCATTCCGGTGACTTCAAGCTCGACCCCACCCCGGTCGATGGTCGCCCGACCGACCTTCAGCAGTTCGCTCATTTCGGCAGGGAAGGCGTACGCCTGCTCATGGCCGACTCGACGAACGCCGAAATCCCTGGTTTCGTGCCATCGGAGACGTCGCTCGCTTCCGAGATAGGCGAGATCATTGCCAAGGCCGATGGGCGCGTCGTGGCGGCCTGCTTTGCGTCGCATGTCCATCGGGTTCAGCAGATCGCCGACGCCGGGATCGCCGCCGGCCGCAAGGTTGCCTTCGCCGGACGCTCTATGCATCGTGTCTCGGGCGTGGGAACTGAGCTCGGTGTCCTCGACATTCCGGCTGACAAGATCGTCGAGATCCAGGAGCTCACGAAGCTTCCTGCCAAGAAACAATTGCTTATAACCACGGGGAGTCAGGGCGAACCATTCGCCGCGCTGTCGCTTATGGCAGCCGGAAGGCACAAGTGGGTGACGTTGGAATCGGATGATACGGTGCTGATCTCGGCGACACCGATCCCCGGGAATGAAGCGGCCGTCTCCAAAGTAATTAGCAAGCTCAACCGAACCGGAGCCCGGGTGTATCACGGCCGCAACGCCAAGGTTCATGTTTCCGGACACGCCGCCCGGGACGAACTTACGACGTTCCTCAACGTCATCCGACCGAAGAGTTTTGTTCCGGTCCACGGCGAATACCGACATCTTCGGGCGCATGCCGAACTTGCCGATCAAATGAAAGTCCCCGATGTGCACATCCTTGAAGACGGCGACATGATCGAGATCAAAGGTGATCGCACCCATGTGACGAGCCGGGCCGTTGACGCAAGTTACGTGTATTTCGATGGGACTGGGGACGTCAATAACTCGGTGCTCCGAGCCCGCGGTCACCTGTCCGATGACGGCGTGGTAGTCGTGACTGTTGGGGTTCAGCGCTCCGACAGCAGCGTGATTCTCGGTCCGGACATCGACTCGCATGGTTTCGCTGATGACCCGCGCCAGATACTGGCCAAAGCAGCTGAGGCGGTCCGTTCGGCCGTTACGGAATTGGATCCACAATCCGAACTCGGTCAATACCAGAAAGCCGTCCGTCTGGCCGCCCAGCAGGTGATTCGCGCCGAGACGAGTCGCAAGCCCGTGGTCATCCCGGTAGTGCTCGAGGTTTAGCGCCAAACCATTCGCGCGCTCCGCGCGAATGATCGCGCGGAGGTGGTTGGACCTACCCGCTCAACCGTGTAACGTAAAACCTGTATGGCAAAAAAGACACCCACCCGTCCAGGGGCTAACGGTCGGAAACGGGTGTCTTCGACAAACAAAAGAAGAACTCCAGCCAAGAAACGGACCACGCTGGCTTCCGTTTTTGAATCGCTTCGGCGCAGGTTGGGTTCCCAAACCGACGATGTGTGGGGCGTTGCTCTGCTCGTGGTGGGTATTCTCATTGCTCTGGCATTCTTTGGAAAAGCCGGACCGTTCGGGGATTGGATTCATGCGGGGCTGACGCTTCTATTTGGGGTCTGGGCATATTTCATTCCCGTTCTTTTCGCTACGGTCGGCATCATCCTCGTGATCGGAAATCCGCGGACTGACTACGGCAAGATCGGCATCGGCACCACCGTCGCCTATCTAGGAGCGCTTTCCCTCTTCCATCTGTTGACCGGAGCGGTTGAACTTTTCGGCAATGCTGACCTGGTGCGCGCCAGGGGTGGAGCCATCGGGTCCCTCGTCGCTTTTCCGATGAGTCGAGTTATCGGTTTCTGGGGCGCCTTCGTGGTTCTTTCAGCTGTCACCTCCATGGGGGTCCTTTTGGCTACCCGCACCAGTGTCCGGGAACTCTTCATCGGCTTCCGCGCGGTAAGTACCAGGCTCAAGTCGTGGGCTGGCGGTCTGACCCGCGACATCCCGGAAAAGCTTCCGGTCGTCCGGCCTCGACACGTTGCCAAAAAGGCACCATCGGCCCACCGTCCAAAGCCAATGAAGCCTTCGGGTACCCCCGACAAGTCACGTCCCGAGCCGGACAAGAAACCCAAGAAGGATTCGACGCCGGCGCCGCGGCGGGTAGCCGACAGCACCTATCAGCTACCCCCGATCGAATTGCTGCGTGAGAGCAAGGCCGAAGGCCAGAACCGTCGGGCCCTCGAAGAAACCGCCGCCGACCTCGAGGAGACACTTCGCCAGCACGGCGTCGACGCCAAGCTCACGAAGATCGTTCCTGGGCCGACGGTAACTCGATACGAAATCGAGTTGGCGGCCGGTGTGAAGGTCTCACGGGTTACCAACCTCGCGACGGACATCGCCTACGCCATGGCAACCCCCGACGTGCGACTGTTGGCTCCAATTCCAGGCAAGTCAGCTATCGGGGTCGAGGTGCCCAACCGGAAACGTCGCATGGTCACGCTCGGCGATATTCTTCGATCCCAGGAAGCCAAGGACGAAACACATCCCACCATCGTCGGGGTCGGGATGGACATCAACAGTCGTGCGTCGCTCGTGAACCTTTCCGAGCTCCCTCATGTTCTCATCGCCGGTGCGACCGGTGCCGGCAAGTCGTCGTGCATGAACTCGTTGATAACCTCGTTGCTGATGCGGACCCACCCCGATGAGCTCCGCATGATCATGGTCGATCCGAAACGGGTCGAGCTTGGTCAGTACAACGGAGTACCTCATCTTCTCACCCGGGTCATCACCAACCCGAAGAAGGCCAACGAAGTACTCAAATGGGCGGTCGAAGAGATGGATCGCCGCTACGACCTTCTAGCCGACGCGGGAGTGCGTGACATTGGGGGCTATCACGAGAAGTGGGATGCGGGCGGTCTCGACGAAGACGGCTTCGATCGTTTCCCCTACCTCGTGATCCTCATCGACGAGCTCAACGACCTCATGATGGTGGCGGGACGCGACGTTGAAGCGTCGATCGTCCGAATCGCCCAGATGGCCAGAGCTGTCGGCATCCACCTGGTGATTGCCACCCAGCGCCCATCGGTGAATGTCATCACCGGTGTTATCAAAGCCAACATTCCTTCCCGGATGGCGTTCTCTGTTGCCTCTCAGACCGACAGCCGGGTAATCATCGACACGATCGGTGCCGAAAAGCTGGTCGGGATGGGCGACCTGTTGCTGGTTACAGCCAAAGATCCCAAACCGGCGCGGGTACAAGGCGCCTGGGTATCGGAAGAAGAAGTGCGCGCCGTCGTCGACTGGGTCAAGAAGCAGAAAGAGGCCCAATACGAGGACAAGGTCATCGAGGCTTCGACCGAGAAGGCCAAAGTTCAGGCTGCGGAAGAAGACGATGAAGATGCCGAGTTGATCCGCCAGGCGATCGAGCTGGTTGTCCGTTCGGGTCTCGGATCAACTTCCATGCTTCAGCGCAAGCTCCGGGTCGGTTTTGCCAGGGCCGGGCGTCTCATGGACGTGCTCGAGAATCGCGGCGTAGTTGGCCCGTCACACGGTTCCAAAGCCCGGGACGTGCTCATCAGCATTGAAGACCTCGAACAAATGGCTGGCGCTTCGGATTGATCCGCAGCCGCTTGTGCGGCTGGCGAGGGTACGCTCCAGACATGCAGCGATGCCTCGTACTTATCGACGGTCAGCATTACCCACCAGTGGTTGAACGCGCACTCCTAGCTCTCGCCGACGACGGCTATACGATCGTCGGTGCCGTGTTCCTGGGAGGTACCGAAAAGACCGACCGTCCACCAGTCCTGTCGGTGCCAGTAGCCGTTGGGGATCCCGAGCAGGCGCTGGCCGAGTCCATCGATGCGCTGGCGCCCGATGTGGTGATCGACCTGAGCGACGAGCCGGTGCTCGATCACCGCCAACGGTTCGGCCTGATCTCGGTAGCCATGGCGAGCGGGGTCCGGTATCAGGGAGCGGGTTATCGATTCGATCCACCAACGTTTCCTCGCCTTACCGATGTTCCCGCCGTTGCGGTGAGCGGCACGGGGAAACGAACCGGTAAGACGGCGGTCGCCATTGAGCTGGCGAGGTACTGGCGAGATGCCGGACTTAAACTGGCGATCGTCACCATGGGGCGGGGCGGACCGGCGTTGCCAACGGTCCTGCGGGCAGGGGAGTTCACCGCTTCTATTGCTGGGCTGGCGGAGCTGTCAGCCAGGGGGATGCACGCTGCTTCCGACTATGTCGAGGATGCCGTGTTCGCCGGAGTCGACACCATTGGTACTTTTCGGTGTGGCGCGGGCATTTCAGGTCAAACCGACATCCACAATTTCGCAGCCGGTGTTGAAGCAGCTGAGCTGCTCGGCCCCGAACGCATGATCTTTGAGGGAAGTGGCACGGCCCTTCCACCGGCCGAGGCACAGGCACATGTGCTCGTAATGCCCGTCGACATAGATCCGGGTTATCTCGACGGCTACCTCGGTCCCTACCGGGTCAAGCAGGCAACCGCGGTTGTCGTCGTCGACCCTGATCAACAATCCAAGAGCAAGGTTGAGGGCCTCCGGCGAATCCTGAGCGCCCTGAATCCGGACCTGAACGTTTTGTCGGCCGGATATGAGCTTGAGCCATCGCTGCCCGTCGAAGGTCGCCGGGTGTTGGCCGTAACGACGGCACCCGAAACCGCTCAGGATCATCTGATGAGCGACCTGATCCGACTTGGAGCGTCGTCGGTAGAGGTGATTCACAGTCTGTCGGATCGGACCAGGCTGAGCGACGATCTGGCGTCGGCGGTCGTCGCTGATCTGGTGCTCGTGGAAGTGAAAGCAGCCGCGGTCGACCTGGTTCTACCGTGGGCGTCTGCGCAAGGTATTGAAGCTGGACTCATCCACAATCGGGTTGCCGTTGCCGGGGGGACCGGTGAGCTGGCAGGGGTGGTTGACCGGCGGCTAGGAGATAATCTCGTAGACCTTGCGTAGTGGCTCGCGCCGCAGCAAGGCCCGAACCCGGTCCTGGCTCTGAATGATCGCCGGGTCGTTCAGAGCGGACTCCATCTGTTCGGCGGACTCCCATCGGATAATCACGCCGCCTTCGATAAGGCCTCCAACTCCGGCCGTTTCGGCGCGGATCAGGTCGATGCCCAGGCATCCGGGGGCGGCTTCGAAAGCTGGGACCACATCCTCCTTGAACATCGCAATGAGCTGATCGAGGTCGGCTGCCGATACTGCCGAGAGGAACAATCGGATCACCATCGCCAGGCCGCCTTCGAGAACATGCCTGCCATGTCAGGGTTCCGGGTCAGTTCGGTGGTGACCCGGTCAAAATACGCCGCGGTTTGCTGGCCCGATCCCGGATACACCAGAGTGACTTCGACACTGGCTTCGTCGATCCGTACCACGTTGTAGGACGGTCGGGTATAGCCACGCAGACGATATGACGAGACGGTCCCACTGTTGATGATGAGCATCCGGTCTACCTGCCAGACATGGGGGACGTGCTTGTGACCGGCCAGGACGATATCGACGTCGACGTCCTCCAACAGAGCCATTACGTCGCCGGCGTCCCAAACGATGTTTCGCTCCCGACCCGTACCTGGCACCGATACGAGGTGGTGGTGCATGACAAATAGTCGCAAATCTGCGGCGTCGTCGAACTCCTGCCGGATCCATTCGTAACGCGACCGACCGATCTCTCCCTCGGCCAGGTCGGGTTTGGAACTGTCCACGGCCACGATTTTGGTGGTGCCCGGATAAGCGTCCCTCGTTAGGGAGAGCGAGAAGTCGCCTTTGGAGTCGGTATTGCCCTTCCCAAAGTGATCGTGAAAGTGCAGGTATCCGACGTTCTTGGAGTCATGGTTTCCGGGCACGATGACCGTCGTGAGGGCTTCTCGTAGCGGCCGCAGGAAGTCGCGGGCCATCTCGAACTCTTCCGCATAGCCCTCTTGCGTCAGGTCGCCAGCCACCACCACGAGATCGGGCTGTAAGTCGAGTATCTCGTTCACCGCAGCTGACAGGAGCGCGGGGTCGAAAAACGGTGAACCGCAGTGAAGATCAGAGAGTTGAGCGATCGTCAGCGAGGCCATCGGGATGTCATACTAGCCGTAGCGCAGGGTGCATCCCGGCATCACCGAACCGATGGAGACCTATGGTCAGCCAGGCTGGACGCTACATCTGGGTACTCGACCGGCGCGAGAACCCGCTCCCGTTTTCCAAGTTCGTCGCAGCGTCGTCCATGATCGTTGTCGGTATCGAACCAGAAACGGCTTACACGATTGCCGAGGAAACCGAGACGCGGCTGATCGAACGGCGACTTCCAGAAATCGCCGTCGAGGAACTCATGGACATAACGACCCGTTCCATCGAAAGTCACCTTGGAGTCGGCTCGGCCGACCGGTACCTGGCATGGTTGGAAGCCCGCAGGCGTGGCAAACCGATCATTGTGATGCTCGGAGGGGCGCCTGGAGTCGGCAAGTCGTCGGTGGCCGGTGAAGTTGGCGCCCGGCTCCGGATCTCGAGCGTGATCCCCACCGATGCAGTGCGTCAGGTGATGCGCCAGCTCGTCGCGGAGACACTCGCTCCCATGCTTCATCTTTCCTCGTTCGATGCCCATCGGGCGCTGCGGTCACCAGTACCGGCGGACCATGATCCCGTGGTAGTTGGATTCCAGAGTCAGGTGGATATGGTGTCGACCGGTGTCCGGGGACTCATCGACCGCGCCATCCAGGAAGGAACCGGGTTGGTCGTCGAGGGCGTTCATATGGTTCCCGGTGTGTACGACAAGGATGTGGAGCTTTGGTCCAAGCAGGCAGTCATCTGTCAGGCGGTCCTCGTCGTCAAGGATGTTGACTCGCATCGAGCGCACTTCCTCGCCAGGGCAGAACAGGCCAGCCACCGAAGTGCCGATCGGTATCTGGATGCCTTTGACGAGCTCAGGCGCATCGACGCCTACGTGCAAACTTGTGCTCGGGAGCGGGGCGTTCGGATCATCTCGATGGAACAGCTCGACGACACTATCCAGCGAGTGGTCGAGATGATTGTCGACACAGTGATCGCCAGTTCTCAAGCCAACCAAGACTGAATAGTTGGTCATTTGTGCGATTGGACAGGCGCCCGCGCCGAGTAGCCTGGCTTCATATGCGAAACATTCTTGATTTGGAGGGGCGTCTCGTCGGGGAAGCTCCAATCGACATCGATACCACCCGCCGGCTCTACCGGGCCCTTGTCGAGACAAGGGCCTACGACAAAAAGGGCACGACCCTTCAGCGTCAGGGCCGCCTTGCGACCTATGCCCCGTTGCTTGGCCAGGAGGCTGCCCAGGTTGGGTCTGCCGCGGCGCTGGATCCGCACGACTGGATGGTGGCGACCTACCGAGATGCCGGCGCAATGTGGATGCAGGGGTACCCGTGGGAGGTCCTGCTGCTCTCTCGCTCCGGTGACGAACGAGGGGGACGTCCACCAGTTCATGTCGATGTGCTCCCGCCATCGATCACTGTTGGCGCCCATATGATTCATGCGGTCGGGATCAGCTGGGCTGAGAAGCTGCAAGGGACGGACCGCATCGCCATCACCTATTTCGGAGATGGAGCCACGTCCGAGGGGGACTTTCACGAAGCTATGAATTTTGCCGGGGTTTTCAAAACACCCACCGTGTTCCTGTGCCAGAACAACGGCTATGCGATTTCCATGCCGCGCGAGCGCCAAACCGCCTCCGACACGATCGCCCAGAAGGCCGATGCCTATGGCATGGTCGGTGAACAAGTCGACGGCAACGACCTCTTTGCGGTTTATGCATCAACCAAGGAAGCGGTTGATCGGGCGCGAGCCGGCGAGGGAGCGACCCTCATCGAAGCGGTTACCTACCGGGTCGGTCCCCACACGACCAACGACGATCCGGGTCGTTATCGGGATCCCGAGGAGGAACGGATGGCGCTGGATCGAGACCCCATCGAGCGGGTCCGCCGGTATCTCGAGCACGAAGGTGCTTGGGACGCCGAATGGGAAGAGACGGTCCAAGCCAAGGCCTCGACCACGATCGAGCGGGCGGTCGAGTTGGCCGAATCCTTAGCGCCGCCATCACCCGAGGATATCTTCGGGGCGGTATACGAAGAGATGTCGCCCGACCTCAGACGTCAATTTGAACAGGTGGAGTCATGAGCGAACTCACGCTGGCCGGGGCGCTGACTGACGCCCTCGCAACCGCTTTGGACAAAGATCAGCGGGTGCTGGTTATCGGCGAAGACGTCGGCCAGACAGGTGGGGTCTTCAGGATCACCGACGGGCTCATCGGCCGATTTGGTGACCAGCGCGTCATCGACACCCCGGTGGCCGAATCGGGCATTGTCGGAGCAGCATTTGGCATGGCCATCGCCGGTCTTCGACCAGTGGCCGAGATTCAGTTTATGGGCTTCTCCTATCCTGCCTATGACCAGATCTTGAGCCACGTCGCCCGGATTCGTAACCGGTCACAACACCGATTTAGCGCGCCGATGGTCATCCGGATGCCTTGTGGTGGCGGATTCGGGGCTGCCGAACACCATTCGGAATCCACCGAAGCCATCTATGCGCACATCCCGGGCCTCAAGGTGGTTATCCCGGCCACCCCCTATGACGCCAAGGGACTGCTCCTGGCCGCGATCGATTCACCAGATCCCGTCATTTTCCTCGAACCGATTCGGCTGTACCGACTGGTGCGCGAAGAAGTTCCCGACGGTTACTACACCGTTGAGATCGGTAAGGCGCGCATTGAGACGGAGGGGACCGACGTATCGATTATTACCTGGGGTGCGATGACGCATGAGGTTCGCGAGGCCGTTGAGGTGCTGGCAGCCGACGGCGTCTCGGCCGAGATGATCGATCTGCGGACGTTGCGGCCGCTCGACGAAGATACGATCATTGAGTCGGTCCAAAAGACCGGAAGAGCCGTGGTCGTTCAGGAAGCCCCGAAAACGGCAGGCTTCGGAGCCGAGATCGCCGCGCTGATCGGTGAACGCGCCCTGTACTCGCTGCAGGCACCCGTTGAGCGGGTCGCAGGTTGGGACACGACGATTCCGTTGAAGAAGGCCGAGCATCGTTACATGCCGACCACCGAGGCAATCGTGGCGGCGGCCCGCCGCACCATGGACGCCTAATGCGCAACTTTGTGCTGCCTGACATTGGTGAAGGGCTTGTTGAAGCTGAGATTGTCTCCTGGCTCGTTGCCGAAGGTGAACCGGTCGGACTTGATGACCCACTTGTAGAAGTTGAAACCGATAAGACCGTGGTAGTCATGCCGGCGCCCGTCGCAGGCATCGTCGTTCGCCACGGTGCGGCCGCCGGCGAGACGATCAAAGTTGGCTCGGTGCTGGCGGTCATCGACGATGGCTCGGAAGATGTCGGCCCGCCACCGTCGGAGTCACCGGCGCAGCCCGCAGATGATGAGATTCCCGACCCCGAAGTTGACCCGCCCCTGGTTGGGAGCTTCGGAAGGGGGGCCACAACCCTGGGACGCCGGACCGAAGCCGTCAAGGCTTCCGCCCCTCGGGTGATGGCACTGCCGCTCGTGAGGAAGCTGGCGAGGGACCAAGGCGTCGATTTGGGATCCATGAGCGGAACCGGACCCGGCGGCCAGATCACGAGAGCCGACATCATGGCTGCCGTTGAGGCCAAGGCCGATGAAGCCGTCCCGGTCGTAGCCCGAAAAGCTGCTCCTACCGACGCTGGCCCTGATGCCGAGGTCATACCCATGTCGAAACTGCGTCGCACCATCGCCGATCGGATGAGTCAGTCCTGGGCGGAGATTCCACGGGTGACCACGTTCGATGAGGTAGATGCCAGTCGACTCTTACAAGCACGCAAGGCCCTGTCGCTTCGGCACGGCCAGAACATCACGCTCGAAGCGCTGGTGGTCAAGGCCGTCGTTCCGGCACTTGTCGAGTTTCCCGAGTTCAATGCCACGGTCAGCGGTGACGACCTGGTGGTGCATCGTCGCCACCACATCGCCGTGGCGGTCGATACGCCAAATGGTCTGATGATCCCGGTCGTTCACGATGCAGGCCAACTCACCGTCCTCGAGATAGCGGCCGAGATCGCCCGACTGGCCACGGGAGCTGCAGATCGCACCCTCGGGGCCGATGACATGTCAGGTGGCACCTTCACCGTCTCCAATATCGGCGCGGTAGGCGGAGGGCACGGTACGCCGATCGTTCCGTTGGGTACGACGGCGATACTTTCCGTTGGCCGGGCAAAAGACAGCGCGGTTGTCCGCAACGGAGCTGTCGTGGTCGCTCCGATGATGCCGCTGAGCCTGTCGTACGATCATCGGGTGATCGATGGGGCGCTCGGACGCAAGTTTGTTGCTCGACTGTTGGAGAACCTGGCTGAGCCTGCGCTGTTTCTCGCCTAACGGTAGGGTGCGCCTATGCGAGCAGTCCTTTGCACCGAGCACGGTCTTCCCGAGTCCCTGACGATCGCAGAGGTCCCTGATCTGACCGCCGGACCTGGGCAGGTCGTCATTCACGTTGGAGCGGCGGGGGTGAATTTTCCCGACACGCTCATAATTCAGAATCTTTACCAGTTCAAACCTGAGCTTCCCTTCTCCCCTGGAGGCGAAGTTGCCGGCACCGTCGGGGCACTCGGTGACGGGGTTGACCACGTCGCGGTTGGCGATCGAGTGATTGCCTTTCCGGGCTGGGGCGGGTTCGCCGAGCAGGTCGTCGTCGAAGCCCGGACAGTGATCCCGATCCCTGATTCGATGTCAACGGATATCGCGGCTGCGTTCGTCATGACGTACGGAACTTCCTACCACGCACTCAAAGACCGGGCCGACGCCAAGCCGGGGGAGACCCTCCTCGTACTCGGTGCCGCTGGCGGCGTTGGCCTGGCGGCTGTCGAACTCGGAAAAGCGATGGGCCTGCGGGTCATCGCGGCGGCATCGAGCGATGAGAAGTTGGCCGTCTGTCGGGAACACGGTGCAGACGAGGTCATCAACTATTCGACTGAGGACCTCAAAACCCGTACCAAAGAACTGACCGGAGGAGCCGGAGTAGACATTGTGTACGACCCGGTCGGCGGTGACTACACGGAGGCGGCGTTGCGAGCCACAGCCTGGCAGGGACGTCTGCTAGTAGTTGGATTTGCGTCGGGTCCCATTCCGAAGATCCCGCTCAATCTGACGCTCCTCAAGGGATGCGACATTCGCGGGGTTTTCTGGGGATCGTTCGCGGCGCGCGATCCGAAGGCCAACGCCCGGAATCTGAACGACCTGGTGGCGATGTTTGATGTAGGCACCATCAAGCCATACGTCTCGGCTCGCTACCCGCTTGAGAAGACCGGTGCCGCCTTGCGGTCGGTCATGGATCGCAAAGCCATGGGCAAAATCGTCATAGAGTTGTGACAACTACGACCGCCATGACCGGCCCCGACGCCGACCTCCGGAACTGGGTAAGCAGCCAACTCGGCTCCACCGGAGCTTGGACGTCGATCGAAGGAGCCACCACCGCCCGCCTCTGGAAGCTTGAGGGGGCTGACCAGACTTTCGTGCTTAAGGCCTTCATTAATTCGAGCTTTGTGGCTGAGTATCCGGACTGCGTCGCGCACGCCTTCCGGGCGATGGATCATGTCGACGCGCATTCGGACTTGACTATTCCGGCCGTTGTGGCGGCCGACCCGACCGGCAGTATCGCTGGGTGTCCGGTGCTACTTATGACGATGACGGAAGGTGAACCGATGGTCGTGCCTACTCGCCGCTCGTTCGATCGGATCATCGATATCGCCGAACAGATTCACGCTATTCCTACAGATGGTTTTGGCTGGACGCATCATCGATACAACGAGCCGAACGAGGTGTTTGCGCCATCATGGTTCGCCGATCCGGGTCTGTTCGACGAGCTTGCGGCGCGATCGGCGTCGGCCGAGAACGACGAAGTCTTCATCCATCGTGACTTCCATCCTGGCAACTTGCTCTTCTCCGGTGACCAGGTGACTGGCGTGGTGGACTGGGACTATGCCTGTGTCGGCCCATCGGGGGAGGACTACGGTCGGACCTGGCTGAACCTCGCAAATGATTACGGCGAGCAAATCAGCCGGGTGTTCGCGAGCCGGGCCGCTCGACGCTTGGATCCTCAATGGGCGGCGGCATCGTGGCTTGATTGGCTGCCATTCTACGAGGGCGCCGACCAGGTCGAACAGTGGGGGACAGATGCCGAGCGCCTAAGGCTTGAAGACGTCGGTCGGTGGCTTACCGATCTCGCCTGATCGTTTGCCGAACCTGGATCGACGAGCATCCTTCCGGGTTCTCAATCGGCGCCGACAAATAGCGCGACTCAATCCTCGGCCAGCAACGCTGGGATGATCACGAGTGCGGTGACGGCGGCCGCCACCATGGAGACTTGCATGATCACCGAAAGCTGGTTGTGAATCTTCAGCGGTGAGATCCATAGGGCCGTGAAAGCTACGGCGATACCGAGTGCATTGGCCACGATGGGCCGACCGGCTCGTTCGATGGCCCGATCGATTGTGCCGGGCCCTTCCTGTCTCGCCAGGTCGATCGCAGCGATGAAGTGGATGGCGTAGTCGATCCCGACGCCGATCACGATGCTCGACAGGACAGCTGTCATGAGATTCAGGTCGGTGCCTGAGAAGGCCAGAAACCCGAGCAGGGTGGCGACGGTCAGGATGATCGGCACCAAAGACGCGATGGTTTGGCGGAGCCGTCGGTAGGCGAGGCCGAGCATGGCGGTAACGAGGACGAACGCCACGATGAGGGACACAACCTGGGAGCGGACCACCAACCGGGCGATTTCGTCCCAAACGATCGGCATCCCGGTCAGAGCTGTTACTTCGTCGGAGTTGGCGGCATAGTCCTTCCATACGGTGAGGTCGGCGCTCGTGAAGTTCTCGGGAAACATCACAAAGCGGAGACCGTCATCGCTCACCATTCGGCCCAATGGCAGTTCAAAGTCGCCGGCCAGGAGAGCAGCGAACTGGGGTGGCGGCACCGTGCCTTCGAGGTCAGCCAGCGAGAAGACCTCCCGGACCCCTGGCAACGCCCGCAGTTCTTCGGACGATGCTCGGATGGCCATCAGCTGGTCGGATCCGGCCGATGGATCGTAAGCGAATTCCCCAATGAGCGGCGTTGCGCCCCCGAACGCGGCTTCGGTCTTGGCGAACGCCAATCTGACCGGGTCGTTGTCCTTGAAGAAGAAGAGTTGATCGGAGTTCACACCCAACGAGGGAATGGTGAGCGCTGCGAAGGCCACGAGAAGGACGGTGATCACGATGGCCGGTCTCCTGGTTTTGACAAGGGCTCGGAGCCCCTTGGTGACCCAAGGGCCGAGCAAGGCATTGTGGTGTTCGGGCTTGATGGTCAGCCGGCTCAGCAGCGCCGGCAGCGAGACGAACGAAATAATCCCGGCGAAGGTGATGCCGATCGCCGAGAAGGTACCGAGTTGGGCGATCGGTCGAACTCCCGTGAACAGCAGGGACAAGAACCCGGCGCCGGTAGAGATAGTGGTCAAGATCATCGGCACGCCGACTTGTCGCAATGCCGAGGCCACGAGGGTCGTGGGATCACTGGTTTTATGGGCTTCTTCCTGGAAGTGCGTGACAAAGTGAAGTCCGTCGGCGGACCCCATCACAATCACAAAGATCGGAACGATCACCGTGACGATGTCGACCTGGCGACCCAGGCCGAACAGAAGACCGAATGTCCAGAGCGAACCAAGGATGGCCGGCAGCATTGCGAGGGCGGCGAGGCGGCGGTCTCCAATGTTGGCGTAGAAGACGATCAGCATGAGCCCGATGACTATCGGGGGGATCGCCAGGAGGAAGAGGGACAGAAGGTCAACGACGGAGGCGAAGATCACCGGGTTCCCAGCCAGGGTGATCTGGGTCCCGTCGGTCGGAGCCAGGTCGGCGAGGTTTCGGGCCGCGCTGATACTGTCGGAGCCCGGCGTGACGATGACCAGCGTATCCAGGAAGTCGGCGCTCATCAGAAGATCAGTGGTGGGACTGCTGTCGAGTAGGCCGGCGACCGCCGGTGCCGGGAGTTGCCTGAGGTCGGCCGGAGTGATGGGGGCTCCGGTGAGTGGGTTGACGGCGGGGATGATCGACGCAACCGATTCGACTCCTTCGGTCGAAGCGACCGCCGCTTGCAGTTCAGCCAATCGTGCGAGGCCCTCAGGGGTATTGAACGCGGCGTCAGCCGAGGCAGTCGCCACGATGGTGATGGGGTCCTGGGCGGTGTACTTTTCCTGGAGGTTTGCAAACACCTCGCCGGTGGCGTTGCCTTCCAGGATGAACGACGAAACGTCAGCGTTGAAGTCCAGTCGGAAAAGCATGGCGACCGACAAGAGGCTCAGGATCGCCGTCATGACCATGATGATGCGAGCCCGGGTCACAATGAGTTTGGCTATTCGATCCATGCTGCTCCGCGGTAGAACCGTCCTGACCCTACACAAAACGTCGGGGCCCGTTAACAGGCCCCGACCCGGGTAATGGCGTTGGCTAGACGGTGGTTAGCAGCAGGCTGTTTCAGCTTCTTTGGCAGAGTCGGTGGCACAGCAAGCGCCGGCTGTCTCGTTCGATTCCTTGTCGGCGACCGGGCTATCGGCGAGCACGGTATAGAACTCCCAGTCGAGGCCGTTTGGGTCAGTTACGAAGACCTTGTCCTGTTTGGCGTAGCAACACTCGACGCCCTGCTCTTCGTAGGTCGTCAGGCCCGCTCCCACAAAGGCTTCGGTGGCAGAATTGACGGCGGACACGTCTTCGACCTCGACGCCAATATGGTTCATGGTTCCGCCCTTATCGTTCTGGATCAGAACGAGTTTGAGCGGTGGTTCGGCGATGGCGAAGTTGGCGTAGCCGGGCCGCTGCTTGGTGACTGGTGTTCCGAACACCTTTTCGTAGAACGCGACGGCCGCGTCGACGTCGGTGACGTTGAGGGCTAGCTGGACTCGGCTCACTTCAGGCTCCTTCATGGCGGGAGATTGCATTTACACGGATGATATGATTTTCATGACCGACAACACATCGATGGACGTCGATGTATAGCTTGCCACAAACATTGATGTGTGTCAATATGTTGGTTATGAAATCTCCCGAAGTCACCTGCTGTACTCCGGTTTCCGATGGTCTCGACGAGCGACAAGCCCTCGAATTGGCCGACCTGCTCAAGGTTCTGGCAGATCCAGCCAGGCTACGCATCGTCTCAATGCTGGCGTCGGTGACCGACGGCGAGGTGTGCGTCTGCGACATGACCGAACCACTAGGCCTCTCCCAGCCAACGGTGAGTCATCACATTAAGGTGCTCCGTGAAGCAGGATTCATCACTTCTGAGAAACGAAGCAAGTGGGTGTATCACCGCCTGGTACCGGCTCAGCTTGAGTCGGTGCGAGCAGCCCTGGCTGTCGGGCAACTGGTCTGAAGCTTCAAGCGGGCCGCACCTTCGACCGATAACGCCTCATGCGTCGAACTATCGCCCTTGCGGTCCTGGCCACAGCCATGGTCGGATGGGTGTTCCTAACCAGCCGGGATTTCCCGGTCACGGGTCTGGTGGATCTAGGTATTCACGAGCTCGGGCACATGCTGGCGATTCCGCTCGGGCAAACCGTTCACTTCCTAGCCGGGTCCGTCGCCCAGGTCCTGGCCCCAGCAGGCTTGGCGGGATATTTCTGGATGAAGCGTGACAACGCCGCCAGTGCCCTGATGCTGGCCTGGTGCGCCACATCGATGAAGGATGTGGCGATCTACATGGCTGACGCCCCCACCAGGTATCTACCTCTAATTGGAGGTACCCACGACTGGTGGTGGTTGTTCTCGCGATGGAAGATGCTCGACTCGGCGGTCGGTCTCGGCGGACTCTTCGGATTCCTCGGCTTGATGCTGGGTTTCGGGGCGGTCGGCTGGCTGGTCCGTCAGTCGTGGTTGAGCTGGCACGAGGATCGTCAGCCCGTGTTCATGCTCCTTGAGTAGCGCAGTGACCTAGGCCTGATCGACGAACTCGTAGATCTCTGCCATGTCCACTCCAGGAAACGGTCCGGGCGGTAGCGCTGCGAGCACGTGACTGCGAGCCTTGGGGGAGGGCCACACGGTTCCCTCCCACTTGGCACTCAGGCGGGCGGGCGGCCGTCGGCAACATTCGCCGTCGGGACATTGAGATACCGAATGGTGCTCCGTATTGCGGCCCCGAAAGAACTGGGCGTCGTCGAACGTCGTCCCGACAGTGATGGCGTGGCTCGGCTCGCGGTCCGCTTCAATGTGGGTACCGCACCAGAACGATCCCTGGTTGGTGTCTGTGTATTGATAGTGGATGGCGAACTTGTCGGGCGATCGGAAGGCCATCCGGGTGCCCCATTGACGGCAGAGGCGTTGGCCCTCTATGGCTCCATCGGCATCGGTTGGGAACGGGACCCCGTTGTTGGAGTACGCCTTCCAAATGAGCCCATCGGAGTCGGAGCGAACCAGATGGATGTTCAGTCCGAGGTGCTGGGTGATCAGATTAGTCAGGCGGTGTCCGGCCATTTCGTAGCTGACGTAGAACCGTTCCTTGAGATCTTCCACCGAAAGATCTCGCTCCTTTTTGGCGGCTACCAGGAAAGGCACCGCCGCTTGTTCGGGGATGAGCACGGCCGTAGCGAAATACGCCGCCTCCATGCGTTGGCGAAGGAAGTCCGAATAGGACGTCGGGTCGTTGTGGTCAAGAGCGAAGTGGCCGAGCGTTCGAAGGATCACCGATCGGGCGGCCCGCGTCCGCAGTTCGTTGCGTTGCGGGATGAAGATACGGCCGTTTGCTTGATCAGCAATCGAGCGGACGGCGCTAGGAAAATCCTGGACCTGGTGAATGGTGAACCCAAAGTGTTGGGCAAGCTTGACCAACTCCCGCTGTGACAATGCGCCGCTGCCTCCATACCCGGCGGCTTCGAGGGCCACTGCCGCCGCCTGCTCGATCGCCGCGAAGTAGTTGCCCGCTTCGGCGGCGGTTTGGCGGAGGGCGACGTTGGCCATGCGGGCTTCTTCGGGTGTTGCGACGGCGGCCATGGCCCGACGTTTTACTTCTTCATAGAGTCCCACGATGTGTTCGAGGGCTTCGTCGGGCAGGCGGGTACTGGCGCGCAGGTGCGGTAGACCCAGCTCGCCATAGCTGGGTTCGCTCTGATAGCGCTCGAGGAGTACCTCGAGATGAGCTCGACGGTTCGGGGCTTCTTCAGACAGCATGTCGGCCGCAGATACGTGAAGGCTTCTCGCCAGGTCCGTTATGAGCGAAAGTTTCGGTTCCCGTTTGCCGTTTTCGACCATCGAGAGATAAGGCGCCGGCTTGCCTACCAATGCGCCCAACTCGTCGAGCGTCAGACCGGCGCGTTTACGATAGAACCGCAATCGTTGACCGAATACCAGGGTGTCCATGATTGTCTACTCCAGCGTCTTTTGATAATAAGTGCGTTTCTTCGCGGTCCAGAATACGTCTTTTCAGGGTTCGATGCGAGAAGATGGCAATAATTATTCGAGCACAGGAATGACCACATGGATATCAGAGGATCTGTCGAAGGCCGGGCCAGCGAGATTCTGACGGACGAAGCGATCGCGTTTCTGACGGCTCTCCATCGTCGCTTCAACCAACGACGGCTCGAGTTGCTTGCTCGTCGTGCCGATCGCCAAACTCAGATCGACCAAGGGGTGCTTCCCGGATTTCTGCCCGAAACCGCCGAAGTGCGCTCAGCCGATTGGCGCGTCGCTGCTCCCCCGGCCGATTTGCAGGATCGGCGGGTCGAAATCACCGGACCGGTCGAGCGCAAGATGATGATCAACGCCCTCAACTCCGGCGCCACGACGTTTATGGCCGATTTTGAGGATTCCTACACGCCGAGTTGGGAGAATGTGCTTGACGGCCAAATCAATGTTTACGACGCGGTCCGCAAGACGATTCGCCTCGAAGCCGAGTCTGGCAAGGTGTACGAACTCGACGACGAGATCGCCACGCTGCTGATCAGGCCGAGAGGATGGCATCTCGAGGAAATCCATCTGGTCGTCGACGGAGAGCCCATGTCGGGGGCGCTCGTCGATGCCGGTCTGTGCCTGTTTCACAATGCTGCAGAACTTCTCAAGAGGGGATCAGGGCCGTATTTCTACCTTCCCAAGTTGGAGAGTCACCTTGAGGCACGGTTGTGGAATGACGTCTTCGTCTTTGCCCAGGACCAACTTGGCATACCCCAGGGTTCGGTCCGGGCGACCGTGCTCATCGAGACGGTGCTCGCTGCCTTCGAGATGGACGAGATTCTCTACGAGTTGCGCGATCACTCGGCAGGCCTTAACGCCGGGCGGTGGGACTACATCTTCTCGGTGATCAAGAAGTTCCGTAACGACCCGTCGCGGCTGCTGCCAGATCGTTCCCAGATCAACATGATGGTGCCGTTCATGCGCTCCTATACCGAGCTCCTGGTCAAAACCTGTCACCGCCGTGGCGCCCATGCGATGGGAGGCATGTCGGCCTTCATCCCGAATCGGCTCGACCAGGAGGTCACCGATCGAGCGATGGAGAAAGTCCGCGACGACAAGCGTCGGGAAGCCGGCGATGGCTTTGACGGAACCTGGGTGGCGCACCCCGGTCTGGTCGACGTGGCTCAAGCCGAGTTTGACGCGATTCTCGGGGATCGGCCCAATCAGATCGATCGACAGCGCCCGGAGGTGGCTATAGAAGCCGCTGACCTGCTCGACACGAGCGTCGAGGGCGGTCAGGTGACCCTCGACGGCGTTCGGACGAATGTCAATGTCGGGATCCTCTACCTTGAGTCCTGGCTCTCAGGAAACGGCGCCGCCGCCCTCTACAACCTGATGGAAGACGCCGCCACAGCCGAGATCTCACGTTCCCAGATCTGGCAATGGGTCCACACTGGTGCTCGGGCCGCCGACGGCAGCACGATCACGGCCGAGCTGGTCCGGGCCATCGCCGACGAGGAGATGGGGGCAATCGCCCAGCTCGTGGGGCCTGAGCGCTTTACGACCGGCCGCTTTGAGCAGGCCCGCCGCATCTTCGAAGACGTGGCTCTCAGCGATGACTTCGAGGACTTTCTCACGATTCCCGCATACGAACAACTCACCAACGAAAAGGAACCAGCATGAGCAGTACCGACCGGATTGCCGAAGAGGCCGCCGCCCTCCAGCACGATTGGGACACCAACCCCCGCTGGAAAGGTGTCAAGCGCGACTACACCGCCGAAGACGTTGTGCGGTTGCGAGGCTCAATTCGTAAGGACTACGCCCTGGCGCGCTCGGGGTCGGAGCGGCTCTGGAAGATGATGGAGAACCAGCCGTATGTGAACAGTCTGGGTGCCATGTCTGGTGGTCAGGCCGTGCAGATGGTCAAAGCGGGCCTCGAAGCCATCTACTTGTCAGGGTGGCAGGTGGCCGGCGACGCCAACCTGTCTGGGGAGGTTTACCCCGACCAGTCGCTCTACCCGGCCAATTCCGCTCCGGAGTTGGTGCGTCGGATCAACAATGCTCTCGAACGGGCTGACCAGATCGCCTGGGCCGAGGGCGATGACGACACCCATTGGAATGTTCCGATCGTCGCCGATGGCGAAGCCGGCTTTGGTGGGGCGCTCAATGTGTACGAACTGACGAAGAATTTCATCGGGGCAGGAGCGGCCGGTGTGCACTTCGAGGATCAGCTGGCATCGGAAAAGAAGTGCGGGCATATGGGAGGGAAAGTCCTCGTCCCCACTGCCCAGCACATCCGGACATTGACCGCGGCTCGACTGGCCGCAGATGTGATGGGGATTCCCCTGGTCATCGTGGCCAGGACCGATTCGCTGGCGGCCACTTTGCTGACCTCCGATATTGATGAGCGCGATCGTCCATTCGTCACCGGTGAGCGCACCCTCGAAGGGTTCTATCACGTCCGCAACGGAATGGAATCACCGATTGCTCGCGGCCTGGCCTATGCGCCCTACTGCGATGTGATCTGGTGTGAGACCGGTAAGCCCGATCTGGCAGAAGCGAAAGAGTTCGCCGACGCGATCCACGCCGAGTATCCGGGCAAGAAGCTGGCCTACAACTGCTCTCCATCGTTTAACTGGTCAGCGCATCTTGATGACGCCACCATCTCGGTGTTCCAGAAGGAACTCGGGGCGCTCGGCTACGCCTTCCAGTTCATTACGTTGGCCGGATTCCATGCGCTGAACGCGGCAATGTTTGACCTGGCGAAGGGGTATGCCGCTGACGGTATGACTTCCTACGTGAAGCTTCAGGAGCATGAGTTTGCGATGGAAGGCGAAGGGTATACGGCGACCAAGCACCAGCGTGAGGTCGGGGCCGGCTATTTCGATCTCGTTGCAAACACGATATCGGGGGGCCAGGCATCGACGTTGGCGCTCGTTGGGTCGACTGAAGAGGAGCAGTTCTAAGCGCCGGGGAGAGGGCGGGTCTCGGCTCTGGTGCTGAGGCCCGCCACTCGGTATGCTTCGCTCGACAGAGGGGAGTTACGCCATGAGCAATATTGTTCACGTAGTCGGCACTGGCACCATCGGTGAACCGCTGATCGGGCTTCTAGCCAACTTCAAAGAACCCTTCGGCATTGATGAGATCACCTTTCACAAGCGGACCCCGATGATCGAAGAGCGTCCCAAGGTGGCCGACCTGGAGCGCCGTGGTGCGATTCTCGCTACCAACGAAGACCGAACTGCCAGTTTTGAGGCGCTCGGTCACTTTCCGAAATACACGGCCAAGGAAGCCATTGAACGCGCCACCGTCGTGATCGACTGCACCCCGGCGGGACTCACGAACAAAGAGAAGTTCTACACCGCAGCCAATAATCCGAGTGGGTTTATGGCGCAAGGCTCTGAATTTGGATTCGGCAAAATGTATGCCAGGGGCGTCAACGACGAAGCACTCGATCAAGGCAGCGACCGGTTCCTGCAAGTGGTTTCGTGCAACACGCACAACATATCGGCCCTCGTCAAGACGATCGCCATGGACGGAACCACCTCCCACCTCGAAAACGGTCGATTTGTTCTGCTGCGCCGGGCAAACGACATCAGCCAGGACAGTTCGTTCGTTCCTGCCCCGACTACCGGATCGCACGGTGACGAGAAGTTCGGTACGCATCACGCACGCGATGCCCATCATCTTTTTTCAACGCTCGGCTACGACCTGCCGGTTTTCTCTTCGGCGATGAAATTGCCAACCCAGTACATGCATTCGATGTGGTTCAGTTTGACGCTTGACCGAGAGATCGGCATCGACGAGGTGTTCGAGCGACTCACCGACAACCCACGGATTGCTTTGACGCACCATCAGTCCGCCAACAGCGTGTTTTCGTTTGGGCGTGACCACGGCTATTTCGGGCGGATCCTCAATCAGGCCGTCATTCCTCGTCAAAGCTTGACGGTACGCGATGGCAACGAGGTCATCGGGTTTTGTTACACGCCCCAGGACGGCAACTCGTTGCTGTCGTCGATCGCCGCCACACTCTGGTACCTCCACCCGGACGGATTCGAGGACCGCATCGACGTCCTTCGCCCATACCTCTTTGCCGAGGTCTAGTAGGCGGCGTGCGGAAACGCGTCGAGCTTGAGTGTCTCGATGATGTCCGCTTGAAGTTTGCGTGCGGCTTTCCCAACCGGTAAGCCCGACCCGTCCACGATGCGGTTGAGGTGCTCAAAGGCACCAGCTACTGCGGCGGCGTCGATAGCGGCTTGGGGCCCGAGCTCATCGGCGACCGCTTCGATCAACTCGGTCGATATGGCGATCCCAACCGCCCCGCGCCCCAGGGCAGTGAGAGCTCGACCACCCGGGACTCCCGGGTCGATGTGTGGATGGGCAACCCCGCCAATATCGACGGTCCTGCCGGTTTCCGAGGCGCTCCACCTGAGCATCCTCACGTGCGCCAGGGTTCAGTAGAAACATTCGTTGGCCCACGACAGCGAACCGGCCACGAATTCGATCTGCGTTCGATGGAGCGCACCGCGCGTGAAGTCGGGGTCTTCCATTCCCTCGCCCGGCATGTACAGGGTGTCTTCAATGGCGTTGCCTCGGACCATGGCCTCCGGGACGATCGACAGAACGTAGGGAGGGACCGGCATCGGGCCCATTGTGATCCACGTCTTGCCCTTCTTGAAGGTTTGCGCAATCGGCTTCCGGGTTGGCTCGCCGGGCTGGGGCTCCAGAAAAGATTCGGGTTCGCTTCCGAGCAGCCGGGTGAACGTGTCGATCGCCACCACGGCGCTCGTGATTCCCAACAGTTCGGTGTACGGCTCTTCGCCGAGGGCGCTTACCATCTCGGCCACCCACTCCGGCGTCGTCGAAGCCGGGGATCCTCCCAGACGGATCGCCGCGTGAGCGGCTGGTTCGGGTAGGTGATTCTCAGGCACCTGACGGCGCAGTCGGGAAGCCCGGGTCACTTCGGCGATTTCGCGCCGATCGGCGGCGGTCCACCAAGTGCCCGGTTGGGCTAGCCACCTCCACGTGTCCTCAATGGTGGTTTGCAGATCCGGCCGCACTTCTGCGGGAGCGTTCGGTAGGTCAAACACGGTGCCGAGCCTAGCCAGGCGGGAGGAGCCGCTAGCGTTCCCGTGATGGACGGCCACAAACAACGCCAAGCGCTGACGGCTGCCGAGCGGGCCATCGAACACCTCGTGGCCGGCAAGCCCGATGAGGCGGAGCGCGCTTCGCAACGAGCCGCCGAGCTTGACCAGATCGGGATCTTCGCGAGTCTGGTGGTCGCGGTTGCCGGAGCAGCACAAGACCTGCGTTCGGGGGATCCTGTCACCGACGACCACCTGGTCGGCCTCCATGACGCGGTGGGAGCCGGTCCCTTGTCTGAACTTGTCGACCAGCTCCGATGAGCGACTATCACGTCCATCTCGCGCCGCATCGCGCCATACCCGAGCCTGTCAACTTCACGGCCGACCTGGTCGAACAATATGTAGAGGTGGCGGCCGGTCGAGGGATCACCGAAATCGCCATCACCGAGCACGTATACCGATGCAAAGAAGCCTTGCCGGTGTTGGGCAACTTCTGGGATGATCCGACCATCCCCGCCGATATCGCCGCGTACACCGCTGGTTTTGTGCAAGCCGAATGCAACTTTCGACTCGACAACTACGTGAGTGCTGTCATGGCGGCCAAGGACCGCGGCTTGCCGGTAAAAATGGGTTTGGAAGTGGACTTCTTCCCCGAATCGATCGAAGGGGTCATGGACCTCATCGACGGGTACCCGTTCGATGTGCTCGTCGGATCGGTTCACTGGGTTGGAGGTTGGGCGGTCGATTCGCAGGAGACGCAATCGGAGTTCGATCGGCGAGGTCTGCTGACCGCCTATGAGCAATATGCCGACGTCCTGCGGCAAATGGCCGACGTGGGAACGCTCGACGTCATCGGTCACGCCGATGTTCCCAAACGGTATGGGCGGGCACTTCCCGCTGAGAACGGTGACATCTTTCAGCCAGTTGTGCGAGGCAGCCGCCCGGGCCGGAATGGCCGTCGAGATCAACACCAAAGGGCTCAAGAAACCGATTGCCGAGGCCTATCCGTCCGAATGGTTGCTGAGTCGGTTTCACCTCGCGGGAGTGCCGGTCACGCTTTCGTCCGATGCCCACCTCCCCTCCGAGGCAGGGTGGGGAATCAATCGGGCCGTGGAACTCGCCAGGGGGGTTGGCTATTCGACGCATCGTCGATTTGATGCGCGTACCGGCTACGACGTAGCGTTACCTGCACTCAAGGAGGATTGACAATGAATGGGATTCTTTTATGGCTTCATATCCTGGCTTCGGCCACCTGGATTGGGGCCGCGGTGGCGGTCCTGTTCCTCGCTCCGCGCATGGCGGTGACCGCGACCTCCGGGCAGGCGTTTGCCGTCCAGTGGGTAGAGATGGGCAGAAAGCTGTTCACGCCCGCGGCGATCGTCGCTTTGGCGACGGGTATTGGCCTCGTGATCGTCGATAACCATTCGTTTTCGTCGGCGTTCGTGTCGATTGGGTTTTTGACGGTGATCGTCGGTGGGGTACTCGGGGCCCGGGTCTACGCCCCGATGGGGCGAAAGATCGCGGCCGCCCACGAGGCTGGCAACGAGACCAGCGGTTTGTACGCTCGAATGCGGACCCTCGGTCTCGCTGAACTAGCACTGCTGGCCTTCACCGTTTATGCGATGGCCGTCAGACTCGGCGCATGATCGTAGAGGTGGTGGCGGTCGGCACCGAGCTGCTGCTTGGCCAGATCGTCAACTCCAACGCGGCATTTCTCGGCCGGCAGTTCGCCGAGAACGGCTTTGATTCGCATTATCAGGTAGTCGTAGGGGATAACTTCGATCGTATGGTCGAGACCATCCGCACGGCCATCGACCGGGCTGATGCGGTCGTCATAACGGGCGGGATAGGTCCGACTCAGGACGACGTGACGCGCGAAGCGATTGCCGCCGCGACCGACGAGAGATCGTCCGCGACGCCGACTACGCCCAGGCGCTGCGTGATCGATGGGAAACGCTCGGTCGGGTGATGCCGGAAAACAACCTACGGCAGGCGGATCGACCGGTCGGAGCCGAACAACTCCCCAATCCGGCCGGGTCCGCACCGGGAATAGCGCTGGAGCACGAAGGGACCTGGATCTTTGCGGTACCTGGCGTTCCCGCCGAGATGCACCTACTCATCCGCGATCATGTGTTGCCCCGGCTCCGTGTCGCAGCCGGTGAAACCGGAGTGCTCAAATCCCGCCTTATCCGGACCTGGGGACGTAGCGAGTCTCAGGTGGCGGAAATGCTCGACGATCTATTCCTGGCGACCACCAACCCGTCGGTGGCTTTCCTGGCTTCGGCCGGCGAAATCAAAGTTCGGGTCACCGCCAAGGCCGACAATGAGGTCGCCGCTGATGCGCTCATCGCCCCGATCGAGGCGGCCGTCCGTGACCGGTTGGACTCCTCCGTGTTCGGAGTGGATGACGAAACCATCTACCTGGTTGTCCAACAGCTGCTTGAGGAGAAAGGCTGGACGATTGCCACCGCCGAGTCGGCGACGGCGGGACTCGTCTCTGCAGCTCTAACGCAGACGCCAGGCGCCTCCAAGGTGGTGGTGGGCGGCATTGTCGCCTACGCGTCTGAGGCCAAGATCGACCTGCTCGGGGTGTCGCCCGAACTCCTCGCGTCCGAAGGCGTTGTGTCTGAGCCGACCGCCCTCGCCATGGCCGAAGGTGCCCGGGCCAGATTTGGCGCCGATGTTGGGGTGGCGATCACCGGCGAGGCCGGCCCCGATCCTGCCGAACAGCCGGTAGGCACGATGGTTATTGCCGTTGTTACTCCCGAAGGTATGGGCTCGCGCACCTTGCGTTTGCCTGGTGACCGGGAGCGGATCCGGACCTACACCACAACGGCTGCACTGCAACTGGTTCGCCTGGCCGTGTCGGGACAATGGTGGGCTCCGTAGGAAGAGTCTTCGTGGCCGTTGGCCTGTCCGATGATCATCGGCACGCCCTGGCTGCCTATCTGGCTGATTCGGTCCCTTCGCTCCCCGGAAAGTCGGTACCGCCCGAAAACTGGCATGTCACCGTCCGGTACCTGGGTGAGACATCCGATCTCGATTACGATCGATTCCTCCATGCCCTTGACGAGGTCGATAAGCCATTGCCGTTTCGCCTGAGGTTTTCGGGCATGGGGGCGTTCCCGAAACCCACGAAGGGCTCGGTACTTTGGCTTGGTATCGGGCATGGAGAAGAAGCCCTTGTCGGGCTGGCGGCCGCGGCAGATCGGGCAGCCGTTCAGGTCGGTATGGCATCCGAGGACCGACCGTATCAGCCGCATCTCAGCCTGGCTCGGGTCCAGCCACCCCGCAACCTTTGGCCCTGGTTGGCAGATGTACCCGAGCCACCGATCAAAATCGACGTCAGTGAGGTGGGGGTCTACCGCAGTCACCTGGGCGGTTCGACGGCTCAATATGAGCTTCTCGACCTGGTGAATCTGTAGCGGGTGGCCCGGCGCAGTTCCCACTGGGTCATCGGGTGAAGATAATCCGCCACATCGAACATCTGTTCGTGTAGAGTTCGATTCACAAATTTGTCACACCCAATACATAACGTGCTTATCACAGGGCCAGGGTTCGCCAGATCCGGGTCCAAACCACGATCGAGTCACTAAGGAGCAACATGGCCGAGCGAGACAAAGCAATCGAAATGGCCATGAGCCAGATTGAACGGCAATTCGGCAAGGGCGCCATCATGAGGATGGGCGACAAAGCCATTCAAAAGATCGACACCATTTCTACTGGTGCGCTTTCCATCGACCTGGCATTAGGCATCGGCGGTGTCCCTCGTGGGCGGGTCGTCGAGATCTACGGACCGGAGTCGAGTGGCAAGACCACGTTGGCGCTGCACATCGTGGCCGAAGCTCAACGTAACGGCGGTCTGGCTGCCTTCATTGACGCCGAACATGCGCTCGATCCCATCTATGCCAGGGCGCTGGGCGTGGACGTTGACGAACTGCTGATTTCTCAGCCGGACACCGGTGAGCAGGCACTTGAGATCACCGACACGCTGGTGCGTTCAGGAGCCCTCGATGTGGTGGTCATTGACTCGGTGGCCGCGCTCGTACCGCGCGCCGAAATCGAAGGCGAGATGGGCGACAGCCACATGGGCCTCCAGGCTCGATTGATGTCCCAGGCGCTTCGTAAGCTCACCGGCAACCTGCACAAGAGCCAAACGACGTGCATCTTCATCAATCAGCTTCGTGAGAAGATCGGCGTGATGTTCGGATCCCCGGAGGTGACTCCTGGCGGACGGGCTCTCAAGTTCTATTCGTCGGTCCGCATCGATGTGCGCCGTATTGAAACGATCAAGGACGGTCAAGAAGGTATTGGTAACCGGGTTCGGGCCAAAATCGTCAAGAACAAGCTTGCCCCGCCGTTCCGTCTCGCCGAATTCGACATCATGTTTGGTGAAGGCATCTCCCGGGAGGGAAGCCTCATCGACGTGGCTGTTGAACAAGGCATCTGTAAAAAGAGCGGTGCCTGGTACAGCTTTGACGGGGATCAGATCGGTCAGGGTAGAGAAGCGGCTAAGCGGTTCATGCGTGACAATCCGGAGATCGCCATGCAGCTGCAGGACCGGGTCTATCAGGCGGTGGGGTTGGCGGATCTACCCGAGGGAGAAGTCGACGAAGACGCCGTGGTTGGCGAGGACGAGACGGTCGAAGCGGAAGAGTCGTCCTCCGAAAAGTAGGTCATCCACCAGATCAAACGAATCAACAAATCGCGGGGAAGTTCTGCAAAGTTCTTCCCCGCGATTGTCTTTAACCGATTACGATGAAGCTCGGAATACAACATTTGAACCGCAACCGTAGTACTACCGACGTATTGACCTAACTGACTTATAGAGAAGCCGGGGAAACCCGAAGAACTGACGCTGTTAAGGTCGGTAGCGCTGCCGAAAGGCAGAACACATGGATACCTCAACGATCGCCATCATCATTGGCGCTTCGACGGCGATCGTCGCCGGGCTGATTGGATACCTGTTTGCGCTGATACGGCGCCGGTCCGAAGCCTCGGAACCGAGTTCAGAGAGCTTGATCGCCCAAGCGCGACTTGAAGCGCAACGAACCCTGTCGGCGGCCGAAGAAGAGGCGCGCGCCAAAGCCGAGGCCTACCGGGATCGCGAAGACGTGACACTTGAGCAGCGTCGCATCGAGGCCAAGTCTTCGGAAGAGCGGCTCGCCCAGCGCGAGCAAACCCTCGAGCAGCGAGCCACCAATCTCGCCCAGCGCGAGCAAATGCTGATCAAACGAGAAGAAGAGATCACCGGCGTCCGGGGAGAGGCCGAGCGCCTCCGCGAAGATGCCCGCCACAACCTCGAGCGCCTGGCCGGTTTCGACGCTCAGGTCGCCAAGACCGAACTACTGGCTCAGGTCGAAGACGAGGCCCGCCGCGAAGCGATGATTCTCGTCAGGGACATGGAAACCAAGGCTCGCGAAGAAGCTGATCGGCGAGCCAAGCGGATCCTGACCACCGCCGTGCAGCGGCTTGCCTCTGACGTAGTGGCTGAGACGACCACCTCGGTCGTGGCGCTACCAACAGACGACATGAAGGGCCGGATAATCGGCAGGGACGGGCGCAACATTCGTTCGTTCGAATCGATCACCGGCGTGAATCTGGTAGTCGACGACACGCCGGAAGCCGTATCGGTATCGTCCTTTGACCCGGTGCGACGCGAGATCGCCCGCAACACCCTCGAGATGCTTGTGGAAGATGGGCGGATTCATCCGGCCTCGATCGAACAGTTCCACGAGAAGGCCACGGCTCAGATCGAACAGAGCATTCGCGACGCAGGGGAGTGGGCGCTCCTCGAGGTTGGCATTTCCCGCATGCATCCGGAACTCGTCACCCTGCTCGGACGGCTCCAGTACCGGACGTCCTATGGACAGAACGTCCTCAAGCATTCAGTTGAGGCAGCTCATGTGTGCGGGATGTTGGCCGCCGAGATCGGGGTCGACGCGGTGACGTCTCGCCGCTCGGCGCTCCTCCACGACATCGGCAAGGCCGTTACCCACGAGGTCGAGGGATCCCATGCCCTCATCGGAGCTGAGATTGCTCGCCGTTTCGGGGAAGATCCCGGCATCGTGCACGGTATCGAAGCTCATCACAACGAGGTCGAACCCCGAACATTGCTGGCGGTGCTGGTGCAGGCCGCAGATGCCGTGTCTGCAGCCCGGCCGGGCGCACGGCGAGAAACGCTCGAATCGTACGTCCGGCGCCTTGAGCGCCTCGAATCGATCGCCTTGGCCTTTGAGGGCGTCGAAAAGGTCTACGCCATGCAGGCGGGTCGAGAGATCCGGGTGGTCGTCGACCCGGGTGCGCTCGACGATCTGCTGGCTTCGGACCTGGCCAGGAAGATCTCGCGCCGGCTCGAGGCCGACCTCGAATACCCCGGCCAGATCCAGGTAACCGTTATTCGTGAGTTCCGGGTTACCGACTACGCTCGTTAGTTCTCATGAGCGAACTGTTGCTGCCTAATCCGCGCCTGAAAGAGCGGCGCGTCCCGACCCGGGTCGGTCAGACCTATTTTGTCCGGACATTCGGCTGCCAGATGAACGAACACGACTCCGAACGCATCGCGGGACAGTTCGAAGCTGACGGCATGATCCGGGCCGACTCCGTCGAAACCGCCGATGTCGTATTCATCAACACGTGCACCATTCGGGAGAACGCCGATAACAAGCTCTATGGCACCCTCGGCAGCCTTGCCCACCTCAAAGACGATGCTCCCCATCGAGCTCTGATCGTTGGTGGCTGTGCCGCCCAGAAAGACCGGGAACTGGTCCGCCAGCGAGCCCCATGGGTTGACGTCGTGCTGGGAACCCACAACCTCGATCGGGTGGTCGACCTGCTTGATCAGGCCCAGCAATGGGGGCCAATCACTGAGATCGTCGACGAACTGCAGGCGATGCCATCGGCCCTCCCGGTTCGACGGGAATTGGATCACTCGGCGTGGGTCACGATTCAGATTGGCTGCAACAACACCTGCACGTTCTGCATCGTGCCGTCGGTGCGTGGCGTCGAGATCTCTCGCCGGCCCGGAGACATCATCCGGGAAGTGGCCCAATTGGCCGCCGATGGAGTCGTCGAGGTGACGCTGCTCGGCCAAAACGTCAACACATACGGGAGAGACCTCGCAATCGACGGGAAACGCCGGCCGATCTTCGCGGATTTGCTTCGGCGTGTGGGCGAAATCGACGGCATCGAACGAGTGCGCTACACGAGCCCCCACCCGGCCGATTTTAACGAGGAAGTAGCCGTGGCGATGGCCGAAACCGGGGCGGTCTGCGAGCAGCTACATCTTCCGATTCAGTCGGGAAGCGACCGGGTGTTGGCCCGAATGCATCGCGGCTACAACCGCGAGCGATACATGGATCGGCTGCGAGTTGCCCGAAAGCATCTGCCGGATCTGGCTGTGTCGACGGACATCATTGTTGGCTTCCCCGGCGAAACCGAAGAAGATTTCGACCTAACTCTGGGCGTCATTGAAGAAGCCCGTTTCGACTCGGCGTACATGTTCCAGTTTTCCGCCCGACCGGGAACCGCTGCGGCCGATTACGAGGAGGACTTCGTACCGCAATCGGTCATCACCGAACGGTTCGATCGTCTGCTTGTTCTCCAGGACTCCATCTCCATCGAACTTAACCAGGCTGAGATTGGAAAGCGGCGATCAGTGCTGGTCGACGGACCTTCGAAGCGGGACCCGAGCGCGATTACCGGGCGCACCCGTGGCGGCAAACTCGTGCACGTAAGCGGGGCTTTTCCTGCTGGCTCGTTCCTCGACGTTGAGATCGTCAGTGCGGGCGGCCACAGCCTGATGGGAATCCTCGTCTGAACATCATCGCCATTGTCGGACCGACCGCGTCGGGCAAGTCTGATCTGGCCATGCGACTGGCTCGCGAGGCTGGCGCGATCATTGTCTCAGCCGATTCGATGCAGGTGTACCGGGGCATGGATATCGGCACCGCCAAGCCGACACCGGCCGAGCGTGCGGAGGTGCCGCATCATCTGATCGACCTCGTTGATCCGGAGGAGCCGTTCTCGGTGGCCGATTATCAGCACGAGAGCCGTCGGGTCGTGAAGGAGAACGCGAATCGACGCATTGTGGTGGTAGGCGGGTCCGGGCTCCACGTCCGGGCCTTGCTTGATCCGCTCGAGTTCCCACCCCATGACCCACAGGTACGCTCAGACCTGTCCGGACTAGCCCCCGATGAGGCCCGACGCCGCCTGGAAGCTGCCGATCCTCAGGCTGGTGAGATCGTGGATCTAGCTAATCCTCGTCGAGTTGAAAGAGCGCTTGAGATCCTTGAGATCACCGGACTCACCCCTTCCCAACGAGCAATCACGGGTCCTGCTCGGTCGGTAGCCGCTTATGAACCGTTTCTGGCCTTTGCTGGTTTTGGCATTGACGCCGGTAACCAGTTGTCAGAGCGAGCCGCCGGACGAATCGAAGCGATGGTCGAAGCGGGGCTGGTCGAGGAGGTCCGGTCACTTAGGGGTCGGCTAAGTGTCACGGCCCGAGCGGCAACCGGCTACACCGAGTTTGCCGCTCACCTCGACGGCGAACTGACCCTCGCGGAGGCCAAGCAGCTCACCCGCGATGCGACGGTAGCCCTGGCGAAACGCCAACGAACCTTCTTTGGCCGCGACCCACGCCTCACCTGGATTCCCTGGCACGTCGAACCCGAGCAACGATATCTTTCATTCCGGTCCGAACTCGATAGGCTGGGTCTGTGGAATTCGTAAAGATGCACGGCCTAGGCAACGATTTTGTGGTCTTTGATGGACCGCTGGTGCTGAAAGCCGACAGCATCCAGGCCGTCTGCGATCGCCGGACAGGGATCGGAGCCGATGGCATTCTCATCGTCACCCCGACCGGAGACAACGAAGTGCAAATGGGCTATTGGAACGCTGACGGATCGGAAGCCGAAATGTGTGGCAACGGCCTGCGTTGCGTCACCCGCTACGCCATCGACCGGGGCTGGCTGTCGTCAGACGGGGGAGTGGTCGACACCGCCGTAGGACCCCTCTCGGTAGGCCCAACGGCTGACGGTCGTTTTCGGGTCGAGATTGGACAGCCGGTCGTTGGCGACGAATTCGGCGATGAATTCGGGAGTGATCTGACGTTCCGGCGCATCTCGGTTGGTAACCCGCACGCCGTGACGTTCGTCGCTGATATCGGTGACGCACCGGTCGAGGAAGTTGGTTCAGACCTCGAACAAGCGACGCCCGGTGGAACCAACGTCGAGTTCGCCGAACCGACCCCGGCTGGCATCAGGGTGCGTACCTGGGAACGAGGGGTTGGGGAAACGAATGCCTGTGGGACGGGGGCCGTGGCGACCGCAGTGGCCGCCCGGGCTGCAGGACTGAGCGGCAATGTCGTCACGATTCTGCTGGTTGGTGGCCCACTCGACGTGGAATTGGACGGGCCCGATGCGTTTATCACCGGGCCCGCCGAATACGTGTTTTCCGGTACTACGGAATTGATCTAAGAACCGACACAACCTTGCCGAGGATCTCGACTCCCTCAGCGAAGACCATAGGTTCGAGCGCAGGGTTCTCCGGATGCAGGATTACCGCTCCGTCCTTTCGCTCTAGCCGCTTGACGGTCGCCTCGTCGCCGTCGATGAGGGCAGCTACGATCTCGCCGTCGCGGGCATCGTTCTGCTGGCGGATAACCACAAAGTCCCCATCGAGGATGCCAGCGTTGATCATCGAGTCGCCCTTGACCTGCAGCATGAAGAGCGGGCCGGTTCCCACCAAGCTTTCAGGCAATGGCATGACTTCATCGATGTCTTCGGCGGCCAGGATTGGAGTTCCAGCTGCGATGCGGCCGAGAAGGGGGACGGCTCGCTGGCGACTGACCGGAAGTGCGGTCGATGCCGAGTCTTCGTCGGCGTGGCTCGTGACCTCAATGGCTCGAGGTTTGGACGGGTCGCGTCGCAAAAAGCCGTGTTTGACGAGCGTAGATAGATGGCTGTGCACGGTAGAAGGAGACGACAGCCCGATCGCATCACCGATTTCT
>CAWIFX010000034.1:0-58356 GCA_963835515.1 uncultured Acidimicrobiia bacterium | reverse complement strand
CGAGATCCGGCGCAGATTGGTTGCCGACCGTGGAGCGGAGGCAGTCGCCAAGACGCTTCGCAAGCCCTTGATTGAAGACACCGAACTTATGCATGCCACCCGGGCTGATCTCGTGCAGCTCGAACACGTCATTCAGCCACTGACCCGCAAGCTGGCTGCCCGGCTGGCCCGTCGGCGAAGGCTGCGCCGCGAGGGGCGCCTCGACTTTCGCCGGACGGTACGCCGCTCGTTGGCAACGGGAGGTGTGCCGATCGAACCACAGTTTCG
This sequence comes from uncultured Acidimicrobiia bacterium, assembly GCA_963835515.1. GTDB lineage: Bacteria > Actinomycetota > Acidimicrobiia > Spongiisociales > JAENVV01 > JAENVV01. Next base: position 58,089 of record CAWIFX010000034.1, on the reverse strand, counting down.
AGCTCCCAAGCCATCCAAGCCGGAAGTGTTTTTGTTGTGTGACATTTCTGGCTCGATGGCGACCTTCGCCCGGTTCGCGCTCCAGTTTGTCTATGCCATGTCCAACGAGTTTTCCAACCTCCGAGCCTTCGCGTTCATTGATGCCCTCGACGACGTGACGGACTTCTTTGACCGTGACACCGAGTTCGCCGGAGTACTCCAGCGCATCTCGACCGAAGCTGAAGTGGTCTGGCTCGATGGTCATTCTGATTACGGCAGGTCGCTCGAACAGTTCTGGACCCGATACGGTCAGTCGCTCACCGCAAAGTCAACGGTGATCATCACGGGCGACGCTCGGTCGAACTATCGCGACCCGCAAGCAGAGGTGCTCGAACAGGTCCGGGATGTCGCCAAAGCGGTCTACTGGCTCAACCCCGAACCCCGGTCGTACTGGAACACCGGTGATTCGGTCATGGGCAAGTACGCTGTATCCTGCGATGAAGTGTTTGAGGTGCGAAACCTTCGGCAGCTAGAGAAATTTGTCGAATCGATCGCTCAGCAACATCATGGTCGCGTGCGATTGCGCAAAGTGGGCTAAATTGGTCCCCCGGGGCCAACCCGGACCAAACGACTGACACAGTATTGTGCTGTGAAGGCAAGGAGACAGATGGGACAGCGTGTCCTGGTGGTAGAAGATTCAGCGGTCATCCGTCGTCTCATAGAGGTGTGCTTGCGCCCTGCCGACCTGGAAGTTCTCATGCGCGAAGACGGTCCCAGCGGCCTGGCGGCTGCGCAAAGCGAAAACCCCGACTTGCTGGTTCTCGACATCGGCCTGCCCGAAATGGACGGATGGCAAGTGCTCGACCACTTGCGGTCTGTGCCCGAAACCCGCACCTTGCCAGTGCTCGTCCTCACCGCCCACGCCGAAGAGGAGTCTCGCCGGCGCGCCGATGAAGGTGGAGCTGACGCTTTTGTCACGAAGCCTTTTCAGCCGAATGATTTCCGGCAAGAGGTTCTCAGTCTCCTGGCCCGCCCCCGCAAGTAGATCTTGGAGTAATTCCGGCTACTGGGGTAAGATTCCTTTTTTGGAACGTTCCCATCCCTGGAGTTTTTGTGACTATTCGTGTAGCTATTAATGGTTTCGGTCGGATTGGCCGACTGGCCATGCGGGTTGGATGGTCGAACCCCAATCTTGAGTTCGTCGCCGTCAACGATCTGGTTCCCGCCGAGGGTCTCGCATACCTCTTCGAATACGACACGGTGCACGGCCGATTTGGATCCTCCGTCGAAGTCGCGGACGGCAACCTCGTAATCGACGGCAAGACCGTTCGGGCCTTCTCAGAGAGGAACCCTGAGGATCTGCCGTGGGATGACTTGAAGATCGACTACGTCATCGAATCGACCGGGATTTTCACCGACTACGACGGAGCCAGCAAACATCTGGCCGCCGGAGCCAAGCGGGTCATCCTCTCGGCGCCTACGAAGTCGCCGGACAAGGTTCGGACCTTCGCCTACAAGGTCAACCACACCGAGATCGATCCAGAGACAGATGTCATCATCTCGAACGCGTCGTGCACCACCAACTGCCTCGCACCACTGGCCAAGGTACTCAACGATGAATTCGGCATTGTGGAAGGGCTCATGACGACCGTTCATTCGGTGACCGCTTCCCAGCCCACCCAGGACTCCCCATCGAAGAAGGACCTCCGCGGAGGACGCAACGGGTATGCCAACATCATTCCCGGCTCGACCGGAGCTGCCAAAGCGGTCGTCCTGACGCTGCCAGAGCTAGAAGGCAAGCTGGACGCGATGGCTTTCCGGGTACCCACCCCCGATGTCTCAGTCGTCGACCTGACTTTCCGGACGGAGAAGAAGACTTCGCTCGCCGAGATCAACGCCGCCATGAAGAAGGCCGCCGAAGGCGACATGGCAGGAGTTCTCGAATACACCGAGGATCCAATCGTGTCATCGGACCTCATCGGGAATCGACATTCGTCGATCTACGACGCCAAGGCCGGCATTGAACTCAACGATCAGTTTTTCAAGGTGATCGCCTGGTACGACAACGAGATCGGCTACTCGGCTCGTCTCATCGACATGTTGGAGTACCTCGGGTCGCTCGACGATCTGATCTAACAGACCCCTTGAGCTGAGGCTCAAATCGGGATACGGTCACGCCAATGCGGCTGAACGGCGTGATAGGTAGCAATGCCCCGTTTGGTGATGTTCTGTGCACTACTTCTGCTTGCGCCCTTCCCACCCCCAGCGGTCGCCGAACGCCCACAATGCGTCGGTCTGAACTGGCCGGTAGCCGGTGAGGTGATTGCCCCGTACGCTCCGAGCGGACGCTACGCCGGGCACTGGGGCATCGACATTGGCACCGAGTCCCGATCGGTTGTTCGGGCGGCGGGATCCGGTCGGGTCACTTTTGCGGGCGACGTCGCCGGGAATCGGACTGTCACAATCGATCACGGCGGGGGCTTGCGAACGAGTTACTCGTATCTCGACGAACGCCTGGTACGTGCCGGGTCGTGGATCGAACGGGGCGAGACGGTCGGGAGGAGCGGATCACCGCACGCTATCCCCGGGCTCCACTTTTCTGTTCGCGTCTCGGGCGCCTACGTCGATCCGCTCGCCTGGCTCGGCTGCCAGACCTATGAACCGGCCCGGGCGCTGCGTTTGGTGGGCTGACGGTTCCGGCGTCCCCAAACCGGTTTATCCTGTCGCCGGTGTATAGAGCCATCATTGGGGGCACCTTCGACCCTCCTCACCTCGCCCACCTCCTCGCAGCCGAGACCGCCTACATGCAGCTCGGTGTCGACCACGTCCTCATGATGCCCGCCGGGTCGCCATGGCAGAAGCCAGCCAGTTCGGTGTCGCCGGGGGAGCACCGTTGGGCCATGACGCTGCTGGCGGTCGAGGGCGCCGACTTCATCGTGCCCGACGATCGAGAGGTCCTGCGAGACGGTTGGACCTATACCGCCGATACGTTGGCGACATTTCCTGAGGAAGATCGTCTCGTCCTCGTGCTTGGTGCCGATGCGGCGGCGAATCTGTCAACATGGACTCGCTACGACCAGGTCCGCGAACGAGCGGAGATCGCAGTGGTGCCCAGGTTGCACACCGATCCCGCTGATGTCGTGGCGGCGGCAGGCGAGGTCACCTGGCTCGACATGCCCATTCTGGAGATCAGCGGCAGCAAGATCCGCGAACGCGCCCGCCAGGGACAGTCGGTGCGGTTCCTCGTGCGCGATCAAGTGTATGACTACATGACCGAGCATGGACTGTACGGACTATGAGTGAGCCTCCCCAGCACCGGATCAAGCCTGAGCCGAAGAAAGACCTGACCGCCAGGGAACTGAATCGGGCCGCCCGCAGTGATTCCCGATCGAAAGCACGACGCAAGATCCTGCTCGCCACGCTGGTGGCGTTTGCGTTGATCGCCGCTTCGGTAACCATTTCGTACCTGCGGCTGCAACCTGAAGAAGTTGGCCCGGATGCCGCGGTCATCGAACCAGATGTTGGCGCTTCGGCCCTGGTGGTGGTCGAAGACGACGGACTACCCCAAGCCATCTTGCTCGTTGGCGCAAGCGCCGACCAGGCCAGTCGTCTCGTCACCATTCCCAATTCCATGCTGGCCATCGCCCCCGGCTTTGGCGAACACACCCTCGAGGAGGCCTACAACATCGGTGGCATCGACCTGTTGTCGCTCACAATCACCAATCTGCTCGGTGCGCGTATTGACGATACGTTTACGTATACGAACGACGAGTTTGTAGCTTTCTTCAATGAGCCGTTGGAGATTTCGATCATCCGTCCGTTCGTCACCGGAGATGCGGCAGGCAACCAGAAAGTCGCCGCTGGCGAGGGTCTGCAACCCCGCACACCCGAAATGATTGGGACTTTGCTGACCGACAAAGGCATCGACAATGATCTCGACTATTTGTTCCGCCAGGGTGAGGTCTGGACGTCTGTCTTTGATGCGGTCGGACGCAGTAAGCGGCTGGCCGACCAGTTCGCCGAAGGCGGAACGACCGCAGGCGTCGCGGCGCTCACCGGAGCCAGCCAGGACGAGGGTCTTGTCGTCAGCGCCCTCCCCGTAGTTCGGGTTAATACGCTTTCGACCGGTGCGGAACGCTATTCGTTGGACGTGGCCGACGCGGCGGTGTTCGTCGAACAGGCCGTGCCGTACCTATCGATCGGAGAAGATCCCCGGCTGGTCATTGAGATCCTCAACGGCAAAGGCGGGGTCGGTATCACCCAACCGGTAGCCAAGACGTTTGTGCTCGCCGGCTACCGCGTTCTCAAGACCGACAACGCCGGGACCCTCAACTATCCAAGTACCCAGGTGATTGCGCAGGGCCGGGAACGGCGCGACGCAGCTATCGCCGCCCAGGAGCTACTCGGATACGGCGAAGTCGTATTGGAAGTGCGGCAACCCTCCGGCGTTGTCGACCTCACTATCATCCTTGGAGAAGACGCACCCTGATGGAGGACGCCACTATTACGAGTATCGAACTGGCCAAGGCAGCTGCCGACGCTATCGACGACATGAAAGGCGTCGATATCGCCATCATCGACGTCAGCAATCTCCTGTTCATCACCGACATGTTTGTGATTGCCACCGGAAACTCAAATCGCCAGGTCCGGTCCATCGCCGACGAAGTCCACGTTCAGCTCAAAGAAAAACACGGCCGGGGGTCGTTGCGGACCGAAGGCGCCGATGAAGCCGAATGGGTGCTCCTCGACTACGGCGAGATAGTGGTTCATGTGTTTCAGGCAGGCACCCGCTCGTTCTACGACCTCGAGCGACTCTGGGCCGACGCTCCCCGCATCCCATTCGCGGCGGCAACTCAGGGAACTTCTGACCAGCTATAATTGCCGCTCGCATTGGGGGCTGTAGCTCAGCCTGGCAGAGCACCTGCATGGCATGCAGGGGGTCAGGGGTTCAAATCCCCTCAGCTCCACTGAGAAATTGAGAAGGGTCGGCCATGCGGCCGGCCCTTTCTCAATTGCCGGCTGGCGCCGGCGGGCGATTTTCCCTTGGGATGCCCTGTGGGCATCCGGGTTCACTGTTTTGTTTCTTCGGCCTTCCGGCCGAAGTCCCTCAGCTCCCTGTTTCCAGCAGTCGCCAGATGGTGCTTGTGGTTGTCGATTCCCCTCTGGGGGAAGGGGACCCGTCGCCGGAAGGCGGCGGGAATGGGGGCTCGTTCCCACCAACGGCGCTGATGGCGGCCGTTTTCCCGTTGGATGCCCGTTGGTGCCCGGGTTCACTGTTTTGTTGCTTCGGCCTTCCGGCCGAAGTCCCTGAGCTCCCTGTTTCCAGCAGCGCGCAGATGGTGCTTTGTTGTCGATTCCCCTCTGGGGGAAGGGGACCCGTCGCCGGAAGGCGGCGGGAATGGGGGCTCGTTCCCACCAACGGCGCTGATGGCGGCCGTTTTCCCGTTGGATGCCCGTTGGTGCCCGGGCTCGCAGTTTTGTTTCTTCGGCCTCCGGCCGAAGTCCCTGAGCACCCCGTTCCCAGCAACGAGTGGCTGGGGTTTGTTGTCGATTCCCCTCTGGGGGAAGGGGACCCGTCGCCGGAAGGCGGCGGGAATGGGGGCTCGTTCCCACCAACGGCGCTGGTGGCGCCCCGGCGCTCTCCAATTCAGTCGACATTGCGGGTGTAGCGTTGTTGTGGCATGATTGTGGCATGCCCAGAGTGAGAGTTAGTACTACGGTGGACCAAAGGTTGCTCGACGAGGCAAGACGCCTTCGAGCTGACATCAACGATGCAGGACTGATCGACGAAGCGTTAGGAGCGCTACTTGCGCAACACAGAGAGGCCGAAATTGATGCGGCTTACGGTGCCTATGATGCCCAACCGCTCGATCAACGCGACGAATGGGGTGATCTGGCGTCGTTCCGTGAGGCCGCCGGGTCGTCGTGAAGGATTTGCCTGCGCACGGGGAGGTTTGGTGGTGCGAATTACCCGAGATCTCCCGCCGACCCGTTGTGGTCCTCTCGCGTGACGTAGCCATCCCGCGACTCCGCCGTACGGTGATCGCTCCGTGCACGACCAACATCAGGGGTCTCCCCAGCGAGGTCTTGCTCGAACCGCAAGACGATCCGATATCTCTGCGGTCGGTAGTGAATCTGGATTCGATTGAGAGCGTCTCGGTCGGAACCCTCACCGAGCGACTGGGTCGCCTAAGCGACGGGCGTATGCGCCAGGTATGCGAGGCGCTCAACGTCGCTGTCAATTGCGTCCCCTGAAGTACGCCAATCGGAGCGATGTTGCCAAGGACTCCCGGGAATATTCGCGTATTGTTGTCGAACCCCCACGGGGAAGGTGGCTGGCCGACGTGCACGGAGCTTATGGTGCTTCGGAAAGCAGCCACACCTGGCCGTCGTGACAGTCGGGGGGGATTGAGATTCCCGAGTAGGAGCCCTGCGAGCTATCGACAATGTCAGTGACCGGCCGGCTTCCGCCGCCGAATATGACCTGTTCGCCAGCTTCAAAACGGCTCCCATTGTTGAATGCGATTGCCGGGTGCTCAGGATCGGAGTCATCGAGCACCGTTCCCTCGACAAAGATCACTGCAATTGCCTGCTCGCCGTTGCGCACGCGAACGCATTGGGACGCCAGATCGATCTCGAGTGTCCCTGTCAACAGAGCTGCCATGGTGGCTGGTGGGCCCTGCGCTACCAGAAGCCAATCATTTTCTGTGGGCGTCGAAGCGGTGCGCGAGCTAGCTGTTGTGCAAGCCGCCTGGAGGGAGACCACGACTGCAACTGTGAGATACCTTCTCATGGCAGAAGAGTACTCACCGATTGTTGTTGGGTGAGCAGGTATCGCCTGCAGCCGTTTCGGTCGCTCGAACCAGCAGATAAACGCTCAGTGCGCGATTTTTCCGTAGTTATCACACGCTGATGTGACGGGAGGGACTAGGGTCGCCGACAAGGTACTACGGCGCTTTGGGAGGCGTAATGCGTTACACGTATGTCCGTTGGGGGACTCCGTCACGATATGGGCTGGAGCGATGAGCTTGCTGCGCAAGCTCGGGTCCACGTTCGTGATAGCCGGTCTCGTTTTGATGGTGGCCGCGCCTGCCATTTCAGGCAGCAGCTTGGCCGGACGGCAATCCGATCAGACGGCGGAGGTCGACGACTCGGAGAATGCTGATGAACCTCCCCCGATCGTATCCAAGGGCGAAGCCCCTGATGTTGCGGCAGAACGATCAGCCCCGGCAGCGAGCAAACGTAACGGTGATTCAGCTTGTCCTGCCGGCCAGGCGCGGGTCGTCCAAGGGAACCACAAGGGCCAGTGCGTGGCGACCGCAACCGCAGGTCAAACTTCAGTAGTCAGTGCGACATCAGCAGCGGCGACTGCCCAGACTGTCGTCAAGAAGGTTGTCATCCAGATCGTGCAGCGCTCGTGTGAGGTTCGCAACGGCGTCTCCGAGACCAACGTGACCTTTTCGTTCCGGCACAACGGACTGAACACGACCGACCGAATCGAATTGACCATCGACGGCCCAACCGGCGTCATCGTCATCAGCGAGAAGACCGAGTTTGAACTCCCCGAGGGGACCTACAACTGGACGGCACGATCGATCGACAGTGGCTACGAAATCGACGGCCCAAGCTCGGGACAGTTGGTGGTTTTGGCTTGTCAGACCGGGAGCACCACGACGTCATCGACCACGACCACCACATCGTCGACCACGACCACCGTGCCGGTTTCGGCAACCACCGTCACTTCACCGACGACCTCCACGCCGACGACTTCGACGCCGACGACTTCGACGCCGACGACTTCCACCCCAACGACATCAACCCCAACGACATCAACCCCAACGACTTCCGTTCCGGACGAAGAGTGTGAACCGCCCGATTGTCTCCCATACACCGGACCGAGCGATGTGTCGTGGCCGTTGGGGATATTCGGTGTCGTACTGCTCATTCTGGGAATGGGCACGTTGACGATCAGTCGAACCCTCGAAGAGCGTCTGTTGAATAATTCACCGGTCGAGTAAGTCGGCCATCGACGACTACGACCGCGCCTACTACCAGGGCTGACTCAGGAGGCCGGGGGAAGCGATAGTTCGAAGATGCTGCGTTGGCTGTCGTGGCGGTAGATCAGGTCGCCGTCCATGAGGCGGGCGAGCTTGCGTGAGATCGACAGCCCGAGGCCGAGGGAGCCGGCCACACCAGGAGCGTTATGGGCCCGTTGATAGGGGAGGAAGATGCGCTCCCGATCCTGGTCGGGAATACCCGGTCCGCTGTCGCACACGAGGATGCCAGTCTGCTCTTCGTTGACGACCTCAACGTGCACATCGTCGCCGCCGTAGCGCAGTGCGTTCGTGATGAGGTTGCGAACGATCTGGCGGATACGGTCGGGATCACCCATCGCCCGGGCGTCCGGGGCGTTAAGTAGTCCGATACGGGCCATTTGATCCCGATTGAAAGCCTCAAGCACCTGGGCAGTCTGGGCTCGCAGATTGACCGATACCCGGCTGACATTAAGGGTTCCGATGTCTGCCTTCGCAGCTACCAGTAAATCATTGACGATATTGGTTACATCCGAGCCCTGTGCGATGAGCACATCGAGGAATTCCCGGCGCTCAATGTCGCTCAAAGTCTTGCCTGAATCTCGCAGGATCTCTCCGAATCCGACCACCGCAGTCAGTGGGGTCCGCAGTTCGTGGCTGATACTGGCCAGGAACTGGTCTTTGGCCCGGATCAGCTGTTCGCGGTTTTCCCGAGCTGCTTCACGTTCCCAGAACGCGCCGATCATGGTTGCGGCGGTGGTGAGCAACGAGATGTCTTCATCGGTCCACTCCCGCAGGATCGTCGTCTCAGAGAAGCCGATCAGGCCCTCCCACTTTCCGTCCACACAGATCGGGATGTTCAGCTCAGTCAGGACCGGTATCGGATCGGCGGCGTACGTCTCTGCCTCGACGCCTTCGAGCTCGCTGGGGATGATGACGAAAGGCTCTCCCGCTTCGAGCCTGGCGCGGGACATCGGCATTTTGTCCCAGGGGACCACTGACCAGTATTCGTTGCGTAGCTGGCTGCTGGGGGCTTCGTCCTTTTCGACTTCAGCCACCGTGTACGAGCACAGCCCGAGTTCCGGGTCGACCCGGTTGCGCTCGACCAGGACATAAGTGGCTTGCGTTGCATCCAACAGCGCTCGGACGGCGCGGTCCAGGCGATCCTCGCCGCTGTTACCGAGCAGCGCCTGGGCGCACTCGGCGAGGGCGCCTTGGTAGCGTAAGCGTCGCTCCTGGTTTTCGGCCTGGTGCGCGATTCGCCGTCGGGCCCGGTCGTTGACGATGGTGCCGCCAATGACGTTGGCGATTGATCGGAGGAAGTCGGCTTCGTCGGTCGTGAAATTGCGGCGATCGCGCGTATGGACGCCCAGCACGCCGTACGGCGTGGTCCCGTCGGGAACGATCACACTCATTCCAGCCATGATTCCGGCATCGGCGAATTCGGGGATCATCGCTAATGGAGATTCTTCGTCCCAGTAGGCGACGACGACCGGTTCCTCACGATCAAGTGTGAACCCGGGTTGCGTATCGGCGTCGCATGAAATAACCGCACCCTCGGCGATTTCTTCCCAGCCAATCTGGGCGACCAGCTGGGACGTGGCACCGCCTTCTAGGCGTTTGAGAATCCAGGCGCGCTCAACTCCGAGGGCTCGCTGCACAAGGTGCATCGCCAGATCGAAGACGAATTCGACGCTTGACCCATCGAGTGCCGCTTGCCCAAGCTCAGCCACCGCCGCCTGCGACGAGATACGGTCGATCTGAGGCGGGTGCCACCCCGTGGTGGAACCCTGGTCCTGACGCACGGAGGCGTTGTCCATTGTCTGCCAATCCAAGGTGTGGTCGTTGTTAAGAATCGGCTACCAGGCCTACAACCTTGAGGTTTCTGCCCGATATGATCGGCCGATCCGTCAGTCAAACCTAGCCAAAGCTTGTCACCGGGAGGTTGATTATTCGGCGTACGAGTAGAAGCCGCGCCCGGTCTTTCGTCCCAAGCAGGCCTGCTTCGACCATTCGGACCAGCAAAGGTGGTGGGGCGTACTGGGGGAGCTTGTACTCGTCGAATAGGACGTCGGCGACCAGCTTCATCGTGTCGAGACCTATGAAGTCAGCCAATTCCAGGGGTCCCATCGGGTGATTGGCACCTAGTTTCATGCCGTTGTCGATGTCCTCGGCTGAGGCGTGACCGGCCTCATACATCCGCATGGCTTCCGTCATATACGGGACGAGCAGCAAGTTGACGACGAAACCAGCCCGGTCCTTGGCCTTCACGACGGTCTTGGACAATGTCGATGACGCGAATTCCTCAGCAGAGGCGGCCACCGTCGGATCAGTAACCACCGTGGTGATGAGTTCCATCAGTCGCATGACGGGGACCGGGTTGAAGAAGTGCATCCCCACGACGTGATCGGGCCGGCTGGTGCTTCTGGCCAGTCGAGTGATCGGTAGCGACGAGGTATTGGAAGCGAGAATTGCATCTTCTGACGTCACGATGGTGTCGAGTGCCGTGAATATCTCGATTTTGAGCGGCTCGTGTTCGACGACGGCTTCGATGACCAGGTCCCGATCAGCCATGGCGGCCAGGTCGGTGGTGAACTGAATCCGGCCGATGGCGCTATCACGATCCGACTCGTCCATCTTCCCTTTGGAAACGGCCCGATCGAGGCTCTTGACGATTCGGCTCTCACCGGCGGCGGCTGCCTCCTGGCTCACCTCACGCACGATGACGTCGACACCGGCTTTGGCACACACCTCGGCGATGCCAGCCCCCATCTGCCCTCCACCGACAATTCCGACCCGTTCAATCTTCATCGAGACCCTCCTCTGTTGGTCCTCAGTGTGGCATGTGTACTATTTCGACGTGTCCGATCTGTCGTCCTCATGGTCAATTCGTTATGCAATGAGCCAAACTCCCTGGGACCTGGGCGAAGCCCATACTGAACTGGTCGCCCGACTCACGTCCGACCCTGCGCTCGGTCTTGGAACTCCCGGCCGGGTCCTGGTGCCCGGCTGTGGCTCAGGACACGATGCCGGGGCTTTCGCCGCTCATGGATGGGAGGTAACCGCCCTCGACTTTGCACCATCGGCTCGGGGCTCTGGTTGAGGAGAAACTGGGCGGACACGGCACGTTCGTGCTCGGTGACCTTTTCGAATATCGCCCGGATCAACCGTTCGACCTCGTGTTCGACCACACCTGCTTCTGTGCCGTCGACCCTGATCGCCGTGTGGATTACGGCCAGGCGGCCGCTCACTGGCTCAAGCCGGGAGGTCGGCTGATCTCGGTCGTCTTCCCGATGGGCAAACCAGTCGAGCACGGCGGCCCGCCACACGCCATGTCGACCGACGACCTGCAAGTCGCACTCGGGGAGCGCTTCGATCTCGTTGAGGACGTCGAGGCCGACTGCTCAGGGCGCCGGTGGCAGACCCAATGGGCAGTTTTCGATCGGGTTTAGGGCTGTTTGGCCTGCCCGGAGTTCGGGTTGATCATCATGGTGGACGTATCGACCGCTTCGAACGCCGAACCTGGGACGGATTTCAATTCGCGGAGCAAGTCGTTGTCCCAGCGGTCGTCGGGGGCTCCCGAAACGAACCACGAACTTCCGTTGTCGGCCAGGATCAGGCCATAACGTTGCATGGCCACCAGGATTACCCGCACCTGTGGTGAATATCCGGACATGTCGAAGCTCGCCTTCAAACGGAAGCGTTGGCCCATCGGGGGAAGCGTCAGCGAGGTCGAGTTGGACGCGTCATGGCGGGCAGGCCAGACGTGGGCTGCCCGGGTCTGGGCGGCGGTGAATCGGATGGCATGGGTGATCTCGCCGGACGCCACCTCGTCGTAGCGAACCAGGCCGGGGAAGATCGGTAGTCCGGCCGCATCCGCCGATGTCCATCCATCGGGCCGAAGCGCCGACGAGGTCAGGTCGTAGCGCGCCCCCGATGCGGCAGTCCAGGCGTTGCCGGGTCCAGGTGTGGCGTCGAACAATTCGAACAGCTCGCATCGGAAACGATCGACGACGATCACGTGGCGGTCCCCGGTTGCGTTGGGTCCGCCTTCGATCGGAGCGTTGAGGGGGATGGGGAACGGTCCCGGATCCGATTCGGACCCGTAGGCGTCGTAGATCACGGTGATAGCCGGGGTGCCGTCCGGCACCTCAAGGTAGGGGATGCCGATCGGGCTGTCCGAGTCAGGTGGCCAGACCCCTGAACCGAAGTCGGGATGGAGGGTTTGTGACGACCCCAGCGACGATATGTAGTCGGCCGACCGGGAATCGACCGGGAGATGGTCGATCGGAGTGTTCCAGGCATCGTCGGAGGGCAAGGTGGGACACCGGGATGGTGGGGTGGTGGGGGTGTATTTGAGGGCGCGGGTGAGGAAGGAGGCCATGGCGTCGCGGGTGACGAGTCCGTTGGGACAGAAGCGGGTCGTTGGCGGGTGGGTTACAGCCGAGGGTGACTCCTTGGGCGGCGATGCGTTGGATGTCGGCTTCGAAGAGGTGGCCGTTGTCGTCGATGAACCGGTCGGCAGTTGAGGTGGGGTAGTTGAAGGCTCTGGCGAGCATGGCGGCCATTTGGCCGCGGGTCATGTTGCGTTGGGGGCAGAACCGGTCCGAGGTGGGTGGGTTGCATCCGGTGGTGATTTTGGCGGCGGCGAGGCGGTTGATGTCGTTTTCGAAGAGGGTGCCGTTGTCGTCGGTGAAGTAGTCGGTGGTGGTGGCCGGCAGGTTGAGGGCGCGGGCGAGGAAGGCGGCCATTTGTTGGCGGTTGACGGTTTGGGTGGGGCAGTAGCGGTCGTTGGTGGGTGGGTTGCAGCCTTTGGTGATGCCGGCGGCGGCGATCGCTTCGATGGATCCTTCGTGGACGTTGCCATCGTCATCGATGAACGAACCACCCGGCGGCAACACCGCCAACAACAGACTCAACAGCAGGGTGATCGCCGACATGTTCAGTCCTCGATAATCGAGTTCGAGACCTGAATCGGTCCGTTCCCAAGATAGAAGATCCCCGGGAACCCGGCCGTGCCGAAGCCGTCGCTCGGGTTGGAGCGCAACACCGAGTCTTCGATGATCACGTTTCCTGAGCGGTTGTTCGAAACGAAGAAGATGGCCGCCCCGCCTTCATTGGCATGGTTGTTTTCGATCAGCGTGCCGAGAACCCGCAAGGTCATCTCGTTGCCATCGTTATAGATCGCCGCGCCACTTCCACCGCCGGGCGTTCCGTTACGGGTCGGGTTGGCTCCCCAGCCCGTCGTCTCGTTGTGAGAGAACAGGCTGTTGATGATGGTCCACGAAACGCCGATCGAGCTGATCCCGCCGGCGTTGGAGCATTCGTTTCCAAAAAGTGGCCCGCCTCCGAACGTACTGTTGGTCACATACACCGGCAAGCCTTGATGTTGGCTGAACACCCGCACCGAAGCCCCGCCCACGTCGGGTCCGGTTGCGTCGCAGCGGTTGTTGATGAACACGCTGTTGACGATCTTGAATCGGCCACCCCGGACCCAGACCGCCCCTCCGCCGTCGGGGTCGAGGCCGGTCGAGTTGCCATCTTTGAACGTGAGGTTCTGGATAGTCAGCTGCGGATGATCCTGATCCTGACAATGGGGAGTTGTCCACACCTGATCGGGGTCACACGTATTCATATACAGAATCCGCCTGGTTCCGTCGCCGCTCAATGTCACCAGTCCGCCACCGTCGATCACGATTTCTGGACCGGTGTCGTTGAAAACCTTGGCGGTGGCAGTCATTACGATCGTATGCGGGGCAGGTCCACAATCAAACGTGATCACCCCGCCCCGGGCTACCGCGTTCACCACGGCCTGAGAGGTGCACGACGCCGCAGTTCCGTTTCCGATCACGATGTCCGGGTTCGAGACGTCTTCGGCCCGGGCGGCCACCGGCACCGGGTAGTTGCCGTCCGGGTTGCCCGGGAGCGGTGCCTCGCGAGGTGGCGGGGTGGTGGGGGTGTAGTCGAGGGCGCGGGTGAGGAAGGAGGCCATGGCGTCGCGGGTGACGAGTCCGTTGGGACAGAACTTGTCGTTGGCGGGTGGGTTACAGCCGAGGGTGACTCCTTGGGCGGCGATGCGTTGGATGTCGGCTTCGAAGAGGTGGCCGTTGTCGTCGGTGAACCGGTCTGCGGTTGAGGTGGGGTAGTTGAAGGCTCTGGCGAGCATGGCGGCCATTTGGCCGCGGGTCATGTTGCGTTGGGGGCAGAACCGGTCCGAGGTGGGTGGGTTGCATCCGGTGGTGATTTTGGCGGCGGCGAGACGGTTGATGTCGTTTTCGAAGAGGGTGCCGTTGTCGTCGGTGAAGTAGTCGGTGGTGGTGGCCGGCAGGTTGAGGGCGCGGGCGAGGAAGGCGGCCATTTGTTGGCGGTTGACGGTTTGGGTGGGGCAGTAGCGGTCGTTGGTGGGTGGGTTGCAGCCTTTGGTGATGCCGGCGGCGGCGATCGCTTCGATGGATCCTTCGTGGACGTTGCCATCGTCATCGATGAACGAACCACCCGGCGGCAACACCGCCAACAACAACGTCAAAAACAGCGCGACAAACGAGGGCATCTAAACCAATCGGCATCGAGGCCGAGATCTTAAGTGCACGTGCCCCTTGGAGGAGTCGCGCCTACGTAGGTTGGTTTTACTTGTGAGATAAGCCAAGCTGTACACATGTACACCATTGATCGACCGGTCGACCTGCACGAACCCGTGTTGTTGATGAGCTTCACCGGCTGGGTCGATGCTGGTGGGGTCGGTACGGCGGCGGCCGGGTTGATTGCTTCCGCTGGAGAAGTCATCGGGCATTTCGATGCCGACGCTCTTTTTGATTATCGGGTGAATCGCCCGACGGCCGACTTTATTGACGGCAAACTTACCCGGGTCGAATACCCGGAAATCACCATCACGGCACGCTCGCTCGACGGGACCGATCTGCTGATCGTCTCAGGGACCGAACCGGAGTTCCGCTGGCAGGCGTTTGTCGCCTCGGTCCAGGACCTCGTCGAGCAGTTCGGAGTGTCGCAGTTGGTAGCCATTGGTTCGGTGCCCGGGCCGGTACCGCACACGCTGCCGACCCCGGTGTTGAACACCTCGATGCAGCGCGATTTCGCCGCCGAAGGCGAGCGCATCGCTGAGGGTCTATTGCAGGTTCCCGCCGCGGCGGTAACCGCCACCGAATGGCATCTCGGCAAGCTCGGTCTGCCGACTGCCGGCTTCTGGGCACAGGTGCCCCACTACATGAACCAGCCGTTCACCCAGGCCATCATCACGCTGGTCGAGAGGGTGGGACGACATCTCAACCTCATGTTTCCGCTCAACGACCTGGCCGATCGCGCCGATCAGCAGAGAATTCAACTTGACGAAATGGCCACTCAGCAGCCCGACATCGCTTCCCATATCGAACGTCTTGAGTCGCTGGC
Source organism: uncultured Acidimicrobiia bacterium (assembly GCA_963835515.1). Classification (GTDB taxonomy): domain Bacteria; phylum Actinomycetota; class Acidimicrobiia; order Spongiisociales; family JAENVV01; genus JAENVV01. The sequence continues at coordinate 42,673 of CAWIFX010000034.1, read as the reverse complement.
GAGCCAGGACGACGCGGTGCCTTCGGCTGAAGAAATCGGCTTCGAAATCGAACGTTTTCTTCGGGACGAGGCCGATGGAGGAACTCCTCCTCAGCCCGGGCCGGTCGCCTGATCGCTGATCACAGTAATTAGGATTCGGGGCCGAGAAGGCCCTGGTAGCCTGATAAATCCCCAATACCGGAGCCAATTGTGTCCGCGTACGACTTTGCAGAATTAGAGACGAGATGGCAGGCCCAATGGGAAGCCGACGGACTCTATCGGGCCGAAGTCGACTGGTCTCGCCCCAAGCATTATGCCCTGACGATGCTCCCGTATCCGTCCGGCGACATCCATATCGGTCACTGGTATGCCATGACCCCATCGGACACCCGGGCCCGATACATGCGGATGAAGGGCTTCAACGTGCTCTTCCCGATCGGTTTCGACGCGTTTGGTCTGCCGGCCGAAAACGCCGCGGTCCAGCGCAACATTCATCCCGCCAAATGGACGTACGCCAACATCGAACGCATGCGCGGGCAGATCAGGTCGATGGGCGCCATGTTCGACTGGGAACGCGAGGCGGTCAGTAGTGACCCTTCGTACTACAAGTGGACCGAATGGTTCTTCAAAAGGATGTTCGAGCAGGAGATTGCCTACCGGGGCGAAGCGATGGTCAACTGGTCCCCGACCCTTCAGACCGTATTGGCCAATGAACAGGTCATCGATGGGCGTGATGAGCGGACCGGCCAACCCGTAATCCAGCGTCTGATGGAACAATGGTTCTTTGCCATCACGAAGTACGCCGACGAACTGTTGTCATTTGAAGGACTCGACTGGCCAGATCCGATCCGGGCGATGCAGACCAATTGGATCGGCCGTTCCGAAGGTGCCCGGGTGCGGTTCGGTACCGACGTCGGAAGCGATATAGAGGTTTTCACTACCCGCCCCGACACCTTGTGGGGCGCATCTTTCATGGTGTTGGCACCCGAACACCCGCTCGTCGACGCGCTGACCACCCCCGAACAAGCGGCAGAGGTTGAGCAGTACCGCATTCGAACCGCCGCCCGCTCAGAGCTCGAACGTATGGAAGAAGATCGGGAAAAGACCGGTGTCTTCACGGGCGGATACGCCATCAACCCGGTCAACGGGGAACGGATCCCCGTCTGGGTTGCCGACTACGTGCTGATCTCGTATGGGACGGGCGCCATCATGGCAGTACCAGCCCACGATGGGCGGGACTTCGTGTTCGCCCGATCCTTCGACCTTCCCATTGTCCCCGTCATCGTCCCGGAGGGCGGCAGCCCGCTCGACCCAATCGAGATGGACGACGGCTATGTGGGTCCCGGAACCATGCACAACAGCGGGCCGATCACCGGGGTGCCGACGACCGATGCCAAAGGTCGCAAGAATCCGTCGGTCGCTGCGGCGATCGACTGGTTGGAGGCCAATGGCCGCGGCGAGGAGGCAATCAATTATCGGCTCCGCGACTGGCTGATTTCACGCCAGCGCTACTGGGGGTCCCCAATTCCCATGATTCATCGGACCGATGGCGGCATCGAGCCGGTTCCCGATGCCGACCTCCCCGTGGTACTGCCACGCGACGTAGTGTTCGAAGGACGCAGCCCGCTGGCAGAGACCGAAGAGTTTTTCACTGCCACCGACTCGGATGGAAACCCGGCACGGCGCGAAACCGACACGATGGATACCTTTATGTGTTCGTCCTGGTACTGGTTCCGATACCTGTCGCCGAAGAATCAAAGCGCTCCTTTCGATCCTGAGGAAGCGGCCTACTGGCTGCCAGTGGACGTGTATACCGGCGGGGCCGAGCACGCGGTCATGCATCTTTTGTATGCGCGGTTTTTCGTCAAGGCGATGCGAGACATCGGTGTATTTGCCGACACCGAAGCGGTCATGCAAGCCCATGGTCGGTCGCCCGAACGCCGCTTTCGATGAGCCGTTCAGGCTGTTGCGGAACCAGGGTCAGGTGCTCGGCGCCGAACAGGCGGGCGACGTTGTTTCCGTCCTTGGTGAATACGACGGGGCTAGGTGGCTTGCTTCGAGTGTGACGGTCGTTGACGCGGGTGAGACTGCCGGCGATGTGGTTGGTGAACTGATGCGACGCACCGAGAACGTTCTACAAGTCCAAGCCGGCGATGCCCTGGTCACGGTGGAGGTTCCCGAGGAAGCCACCGTATCGATCCCCGCCATCGACGGAACCAATGACGTTTCCCAGTTGCGTCAACACCTCGAGATCGAGCGGATGTCCAAATCCAAGGGTAACGTCGTCAACCCGGATGAACTGGTCGAAGCCTATGGAGCCGACACCGTCCGGACCTATCTGATGTTCGCCTATGAATGGCAAAAAGGTGGGCCGTGGGATAGTCGAGGGATATTGGGAGCCCATCGGTTCATCGAAGACGTGTGGAAACTTGCTGCAAGTCGACGTATGCCGTTGACACCGTTGACGAGTCGGCCACCGCCGACCTTCGACGAACCGTTCATCAGGCGATTGCCAAAGTGGATTCCGATCTGTCTGAGTTCAAGTGGAACACCGCCATCGCCACCTTGATGAGCCTGCGGAACGTCATGCTGGATGTACAGAAAAAGCGAGCGGTTACGCCGGAGTCCTGGGCGGAAGCCGTCGAAACGCTCGTCAAACTGCTGGCGCCGATCGCCCCACACGTCACCGAGGAACTCTGGCGGAACCACCTGGGGAACGAGCAGTCCGTCCACTTGCAGCCATTTCCGGTATCTGATGCGGCGGTCGCCAAGGATCTGCAGGTGACGATGATCGTTCAGATCAACGGCAAGGTGCGTGACCGGATCGAAGTCGATGCCGACATTTCGGCTGTTGACGCCGAGCAACTGGCGCACGATTCCGAGCGAATTGTTGAACGATTGGACGGGCTAACGGTTCGCAAGGTGATCGTGCGAGAGCCAAATCTCGTGAACATCGTCGCCAATTGATGCCGCCGGTCCGCGCCGGGGACCTCATCGCGTTCGACAAACCACCCGTTAATCCACAAACGGTCTGGGTTCGCGAAGCTCCATGGTGGTTACGTCTCGTCTGGCGAGAGCCCTTCGTGGGGATCGCGTTGCCCTGGTCGGTCTACCTTCGGGTCGCCCCGGATCGTCTGGACGAGGTTCGTCTGAGGCGGATCCTCGAGCACGAGTTGGTGCATATCGCCCAGTGGAGAGAACTAGGAATTCGCCGCTTCGTGCGGTCCTATGTTGGTGACTACGTCGCCGGTCGCAGAGCCGGACTAGGTCATCTCGAAGCGTACGCGGGCATCGCCCTCGAGTGTGACCCCCGGCTGCAGATCGAGTCTTAGGTCACGATGATATCGTCGAGGCCATCCTCGGCGGCCGGATAGGCCATGTCGAGCCCTTTCAGCGTTTCGATAATGACCTCGGAAATCACCAGGTTCCGATACCACTTGCGGTCGGCGGGGATGATGTACCACGGAGCGTATTCGGTTGAGGTTCGGCTCAGGGCAGCTTCGAACGCCTCCTGGTAGTCGTCCCAGCGTTCCCGTTCAGCCAGATCGCCCTTGGCGAACTTCCAGTGCTTTTCGGGGTCGGCCAGCCGCTCCTCGAGACGTTCTTTCTGCTCGTCTTTGGAGATATGGAGGAAGAACTTGATGATGGTGGTTCCTTCATCGGCAAGCAGTTTTTCGAAGTTCTTGATGTGCTCGTACCGTTTTTCCCACCGGGCTGGCGGGACCAGGTCATGGACGCGCACCACGAGCACGTCCTCGTAGTGGGAGCGGTTGAAAATCACGATCTGGCCCGATCCTGGCGTACGGGCATGGACCCGCCATAGGTAGTCGTGATCCAGTTCGATCTCGGTGGGCTTCTTGAAGGAAGCGACATGCACGCCCTGCGGATTGACTCCCTCGAACACGTGGCGGATGGTCCCGTCTTTGCCTCCGGTGTCTGTGGCCTGCAGGACAATCAGGATCTTGTGTTTGCCTTCGGCGTAGAGCAACTCCTGGAGAGCTTCGAGTTCATCGTTGAGCGCAAGGAGGGCTTTCTTGCCAGCCCGTTTGTCGCCGTCAAACGTGGCGGAACTCGACGTTTCCCATTGGGACAGATCTACGGTCGTTCCGGGTTCTACTCGATAGCGATCCAAGACGTTTCCTCTTCCTCAGGTTGCCGGATGTCCACCATACCCCTTCCTCCGTATTGGCTGGCGTGTTACGAATACCCCGCGGCTGGGAAGGGAACCTATGGAGCGGCTTGTCGCTCTGGTCGCTCTGGCGATCGTGGCGATCGTTGGCTTCGGGTATGTGTGGCGCTCGGCTGATCCACCTTCGCCCCAGCCCGTGGTCGTCGCCGAAACCTCGGACCGCGGAACGATTCTGGTACATGTCTCGGGAGCCGTCGTGTCGCCGGGTCTCGTCGAAGTCCCCGCCGACAGCCGGGCTGCTGACGTCGTAGCCGCCGCCGGCGGGGTCACCGCCGAGGCGTCGCTCGAAGCCATCAACCTGGCCGCACCGGTCCACGATGGTGAGCAAATCATTGTTCCGACCGATACGCCAAACGGCCCGGCGGTTTCGGATGGGCGGGTGCCGATCAACACGGCCGATGCTGCAGCGCTCGAAACGCTCCCCGGCGTGGGGCCGGTGCTGGCTGAGAGAATCGTTGCGTTCCGAACTCAGAACGGGGCGTTCGGGTCGGTCGAGGATTTGCTGGATGTACCTGGCATAGGTGAAGCGAAGCTGGCTTCGATGCGAGACGCCGTTCGCATTCCATGATCATCGCTCATCCTGATCCGGTTGGATGGACGTTTCTGGCAATGGCGGCGGCAGTTTGGATCGGTACCGGCCTGGCTGTTCAACCGGCGTTCGCGTTGACGATCATCGTCATCGCCGCCGCCGTTGGAGTCGTGCGTCGGTCGTGGTTGATCGTGATCCTGGCTGTGGCCATCGGCCTGGGAGTTGCTTCTGGTACGTTCGCCGCCTTTCGGCTTGCCGAGGCGCACCTCGTGGATGGGCCAATTACCGCCTCGGGACGGGCCATGTCGGATTCTGTCCGCGGCACGTTCCTGGTGCAGCCCGAGTCCGCCAAGGTGGCCGGGTCGTGGATCGTATGGGACGGTCCTCCGCTCGCGGTCACCCTGGATGACGGATCCACCTCCGTCGAAGCCGGGCAGGTAGTCGAGGTGAGCGGGACGTTGGCGGTCAGCGGCGGGCGGATCGCCGGTCGCCCCTTCCAGGGCAGGATACGGGCGCGCACCGTCGAAATCGTCGATGGAACAGGAACTCCGCTGGTCGCGGTCGCCAACGGGATACGGCACCGGGTCTCGTCCGGCCTGGCCACTTGGAACGGTCATTCGGGAGCGGCGCTGGTTTCCGGATTTCTCATTGGCGACACTCGTCGATTGACCGATGTTGACTACGACGTGCTGCGGCGGGCGGGTCTCACCCATTTTGTGGCCGTTTCGGGTAGCAATGTGGCGTTGTTTCTGGGCCTTTGGTGGCTGCTGGTTGGGCCGCTGGCGAGCGGTCCGCGTTGGCGAGCCGTGTTCGGCGTCGTTGGACTGGTCATATTCGTGGTGGTGACGAGGTGGGAGCCGTCGGTCCTTCGGGCTTCGGTGATGGCAGGACTGCTGCTGGGCAGCCGGGCGATCGGCGTGTCGCTGTCGGGGTGGTCGGTACTCGGGCTATCGGTTGCCGGGCTGTTGCTCTGGTCCGCTGAGTTGGCCGACAGTGTCGGGTTCCAACTGTCGGTGGCAGCGACTTTCGGTGTCATGGCCTCGGTCCAGGCACTGCCGAACCTGCGCCCGAAATTCCTTGGCTCGGCGATTTCGGTGACGCTGGGTGCCCAACTGGCGGTGGCACCGTTGCTGCTCTACCACTTTGGGTCATTGCCGGTGTTGTCGCCGATCGCCAACGTGGCGGCGGCCCCCTTGGTTGCCGCTTCGACGGCCACCGGGGGAATTGGTCTTTTGCTCGGGGCGGGTTGGCTCACGCGGGTGGCGGTCGGGCTCGCATCGGTCGTACTCGATATTGCTCATCTGGCGTCGGGCTGGCCACAGGTCGGGTGGACGGGGTTCGGGGTGATGGTTGTTGGTCTGGTCGCGTTGAGCTACCGCCCGTTGCGACCGGCCGTCGTGGTAGCGGCTGTTGGGTTTGTGGTCATAACCGCAAATGTTGGTGGCCGGCCCCCAGGTGCATCGATTGTGTTCCTCGACGTCGGGCAAGGAGATGCCATTCTGGTTTTCGGTTCCGACGGCGAGGTCATCCTCGTCGACGGTGGTCCGGATCCACCACTACTTCTGGCCGGTCTGCGCCGGTATGACGTCGAGCGAATCGACCTGCTCATCTTGTCGCACCCTCATGCCGATCACTTGGCGGGTTTCCTCGACGTCGTCGACCGGTATCAGGTTGGGGCTTTCTGGCACCCGGGTTCACCGGACTCGGGTGCGCAGTTCGCCGAGCTTGAGCAGCATTTTGTTGAGTCCGGAGTGCCCATGAGGGTGCCCGCACCGGGTGAGCTGGTTCGGCTGGGAGAGATCCGGATCGAGATACTTGGTCCGCTCCGTCGTTATGACAATCTCAACGATCAGTCGATCGTTGCCCGGATGACCGTGGAGTCTTCATCGGTTCTGCTGGCTGGCGATGCGGAGGCGCTCGCCCAGAGCGAGTTGGGCCCGATCGACGCCGACATCCTCAAGGTCCCGCATCACGGTTCGTCCACGAGTGATCCCGGGTGGTTGCTGGCGACGGGGGCGTCGCTGGCCGTGATTCAGGTCGGGGAGAACTCGTTCGGACATCCCGCTCCCGAGATCGTCGATGTGCTGGTTGGCGCCGGAATGCTGGTGCAGCGCACCGACCGTGACCACGACGTGGTTATACCGATGCCGTTTCTGGGTAGTCAGCCCTGAGAATCGTTCTAAAACGGTCAATCAGTGCAGAGAGGCCGGTTTCATCAGTCGGGAACGTCACCGTGCTTGCCGTCCATGGATCCTTTGACCCATCGGCGGCGCCGAGTTGTTCGGTGAGTTTTCCGGCAAACACGCGCGCTCCCTCGGCCCCAGTTTCGGGAAGAACGACACTGAAAATGTCGGTGCCATCCTGAGTGGCGTGGACCACCTGATCGACGGTCCGAGCGCCGCTGCGAATGCCGGCTGCGATTTCTTTGAGAAGCCTGACCCTCGCTTTCCCTTCCACCGCCAGGGTTCGCTCGATGGTCACCACCGAGAAGACCTTTTCGTACCGGACGGCGCGCGACCTTTCAAGGTCCAGAGTCTCGATCAAAAAGCGGGAGTTGTGGAGGCCGGTCTCGCTGTCGATCTGGTCGTATAGGTCGAGCTTGTGTATCGACGTCTTCAGTACCGATGTGGCCCATCCGCCGGCCACACCGAAGACGAGGTAGCCAAGGGTGCGGGTAGCGGCCAGACCCACGAACCGGTCAATGCCAACCGCTTGAATGGCTGGATAGCGAAGAGCGAGGTAGGTGGCGGCGGCCAGGACGCCACCGATGAGGCCGCCGCGCACCCCGAACAACAAGAACGCCATGAAGATGGGCAAGAAGAGGATAGTGGCGGCTACTTCCACCGGATCGACTCGCCTGGCGAACATGACAGCGGCAATCCCACCCAACAAAACCAGTCCAGCGAGGAGCAGAATCCAGCGGGTGCGTTCGTAATTGAGCAGTTTCATCGGCGCAGCCATCGGGCGGGATAGTAGCCATCGGTCCTAGAGGAAACGTGACTAACCTGCCTCACAGTCGAGCTGGGCTTATCGATGCCGTCCATTTTGAAGTCACGAATCGCCATTGTTGCGTTGCTTGCTGTATTTCTCATTCCGGTCGGGACATCTTCATTGCGGGGCCTTACGCATGTTTCGACTTGTGAAGCTGAGGTCGAGAAGCCGTTCTCGGTGATTTTCGAAGATGGTGAGGCGATTGTCCTCTCGTCAGCGGTCATCACGGCCGATCAGGCCAATCAGCAAGGCGTGTGCGGCGGGATCGACGTTGATCTTCAGGCGGCAGTCCCGGATACCGAGAACGCCGAACTAACCCTGATCGTCACGAATAACTCTGAGTTCACCTGGAGAGGCACCGTGGCTATCGCCCTGGGCGACCTCAGCATGATGGGGACCCAGATCATTCCTATCTCCATCGGCACCGTCGAGCCTGGTGCCACTGAATCCGAGACCGTCTCATTCCGGCTCGGCGATGGTTTTCATGAGTTCAGCGGATCGTTGTTGATCGGCCCGTGAAACCTGTACTGCACCTGTACTGCAAGCGGGACGGCCCGGGGGAGCGTCAGCAGATGCTCGACCAGGCCACCGCCGCGATAGAGAACTTCGGAGCGACCAACCGGCTTCGGATCGATGTGCCCCAGAGGGGATCGGAAGGCGAGAGCGATGGACCGATGCGTTCTGAGCTCGACAACGCCGTTCCGGCGCTGCAATCCGGTTCGCTGTTCGGGGACCGTCAGGCGGTCGAGTTCGTCAATGCGCAATGGATCCAGTCCCACGAAGCGAAGATCCTTTCCGAGCTGATTTCGATGATGGACCCGGAAGCCTGTTTTGTGGTTTTCGTGGCCTTCGGAGCTCTCCCGCGCGGCCTCAAACTTGGGGACCAAGCCACGAAGGTGGAAGTTGCGCCGCTCAGTGAAAAGGGAGCACTCAACTGGCTTGGCGACGAACTTCGTAGCCGGGGCATGAAGATCGACAATCAGGCATCCCAGGCGCTCATCAGTCGATTTGGAACTGACGTAGCTTCGCTCGGCCAGGCGCTCGATCAGTTGGCGATGGCCGGAGAGCCGATTACCAAAGAACTCGTGCTCGATCGGTTCAAGAACCGTCCGGATATGGCGACGTTCGGGTACGGCGATGCGGTCGAAGCCGGCGATGTTGGGTCGGCACTTAAACACCTCGAGGACTTCTTGGTTCACGGGCACCCATTGCAGTTAGTCGGGCAACTCGATGCGCAACTAAGGGCGCGTTCATTGGCGGCGGTGGCCACCGATATCGATTCGTTCACCCGACAGGTCCGCATGCCGCCATGGAAAGCCAAGAAACTGTACGCGTCACGGGCGAGCATCAGTGAGCCCAACCTGAAGAAGTCGGTGGCTGCGCTGGTTCGAGCCGACAATCTCCTCAAGACCGCCCCGGAAGATACGTATCAACTCACCATGGAAAGGCTGACTGTCGCTCTCTGTCGGTGGGCCCGCTGACCGCCAACTTTGCCGGTAGGAGCGGGGTTTGGTAGAGTGACCGTCCGCAGGCGCACGAACGCGTCTCGACTGAACCACTTCGCTTACTTCAGCAGGATTTCTTATGGCCAATATCCAGTCTCAGATCAAACGCAACCGTCAGAACGAAAAACGGCGAATTGCCAACAAGGCCGTCCGGTCTGAGTTGAAGACCAGCATCAAGGCCGCAGTGACCGCCGCCGAGTCCGGTGACGGCGACCAGGCCCAGGCTGCGCTTCGTCTCGCCCAGATCCGCATCGACAAAGCGGCTTCGTCCGGCGTCATGAAAAAAGAGACTGCCGCTCGTCGCAAGTCTCAGTTGACGAAGCACGTCAATTCACTCCTGGGCTGACGTTCCTCGCTCAGGTAGTTCCCGGCCACATGGCCATGGGTTGATCGATGTCTGAATATATTCGCAATTTTTCGATCATCGCCCACATCGACCACGGAAAGTCGACCCTTGCCGATCGTCTCATGGAGCACACCGGCGCGGTGACCGAGCGCGAGATGCGAGAACAGTTGCTCGACACGATGGATCTTGAGCGTGAGCGGGGCATCACGATCAAAGCCCAATCGGTGCGGCTCACCTACGACTATCACGGCCACGATTATCAGATAAACCTCATCGATACGCCCGGTCACGTGGACTTCTCGTATGAGGTGTCACGCTCGCTTGCGGCTTGCGATGGAGCCGTCCTGCTGGTTGATGCTGCTCAAGGCGCACAGGCGCAGACGCTCGCCAACGCCTATCTGGCTATCGAAGCGGGTCTCGAGATCGTCCCGGTCATCAACAAGATCGATCTGCCCTCTGCCGACCCGGCCGCAGCATCGGCGGAGATCGCTGCCATCCTGGGAGGAGACCCAGAAGACGTGTTGGCAGTTTCGGCCAAGACCGGTCAAGGGATCTCTGAGCTCCTCGATCGGATTGTTGAACGGATCCCTAAGCCCTCGGGGGACATCAATGCCCCACTGCGGGCTCTGGTCTTTGATTCCTATTTCGACACCTATCGGGGCGTCGTATGTTCGATCCGGGTGGTTGACGGGCGGATTCGCAAAGGCGAGCAGGTCTTGTTCATGGCCACCGGTGACAAGCATGCTGCCAACGAATTGGCGGTCTCAACGCCCCGTATCGTCCCGATCGGCGAGCTCACCGCCGGCGAGGTCGGGCTCCTGATTACGGGCGTCAAACACATCGATCAGATCAGAGTTGGCGACACGGTCACCCTGGTTAGCAATCCTGCGACAGAGGCTCTTGAAGGTTACGACGAACCAAAACCGATGGTGTTTTCTGGCCTCTTTCCTTCCGATGGCGACGACTTCGAACGTCTCCGCGAGGCGCTTGAAAAGCTACAACTAAACGACGCTTCCCTCATTTGGGAGCCGGAGACGTCCCGGGCGCTTGGGTTCGGGTTCCGGGTCGGGTTCCTTGGATTGCTGCACATGGAAATCGTGCGAGAACGACTCGAGCGAGAGTACAACCTGGATCTCGTCTCAACCGCTCCGTCCGTGGCCTATCGGGTGACGCTTACGGATGACTCGGTTATTGAGATTCGTTCGCCTCAGGACCTGCCCCATCTCACTTTGGTGGCTCAACTAGAGGAGCCATACGTTCGGGCGATGATCCTGGCTCCGTCCGAATACATCGGGACGATCATGGATCTTGTGCAATCGCGTCGCGGCACGATGCATCACATGCAATACCTGACGCCGGAGCGGGTTGAGCTCATCTATGAACTCCCGCTCGCCGAAGTGGTATTCGACTTCTTCGATCACCTCAAGAGCCGGACGCGGGGGTACGCATCTCTCGACTACGAGCCGACCGGCTACCGGGTCTCCGACCTTGTGAAGGTTGACATTCTGCTGGCCGGGCTGCCCGTCGACGCTTTCTCGACGATCACCCACCGGGCCAAAGCCGTTCAGTACGGGAAGGGTATGGTCGAAACGTTGCGCGAGCTGATTCCACGCCAGATGTTCGATGTGCCTATCCAGGCGGCGATTGGCGGCAACATCATCTCGCGCGAAACGGTGAAAGCGCGCCGCAAGGATGTGCTCGCCAAGTGTTACGGCGGCGACATTTCGCGCAAGCGGAAACTGCTTGAAAAGCAAAAAGAAGGCAAGAAGCGGATGAAGATGGTGGGTGCCGTCGAAGTTCCTCAGGAGGCGTTCGTCGCCGCGCTGCGAGTCGACACCAGCGATCGGTGATGATGGCCTCGCCGCCCTCGCAGCTACGGCCCGACTCGCTCGAGCTGGCCGACCGAGCGGGGGAGTGGCGATCGGCGTATGTACACATCCCGTTTTGCGCCAGAGTCTGCCCCTATTGCGACTTCGCGGTCGTCGAGGGCCAGGAAAACCTGATCGACCGCTACGTTGCCGCACTCCGCGCCGAGGTATCGATGGCCGACGATTGGGACACACTCGACGCAGTGTTCATCGGAGGCGGCACGCCTTCACAGGTCTCACCTACGTTGATCGGATCGATTCTCGAAGCCCTCGACGCCAGGTTCGGGCTGGTCGATGGCGTCGAAGTGAGCATGGAAGCCAACCCGGAAGACATCACCGCTCAATCCAGCGCCGGTTACCGGGCAGCAGGGGTGAATCGGCTCTCGCTGGGGGTGCAATCATTCGACGATGTCGTACTGACCGCGCTGGGCCGACAGCACACCGGTCGCCAGGCGCTCAAGGCGATCGAAGACGCCCGTTCCGATTTCGAGCGATTGTCGATCGACCTCATCTATGGCGATCCGACCGAAACCGAGGCCTCATGGGATCGAACGCTCGACTTGGCACTGGCAGCGGGAACCGACCATGTCTCGGCCTACTCGCTCACGGTTGAATTGGGCACCCCGTTATCGCGAGCGGTGGCGGCAGGCGCTCCGGCACCAGACGATGACGTGCAGGCGGACCGATGGGAGCGGGCCGCAGAACGGCTGTCGACCCGGTTGATTCGCTACGAGGTGTCGAACTACGCGACCGCTGCGCCGTGCAAGTACAACCTCGCCACCTGGGCACAGGGCGAATACGTGGCGTTCGGCCTCGGGGCTCATGGCCATCGAAATGGGATAAGGACCCGCAACCTTCGTCGACTCGATCGATACATGGAAGCGATCGAGGCAGGCCAATCGCCGATCGCCGGTCAAACGGTAGGGTCGGATTGGGACAGGGAACTCGAGCGTCTCATGCTCGGTTTGCGGCGGACTGCTGGGGTAGTAGCTGGGGTGGGCGGCCAGCAACTCCTCGAAAGGCATCCTGAGTTCGTCAATGCCGGAATCATCGAGCATCGTGACGGTCGGATCGTCGTCGTCAAACCGCTACTTACGGACACCGTTATTCGCGAAGTCTTAGCGGTGCCGCCCCAGGAGTGATACCGTTTAACCATCTTGAAGGCAACAACATCTGGTGATGAGCATGTTGGATGAACGCAAGATCGTCGTCCTGCAAACCTTGATCGAACAGTACATCGCGACTGGCGAGCCGGTCAGTTCGGCAACGATCGCCCAGAACAGTGGCCTCGGCGTGTCTACCGCCACCATCCGCAATGACCTCACCTCCCTCGAAGCAGAGGGCTACCTTCTCCAGCCCCACACGTCGGCGGGCCGTCTTCCCACTGCCAAGGGTTATCGCTATTACGTCGACCATTCAGAACCAGGCCACCTCCGGCGCGGCACCCAAAACCGCATCAATACCTTCTTCTCGTCGGTTCAGCTCGAGTTATCCCGCCTGCTCAAAGCCACCACAGAACTGGTTGCCGATGAGACAACCTATCCAGCCGTGGTACTCGGACCCGGGTTAGGAGGCGACAAGATTCGCGGTGCCCATGTCGTCAAGACCGGCACGCGGACGATGCTGGTCGTACTGGTCACCGACAATGGCCAGGTGTCGCAGGACATCGTCAGCCTCGGGGACGACCTTCCCGATTCGACAGTTACCGAAGTCGAGCAACTTATCGTCGAATTGGTGGTTGGACGCAGTGTCCCCGAAGCGGCGACGCGATTCGGCGAGCAAGCGCCGGAGGTCTCACCCGCCACCCGGGCGATTCTGGACAGGGTTTTTGAGGTGATCGTGCGAAGCGATCAATCGACCCGTCAGATCTACGTCGGCGGAACCGCCCGGATGACATCGGTTTGGGAGGACTTCTCGGCAGTTAATCGGGTGCTCGAAGTGTTGGAGCGTGAGGCCACCCTGCTGGCCTTGATGATCAGTACCCACCCAGGCACGTCCATCAGAATCGGCGAGGAGATACCCGGGCCGGCCGGACGTGACCTTGCAGTTGTCTCCTCGAGCTATGAGCTCGCCAGTGGATCGGCTGGTTCGATCGGCGTGGTTGGCCCCATGGCGATGGACTATCGGCGGACGATCAAAATCATCGAAGAAGTGCGAGACGGTCTCGTCGACCGGCTTGGCTCTTAAGCTTCCTAAGCTGTCGCCAACATGAGCAAGGATTACTACGCAACGCTGGGTGTCTCCCGCGAAGCATCTACTGACGAAATCAAGAAGGCGTTTCGACGCCTCGCTCGGGAAAACCATCCCGACATTAACCCCGACGACGCCCAGGCTGAGGCTCGCTTCAAACTCGCCGCCGAGGCCTATGAGGTCTTGTCTGACCCGGAAAAGCGTCGCCTCTATGACCGCGGCGAAGTGTTCGATTTCGGTGACCTCTTCGGGGGCGGGGGACTCGAAGATCTGCTGAGTTCCTTCTTTGGCGGTGGTGGATTCGGGGGGAGTCGAGGACCTGAGCGAGGACGCGACGTCCTGGCCGGGGCTTCGATAAGTCTCAAAGATGCGGCTTTTGGGTCCACGATCGAGGTTGAGTTTCGCGGCGCCGTGAAGTGCGCGACCTGTTCGGGCACGGGCGCTGCCGAGGGAAGCCGACCGGTGACCTGCGTTCAGTGTCGCGGAGCGGGTCAGGTTCGTGTGCAACGTAAGACGATGCTCGGGGCGATGATGACGGTCGTGGCGTGTGATCAGTGTTCGGGTCTTGGCCAAATCGTTGAGAATCCGTGTGCGACCTGCCGGGGAGACGGTCGGACCGTTGAGGATCGAAACGTGCTGCTCGAGGTTCCCGCCGGCGTCTCGGATGGCACCCGGTTGCGCCTGTCAGGCCAAGGCGAGGTTGCCAAACGGGGCGGACCAGGCGGCGACCTCTACGTCGAGTTGCGTGTCGAAGCCGACGAACGGTTCATTCGCAACGGCGACGACCTGGTGCATCGCCTCAAGGTCGGAATCGCTGAAGCCACGCTCGGCACACACCGCTGGATCCCAACGATCGATGATGTCGACGTGGAGATCGATATCGAAGCCGGAACCCAGCCCGGAACGGTCATCACGCTCCCGAATCGGGGCATGAATCGTCTCGGCAGACGAGGGCGGGGTCGGCTGCTGGTTGAAATCGGCGTGGCGGTCCCCACCGAACTCACCGCCGAAGAGGCCGAGGTGTTGAGGCAATTCGCCGAGCTTCGAGATGAGTCGATCTCCACTTCCCGACGGTGGCGAAAAGCTCGCTAGAACAAGATGGCCCACATCCCGCACCTGCTGATCGAGCCTTCTGACGGCGATACCATTGACGTGAGCCAGCAGCAACGTCTCCATCTTGAGAAGGTGCTCCGATATAAGGATGGGCTAGCGCTGTCCTATACCGATGGCCAGGGGCTGTTGGGTTCGGGAATGTGGATCGGCGGTCGGTTGGTTCGCGGAGAAGAACGCCAGGTCCCCACGCGCTCGATGGTGACGATTGCCGTGGCGCCGCCCAAGGCCAAGGATCGGCAACGACTGATTGTCGAGAAGCTCGGGGAACTTGGAGTATCCCGGTTGATGTGGCTGACCACTCGATTCGGACAGGTTCAACCACCGGCTCCGGCCCGGACGCGGGCGTGGGCGATTGCGGCACTTGAGCAGAGTCGATCAGCCTTCCTGCTTGGGGTCGACTCAGGCTCGCTCGAAGACATCCCGGAGGCGGTTTTGGCAGATGCTGGTGGAGGAGTGCTGGACGTTTCTGTGCAGACGCTGGCTATTGGACCGGAGGGAGGATGGCATCCGGACGAGCTAATCGGCCATCCAACAGCCTGCTTGTCTGAACAGGTCTTGCGGACCGAAACTGCCGCCATCGTCGGAGGTGCGTTACTTCGCGGACCTCGCATGGTAACTTAAGCGGGGCTGGGAGAAGGTCACCGAGAGTGAGAGCTTCACGCGCGGTGCTTTAGTTGCTAATGTTGTGGTAAGGAGGGGAAGCGTGACGGAAACCTACAATGAGGCGGTTGGTAGACGCCTGCGTTCGATCCGTAAACAAAAAGGCTTGTCGCTCCAGGACGTCGAGGCGAACTCGGGTCAGGAATTCAAGGCATCGGTTCTAGGAGCCTACGAACGAGGCGAGCGAAGTCTTTCTTTGCCGCGTCTGCAAAGGCTTGCGGCGTTTTATTCAGTACCTGTCGATCAACTCCTGCCACCAGATGGCCGCGGGGCGGCCGACGGACTCCCGGCATGGAGTTCTGGGGGCATCTCAATCGATTTGAATGCCCTTGAGTCAGATGAATCCTCCTCAGAAATTGTCGAGCGTTTCCTCAAAGCCATCCAGATCATGCGTCAGGACTTCAACGGCCGGGTGCTTACCATCCGCCGTTCCGATCTCCAGGTGCTGGCCGGACTGTTGCAGGAGTCGGAACAATCCATCGCCACGATGTTCTCCGAACTCGGCGCAACACCCGTCTAAGCGCAACTAGCGCGTAGCTGCCCCAATCAGAACGTTCATTGAGGACCGTCCTTGAGGACGCACCTTTAGGACGCCACCGCATCGTCATGGCCGGACAACGCACCCCGCAGTCGTCTCGTCGCCTCGTCTAACTCTTCATCGGTTGCCGACGAGTTGGCATTGGCGAAGTTCAAGTCTCGTTCGGTTTCCATTGGTACCACATGGATGTGGAGATGAGGGACCTCGAGTCCCGCAATGATGACCCCGATTCGGGCCGGCCGGAACGCCTCCATTTGAGCTGTGCCGATAGCGGCGGCGACATCCATGAGATGGTGCCGGAGGTCGGCAGGGGCGTCTAGCCAATGATCGACCTCTTCGATGGGAGCTACGAGTACGTGCCCCGGCTTGATCGGGGCGATAGTCATAAATGCCACCGCTCGATCGTCGCGCCACACAAATCGGCCGGGGATCTCTCCTTCGATAATGCGGGTAAATAGTGTTGCCATGCCTCCAAATATAGTGGTGGCTGTAGCCAGGGAACTTTCCCGCCGATGGGTAACGTTCTTTCGGAAAGAGAGAAAGCGGGCGTATACTGGTGGATCCATCGAATTCTTCTTCGAGGTTCCCTTTGTCTGAGAATCAGGTTCGCGTCCGCGTGCCCTCTGTAGAACTCATTCCCACCGTCGTCGGTCAGCACGACGCGCATCTACGCGTCGTCGAGTCGGCCTACCCGTTGGTGCAGGTCGTCGCTCGGGGCGACGAGTTTCTGCTGTCAGGTCCCGATGCCGAAGTCACCCTGGTTCGAACCGTGCTTGAAGAAGTCGTACGGGTTGCCGAATCCGGGCAGTCGGTGTCCGGTGAACAGGTCCAACGCGTCATTGATATGGTCGCCTCCGGCGAGCCGAGTCCATCGGCGGTCATGTCCACCGGGATTCAGGTTTCGGCGGGCCGGATCGTTCGTGCCAAAACCGCCGGACAGCGCCGGTATGTAGAGGCGCTGGCGACCCATACTCTGACCTTCGGGATCGGACCGGCCGGAACCGGTAAGACGTATCTTGCCGTGGCTGCGGCAGTCGCCGCGCTCAACGCCGGCGAAGTCCGCCGCATCTTGTTGAGTCGCCCGGCTGTAGAGGCCGGCGAACGACTCGGATTTCTTCCTGGCGACCTGGCCGCCAAGATCGACCCATATCTGCGTCCGCTCTATGACGCGCTCTTCGACATGCTCGGCCCGGAAACCACCGCTGCGCTCATGGAAAAGGGGACGATTGAGATCGCTCCGTTGGCCTTCATGCGAGGCCGCACGCTCAATGATGCATTTGTCATTCTTGACGAAGCGCAAAACACCTCTCCTGAGCAAATGAAGATGTTTCTCACGAGGCTGGGGTTCAACTCACGGATGGTGATCACGGGCGACGTGACCCAAACCGATCTCCCGACCGGCAAACACTCCGGTTTGCGGCTTTCCGAGGAGATTCTTCAGGGCATCGAAGACGTCGGATTTGTCCGGTTAACTGGAAAAGATGTGGTGCGAGCGCGTATCGTGGCAGACATCGTGCGTGCCTACGAACGTTATGAGAGCAAAGATGGTCGCAATGAAGCCCGTTAATTTCGCGGCTCGTTGGGGCATCATTGCTGCGACCACGGCGCTCGTTTGGGCGTCGCTCGCTCTAGGCGCCGAGCCAGGGGCGATGGACCTGGCAGCTGGCGACGTAGCTCCAGACCGTTACGTCGCTGAAGAGGAGATAACGCTCCCTGACACCGATGCG
This sequence comes from uncultured Acidimicrobiia bacterium, assembly GCA_963835515.1. Classification (GTDB taxonomy): domain Bacteria; phylum Actinomycetota; class Acidimicrobiia; order Spongiisociales; family JAENVV01; genus JAENVV01. The sequence continues at coordinate 25,038 of CAWIFX010000034.1, read as the reverse complement.
ACGAATGCCGCCAAAGAGGCCGCAGCCGCCGCCGTGGAGCAGCGCTACAAAGAAGACACCAACGTAACCGCCCAGATCGAAGAGAACATTGTCGGGCTCTTCACACAGATCAAAGCGAACGTGGTGGCCGCGGATCCACCTCTGACGATCGAAGTAGATCGTCCGGTTGTGGCCGATCCAGAGACGATTCCCACCACGACGGTTGCCGACACGACCGCCACCACCCAGGCGAATACCACCACCACGGCGGCCGTCCCCACTACGACGCTCTCGGGACTCTTGTTCCTTGATCGTACCGGCGACGGGTTCTACTCGGATATTCCCACCGAAACGTCGCCGGAAATCGATGTTCCGCTGATTGATGTCGACATGATCTTGACCGACAGTGCCGGTGTCGTCACCCGGGTCAGGACCGATGCGTCCGGGATGTGGACGGCGACCGGGATCACGGCGGAGGGGCCGGTCGTCGTCGAAGTTGATATTCGTGATCCCCAGTTCCCCAAGGCGTTTGCACTTTCCACTGAGAACAACCCACAGGTGGTCGAACCGGACACTGAGGAGCCCGTTGAGGTCGCCTCGATCGGGTTTACACCATTCACCCAACCGATCAGTCAGCAGGTTGATTTGTTGGCGGGCGACTACCTGATCGATACCGATGCCACCCAGCCAAGTCTGGCAACCCTGGTGGGAGTGGCAACCGATGACGTGTGGAGGACTGCGGCCGGTCAAGCGCCACAACTGCCAGTCATTCAGGATGCCGCCCGGCAACGGGCGTTGAGTGCTCTGCGTGATGGCATCAAGTCCGGAGAACTGAACGAGGTTCGTCAACAAGTCGCTTCGGAGCGCATGTTCATCCCTCTTGAGATGGATCAAGAACCAGCCCTTGCTGCTCAAGATGCTGCCCGGGCGGTCGCCGGCTACTTCCTCGAGGCCAACAGTTTTCCCGACGAGGCCACCACCGAAGCCGCCAGGGTTGCGGCCACTGACAGCGTGCTTCCTGTTCTCGTCACGTATAAGCAGGGCGCCACGATCGTGGAGGATGGACAGGTCATCAGCCAGGTCCAGCACGACGCGATTGTGGAGCTGAACCTGCTGGGCCGCACTCCCACGCAGTATTTGGCTCTGCTCGTTGCCACCGCGGTCGTGATGGCAGTGTTGGCGTTCTATATCTCGCGGTTCCGTCCGGGGGTGTGGGCCTCGCTGCGTCGGGTCACGTTGCTCGGGTTACTCGTGGTGATGCTGGCCCTGGCTATCCGGGCCAGCGCCGCGCTTGGTTCGGTCATGGACGTGCTGGAGATCGCCGGCGGGTACGCGGTACCGGCCGCCGCCTTTGGTGTCATGGTGGCCATCCTGTTCGATGCTCGAATGGCCGTGCTTATTGCCGTGGCCGCGGCGGCCATTACCGCTCTGGCGACCGGTGATCCGGGGTACACGATTTATGCCCTGCTGTCAGGATTTATCCCCGTGCCGTTCGTTGCTTCCATCTCGCGTCGGGCCGATTTTGGAAGTGCCGTGTTGGCTGGTGCCGTGGGTTCGGCCGCTGCCGCGGCAGCCATGGCCTTCTTCTTCCACACGCCGTTGGTTGACGCAGACGTGGCGCTGCAAACGGTTGGCTTGTCGGCTCTCGTCGCGGGAACCGTAACGATGGTCACCGCGCTTGCGGCGGGCATGGCGGTCAGTTTCTTTGAGTTGACCTTTGACATCACCACGTCGTTGCGTCTTCTTGACCTCACAAACCGCAACCATCCCGGGTTGCAGCTGCTTCAGGATCGAGCGTGGGGAACCTTCAACCATTCACTCATGGTCGGGACCCTCGCCGATAAGGCGGCTGCTTCGATCGGTGCCAACAACCTGCTCGCTCGAGCGGCGGCGTACTACCACGACCTTGGCAAGACGCAGAACGCCACGCACTTCATTGAAAACCAGTTCGGGATCTCCAATCCGCACGACGAGATGTCCCCGGCTGAGTCGGCCGCAGTCATCCGTCAACATGTCAGCGACGGGGTCGCCTTGGCCCGCGAGTATCGAATCCCTACAGAGGTGGCGGACGGAATCTTGTCCCATCACGGTGACGGGATCATGCGCTTCTTCTATCAGAAGGCCAAGGACCTGTACGGCGAAAGTGCCGTGAACGTCGACCATTACCGGCATGCCGGTCATAAGCCGCGGACGAAGGAGATGGCCATTCTCATGATGGCTGACGCCCTCGAAGGCGCCACCCGGGCGGTGTTCTCCCTTGAAGCTCCTACGCCCGCCCGGATCGTCGAAGTAGTCGAGCGGGTGGTTGGTGAAAAAGTCAATGACGGCCAGTTGTCTGAGTCGGATCTAACCCTTGGAGAACTCACCCAGGTGAAGAAGGCTTTCGTCGAGGCTTTGGTCGGGCACTATCACCAGCGGATTCCGTATCCGAACTTCCCGACCGATCCGGGTCTCCCGCATGGGTCGCCGGCACTCGCTGCCCCCACTGATTCCCCGGAGCCCGATGAGGGTTCGGTAGACTCCGAAGAGGATGCACCTGACGTCATACCAATGCGACGTCAGAAGGAGCGATGAGGTTTGAACATATTTCTGGCGGATGAGCAGGACGATCCGCTGAGTACGGACATCCTCTGTGAGTTAGCCGAGTTGGTGCTCACCGAGGAAGGCTTTTCAGACGAGACCGAGGTCTCGCTCTTTTTCGTCTCGGACGACATCATTGCTGAATACAACGAGCGATTCATGGGTAGATCAGGACCGACTGACGTTCTGGCATTTCCTATCGAACATCTGGTGCCCGGGGTAATCCCGGAGCGACACCACAACGGTCCACCGATCTCCCTGGGTGATGTCATTATCGCCCCGACGTATGTCCGAAACAACGCTCAGGATCGCGGCAGCGAATTCGATGATGAGGTTTCGCTTATGGTCGTCCATGGCCTCTTGCACCTGCTGGGCTATGACCACGGCGATGATGCTGAAGCTGAGCTGATGGAAGGCCGCGAGCGTGTCTTGTTGGCCAAGGTCGGGAAGTCCCGACCTTGATGATTGCCGCGAGCGTTGCGTCGGTAGTGCTTCTGGCGGTCGCTGGTCTCCTCCGGGCCGCGCTGGCTTCATTGATCCGCACCCATCGGGCCGACGCGCTTCACGACGCTCATGAATTGTCGGGGGCCGACGTCGCCGCCCGACTCCTAGAAGACCGGCCGGGTCTCCAGCCTGCGATCGGAATGGTCCACACCGCCTTGTTGATCACCGCCGGGTTGCTGGCCGCCTGGTCACTGACGACGGCCGGGCTGACCGGGGTTCCGTTGGCGGCCGCGCTTGCAATGACGGGCTTGATTCTCGTGTTTGTTGGGGATGTCGTTCCAAGATCGATCGGTCGAACGCACCCCCGGCTGATGGCCTACCGCTTCGCTCAGCTTCTCAAAGTGGCGAGATCGATTGGTGATGTGGCAAACGACATCGTCGCCGACGATGAACTGGAGGTTGTCACCGACGGACATGACGCCGACGATCATCAGGAAATCCGGCTCATCTCTTCCATCCTCGACTTCTCGGGGACCTTTGTGCGCGAAGTAATGGCTCCCCGAACCGACATGGTGACGATCGAGGTCGACAAGACCTCCGAACACGCCCTCAGCACGATCATCACGCACGGTTTCTCAAGGATTCCGGTGACGGGAGACGGTATCGACGATATCAAGGGGATCGTCTACGCCAAAGACCTTCTGAAGCTGATGGATGACGGGGCCAGCCCGGTCCCGATCGCTGAAATCCTGCGACCTGCCTACTTTGTCCCGGAGACCAAACGGGTGTCGGATATGCTCCGCGACATGCAGGCCAACCAGACCCACATGGCCGTGGTCGTTGATGAGTTCGGTGGAACCTCAGGGATTGTCACGATCGAAGATCTGCTGGAAGAGATCGTTGGCGAAATAGCCGATGAATATGATCGCGAAGACCCCATGGTCATTGCGGGCCCTGATGGCTCGCTCCTCGTCGATGGTCGCCTCGATGTTGACGAGCTGGGAGCACTGGTTGATGTCGACTTGCCAGCCGAAGATTGGGATACCGTCGGTGGCCTGGTTCTCGGTCTGGCCGGCCGGGTTCCTCGTGAAGGGGAGTCGTTCGACGTCGGCCACATCACCATCACCACTGTGCGAGTACAAGGTCGGCGGGTGGCCAAGGTCCGGGTTGTCCGTCACGACGAGGAACCTGTCCCCGAAATCGAAGCGAGCTGATCGACGATGCGATCAGGCTTTGTCGCCGTCGTCGGCCGTCCCAACGTTGGTAAGTCGACGCTCGTCAACGCTCTGGTTGGCTCGAAGGTCTCCATCACCTCAACCAAACCACAGACCACCCGCAACACGATTCGGGGGGTGATGACCCGCTCCGAAGACGGTGTCCCCGTCGCTCAAGCGGTCCTGGTTGACACGCCGGGCCTCCACAAGCCGAAGACCGCATTGGGGGAGCGCCTCAACGCCATGGTCCAAGGAACCCTCAACGAAGCGGACTGTGTGGTGGTCGTCTTTGATGCTCTGGCCCCGGTTGGACCGGGAGACCGGCGGGTTGCCGAACGAGCCAAGGCCAGCGGATCGCCTGTCCTGTGCGTCATCAATAAGGTCGATCGAGCTAAACCGGCCGCAGTCGCTGAACGCCTCGCCGAAGCCAGCGAGTGGGATTTCGACGTGTACGTGCCGACATCGGCTACCACGGGTGAAGCCGTGGGAACGCTGAGCAATGCCATCGTTGAGCGACTCGTCGATGGCCCGATGTTTTTCCCGTCCGATGCCACCACCGATCAACCGGAGCACATGGTGGTTGGCGAGATCATCCGTGAAAAGTTCCTGGACCGACTCCGCGATGAACTGCCCCATTCGCTGGTGGTCAGGGTTCGGGAGATGGAGGAGCGTGCCAACGGGACGCTCTACATCGATGCCCAGGCGATCGTGGAGCGTGACTCGCAGAAAGGCATCATCATCGGCAAGGGCGGGGAATTGTTGAAGACCGCCGGTGCTGAATCGCGGGCTGAGCTCGAAACGCTGTTTGGAACGTCGATCTATCTCGATCTGCGGGTTCGGGTCGAAAAAGACTGGCAACAGAGACCGAATATTCTTGACCGCTTCGGGTTTGAATAGGCATGGGACTCAAACACGATCAGGGGATCGTCCTGCGAACGTACGCGTTCGGCGAGGCGGATAACATCATCGTGTTCCTGAGCGCTACCAACGGCAAAGTCCGGTCGGTGGCGAAAGGCGTTCGTAAGACGAAGAGCCGTTTTGGTGGACGACTCCAGCCGTTCATGCATGTCGATCTGGTGCTGTACGAAGGACGCAACCTCGACACGATTACCCAGGTTGAGACGATCGAGAGCTATCCGAACATCCGAACCGATCTGGATCGTTTTGTCGAAGCCTCGACGATGCTGGAGGTCGCTGACGCAGTCGCTCAGGAAGACGAAGCGAGCGCTGGACTACTTCTCCTGTTGCACCGTGGCCTGCTGGCTCTCAACGACGGGGGCGGCGGAGCCGATCTGATGACGGTTTACATGCTCAAGGTTGCGGGCGTATTGGGCCTCGCTCCCGCTCTCAGGTCATGTGCCGGTTGTGGTGCAACGTCGGCCGAACGGTTCAGCTTTGACGCCGGGGGAGTGGTCTGTAGCTCGTGCGCACCGTCGGGTGCCTACAAGCTGCGCGAAGGGGTCACCGCACGGCTGGCACAACTTGCAGACTCAGATATTCAGAACCTCCCGGAACCGTCGGCGGTACCCCCTTCAGAGACGCTCGGCGTAACTCGCCGCTTTCTTGAGTATCACCTCGAACGCAAGATCGTGTCGATGTCGGTCATGCAGGAATGACCGAAGACGCAAGATCTCCTGATCTGGATCTCAGCCAGGTTGACCTAACGAACGTCCCTGGCCACATCGGGCTCATACTCGACGGCAACGGACGCTGGGCGGAGGCACGGGGGCTGGAGCGAACTGCCGGCCATGCCGCCGGGGAGGCGGCCCTGTTTTCGGCGATTGACGGTGCGCTGGCCCTCGGGGTGAAGTGGCTCACTGCCTTCACTTTCTCAACCGAGAACTGGAGTCGGTCCGACAGCGAGGTTGAGTTCCTCATGTTCTTCAACCGGGACATTTTGGAGCGCCGTCGCGACGAACTCCACGAGAAGAACGTCGCGATGCATTTTATGGGCATACTTGACGACCCTCGCGTCCCCGACCGTAACCGCGAGATCATGGCCGATGCCGAAGCCGTCACGGCCAACAATGAGAAGCTGCATGTGGTGTTTGCGTTTAACTACGGCGGTCGTGCTGACATCGCCCGGGCAGCCAGGCGGGCGGCGGTCCTGGTGGCGGACGGGCAGCTCAGGCCAGATCAGATCGACGAGCCGTTGGTCGGTTCTTTGATGGGCATTCCCGGAATGCCAGACGCAGACTTGATCGTTCGGTCGTCGGGCGAGCACCGGATCTCTAACTTCCTTCTGTGGCAGGCCGCCTATGCCGAGCTGGTCTTCCCTAACATTCTTTGGCCCGACTACGGCGCCCAGGAACTGGTTGATTCGGTGGTGGAGTACCAAAGTCGGGTGCGTCGGTTCGGTACGGCCTAACCGGCGGCCGGTTCGGTGGTGCGTAAACCGGCGGGAGTGCCCATCGCTCCGGCCTAACATGCCGGTTCGCAACGAGGATCTTCATGCCAGCTGATTTCGACACAATCGTGAACCTATCAAAACGCCGCGGGTTCGTCTTCCAGTCGTCGGAGATTTACGGCGGACTTCGCTCGGCCTACGACTACGGCCCGCTCGGTAACGCCGTGCTTCGCAACGTCAAAAACCAGTGGTGGAAGTCGATGGTGCAATATCGGTCCGATGTAGTCGGCATCGATTCGGCCATCCTCCAATCCCGGCAGGTTTGGCAAGCGAGCGGTCATGAGGAGGTGTTCACGGACCCGATGGTCGAATGTCGAAATTGCAATGCTCGGCATCGCCTCGACAAACTCGACAATGTTGACCAGTGCCCGACCTGTGGGATGAAGGGTCAGTTCACCGAAACCAAACAATTCAATCTGATGTTGCGTACCCATCTCGGTCCCGTCGAAAGCGATGAGAACCTCGTGTACCTTCGCCCGGAAACCGCCCAGGGCATTTTCATAAACTATGAAAACGTGCGCCGTACCCAGAGGCTCCGTCTGCCGTTTGGAATCGCCCAGATAGGTAAGTCGTTTCGAAACGAGATCACCCCGGGACAGTTCGTTTTCAGGACTCGTGAATTTGAGCAAATGGAGATGGAGTTCTTCTGCCGGCCGGAAGAGTCCGCTCAGTGGTACGACTACTGGTTGCGCGCTCGCCATGAGTGGTACACAGAGCTGGGTATGCATCCGGACAACCTTCGTATCCGCACCCATGACGACGACGAGCTTTCCCACTATTCGGCGGGGACGGCCGACGTGGAATACGCGTTCCCCTGGGGATGGGACGAACTCGAAGGGATTGCCAACCGCACGGACTTCGATCTACGTCAGCACGCCGAGCACAGCGGTGAGGACCTGCGCTATTACGACCAGGAGGCCGACGAGCGATTCTTCCCGCATGTGATCGAGCCGGCGGCCGGGGCGACCAGGACCACCTTTGCCTTCCTTATCGATGCCTACGACGAAGAGACCGTCAACGGCGAGACCCGCACCGTCATGCGCTTGGATCACCGCTTGGCCCCGTATCAGCTAGCAGTACTTCCGTTATCGAAGAAGCCAGAACTGATTGAACCAGCCACCCAGTTAGCCGATCGGCTCCGTCGAACCTACGAACTCGAAATGGATGTCACGCAGGCGATCGGACGTCGATACCGCCGCCAGGACGAGATCGGCACGCCATATTGCATTACCTACGACTTTGACTCGCTCAACGATTCAGCCGTGACGGTCCGTGATCGGGACTCGATGGAACAGGATCGGGTGTCGATGGATCAACTCGACGGGTATCTCGCCGAGCGACTCACCCCTCGCTGACGACGGGTTGACGCAGACCCCACCAGGTAATAGGGTCAGCGAATCCGTTCTGGAAGCGGTTCCAGAACGCTTGAGTGGAGGGACGATTCGTGGCCACAATCCTGGACGTGGCGCGCGAGGCTGGCGTCGGGGTAGGCACTGTCTCACGTGTTATCAACGGCCGTGAGCGAGTAGCTCCCGGTACCCGTGCTCGGGTGCTCGATGTGATCGATCGTCTGGCTTATTCGCCCAACCAAAGCGCCCGATCTTTATCCATGGGCCGTACCGACGCCATCTGTGTGCTTGTCCCGTTCCTGACCTCGGCATCCGTGAACGCCCGGCTGCAGGGGGTGGTTGAAGCTCTCCGATCGTCAGGTCGCGAGGTCACGCTCAGGGTTGCTGACACACCCGAGCAGCGGGACCAGGCAATTGCGGCGATAGTCGGTGGCTCGAAACCAGCTGGACTGATGGTGATCTCGTTGCCCTTGTCGGAGGTAACCATTGCGGAACTGCGGGCGGCCGAAGTGAGCACGGTAGCGATTGATGTTGCCCTCCGTGGTGTGCCGTCGGTGACGGTGGACGACGTTGCGGGCGGCAAGTTGGCTACCCAGTATCTACTCGATCGAGGGCACAAGGCCATCGGGTTTGTCGGCGACGACGATGAGCAGAGTCTTGGGTTTCGGTCCTCGACCAATCGCCGGCTCGGGTACCTGCAAGCCATGGCTGATTCCGGTCTCGGGGTGCAACCGGAATACATCAAGACTGGCCCGTTTGGTCGCGAGGTCGCTCACCGGTTGACCCGGGAACTTCTATCGCTCGAGGATCGGCCGACCGCTATCTTCGCTGCCTCTGATACCCAGGCGTTTGGGGTCTTGGAGTCCGTTGCGGCCCACGGACTGAAGGTTCCTGAAGACATCTCCGTGGTCGGCTTCGATGACGTCGAACTTGCCCCCTACGTCGGGCTGACCTCGGTCCGCCAGCCTCTATTTGAGTCGGGAAGACTCGGGGCAGCCGCATTGCTCAGCCTCCTCGATGGGGCCGATGTCGACGACGTTCCCCTTTCGCTCACGGTTGTCGAACGGTCCACGGTCAGCGACCGTTCATGCTCGAATGATGGGCAGGCGAAGCACTCCTCGACTTCGTGACCCGTGAGTGACTACCACATAGGCCGTCGGCTACTCCTAGTGTGATCGAACCGGATCGTGATCTGAAACGTATCTAGTGACCAAAGCTTGTTAGGGAGTTGTTATGAAACGCGTCGTTGTTGTTGCTATTGCTGTCGGAGTACTCGTCGTTGGTGGCGCTCTGGCATGGTTCTATTCGAACGGCAACGAAGCCCCCTCAACCGAGTTGACGGCTCCGCCAATTGCGACATCGTCGACGAGCGGCGCGGGTGGCGATTCCCTGCCCGTGGAAACTACTTTGGCCGATCCGGCACCAGCTGTTTCGAGCACCTACACAATCGCTTCTGAGGAGTCGACGGTCAGTTTCACCCTTCAGGAAGAGCTGCGGGGGGTCGACACCACCGTGGTTGGATCGACCGATCAGGTAGCCGGTGAGATCCTCGTCGACTTCAACGATCCGTCTGCCTCGGTTCTCGGCGACGTGGTGATTAACGCCCGGACGCTGGCAACTGACTCAAGCAACCGGACGAGGGCCGTACGCGGCGCGATTCTCGACACCGATACTTTCGAGTTCATCACCTTCTCGCCGACATCGGTTGATGGTCTACCTACCGAGACTACGGATTCATTCACGTTCACGGTCACCGGCGATCTCACGATCCGAGATATCACCCGGTCGGTCACGTTCGACGTTGCCGTCTCCGGGTCCGACGAGCGGCTGGAAGGTACGGCGTCGGCACTGGTCAATCGGACCGATTTCGAGTTGGTGATTCCGAATGTCCCGTTCGTTGCCAACGTGAGCGAAGACGTGACGCTGACGATCGAGTTTGTGGCACTTCCCGGCTAGGGCAAGACCTCGACCTGAACGTTGGCGATGTTGTTCGTCACAACCTCATCGGAGTCAGCCGTCACCGTGAACAAGAAGTCGTTGATACCGGTGAGTAGCGCGCTCCAGACCACTTGAGCGACGACCGTTTCGCCGGCCGGCACGATCACCGTGAGCGGCGCGGTCAGGACCGATGACGTCAGTGTGCGGCCAGATCTTGACCATTGGACCTCATCTAGGATGCTTGGATGTCACCGTCCTATCCCGCATCCCGGCGAACCGACCAGCAAGACAACTACCACGGAAAGATCGTGTCCGACCCTTACCGGTGGTTGGAGGGCGAATCTGAGGAGATTGCGGAATGGGTTGCAGCCCAATCCGACTTCGCTGCTTCGTATCTGGCCGATATTCCTGGTCGATCGACCCTGATGAAACGCATGACCGAGGTCTGGGACTTCCCGCGCTGGTCAGTACCGACGGGGCGGGCGGGCATATATGTGTTTGGCTACAACGACGGCCTCGCCGACCAACCGATTCTTTACCGTCAGGTTGGCCTCGATGGCGAGCCAGAGCTGCTGCTCGATCCCAATACCTACTCGGACGATGGTGCCGTGGCGGTCACCGGAACGTTCATGTCCGACGATGGAAAGCACCTGGCGTTCAATGTGGCGGTCGGCGGCTCCGATCGAATGGACATGCATGTGCTCGAAGTCGCCACGGGTGACGAAACCGGGGATCTCATCGACGGCATGCGGTTCGGCAACGCCGAGTGGAGCGACGATGGTCTTGGCTTCTATTACCCCCGGTATCCCGACGCCGATGAGGGTTTGCCAGAGCAAACCAACATGCGGGTGTTCTATCACCGGCTGGGTGCCGCCCGATCTGAAGACGCTTTGGTCTACGAACGGCCCGATCTGCCTGGTCTGGGGTTTTTCCCCGAAGTCACCGACGATGGCAAGTATCTGGTTCTCACCTGCTGGGATGGAACGGCCAGCCAAACCCGCCTGTACGTCAAGCCACTCGCCGGGGACCCGGTAGTAGGCGATCCTGACGGGTTCGGCTTTCACCGGGTGTTCGATGAATTCGACGCGGCGTATGGCCTCGTCCACTCGGAAGGCTCCAGGTTTTTCATTCAAACGAACAAGGACGCCCCTCGTTCGAAGATTGTCGCCATCGATGTGGCGACCGGACTGAACGAGGAGATCGTCGCCGAAGCTGATGATCCGTTGGAGGGCTCCGGCGTAGTTGGTGGGCACCTCGTTGCGAACTATCTTCACGACGCCTACTCGAGGCTGGCGATTTTCGATCTAGCCGGAAACCACGTCCGCGATATTGCTCTGCCCGAGATGGGATCAGTGGCCGAAATGGCCGGGCGAGCCGAGGATGATGATCTCTTTATCAACTTCCAGTCGCACCTGGATCCACCGACGATCCTGCGCCACAACGTCCCCTCTGGCGAAACAACCACGTTCCACGCTACTGAGGCGCCTTTTGACCGAGCGGGGTTTGAAACCCGCCAGGTTGTGGCGACGGCCGACGACGGAACGAAGCTCCCCATTTTCTTGACGCATCGCAAGGGCCTTGAGGGGCCTTCCCCGACGGTTATGTACGGGTACGGGGGCTTCAACATTGCGGTTACGCCCACCTTTTCCCCGGCTCGGATTGCCTTGCTCGAGGCCGGGGCGGTGTTCGCCTCGACCGTGCTGCGGGGTGGCTCGGAGTTCGGGGAAGATTGGCACGAGGCCGGGATGCTGACCCGCAAGCAACGGGTATTTGACGACTTCGCCCAATGCGGCGAGTTCCTCATCGAGTCAGGCGTGACGACTTCGGAGCAACTCGGTATCTTCGGTGGGTCGAACGGAGGGCTACTCACGGCCGTGTCGGTGCTGCAACGTCCCGACCTGTTCGGTGCGGTCGTCTCGGCCGTGCCAGTTACCGATATGCTGCGCTTCCATCACTTCACGGCCGGTCGCTATTGGACCCCCGAATACGGCAACGCCGACGAAGACGCCGAGCTGTTCTCGGCCATGTTTGCGTACTCACCTCTTCACAATGTCGATCCGGCCGGGGAGTATCCGCCGATTCTCATCACCACCGCCGAGTTTGATGATCGGGTGGTCCCGATGCATTCGTTCAAATGGGGAGCGGCGATGCAGGCCGTCGAATCCAACCGGTCGCCCGTACTGATCCGCATCGAACGGCGAGCTGGACATGGCCTGGGCAAACCGACCTCGAAACAGATCGAAGAAGCGGCCGATATCTACGGGTTCTTCCTGCATCACCTCAGTTAGCCCACCGGACTGCGCGGGCCTCTAAAAGTTCGCTTGGTACCAGACACCGACGTAGTAGGACACCCCGGCGCCAATGGCAGCCAGGGTGAGGTTCTCCAGGCCGGCTCTGATCCAGTGCCCGCGGGTTGCGAGGGTCTTGGCAGCGCCAACGCCAAAGAGGGCAACTCCCGAAACGACAGCTGCCCACATGAGCCCGGTGCGGGGAGTCACATCGAACATAAACGGTACGACCGAGGTCATGGCCCCCGACAGGAAAAGGCCGCCGGACACGGCCATGGCGACATAGGGATTGCGACGCTGTTCGTCGATGAACCCGAACTCCAACGCCATCATGATCTTCATGAGGGCCTCGTCGTCTTCGTTGTAGGCGGCGACCACTTCTCCTGCGAGTGCCCCGTCCAAGCCGGTTTCAACGAACATCTCTTTGAGTTCGTCGAGTTCAAATTTGCGGTGGTACTTGATATGTTCACGCTCGAGAGCAACTTCACCATGAAACACTTCTTCTTGTGCCTTGGTGGCTATGTACTCGCCAACGCCCATCGAGATTGAACCGGCGATGGCTCCGGCGACTCCGGTCAGCAGAACTGTTCTGGTGTCGAGTGCGCCGCCGACCACGCCCGCCACGAGCAGGAACATGGACACCAGTCCATCGTTGACGCCCAGGATGATGTCGCGCCAGTACTCGCGTGATGCGCCAAGGTGCTCAACATAGGGCGGGACGTCGGTGTCGGGTTGTGGCTCTTGCAGATCCATTGCGACGTATCCTAGAACGGGTCGATGCCGAGCCGAATTCGCGTCTATGCAGACGAGAACGACGAGCATGTGGCCCCGGGCTGCCGACGGTTCTGGCCCGGTAGCGAAGTCCGTTTCCACGGCTATCGTGAGCCTCCAGAGAAGGCAGGGTTTGGGCGTGGCCTACGATCGTGACGACATCGAGAAGATCAGGCAGTCGACGTCAATCGTCGACCTGGTTCAGGCTGTCACGAGCGTCAAGAAATCCGGTCGCTCCCACAAAGCGATCTGCCCCTTTCACCAGGAAAAGACGCCTTCGATGTCGCTTGATCCTGCCCGGGGTTTCTACCACTGCTTTGGTTGTGGGGCAGGCGGCGACATTTTCAAGTTTGTGCAAGAAACCCAGGGGCTCGACTTCTCAGAGGCCGTCGAAGTGCTGGCCCGACAGGCTGGCGTAACGTTACGGATCGATCCGAAAGCTGCTCAGCGTCGGGGCGAACGCCAACGCCTGGTCGACGCGACGGATGCGGCGGTCGTCTTCTACACAGAGCGGCTCAAAAAGGGTACCGATGCCGGTTCGGCAAGGTCCTATCTGCGGGGGAGAGGTTACGACGGGGAGGTCGTCGACCAGTTCGAGTTGGGGTTTTCGCCTGCCGATTCGCGAACGGACCTCGTCCGTCACCTGACCAAGGAAGGGTTCAAAGATAAGGACCTGATCGCCGCCGGTCTGGCGCGCAAGTCCCAGCGGGGCTCGGTGATCGACTGGTTCCATGGGCGGGTCATGTTCCCGATCCGGGATGTAAAGGGCGACGCGGTCGGGTTCGGTGCCCGTCTGCTCGATGGCGACGGACCGAAGTATCTCAACACACCCGAGACAAAGCTCTATTCGAAGGCCAAGCTCCTCTACGGCCTCGACAAAGCCCGCAAGGACATCACCCTTAACCGTTTGGCGATCGTCGTGGAGGGCTACACCGATGTCATTGCGCTGCATCGGGCGGGCATGCCGCTGGCGGTAGCGTCGTGCGGTACGGCGCTCGGAGAGGATCATTTCGACCTGTTGCGACGTTTCACCGATGTGATCGTGCTGGCATTCGACGCCGACCAGGCGGGCGCCGGTGCGGCAATCCGCGGTGACGAACTTCATCTGCCGGCTGAACTCGGGTTGGACCTGCGGGTGGCACGCATGCCCGAGGGACGTGATCCGGCTGACATGGTCCAGGACGGCGACGATTCGGCTTTGCGTAAAGCGATCGACGACTCGATTCCGCTGCTCATGTTCCGGTTGGAGAGCGAAGTGCGGTCGCATCGGCTCAACGAACCGGAAGGACGGGCCCGGGCGGTCAAGGCGTGTGCGGCCATCGTCGGGCGACTCACCGACAAGGTCGCCCGTGCTGAATACGCCAGGTACATCGTTCGTCTCACCGGGGCTGACGCAGTGGCTGTCACTGAAGCCGTTGAGCAGGCGGCCAAAGGGGGTCACCGGAAGACGACCACTTCGACAGCACCTACCAGTGAGACACCGCGACCCGTCAGGCACTTCCCACCCCCACGGACCGGTGGCGAACGACTCGAGCGCGAGCTCCTGCGGCTCGTGGTGGCCAACCATCTTGGCGATGTGACGTTCGAACCGGAGTGGATTGGCCGGCCCGATTATCGAGAAGTGTTCGAAATACTCAGTGCACAACTCGCAACTGCCGATAAGGTTGATATCAATGCGGTGAGTGATGAAGACGTGCAATCGTTTCTGCGGACCGTGATGTTGGACGAACCCCCGGAGGGCAATCCTCAGGAGATCGTCCAGGCAGTCCACCGACAGGCGATCGACCGCCAGATAGCTGCGCTGCAGGTGCAGTTGGACTCTGCCTCAGAAGAGGAGTATTCACAGCTGCAGTACAAGTTGATAGCTTTGGAGAAACAAAAGCGGGAGATCGGGTCGCATGGGGATTAACGAACTGGTCGAAGCGCTCATCAAACGTGGCCAACAGCGAGGCTTCCTGACGGCGGCCGAAGTACAGCAAGACCTCGAAGATGCCGAAGCGCCACCCGAGTCGTTTGACCTGGTTTTCGAGCGACTCTCGGCGGCCAAAGTCAAAGTGTCCGAGGATGGCGCCGAGAACTTCCTGGTCCCGTTCAGCGAAGACGATCACATCTCGCTGTCCGATCCGGTCCGGATGTATCTCCAGGAAATTGGACGCGTACGCGCTCCTCACGTCTCAGCAAGAGGTTGAGTTGGCGATGGCCATCGAAGCCCGCAAACGGGCGTTGGAGAAACTTGAGGTTCCCGGATTCGGCACCGAGGATCTTTCGGTCGAAGACAAAGTCATTCTCGACCGGACCATTCGCCATGGTGACCGGGCAGAGAAGCGCCTGGTCGAAGCCAATCTGCGGTTGGTCGTTTCGATCGCCAAGAAGTACGTGGGCCGTGGCATGGCGTTGCTTGACCTTATCCAGGAGGGCAACCTGGGCTTGATGCGGGCGGTTGAGAAGTTCGATTATCGCAAGGGATTCAAGTTCTCGACGTATGCGACGTGGTGGATCCGCCAGGCGGTAACTCGAGCCCTGGCAGATCAGGCCCGGACCATTCGCGTGCCGGTGCACATGGTTGAAACCATCAACAAGCTTTCCCAGACCCAGCGAGCACTTCTACAGGACCTGGGCCGGGAACCGACCATTCAGGAGATCGCCGCCGAGATGGAGGTCGATGAGACCCGGGTCAGCGAGCTTCAGAAGATCGCGCAGAGCCCGGTGTCGTTGGAAACTCCACTCGGCGAAGAGGACGACTCGACCCTCGGGGATTTCGTGGAGGACACAGAAGCCGTGGTGCCGGTCGAAGCTGCTTCCTTCAAGCTCCTCCAGGAGTATATGGCTCACGCCCTTGAGGACCTCAACGACCGTGAGCGGACCGTCCTGATCATGCGATACGGCCTCGATGACAACCCACCCAGGACGCTCGAACAGGTCGGCAATCACTTCAACGTCACCCGAGAGCGGGTTCGGCAGCTCGAAACGAAGGCGTTGGCGAAACTCCGTCACCCGGCCCGGTCCAAGAAGCTCGAAGGCTTCCTGGGCGACGCCTAGGCGCTTTTGTCAGGCCCGTTGACGGACTGTCGAGAGGGTCTGCTACTGTTGCGACTCGCAAACGCGACCTTCCGGGGTAGCTCAATTGGCAGAGCGTCGGACTGTTAATCCGCAGGTTGTGAGTTCGAGTCTCACCCCCGGAGCGTACCGATTGTCGCACTGAACCCAGATCGACCGCTTGACGCGGCTGGTCTGGGTTCTTTGACGCCCAGACATGGGTCGTGCGGCGGTTGTCGAAGAGAGAGGAAGCCCTCGAACGCGAGGGCTTCCTCTCGAGATGCGTATGTATCTCAGCCGGTAAGCAGGCTGGCGACCAGGGTGCAGTCGAAATCGTCGTTGCGCCCAGTCGATCCGAAGACGACACCCAGGTCGCTGATGAAGTGGTCGTCGCTAGGATCGTCAAGCGTTCCGTTGGTGGCGATAATGACCTGGTATCGGACTTGTCCGGGATTGTTGAAAATCAGTTTCCCGTTTGGCCCAAATGTCGTTTCTCCGCCGGCGGCGAGACCAGTAATCGTGATGGTCCCATCGCCGTTGTCGGTGATCTTTTGGTCTTTGTCCACGTAGTTGGACTTCTGTGTGATTGTTCGCCCATTCGCGGGGTTGGTCCAGGACACGAAGACATGGATCTGTGCCCCGCCGTAATAGGTGCTCGTTTTGCCACGAGGTTTCCCGACGAACGAACCCCGTACTTCACCGGCTACATCTACTGGGACACCGCATAGATTCGCCGGAAAAGCTGAATGGGTCTCGAAACTGTTCCTTGTCCGGGGGAGCGGCTTGTGCGGTACTGATCATTGCTGGGAAAGCCAGCGCTGCTACTGCGAGAGTGATGACGAGGCGCCTGATACGGTCCAAGAGTAGGTCCTTCCTACATGAGCGGCGCACGCTTCGATGGATGCGTATCTCCGCTGGTGGCTCGCTGGCAAAGTCGACTGCGATTTGCCAACATCGCGATGATCATACGAAACGGCTTCCGGCCGGTCAATGCCCAATGTGAGGTTTGTTCGTAGGTGGATTTGGAGCGGTTCACCTGTCGACCCTGGGTGCGTCGAATGGGTCTACAGATCGTCGGCGCGTGCCCTGACCAAGCGTGCCAGACTCCATCGTGACGCTCGAACGGGAGGAACGGTTGCGGTCAATACGGGATAGTTCGGAGTGGAAAGCACTCGAATCGACGAATGAGGTCAGCGGTGCATTGGACCTGCGAATCGCGTTTGCTGAGGATCCAGGACGAGCGGCCAGATTCACTTATCGAGGTCGCTGACCTCACGGTCGACTTGTCCAAGCATCTGATAACCGATGAGCTCGTAGCCCAGCTGATTGCCGCGGCCCGCGCAGCCGGGGTTCCGGAGCAGATCGCTGCGATGTTTGCAGGCGATCACATAAACACGACCGAGGATCGAGCCGTCCTTCATACCGCGCTGCGATCGGACCGGGGCGATGTGTTCACCGTCGATGGGCATGATGTCGTGGGCGACGTTCACGAGGTCCTCGATCGCATGTCTGCGTTTTCCGACCAGGTGCGGTCAGGTGAATGGACCGGGTACACCGGTGAGCGAATCCGGTCGATCGTCAACATTGGCATCGGAGGCTCGGACCTCGGTCCGGCGATGGCTTATCGAGCGCTTCGACCCTATGTGCATCCCGACATCGAAGCCCATTTCGTTTCTAACGTCGATCCCACGGACCTCGTATCGGTTCTGAACAAGATTGATCCCGCGACGACTCTGTTCGTGGTCGCTTCGAAAACGTTCACGACCCTCGAGACGCTTACGAATGCCCGTAACGCGAGGGCGTGGCTGGTTGATCGGCTGGGAAGCGACGAGGCGGTGGCTCGACATTTCGTGGCTCTCTCCACGAACGCCGAAGCGGTCGGCTCGTTCGGGATCGATACCGCCAACATGTTCGGGTTCTGGGATTGGGTGGGGGGTCGGTATTCCATGGACTCGGCGATCGGGCTGAGCCTGATGATCGCGGTCGGCCAGGACTCGTTCCGGGAGATGCTGTCTGGCATGCGTGCCGTCGACGTGCATCTACGAACCACACCGTTAGAGCGGAATGTTCCGGTGCTGTTGGGGCTCATCGGGGTCTGGTACCGCAACTTTTTGGATTATCCGACCTATGCGGTGCTTCCCTACAGCCAGGACCTTGACCGGTTTGCGGCCTATCTGCAACAGCTGGACATGGAATCGAATGGAAAGCAGGTCCGCAAAGATGGGTCGCCCGTTGACCTGGATACCGGGCCAATCGTCTGGGGCGAACCGGGCACCAACGGACAGCATGCTTTTTATCAACTAATCCACCAGGGGACCGCCATTGTGCCGTCCGACCTCATCGGATTCCTCGAGTCGACGGATGACATTGGCGGCCAGCATGACCTGCTCATGGGGAACTTGTTCGCCCAGGCCGAAGCGTTGGCCTTCGGCAAGACGTCCGAAGAAGTCGTCGCCGATGGGGTGGCTCCTGATCTGGTGCCGCATCGAACGTTCCCGGGGAACCGACCGACATCATTGATCATCGCTCCCAAGCTGACGCCATCGGTCCTCGGTCAACTGATCGCTCTATATGAACACAAGGTGTTCACCCAGGGCATCATCTGGGGGATCAACTCGTTCGACCAATGGGGTGTGGAACTCGGCAAGGTTCTCGCCACGGCGATCATTGGCGAGCTGACGGCGGACGAGGTCGGAGAACTCGACCACGATGCCTCCACGAACGCCCAGATTCTTCGCTATCGGCGCGCCAAGGGACGAGCGTGACGCAGCGGATATTGATCCCATGAAGAAGGTCTTAGCTGCGGTCGACTTGACGACGGTCGGTCGACGAGTGGCGGACCGGGCCCGACTGGTAGCCGAGGAGCAGGGTTCCTCTTTGACGCTGGTCCATGTCTTTGACCCCGCTGAAGGAGCACTTCTCGATCCGGATGAGATGGCTCTTTTCAAAAGTACGGCTACCGAACGAGCCCACGAACTAGCTGACTGGGTGCGGGCTCGCACAAGTGTTCAGGTTGATCTCGTGATTCCGTCGGGCAGTCCGGCTGCCCATATCGCCCGTCTCGCCAAGCGAGCGGACTTGATCGTGGCCGGGACCTCATCGCTCGACGCAGGCAAGGTTGGCCCGGTTACGAGGCGGTTGGCTCGAAAGGCTCGGACGGGGCTCCTGGCGGTTCGGCGCCAACCCCGTCGGTCGTACCAGCGGGTCCTCGCAACCGTGGATCTATCTGATACGTCACGGGCGGCCCTGGACCTGGCGTTCGAGCTGGCCCCGGGAGCCGAGGTGTTCGCGGCCTACGCCCTCGTTTCCCGTTTTGATCAAATGCTCATCGATTCCGGACGATCGTCGGCGGAAGTTGAGAAGATGCACGTTCGTCGCGCAGGCAAAGCCAAAGACGCACTCGAAGCCTTCGTCTCGTCATATCCCGGCGTCAAACCAATTGTCGTATCCGGACCACCGTCGACGGCATTATCGGAGATGGCCCGCCGGCGCTCAGTGGACCTGGTGACAGCTGCTTCGAAGGGTTCGGGTAGCAGTTCGCTCGTGTTGCTCGGAACCGTGGCGGAGGAGGTTATGGAATCTGCTCACTGTGATGTGGCAATTGCCAGTGTCAACGGCCCGTTTCGTCGCCCGTGACGAGGTAATTCCGCTCGAATTCACGCTCTGGGATCGATCGGGTCTGTATCGTCAGTGGGTACGTTCAGCCAAGTAGGGGGCACCCATGGACAGCGCAGTGATAACCGAGCGGGCAACGAGGGCTCTCAAAGGCGATGCCACCGTCTTCTCCGAGATCGCCGCCGACGAGTCGCACATGGGCGCGACCGCGGCGATTGTGGCGGTCATCGGGTTTCTTGCTGGGCTTACTTAATGGGATCTTCAACAGCTCTACCGGCATTTTCGGGGGCATCCTCGGGGGCATCGTCGGCGCCTTTGTTGCATGGGCTATCGGAACGGCGATCTTCTATGGCTTGGCCAAGATGTTCGGCGGAGAGGGCGACTTTCAGGGCCTGATGCGGGGTAATGCCTACGCGGCGATCCCATCGGCGCTCGGTGGTATCCCGATCCTCGGCTTTCTGATTGCCCTGTGGGGCGTCTATCTGTTCATTCTGAACGTTCGGGAAAACATGGCTCTCACGACGGGCAAAGCCGTTGCCGTCGTCCTCATTCCGCTCGCCATCGTGATGCTATTGGTGTTGTTGCTGGCAGTATTCCTGGTCGCCGCTCTCAGCGGCATCGGCTGAACACAACCGAGGCAAAGCTGCGGTCGAGAGTCTCAGAAGGCGACTGGCTCACTCGTCGATGAGGGCGCTGCGTGAGTAGCGGCCGACGGCATTCCAGAGAATCCAGCCGAGACCGCGTGATTCGGCCTCATCGATGGCTGCCCTGATCTGATTGCTGTTGTAATAGAACGCCTGTAGCCACGGGCGCAGCAATGATCCTGGCGCCATTCTTGGCATCGCCCCGTCGAGCGCATCGGCCGTCACCGGTCCCGGGTGATCGTTCGGGTCGGCGAATCCGAGCCAGCCAGGGCTGTAGTGCGATGGATAGATCATCGGGGACAGCGCGTCGACCACCGTCGATAGCTCGTCCGGCCGCTGCCCGATGCCCTCGTCGGTCGGCGACGAAGCGGTGATCCCGAAGATGTCGGCCGATACCGCGCATCCGAGCGGGTGCAGCCGTGATCGTGCTTCTTCGAGAAAGCCGGTGATGGCCGTCAGCCGTTCTTCCTGGGTGGTCGGGGGAGCGGCACCGGCGGTACTCCCGGCCGGGAAGCGGACGTAGTCGAATTGGATCTCGTCGAAGCCGAGTTCGCATGCTTCGACGGCCAGCGCCAGCGGGTACTCCCAGTTCTCGGGGTTCCGAGCGTCAATCCACTTGCCAGCCAGCTTGGCGTCGGGGCGGGCCTTGGTCCAGATCGGATCTTCGAAGGTGACGATCCGGGTGATCGCATACAAGCCGGCCGCATGCACGGTTTCCAGCGTTGCAATCGGATCGTAGAAGTCTTCGACCGCTCCCATATCGTTGGCCAAGCGCCACCGAGGTGGGATAGAGCGTCGTGCCGACTTCGTCCTTGGTGTCGAAGACGATCGCATTCACCGGAGTGTCCTGGATGAGTTCCAGCGTTCCTTCAAGTCCGTCGAGTTCGAGATAGGTGTAGCGGGCGACTCGGACCGCTCGGACGATGCGTGGCTCCATGAGGACCTGGGCGTCACTGTTGGCAGACCAGTCGACTTCAAGGGGGAGCCAGGCTGGTTTTGTGAAGGTGATCGTCGGGGCTAGCCGCGGTGAGATCGAACAACCCATCCGTACCGGTGGTGACGGCGGTCGTATCAGAAGTAACGGTCACGCCTGGCAACGGTGTGCCGGTTTCGTCAGTGACCGTCCCTGTGACAGGAATGAGTGGAATCGTCGTGGTCGTCGAAGTGGATGTTGTCGTCGTGGGTGCGGCGGTGGTGGTTGGAGCGATGGTGGTGACGACCGTGGGTGGGGTCGTGACGACCGGGTCGGCGAGGATTTGCAGGCGCTGACGGCGAGCAACAACACGATGAAGAGAGAGGTAGCCCGGCGCATGCCAGGAGGGTAACGGTATGGCGCGCTCTTAGACGGCTTTCGATAACTCCGTGGTGGCGCTAACTCGAGATGTGAGAATGTTGAAGGTGGTAGCTGGGGGAGTGAAGAGTGTACGACCTCGGACCTAAGGACCGTTCGGTAGGGGCGGCTTGAACCGGAGCCGATGTGGTGGGGAGTCCGGGGTGATCGTGTACCCTCGCTGGTGAATCACGACATGGTGGTGGAACCAACAAAGCGTGACGAGATTGTCGGCGTCGGTATCGCCGCCGTCGGCCCAGTGGACTCGATGATGGGCTTGGAGCCGGTAGCGGCTGGTGCATCCTTCGGCACAGCAGCCGCCGTCTCGACCGATCACAAACTTGCGGAGGCGACCGGGGATCTTGGCGGTTCGGCGGCCGGCGTTGAGTGGTTTGCCGTCATCGGTCACGGAGATGGCTTCGATGGTGCCGCTGCAGAGGATCTCTTCGAGCGTGTTGGGGCCGATCAGCTGGCCGCTCATGAGTGTGCCAACGGTGGCGCCGGGATGTTGCGCGTTCACGAAGACGGTGATTCCTGGTCGGGTGCGTTCGTGGATCCGTCCCAACGCTTCCAGGGTTGGGAAAGCTGCGGTCTCAGAATCGCCATCTGTCATGGTCGATGTCGGGAGATGCTGACCGGTTAGGTCGGGGATCGGGTCCAGTGAGTCCTGGCAAATCGCCACGAGGGCGTCGGCAGTCTTGGTTGATCGAGCAGTGGTGAAATCGTTAGGGAGTTCGTCAGCTCTGGCGAATAGGGCTTGCTCGACGATGGCCCCGTCGAGGGCGGCCAGCTGACCCCAGAGCTTCCACGCGGTGTCGTCGAGGGTGGGTTGAATGTGCAGGTACCGCTCATCGAACCTGGCGGACTCTTCGCTGGCGGTGATCCCTGTCTGGCGTCGGGCGATACGGCGGAGAGCTGTCGACGTCATAGCTGTCCGGATCCACTGAATCGTTGAGGCGACTAGCGACGCTGGCCCGCTCGAAGCTTTGCTCACCAGCAGCGAGTTTCATGTGGTCAGCTGGCCGGTCGAGCGAGCCGGCGGGCCGTCATGACGAGGGTTTTGGCCGTGTGTCGGGATGTGTCCGTCCGGGAGGCGACCCACTCGGTCAGGGTTCGACACCCGTCGGCGACGGCGAGTTGCATCTCGTCGGCCAGTTGGATGTTGACCATCTGTCTGGCTCGCAATCGTCCGATGAGCAGTTCATCGGCCAAGATCTGTTGTTCGATGTCATCTGGCGATCGGTCGTACCCGTCACCAGCAATGTATGTCTCCATTCCTCAACAATACGATCCGGGTGTGACAAAAAACCTGAAGTCTGAGTGTGTTCCCCTGGAAATTCGTCGGCATGTGGTGGTGAGTGTCGATGATGGACTGCAGTTGTTGTGAGCGAGCCCCCCTACCCATCACCTTCCGGCGATGGGACCCTTCCCCCCGGTCGGGCCTTCCGGCCCTGAGGGGACCGACAATGACCGGTCGCTCACTGGGATGCCGCACTGCCGGGCCTCGTTCTGTGCTGGTTGGCCGATCGCCTATCATCTCGTTGCTCGGTGAGTGTTGTTTTTCCGGGCCCGTAGCTGCGAACAGCGTATGCCTGTTCGTCGTTGGTTAGAGCAGGGGACTCGCCGCACTGCCGGGCCCTCGTTCTGTGCTGGTTGGCCGATCGCCTATCATCTCGTTGCTCGGGGAGTGTCATTTCACGGGCCCGTAGCTCAGTTGGTTAGAGCAGGGGACTCATAATCCCTTGGTCGCAGGTTCGAGTCCTGCCGGGCCCACTTACCCTGCTGGCAGGGGAGCTGTCACATTCCCTTGGTCGCCGGTTCGACGGCGTCTCGTTGAGCGAGCGGAAGTCCCGGTGTGTGTTCTGGTGGAGCGATGTCTCGACGAGATGCCGCACTGCCGGGCCCACAAATTGCCGCCGGCGTCAACCCCCGAAAACGGCGAGGGGCATGTGCATGGACACGATCCAGTTGGGCTCATCAACGATCTCGCTGATGTGAAGGTCTCCGGCGATGCTGCAGATGATGTAGGCGTCGCTGCGACTCAGCCCAAACTCGGCAGCTAGCCAATCGATCATGTAGCGGGTGGCCCGCCGGGCATTTTCAAACAGGTCGGGTCCGTGTGCTGTCATGATGTGTACCGGACCATCGGGCGCCGTCCGGGGTGAAGGTCGTCGGATTTGCACCTCCTGGACGTCGAGATCTCGCCTGACATCGAAGCGAACAGTCACAGTCATCGGCGATTCGATCCCCGTTCCGCATACTTCGCCGTCGCCCTGAGCGGCGTGGCAATCACCGATCGAAAACAGCGCCTGCGGAACCAATACAGGAAGCCACGCCGTCGCTCCGACGACAAGATCCTTTGTGTCGATGTTGCCGGTGTTCTCTCTAGGGGGAAATGTGTCGAGGCGCCCGGGTGCGGACGGAGCTACCCCGATGACACCGGGAAAGGGTGCTGCAGGGATGGTGATGTCGCCGACGGGATAGTGGCACTTGGAGCCATCGAGCTCCCAGTGTCGGATGAATGGCGTCTCGAATTCATCGGCGAGCAATCCGAAGTCAGGTATGTGGCCGCTCCAGCCCCATCCTTTGTGCTGGATGTCGAGGATCTCCACCTGCAGCACGTCGCCCGGTTCGGCGCCTCGCACTGCGATCGATCCGGTCAGGGCGTGGGCCAGTGATGGGTCGGCTTTTCCGAAGTCGTCGTTGTTCCATGTGGGTTGCACCTGTCCAATCGGCTCTGCACACTCAATAGTGACCGTGTCTCCCGGGTCGATTGTCAGCCGGGGTTGCACGCTGTTATCCCAGAATGGCTGTGGAATCGAGTCGTCGAGATAGAAGTCTGCCATGGATCCCTCTGCTTGCTACCGGCGAATCCTAGAAAGGCAGGGAGCGCCTTGCATTGCACGGTTGGCGGACAGTCCTGCCCGGACCACCCCTACCGGTCAGGGCAGGGCCGACCTTCATTCGGTATGTTGGATGTGTGCGAATCGGACTGATCAATGAACTCCACGGCCGACCGGACGGCCCAACCGCGGCGCCGTCTTGGGAGTCGATACGGCTGAGGGCCTCCACCGCTGAGCAGGTGGGCTTCGACTCCTTCGTGTTCGAAGATGCCCTGCTGTATCGAGGATCAGAGTCCACGGATGGCGCTTGGGAATCCGTATCGATTGCGGCTGCGGTCGCAGCGGTCACAACCCGCATCACCCTCGGGCAATCAGTCGTCAACTCTCCGTACCGCTCGCCGGCGATGACTGCGAAGATCGCAGACACCATCGACGAGATCTCGGGCGGCCGATTCGTATTGGGCATCGGGGCGGGGAACACGCCCGATTCCGACTACGAGGCGTTTGGGTTCCCGACAGACAGGCGGTACTCCCGGTTCGCCGAGGCAATCCAGATCATTCACGGACTCCTTAAGAACGGTTCAGTCGACTTCGAAGGAG
>CAWIFX010000033.1:0-101769 GCA_963835515.1 uncultured Acidimicrobiia bacterium | reverse complement strand
CAACAACCTTGCCTGCCGACACGATCTCGGCACCGTCGGGAGGGACCGTGTTTGTGTGGATCCGTATTCCCGCCAACCGGCGGTTCACGCGACCCCTCGTGTCGATTCTGGCTACCAATTCTTGGCCCAGGTAGCAACCTTTGGTGAAAGACACCGACTCATCAATAAACCCGCACTCCTGGGGAATGGTCGAACCGTCAACATCGACGCCCATCACGGGTTCGCCCGCTTCGACCCGGACTGCAGTTGTTGCCCGGCGCCCGACCGGCGGAGCCATCTGTCCCTGTCCGACAACAAAGACTCGCGGGAGGGAACCCAACCCGGCAGCCAACACGATCGAGTCGCCATCCCGACGCCAAAAACCAGAGTCCACTTCGGCGATCGTGTGGGAGTCCGGTCCCCACAACTCGTCAACCACTCGCGGATCGAGTTCGATCTCGGCCTTTACCCGGATGCGATATCGACGCAAGAGAGCCTCGGTCTCGGCGGCAACATTCGCGTCGCAAAAGAGCACAACTTCCTCGTCACCAACTCCTACCCACAGCAGGGCGGCCAGTTTGCCGTTCGGCTGCAGAAAGAACGACCGTTTGACCGTCCCGGACGCCATCGACACCAAGTCCTGGCTCACCAACCCCTGAAGGAAAGAGACTGCGTCGGGGCCGTACACACGAATCAGACGATGTTGACCAGAGGTCGCACCAACTCCAGTCCGAATAAGCCGATACTCAGCCGTGACGTCGCCGGTCGGTACGTCAGCATCAACCACGACGCGCCGCCTCGACGGCTGCGAGTGCGGCGGCGGCCTTGTTCATCGACTCCTCATATTCAGTGTGCGGATCCGAATCGGCAACCAGTCCGGCTCCCGCCTGCACCCAGGCTTTGCCATCTGCCATCACGACGGTGCGCAAACAAATCGCCGTGTCGACATTCCCTGAAAAGTCGACGTAGCCGACCGCGCCTGCGTATGGGCCGCGTGCTACCGGTTCAAGTTCGTCGATAATCTGCATCGCCCGGACCTTAGGCGCACCCGATACCGTCCCATGGGGAAACACGGCCCGTATGACATCAACGGCTGACATGCCAGACCGAAGCTTTCCTGAGACGCCAGACACGATGTGCATCACATGCGAGTACCGCTCGATCACCATCAAGTCGTCAACGTGAACGGATCCGTATTCGCAAACCCGCCCGAGGTCGTTGCGAGCGAGGTCGATGAGCATCACGTGCTCAGCTCGCTCCTTCTCGTCGGCAAGCAGTTCAATCTCAAGCGCCTGATCCTCATCGTCGGTCTTGCCACGCGGTCGGGTGCCGGCAATCGGGCGAGAGTGCACCATGCCGTCTCGCACGCGGGTCATGAGTTCTGGCGACGAACCGGCAATCGACACGCTCGGCGTCCGAACGAAAAAGAGATACGGCGATGGGTTGATGATGCGCAAGATCCGGTAGACGTCAAGAGCGTCGTCAGAAAACTCCGTCTCCAGGCGCTGGGACAAGACGACTTGAAACGCGTCTCCCTGCCGCACATAGCGCTTGACCGCTTCCACCCCCGCCATGAAGGCTTCGGGACCCATCGTGCTTGCCAGCGACGGTCCCGATCGTTCCAGACCCGAAAAGGGTTCGGGCTCGTAGGCCAGCGGTTGCGCCAACGATCTGGCTGCTTCGTCCAGTTCGGCGATCGCCCGTTCATACTGCGGCGCAAGCTCCGTCGCTCCGTCAACGAATACGTTCCGAACCAGGGTGATCGTCTGTTTGAATCGGTCGAACGCCGCGACGAATCCCGGAACCATCCAGGACATTTCAGGCAGTCCCCGGTCATCGGGCGGTCGTTCTGGAAGCTCCTCTACGTATCGAACCGTGTCATACCCGAGGAACCCGACCAGCCCCGAATGCAGGGGTGGGAGCGACGGTTCATCGGGCGAATCGAACCAACCCGTTACCGCTTCGAGGACAACCAATGGGTCACCGTCGGGCAGCGGTGGATCCATGAAATCCGGGAATGATGGTTGCTACACCGTCGCGCGACTCCAGGGTAAAAGCAGGATCCCAACCGCAAAAGGACCATCGCGACCACCGCTCACCGCCCTGGACGGACTCAAACAAAAAGCCGTCTTCGTCGCCAACCAGCTTTTCGAACACGCTGACCGGGGTCTCGCGATCCGCCAGGACCTCCAGCGTGACGGGCACCACGTTGTATCGGCGCGCTCGATCCTGGAACGTTGAAAAGTCAGTGTGCATCTCGGCGACAGGATAGTGGTGGTTGCATCTTGGCCGACCGGGGGTGGCGCTACGTCAGATCGCCGCGAGCCAATCGAGCCCGAGTCTTTGTAGCCACTCGGAGACGATGATCGATAACTCGAACACTCGATTCTGAATCATGAGAACCCCGAACGCTATCAAAGCAACCCCTGAGACAATATTGATGGTCTTCAGATGGCGCCGAAGCATGCCTACCGCACCGAACGCCTTGGTCATCCCGATGGCTGATAACAAGAACGGTATGCCGAGGCCCATGGAATAGGCGAAGAGGAGCACCATACCGTCCGTTACCGACTCAGACTGACTCGCCAGCGTGAGGATCGAGCCAAGGACCGGCCCGATGCATGGAGTCCAGGCGAAGCCGAACGCGACGCCCATGACCGGGGGGGCCCACGGTCCGAGCCGCGACGGCCGGATGTCGAACTTTCGCTCCCGAACGAGCGTCTGGAGCCACCGGGCGTCGAAGAGCGCGCTGATCAGCACGATCAGACCGAACACAACTACCACCCAACCGGCTATCACGCTGGTGGTTCGGGCGTTCTGCCGCAAGAACGAACCAAGGACCGATGCACTTGCGCCCCAAGCCATAAACACCGCAGTGAAGCCCGCAATGAACAGCAAGGTCACTCTCGCCATTCGAGCCGTTGAAGCTTTACCTTCCTGCAGATCGTTGACCGAATAGCCCGACATCAAGCTCAAATAGCCCGGCAACAAGGGAAGAACGCAAGGAGACACAAACGACAGAGCGCCGAATCCGAAGGCAATGAGGACGGGGATAAGCCCCAGGCTTTCAATTGTCATGGAACACCATCATTACGCTCAACAACCTAGACCGCATGACCGATGTTCCCATATCGGCACAGTTAGGTTGTCGGTGATCCGACAGATAGCGAAAAATGAACTTGGTGACCGGCCTCAAAGAACGCGGAGAGCGACTCATACCGTCGGGCGAAATACGCCATGCGGTCGCCTGGATGTGGGTGGCCGGGGTTGCGCTCGGGTATGCCGGAGCCCACGCTACGAACACGGAACCACTCGTGCGAGGCACGTTTGGTATTACCGCTGGGACCATGAGCGCCGTCTTCGGTGTAGCTCGAGTTGGGTCCCTGGCGGCCATCTTCATCACCTCGCGTAGTGATAGCCACTCTCGAAGGACGGCCTTCCTACTCGCCTACGGCGTTGGCCTCATCGCATCGACCATGACGAGCCTCTCCTCATCTATCGCTCTGTATACGCTGGCTCAGACGGTGACTCGTTTGTCCATAACGGCTGCGGCAATCATCGGAACCGTGATCATCGTCGAGACGGTGCGCGGCAAGGGTCGCACCTACGCCGTGTCGCTGTTCGGAGCGGCCGTTTCATTCGGCGCCGGTCTCGCCACCGCAGCCCTTCCTATCGCTGACCTGACGCCCGAGGGTTGGCGTTGGGTGTTTGCCTCATCCGTGATAGGCCTCGTTGCCATTCCCCGGCTCGCCAGGGAGATCCACGAGCCGCCAACCCGACCGCTGCAAGTCACAACTGCTTGGTATCGGTCGATGCAGAATCGTCAGGACTTCTGGCGCATGAGTATCGCGTCATACCTGTTTGCCATATTCTCAACGGTCGCAGTGGCGTTCATCATCGAGCATCTGATCGGCACGTTGGGTATGACGGCGAGTCGAGCGGCAGTAATTGCCCTTCTCGGCGGAACCCTTGGTGGGACCGGTTTCTTCGTCGGAAGCGCTCTTGCCAATCGAATCGGTCGCAAGAACACGACGTATCTGGCCTTGTTGACTTCAACCGTGGGTGGTGTGGCGCTCTATGCCGCAACCGACCCGTGGTCAGTCGGGGCCTATGTCGCTCTGAGTGCGTTTGGTTCGTTCCTGCTCATCCCGTCGTTCGGGGTTTGGCGCAACGAAATGTTCGATTCGAGTATCCGCAGCCGGGCCGTCACCTGGATCAACAACGCTGGGATCATCGGATCGATTTGCGGACTGCTTGCAGCGTCCGTGCTCATCGACCGGTTCGGACTTCCCGCCACCATTGCCGCCCTCAGCCTTGCCGCAGTCGCTGCAACCGTTACGTTGCTGGGCGTTCCTGAGCCACAACCGACCCATCTCGAGCATACGCAAACACTTGGGGGATCAGTCGGAGGGCCAGAAGCACACTGACGCCAACCCACACACCGGTTAGATCAGTGCGGCGGCCGTCAAACGTCAGTGTGACGGCTATGGACCCCATACTGGCGACGGCAGAAGTCACGGCCAGGAAGCGGAATCGACTCGCCCCCAAGAAAACCCCGTCTCCTACGAACAGAACTGCTCCTAATGGCTGCAACGCCGCAACGAGTGGTAGGACACCAATCGCCAGGGCGGCCACCTCGGGGGTGACGCCGAAAACGGGTTCGAGGAGGGGTCCGATCGCCAGAAGAGTGATCGCCAATCCGAGCCCTGAGACGAGACCCCAGATGGTCAACTGCTTCACGACTTTGGCGACCATCAATTCGTCGCCCTCGCCGAGGTAACGCCCCACCAGCGCCTGTCCCGCCACCGCTAATGCGTCGACGAGCAGGGCGAGCAGGAGCCAGATCTGCATGACGATTTGATGGGCTGCGACTGCGGACGTTCCGATCCTGGCCGCAGACGCCGTAGCGACGGTTAGCGCCGCCAGCAGCGCTCCGGTTCTGATCAAAATGGCCCAGCCTGCTGACAGCAACGGAACGAGATCTCGACCCTTGACCGAACGAAATCCCAGCCAGCGCGGAGCCAGAAGACGCAGGAACCAAAGGGCACCCAACCATTGAGCTATGACCGTCGCGACGGCCGCACCGCCGACGCCCCATCCGAAACCAAAGATGAGTATCGCATCACCAACCACGTTGGCCAGGTTGAGTCCCAGAGTCACCCGAAGAGGCGTCAGCGTGTCCTGCTGACCACGGAACGCTCCATTGGCGGCCGTGATGATCAAGACGGCGGGCGCGGCCAGCGCTCTGATCCGTAGGTACGTCAAAGCTTCGTGGAACGCTTCGGGCGGTGTTTGGAGGACGGCCAGCCATTGGCGCGAACCGATCAAGAGGACGCTGGTAGCAAAAAGCCCGAGGCCCACCGCCAGAACCAGCGCCTGGGTGGTGATTCTCGCAACACTCGCCTGGTCATCTCGTCCCCATGCTTGAGCAATCAAGGGTGTCGTACCGTATGCAAGGAAGTTGAAAGCCATAAAGGCGACCGAGAAGATCGCTGCGTTAATCGCTAGAGCCGCCAGCGATACGGTGCCGAGACGACCAACGAACGCCGTATCGATCAACGAAACGAGCGGATCGGCCGCCAGAGTGCCTAGTGCCGGAATCGCCAGGCGGGCGATCTGTCGATTCACAAGATCTTATCCGGGTATGGACACCGATCTATAAGCGGACAGCTACCACAACGGGGCTTGCGAGCATCGCAAACGTCCCTCCCAAACTGGATCAACGTCATCGACAATTTCGCCCATCGCTTCCTGGCGAAGAGCGCCATGAGATCTTGCTCAATCTTCACCGGGTCGGTTTCGGTCGTAAGTCCCAGCCGCGCAGATACCCGTTTAACATGGGTGTCTACGGCAATAGCCGGAACGCCGAACGCCTCGGCAAGCACTACCGAGGCTGTTTTGCGCCCAACCCCCCGGAGCGTCACGAGGTCGTCGAGGCTGGCCGGCACCACACCCCCAAATTTGACGACCAGATCTTCTGACAGACTGATAATCGACTTCGTCTTCTGCCGATAGAACCCGGTCGAATAGATCAACTGCTCCACCTCATCCGGATTGGCGCGAGCAAGAGAATCGGGGTCCGGGTATCGGGCGAAAAGGGCCGGGGTAGCCCGGTTTACGTTTTCATCGGTGGTTTGTGCCGAGATTGTCGTTGCCACGAGTAGCTGCCAGGGGTCCTCATAGTTCAGCGCCGTAGCGATGTCCGGGTAGACCCTGGCAAGTCGGTTAGCGAGCGTGGACGCGTTCCGCTTGTCCGTGGTCGAGGGTTCGGTTCCGTTGGAGCGTTGCATGACGCCAGATTGGTCGGAAAGTCTCCAGACTTCCAGTCGTCTACGATTCTGCCGGTGAACTTACACGAGGCCATTCTCGATCATGCGACCGTCGACGGCAGCATTGTGCGGGTGGACGGGTTTCTCAACCATCGGGTCGATCCCGAGGTCATCGCCGACGTCGGCGCCCGGATAGCCGCTTGGCTCAAGGGTCGCCAGCCTGATGTCCTGCTCACTGCCGAAGCGTCGGGTCTTCCTCCGACCGCGATCGCCTCCCAGATTCTTGGCCTACCTTATATCTACGCAAAGAAGTATGTCGGTCCTGGCGAACGCTACACCTTCGCCAGGGAGATCTCCTCTCCGACGAAAGGCATCGAATACCGGGTGGAGGTCGCCAGACACGTCCTTGCCCCCGCCATGCGGGTCGCCATCATTGATGACTTTCTGGCCGGTGGACGAACGGCCGCCGCGCTGGTAGAGATTGCCGAGGAGGCGGGATGCACAGTGGTCGGCGCCGCCTTCGCCATCGAGAAGGCGATGGCGGGAGGGCGAATCCTGCTCGAGGACCGTCGTGTCGATGTCTACGCGGTTGAGATTATCGAAAGCATCGAGAACGGAATCGTACGGCTCGCCGATTGACGGCCCGGCCTACGAGACCCGAACGAGCTACTTGATCTCTGAGCGCATTCGCCGGCTCAGGTGCACCCCGACCCGGACGAGGGCCACCAGGATAATGAGAACCAACATGAGCGCCGTGCTGAGCTCCACGGGGTCGACAAAAGCGAAGTCGCAACTCCCCAAACCGCCGCCGCAAACCCCAAACCCACTTCCCCCATTGGAAAGATTTACAAGAATGAATGTGGGAACTGCTGCAACCACAACGGCCGCAAAGACAACTCCGAAAAAAAGTAGGCGAAGTAACAACATGATCAGTGAACGGTAGGTTACCCGCTCATGTTCCATCGCCGGTAGCATGTCCGACCCGGCCCTGTGGCCGCGACCACCACCGGGTCACCTTGGTCGACGGTCTTTCGTTATTACCCGGTCGCCAAACCGAACCATCAGGCGAGCGGGACTCGCAGAACCAAAAAACCGTCAACCAACTCCCATGAGGCGTTGGCGATCAACGAATAGTCGATAAGGTCGGTTTCGGCCTGCTTGATGAACCCCTTGCGGGCCTCTCCCTCTACCGGTGGCATGGGGCGATCCCTTACCGCTTGGGCACGTTCCGAAAAGCGTGCGAGCATCTCATCCACATCAAACTCAGCCATGGCAACTCTCCTGTTATCCGATCACCCTACCCCACCACTAGCCTGATCAAATGCAACAACAACTCTTGATTGTGACGGGCAAGGGCGGCGTCGGAAAGTCCGCGGTCGCCGCAGCCTTAGCCATCGAAGCCGCTCGTCGGGGCCGCAAGGTACTCGCGATCGGCATGGTCGAAAAGCGCGGCCTGGCGGCCCACCTCGGAGTTGAGACGCTCGGCTACGAAATCGCAGAGGTTCGCCCCGGCATATTCGCCATGGGGATCGAACGCCCGGCCGCCCTCGATGAGTACCTGCGCATAGTCCTCCGGGTACCAAAACTATCCCGCATCGGTCCGGTGGCCCGGGCCTTCGACGCCCTGGCATCGGCGGCACCGGGGATCCGGGAAACCGTCACCATGGGCAAGGTGCTTTTCGAGACGAGAACAAACAATTGGGATCTCATCGTGGCCGACGCGCCGCCTTCGGGCGCCATCGGATCTCACATTCGGGCGCCCAAGACTGTTGCGGAGCTCGTCGGAGCGGGCAAAGTCCGGGAACAGACAAGGTGGATGAGCGATCTCATGGCTGACAGAACCCGTACGGGTCTCGTGATGGTGACCCTGGCTGAGGAGCTTCCCACCATCGAAACCGCAGAAACGTTGGACTGGATCGCCAACGAGGAGCTCATCAACGTGGCGGAGATCATCACGAATCGTATACTGGAACCACTCGGTGCCAAGGTCCCGGTCGACGTCTCCACTCCGATTGGCGCGGCTGCGGCGCTCCATGACGGAATCTTTCACGAACAACAGAAGTGGCTTGCCGAACTGCCAGGGCGCGGACGCGCACTGCCCTACCTCTTTGGAGTCACCGGGCCGGTCGAAGTCGCTGAGCGCCTCGCGGACGTTCTGGAGCAACGATGAACGGCCCAATCCTGGTCACCGGAGCAGGTGGAGTCGGCAAAACGACCGTCTCGGCTGCCCTCGGCGTGGCCGCCGCACAAGCCGGATACGAGACCCTGGTCCTCACGGTGGACCCAGCCAGACGACTGGCGACGGCATTGGGGCTCGACGCACTTCACAACGTGCCGACTGCCAACCAAGAACTGCCGACGCTTTGGGCGGCCATGCTGGATTCAGAAGCCAGCTGGGACGAGATCGCCCGCAGTCATGCTCCCCCTGAAGCAGCTGACCGCCTGGTCAACTCCGAGTTCTTTCATGCGATCACGCGCCACTTTCCTGCCTCCCAGTCCTATGCAGCGGCTGAAGCGATGGCGCAGCATCTCGACGAGCGACGCTGGGATGTCGTCATTGTTGACACCCCGCCGGCCTCGGGCGGTATCGAGTTCTTTACGGCGCCAAACGAGCTCACCAACCTCGTCGGCGGACGACTGTTCCGTTGGTTGACCGGTGGCGGCCTTCCGGGAAGGAGAGAACTCTTCAATGTGGCCGCAAGGCCCGCCCTGCGAATTGTTGACATCGCTCTCGGTTCCGACCTGCTGGAACGCGTCGCGGCGTTCTTGTTCGACCTGCGGAGCACCTACGACGGTCTTCGCCGACGCTCACAGGACATCGAAAAGTACTTCCGACGGTCGACCACGATTGTCGTAACGACCTCCGATCCGGCTCCGGTCGCCGAAGCCGCTCGCTTCTTCAAAGAACTGCCCCAAGTTGCCCGACCACCGGCGGCAATCGTCTTCAACCGGACGCTTCCGGCCAGTTGGGAAGAAGCCGAAATCCCATCCGATGCAACCCGACCGCTGGCGCGAAACCTGGCGCTGTGGGCCAGGGAGGCACGCCGCCAGGAGACAGTCCGGGACGAATTCGCGGCTAGATATCGAACCCCCATCATCCCGATCGCCTGGAAACCCACCGCCCCGACCGACCTGGCTTCGTTGGCTGAACTCATCAAGGACACCGGCCTCGTCAACGATCTGATCGGTTCGTAAACGGTCAGATCACCGATCGTTGCCCGAATAACTCCCGGATTTCGGCATAAAGCGCCGAGCGAGGTTCTACCCGATGGTTGTCATCGAGTCGCAGGACCTTGTGCCCATCACTCGTCGTCATATGCAGGACTACCGGCGCCTTCCCTGGATGATTCGTCAGAACCTCTTTGAGACGTTGCACATTTTCGGGCGACAGCAACTGAGCTGGTACCTCTAGGCGGACGGTTTCGTCGATCGTCAGATCGATCTCTTTGAGCGTCTTGGCCCGAATCTTCACTGAGTCGCCACGGTGATCGAGTGACCCGGTCACAACCAAAATGGCGTCCTCGCGGACTAGTGGCCCATACTCGGCAACCGTTCGCGGAAAACACATCACCTCTACGGCTCCCTCAAGATCCTCAAGGTCGAAGAACACCATCGGTTCACCTTTGCGGGTCATGCGCCGGGTGATCGGCCCAACCAGGCCGCCAATCGTGACGGTGGTGTTGTCGCCCTGGTCCATGAGACCGCTGATCGAAGCCGAGGATGCCGAGCGAATCGCCGACTCGACACCCCGAAGCGGATGATCCGACACATACAGCCCCAGCATTTCACGCTCGAACCCGAGTTTGATCTTTTTGTCCCATTCATCTGTTCCGATGAAGACTTCGGCTTCGATGTCATCTGACTCGGCAGACGCAAACAGACTGAACTGTCCGACGTCCTCATTACGGCGGCGTTCGAGTGTGCTCGTCAAGATGTCGTCGTAGATCAAGAACAAGCTCTTGCGGCCATGCCCCAGGCTGTCGAACCCGCCGGCCTTGATGAGAGATTCGATCGTCCGCTTGTTGAGAGCGAGCGGGTCTACCCGATTCACGAAATCGGAAAAATCCGACGAACAACCCTCCCTCCTCGCGTGCTTCGACGATCCTTTCGACGACTCCCTCACCGACATTGCGAACCGCTGACATTCCGAACCGGATCTTTCCGTCCCGGCTCACGAAATCAGTCTCAGAAACATTGACATCTGGGACCAGCACGTCGATCCCCATCGCCCGGCACTCATTGAGGTAGATGGCCGTGCGATCTTTGTCACGCTTGGTCGACGTCAAGAGCGCCGCCATGTATTCGGCAGGAAAGTGGGCTTTCAAATACGCCGTCTGGTAAGCGATGAGGGCATAGGCCGCGGAATGGGACTTGTTGAATCCATACCCTGCGAAGGGTTCGATCGCGTCCCACAGATCAGCGCCAAGTTGGGGAGGATGTCCCTGGGAAACGCAACCGTCTACGAACTTCTGTTTCTCGGCGTCCATGACGGATTTGATCTTTTTGCCCATCGCCTTCCGGAGCTTGTCCGCATCCGCCATGTCATAGCCGGCGATTTCCTGGGCCACCTGCATGACCTGCTCTTGGTAAACGATGATTCCATAGGTGTTTGCGAGGAATTTTTCGGTGGCCGGATGTGGATACTCGACCGGTTCGCGACCATTTTTTCGGTCGGCGTAGGCGTAATGCATCTTCATGCCCATCGGACCGGGCCGGAACAAGGCATTGACCGCGATGATGTGGTCGAACGTATCTGGCTCCAACGACCGGATCAAGGCCCGCATGGGCGTTCCTTCAAGCTGAAACACGCCAATGGTGTCGGCGGCGCGCAACAACTCGAACGTTTTGGCGTCCTCAAGCGGCACATGGTCGATATCGGGAGGTTCCTCACCCGATTTGCGGATCAACTCGAGACACCGCTCAATGGTTGACAGATTTCGTAGCCCTAGGAAGTCCATTTTCATGAGCCCAAGCGCTTCAACGACCTGCCACTCATATTGCGTGACGATTTCGTTGTCGTCGCCTTTACGCTGGACGGGGAGCAACTCCGACACGGGCTGGGGCGAGATCACTACTGCGGCGGCGTGGATCGAATCCTGGCGGCGCAGACCTTCCAGACCCCTCGCGGTATCGACCACTCGTCGCACATCCGGATCTGATTCGTACGCCGTTCGCAGTTCTGCAGAGTTACTGAACCATTCCTTTTGATCCTGCTCTGCATCGGCCCCGGGGGCTTCCAGCACGTTGTCGAGTGTTGCTTCGTTGCCGAGAATGGCCTGGGGCATCATCTTGGCGACCTTATCCCCAACCGCATACGGCAGCCCGAGCACCCTTGCCGAATCGCGAATCGCTTGCCGGCCTTTGATCGTTGAGAACGTGATGATTTGTGCGACATGATCGGATCCGTACTTCTCAGCACTGTATTTGATCATCTGGCCGCGATATCGCTCGTCGAAGTCCATGTCGATATCGGGCATCTCGCGGCGACCGGGGTTCAGGAACCGCTCGAAAATGAGGCCATACTTCAGTGGATCCAGGTCCGTGATCCGCAGGGCATAGGACACGATCGAACCGGCCGCCGATCCTCGCCCTGGGCCAGTGCGGATGCCCTGGTCCTTGGCATATTTGATGATGTCCCAGACGATCAGGAAATAGGCGGGAAAGCCCATATCGCTGATGATCCGCAGCTCGTGTTCGATGCGATCGACGACCTCATCCTCAAGCATCGCCCCGTACCGATGTTTGGCCCCTTCATATACCAACTCCCGGAGGTATGACTCGACGTCGTAGCCGTCCGGAACGGGAAACGAGGGCAGCAGGATCTTCCCGAACTCAAGTGTGACATCAGCCCGATCGGCGATGTCCAGGGTGGTGTCACACGCTCCCGGATAGAGATCGTCAGGGAAGAGCGCCCGCATCTCCTGGGCCGATTTCAAATACAGGCCGGTCCCTTCAAACCGGAAACGGTTCGGATCGTCAACCGTTGATCCGGTCTGGATACAGAGGAGGACGTCATGGGCCTCGGCATCGGCCGCTGCAATATAGTGCGCGTCGTTGGCGGCAAGGAGCGGCGCACCAATCCTCCGGGAAATGTCAACCAGGTCCGGCAAGATTCTCCGTTGGGCTTCGATACCGTGATCGGCAATCTCGATAAAGAAGTTGTCCTTGCCAAAAATGTCCTGATATCGGGCGGCGGCGGCGAGCGCCCCATCGAAATCCCTGGCGGCGTTCCGGTTGCCCTCTTCGCGCGACGCGTCTGGCGCCAGTCGAGAAGCTACTTCCCCACCAAGGCACCCGGAAGTAGCAATTACTCCCTCGGAGTACTTGGCGAGGAGATCGAAATCCATGCGCGGCTTGTAGTAGAAGCCGTCGAGATAGCTGGCCGAGACCATCTTCATGAGGTTCTGATACCCGACCTGGGTTTCTGCCAGGAGGGTCGAGTGGTAGCGCTGATTCTCGGCTCGGCCGGGCCGGTCAAATCGACTTCCAGGCGTTATGTACGCCTCAACCCCGATTATCGGCTTGACGCCCTCGGCGGTGGCAGCACGGTAGAAATCGCCGACGCCGTACATAACGCCGTGGTCGGTGATCGCAATGGCGGGCTGATTGTCTTCGACGGATACGCGAACCATGTCCTTGACGCGCGCCGCCCCATCGAGCATCGAGAACTCAGAGTGAACGTGAAGATGAGCAAAGCCGTCCCGGGCCACCCTAGATCGACCTCCGAAGGTGAATTACAGCGGTGTGGTTCGACGTTACCAGACTGACGCCGCGATGAAAGCGAGGATGACGATCGCGGGCCCGATCGCAAAGGCCGTTCGTTTTGCCCGGTCGGTGATACCGAGGGTATCCCAGCCTGCCGCGACCAGAAGCCCGCCAACCAATCCCCCCAGGTGGCCCTGCCAGGAGATGAAGCCTCCCCCGATCGCAAAGGGCAGGATGATGCCAAGCCCCACGAGCCAGATGACCAACTGCCAGCCCTGGCGCCCTTGGGGCGTCCGGCGGGCAGGCCACCACTGCCAGAACAGGTACCCGGCAATTCCGTATATCGCTCCGGATGCTCCGATCTGAGCGAACCCGGGACCACCCAGCAAGTATCCGCCAACGCCACCGGTGACCGCGGCGAAAAGGTACAAACCAAGGAATGGCCCCGTTCCCAGCCGGGCCTCGACCCGCGGACCGAGCACATAGAGTGCGTACCCGTTGAAGCCGATGTGCCACAGATCAAAATGAATAAACGCCGAGGTCAGGAGCGTCCACCAGGTGCCTTCATTGGTGATCGCCGAGTTGACCTGAACGAACGGAAATACGAACTCCGCGCCGCCCGGGAGCCACTGCAACACATATACCGCGATATTGATGGCAAGCAGTGCTTTCGTCACCGGTCCCAGCGCCGCGATCCCTGTGCCGCGGCTGACCCGGGTGGTTCCGATCTGCTTGTGACAGTCGAGACATCGCTGGCCGACTACCGCATCTACCGAACAGTCGGGGCAGATCGGCTTTTCACAGTTTGAGCATGCCAACCCGGTCTCACGATCGGGGTGCCGATAACAGTGCTGGAGGCCTTGAGTCATTGCTGGACCAACCTAGCCGCGAAGACGGCCTAGCCAACAGTCACTGGCGGTTAGCCTACGGTGATGATTGGAATACTGACAGCAGGCGGCGATTGTCCGGGACTCAACGCCGTCATACGCGCCGTTGTGCATAGAGCCCACCAAGCAGGTACTTCCTGCATCGGCATCCGGTATGGCTGGAAAGGGTTGATGGAAAACATCACCGTTCCCCTGGACCGCGAGGTTGTTGACGAGATCATGGGACTCGGCGGGACCATCCTCGGAACCTCGCGCCAGGACCCCTACGTCCATGGCGACGGTTTGGCCTCGATTACCGGAACGATGGATGCCCACCAAATCGAGCAGGTCGTCGTGATCGGAGGCGAGGGCACGTTGGCCTCGGCCCTCCGGCTCTCCCAGGAGGGCCTTCCGGTCATCGGAGTTCCCAAAACAATCGATAACGACATAGCCGCCACCGACGTCACCTTTGGTTTTCATACGGCCGTCCAGATCGCTACAGATGCGATCGATCGGCTGACCACGACGGCGGAGTCCCACGACCGGGTAATACTCGTCGAGGTCATGGGTCGCCATGCGGGATGGATCGCCGCGTATTCCGGTCTCGCATCCGGGGCCGATGCGATCCTGGTGCCAGAGGTCACCTTCGATATGGCTGAACTCGCCAGACTGCTGAAGCGACGCCAAGCACGCGGCAAGAATTATTCAATAGTCGTGGTTGCCGAAGGAGCGCCCCTCCCGGCGGGACTCGAACGTCCGGTCACCCAACGCGACGCCTACGGCTTTGAGCGGCTGGGAGGAATTGCCAACGTCCTGGCGCCGGCCATCGAAGAACTATCCGGTTTCGAAACGCGGGTCACCGTTCTCGGTCACGTTCAGCGGGGAGGAACCCCGACGGCATACGACCGGATTCTCGCCACCCGATTCGGAGTTGCTGCCGCCGATCTGGCAGTAGCCGGCAAGGCCGGAGTGATGGTCGCTCTGCGGGAGACGCGATTGTCCCGGTACCTCTGGAGGAAGCGTGTGCGCGGGTGCGCCTGCTTGACCCGGACATCTACGAAGTCGCCCAAACCTTCTTCGGGTAGTCGAGCACCTAGTCCGATAGCTGGTTCAGAACCGCCTGGAGATCGGGGGCCAAGGGAGCGTCGATCGACAGAGCGTCTCCGCTGAATGGATGAACGAACTCGAGCCGATGGGCATGCAAGAACATTCTCGGACAGGCAACCGGGTCAGGACCCGAGCGGTACAAACTGTCCCCGACAACCGCGTGGTCAATGGCCGCCATGTGAACCCGGATTTGGTGGGTCCGACCGGTTTCTAGCTGAACCTCAACGAGCGAGACATTTGACGATGGCCATTCCGCGACACGTCGATAATGGGTGCGGGCGAACTTCCCGTCGATAAGCACCGCCATCTTTGTCGCGGCGCCCGGATCCCGGCCGATCGGGGCGTCAACGGTGCCACGTTCAATCGGAAAACGGCCCGCGACGAGGGTCGTGTAGTGGCGGTGCACTTCCCGGGTCTTGATCTGTTTGCTGAGCGCTAAATGGGCCCGACCCGTCAGAGCCACCATCATCGCCCCGCTCGTATCTCGATCGAGGCGGTGAACAATCCCCCACCGAGGGTTTTCACCCACCCCCACGATGGTGGGATAACGAGCGACCAGTCCGTTGACGAGCGTTCCCGCCCGATTTCCGGCCCCCCGGTGTACCACCAATCCGGGTGGCTTGTTGATTACGGCCAGGTCAGCGTCGTCATAGAGGACTTCGAATTCGACGTCGGGATCGGGGACCACCGTGTCGTCGGCTGCGTTGATTGGCATCCTCAACTGGTCGCCAGCCAGAACCCGGTCGGCCGGCTGGACCGGTTTCCCACGAATCGTCACCAACCCGTCATCGACGAACGCCCTGGCTATAGATCGTGGGACCTTGGACAGCACGGCAATCACCCGATCGGCCCGCTGCCGGTCTAACTCGGGCGGCACAATCACAGATCGGAATTCGGGATCGCTTGATACCGGATTTTCAGCGTCCATCGGTCCGCCATGCGATCCAGATCAACAGCGCAGCTCCAACGGTGATCGCCGAGTCGGCAATGTTGAAATTGGGGAAGTTCGGAAGCCGGATCCAATCCACGACGAATCCCGCTAAAAACTCGTCGCTGTTGGTGATTCGATCCACCAGGTTCCCGGCCGCTCCACCGCCGACCAGAGCCAGCCCAACTACCTCGGTGGTCTTGGTCGCCATGCTTATTGCGTAGGCCACGACGCCTACTGCAACAACCGCGGCCAGGCCGAGCAGCACGCCCGCCCCCGAACCACGTAGGAAACCGAAGGCCGCGCCGGTGTTCTCGGCGTATTCCCACGACAGAACGTTTGGTATGACGGTTCGGGGCGCTCCAATCAGTGTTGTGCGGGCCCAGTACTTCGTCAGCTGATCTGCCACCACGACCGACAGAGCAATCAGCCCTGCCGTGCGGTGCCTCACGAGCGTTTTGAGGCGCAGCTCACACACTCTGTGGCGTGCGGAAGGATCTCGAGGCGCTCCAGTGGTATCGAAGCCCCACAGCTCTCACAGATCCCGTATTTGCCATCCTTGAGCCGGGTCAACGCATATTGAGTCTTCGATAGGAGGTCCTGGAGGTTGCGATCGACCGAGCGATCTTTCTCATACTCGAACGTCATCGAGCCCCCCTCGGCAGTGGTGGGGTCAGGCATCCGCTCAGACGAGGTCTCCGATATTCTGGACTCTTCACGCTCGCGCACATGCGTATCAATGAGGTGGGCAAGGCGAGCCTGTTCGGCTTCAAGTTTGGCTTGGAAACGCTTGATTGTGTTCTTTGCTAACTGGCGAGTCATGGTCAACCTTCTGGCGTGGTCAGCAAAATTAGCACGGTGCACGGATGAGATGGTCACTCCCGACAGCCCTCCGATTTAAGTGGTATTGCTCCGTCGACAAAAACCCCGGACGAGACGCCCGACAAGCCGGGTACCATTTCACGCACATGAACGACCCAAAACCGTTTCGCAGGATCGATAACCGTGCCAACTTCCCGGACCTCGAGCAGGAGATTCTCCGGCTGTGGGACGAAACAGACGCCTTCGCCCAATCGGTGGAGCTGCGGCCGGCTTCCAATGAGTACACCTTCTATGACGGCCCTCCCTTCCCCACCGGCAGTCCGCACTATGGGAACCTACTGGCCGGGGTAATCAAGGACATGGTCCCGAGATACTGGACGATGCGCGGGTATCGCGTTGAACGGCGGTTCGGTTGGGATACCCATGGGTTACCGATCGAAATGGAAGTCGAAAAGCGCATCGGCGTGTCCGGACCGCGAGCCATTGCCGAGTACGGCGTTGACAAGTACAACGAAGCCTGCCGCGCCGAGGTCCAAACCAACACAGAGAACTGGGAGCGCATCACCAGACGGATTGGACGTTGGATCGATTTCGAGAACGATTACAAGACGATGGACCTCGACTTTATGGAGTCAGTCTGGTGGGTTTTCCGTCAGCTTTGGGACAAGGGTCTTGTGTATCAGGCGTTCAAGGTGCTTCCCTACTCGGTTGGAGCCACCACGCCACTCTCCAATTTCGAAGCAAACCTGGACTACCGCGACGTCGACGATCCTTCCATCACGGTCCGACTTGAGGTACTGGCCGATCACGGACCGGTTGCGTCGGGCGATTGGCTTCTGATTTGGACGACCACCCCATGGACCCTTCCTTCGAACCTGGCGGTTGCGGTTTCAGAATCAGTCGAATACTCCGCTGTAGTGGATGACGAGGGGCGCCGTCAATGGATGGCGTCGGATCGGGTTTCGTCGCTTTTCGGGGAAGACGCGGTTATACGCGAAACCGCCTCCGGTTCCGACCTGCTCGGCGTCTCCTACCGGCCTCCGTTTGATTATTTCGGCGAGGAACGCGATCGCGGGGCTTTCCGGGTCATCGTTTCGGACGAGGTCACCATGGACGAGGGCACCGGCCTCGTCCATATGGCTCCTGCGTTCGGTGAAGCTGACTTCTTTGCCCTGCAGAACGCCGGTCTGGATGTGCTGGTGGACCCGGTCGACGCGGAAGGCCGCTTCACCGAAGCGACGCCAGACGTGGCTGGTATGCCGGTGAAAGAAGCTGACCGGGTGCTGATCAACCTGCTCAAGGCTGATGGCTTGCTCGTCGACCAGCGAACCATCAATCATTCGTACCCGTTCTGCTGGCGTACCGGAACGCCCTTGATCTACAAGGCGATCCCAACCTGGTTCGTTGCTGTGGAGCAGATCAAGGATCGTATGGTCGAACTCAATCAAACGATTCACTGGGTCCCTGATCACATCGGGACCAAGCGGTTCGGAAACTGGCTCGAGGGAGCCAGGGACTGGGCGATAAGCCGGAATCGCTACTGGGGTAGCGCGATTCCGATCTGGGAGTGCGACGAGGGCGGCCATCAGGTGTGCGTCGGATCGGTCGACGAACTATTCCAACTGTCAGGCGTCCGACTCGACGACATCCACAAACACTTCGTCGATGAGGTCACCTTCGCATGCGCGGAGGGTGATGGAACCATGCGACGCATTCCCGAGGTGCTCGACTGCTGGTTCGAGTCGGGCTCGATGCCGTTTGCACAGATCCACTATCCATT
Source organism: uncultured Acidimicrobiia bacterium (assembly GCA_963835515.1). Taxonomy (GTDB): domain Bacteria; phylum Actinomycetota; class Acidimicrobiia; order Spongiisociales; family JAENVV01; genus JAENVV01. The sequence continues at coordinate 83,313 of CAWIFX010000033.1, read as the reverse complement.
TGAGAACGAGGAACGGTTTGCGAGCCGGTTCCCGGCCCACTTCATCGCCGAAGGCATCGACCAAACCCGCGGCTGGTTCTACACGCTGGTCGTGTTGTCGGTGGCACTCCAGGACGAGGTGCCGTTCAAGAACTGCGTCGTCAACGGCCACATCCTCGCCGAAGATGGCCGCAAGATGTCCAAGAGCCTGAAGAACTACGAGGATCCGGAGGTCCTGCTTGATAAGTTTGGTGCCGACGCGCTGCGGACCTACCTGATCGATTCTCCGGTCCTGCGGGGCGAGCCGATGCGGTTCACCGAAGCCGGGATCCGTGACGTCGTTCGCTCCGTCATGATCCCGTTATGGAACGCCTATTCGTTCTTTACAACGTATGCCGAGGCCGACGAGATCACCTTCGCCGACCTTGGGAAGGCGCCTCCGCCGGATGACCGACCTGAGATCGACCGCTGGATCCTTTCAACCCTGCAAACGCTGATCGCCAACGTGAACGAGCAAATGGAGGGTTACTACCTCTACGCCGTCATCAAGCCAACGCTGGCATTCATCGATGACCTCACCAACTGGTACATCCGCCGTTCCCGCCGTCGATTCTGGCGGGCCAAGAGCGACGACGATGCCGACAAATTGGCCGCGTTCGCAACGTTGTACGAGGTGCTTACCACCTTCGCCAAAGTCCTCGCACCCGTGCTGCCATTCATCACCGAACAGATTTACCAGGGCCTCGTGGCCGAACATCAACCTGACGCTCCCGTGAGCGTCCATCACTGCGACTTCCCCGTTGCCGACGATCGCCTCATAGACGCACCTCTCGAGGCCGACATGGAGTCTGTGCGGGCGGCGGTACGACTCGGTCACAACCTCCGCAAGCAGGCGAACCTTCGGGTTCGCCAACCGTTGCGGAGCATTACGGTCGTTACCCACGATGACTCGGTCGCCGAAGCCGTCGTTGCGCATACCGACCTCCTGATCGAAGAACTCAACGTGAAGGAGGTCCTCACATCCCGGGACGAACAATCGCTTGTCGGCCTGTCCGCCAAGGCAGATTTCAAAACGCTCGGCCCCAGGCTCGGTTCTCGTATGAAGAAGGTCGCCGACCAGATCGCCCGAATGGACCACGATCAAGTCGTTGCTCTGCGAGGCGGCGCATCGGTAGAGGTCAACGGTGAAACCATTACGGTCGACGACGTCCTCATCGACAGGACGCCGCTCCCGGGTGTCGTCGTCGCCAACGAGGGCCCGATCTCGGTTGCTCTCGACACCGAAATCAGCCAGGAGCTTCTCGCGGAAGGCCTCGCCAGAGAGCTTGTGTCGGTTATCCAGGGAATGCGTCGCGATCAGGACCTCGCGGTCACCGACCGGATCACGGTGGCCTGGCAAACCGACGATCACGAGGTGTCCGGGGCCGTCGGCGCCTTCGCAGACCTCATCAGCTCCGAAGTGTTAGCCGTAGACCTGCGTCAGAGAGCCGACCTCAACGGCCCGATCATCAGCGTAGACGGACGATCGGCCAGGTTGGAAATCTCTGCAGAACGCTAAGCGTCGCGCTCCCACGGACGCCGACGCGGTGCTGGCTCAGATTCATGCTCTTCCGAGTCGGAAACGTCCGCTGCCCACTCGGTAGCCGACGAGTCGTCATCGCTCCAGGCGTCTGGGTCCGGAACTGTTGGCACTTCACCGGTAGCAAAGGCACCCCCCGCTTCCATTCCCCGGCCAGGGAGAGGCTCGTTCGGTGAGGTCAGCCACCCTCCAGAGGAGGGGGCAAATGTCGAGCGATCAGGCTCGGCTCGATGCGTTCCAAAACGCGGGACCTCTTCGGTCGGCGTGGTCTCGGGAGTTTCGTCCCAAGGTTCTTCAGCAATTTCGTCTGCAGCAATCTCGTCTGGATCGATCTCATCTGGCGTCGGAGCCGAGAAGACCTCGACCGGCGCTTCGTCCAACTCAGAGTCGGAATCCGTGAACTCGCCCTGAGCTTCGAAGGGAGCGGCTTCACTCGCAAAGAATGGGATGTCACCGTCGCCAGCATCGCTCCGGTCGGACAGGACTGGCTCGCTCGCAGATGCAAAGGGAGGGATGTGTTCGGCGACTTCTTCGGCCGAACTCAGCTCAGCGACTCGAGCCGATAGCGACGAAGGGGCAGCGGCCGGCGCCGACGTGTCCTCGAACTGCGCATCAAGCTGCTCAAGCTCAGGCAACACGCCCTGGGCTAGATTGCGCATTTGGTTCTTAAGAGTCGCGACCGTCGACCTCAGCGAGGTCAGCTCACCTTCTAGTTGATCTCGTTCGCGTACCTGATCAGCCGAGATCTCAACGGCCTTGGTGCTCGCCTCGGAAAGGATCTCGGAGGCTTGTGCGTTGGCTTCCGATACGACCCGATCGCCCTCGACCCGGGCCTCCGCCACGATCTCGTCGGCGGTGCGCTGAGCAACCACAAACGCTCGACGCATGGCCTCTTCGGTTTCGCGGTTCGCCTGGAGTTGCTCCTCAAGCACAGAAACCCGCTCGTCTGCGTCCCGCAAGCGCTGATCGTATTCCTTCATCGACGACACGACCTCATCGAGGAAACCATCTACTTCACCCTCGTCGTAGCCACGCAGAGAGACGCGGAACGTTTGCTGGGTTACGTCAATTGGGCTTAAAGGCATGTGTCAATCTCCATGGTCAAGATCATAGCCACGGTGTGCTACCAGTGCGTGCACGTCAACAACCGATCAGCTGCTGAAAAATATTCAGCCCAATGATCACAATCAGGGGACTCAAATCGAGCATCGCCGAGCCAATTCGGACTGGCTTAATGACCATTCTTATGCGGGCCAGAACCGGATCTACGAGCCGGCTGAGCATCCGCCAGAGACGACTAGCGACGTGATCTGAGGCCAGTCGTCCGATCGTCACGACGTAGGAAAGAATGATCGAGACGATCATCACACCGATGTACGCCGATGCCGCGTAGCAAACGTATGGCAGCACTAGATATCGGGATCGAGGTCAAAGAGTCCAAGCGAGGCTAGCCGCCGCTTCTCGTCCCGGCCGATCGAAACACGGGGCGGGGAGATCAAAATGACGCCGTTGCTGATCTTGCGCATCGACCCGTCAAGCGAATACGTGAGTCCGGTCGAGAAGTCGATGATACGCCGCACCATTTCCGGTTCGGTAGTCCGCAGGTCGAGTACCACCGGTTCCCGGTCGCGAATACGATCTGCGAGGATTTTGGCGTCGTCAAAATCGGCTACTACCACGATGTGAGTGGTGCCGTCGGGGCTCGACATCGGCCGAACCGCCGCAAGGTCGCCCCGATCAGATGCCGATCGACGCGCCGACGGTGGCGGTTCAACTCTCCTGCCGATTACTTCGCCTGGAGCGGTAATGGGGGCGGGTCGCCCGCTTCCGCCCACCCGGGCGCTCGGGCGAGAAACGGTGCGCTCAGCACGGGGGGCAGTCTCCACATGTCGTGGGCCGGCAGCTATTTCTTCGTCGGGCAACTGATCGGTATCAACCAATCCGAGCCACACAAGACCTTTTTGAAACACAGAAGCCACCTAGGACCTCCCCTCAGTTACGTTGTTCTCGCCCCAAAGATAGCCGACCCAACGCGAATAATCGTCGCGCCTTCCTCGATCGCTACCTCGAAGTCCTGAGACATGCCCATCGAAAGCTCAAGGAGGTCGGGTCGATCCAGTTGGTCACGGAGTTCACGCAGCGTACCAAACCAGCTTCGTGCCTCGTCGGGATCGGTAGCCGGCGGAGGGATGGCCATTAGCCCACGGACCCGGACGCCTAGAGCTTCACAGACCACCAGGGCCCGTTCTGCATCACCGGGTTCGAATCCGTGCTTGGTCGCCTCCGCTCCCAGTTTGATTTGAAGCAGTACTGGTGGGGCTTGGCCAGGTCCCTTCATCCAGGCGTGGGCCAACTCAATACGATCGAGACTGTGAAGCAAGGACACGGCGGGCCGAACCTGGCGCACTTTGTTGCGTTGCAACGGGCCGATGAAGTGCCAGACGACATCCGGGCCAATCACGTCGTACTTTCCAGACAGTTCTTGTGCCCGACTCTCACCAAAGACACGTTGGCCTTGCTGATAGACGGCCTGCACAGCCTGGACCGGGTGACCTTTGGAAACGGCGACGAGTTGCACCTGATCCCGAGCCCTGCCCGCCCGGTCACAGGCTTCGGAGATCCGTTGTTCGACTTCGCTTAGGCCCGTCATCCGATCCACCCGACCGACGCCATCCGTACGGTCCGGTCACCGTTTCGAAACGAGAAGTAGCGATCGTCACATCGGGTGCACCCACCGGATTCATGAAAACCTATGCCTGGCAGTCGGCGTCGGGCTTCCCCGATAAGGTCTACGGACACGGTGCCCCAGGAGGTCGTGCCGAGCGAATGCGGGAACCGATCCGCAACTTCCGGACCCACTTCGAAGCAACAAGCTCGTATCGCCGGCCCGACGATCGCTCGCACCGGGGCCCCACCTAGCGAGCCCATCATCTCATTGGTCGCCTCGAGTACACCGGCTTCAAGCCCGCGCCAACCGGCGTGGGCGACTCCGACCACCTGCTCACTCTCGAAAACCACCCCGAGACAATCGGCCGTGAAGACCGCAAGCGGCAGGCCTGGCGTGGCCGTCACGAGGGCGTCACCGTCACCACTGACACCCGGTCCCGACACGGTTAGTACCTCTGAGCCGTGGACCTGGTTAAGCGTTGCCCAGCCCGGACTGAACCCACGCGCCAAACTAAACGGGTCGCGATCGCCGGATCGGAGATCTCCGTCGCCAGCCGTCGAAAAGGCGTGTTGTGCGGTTTTATCCCTGGACAAAACTCGGAATCTCGAAGTCCCCGTCATCGGACTTTGGCCGGCTCGCCGAAGGAGTGAAACTCCCCGACGCCATGCCTCGTTGACGGTTGCTTTTGCCGTCGAATCCGGCTGCGATGACCGTTACGCGCATGTCCTCTCCGAGGGCATCATCGATGATTGCCCCGAAGATGATCTCGGCCTCGGTATCGGACGACTCAGCGACCACGGTCGCTGCCGCGTTTACTTCGTGGAGCGTCATCGACGAAGGTCCGGCAATTGAAAGCAATACCCCTTTGGCCCCGTCCATCGAGGTTTCAAGGAGTGGCGAAGCGATGGCTCGCGCCGCCGCCTGACTGGCACGATCGTCACCGGTCGCTTGGCCGATTCCCATCACGGCGGTTCCGGCGTCCTGCATGATGGTCTTGACATCGGCGAAGTCGACGTTGATGAGCCCTGGCGTGGTGATCAGATCGGTGATGCCGGCCACACCGGATGTGAGAATTTCGTCGGCCATCTGGAATGCCTCAATGATCGGCATCTTTGGATCGGCCACCTCGAGCAGTCGATTGTTGGGGATAACGATGAGCGTATCGACTGCCTCACGCAGATTCTGGATGCCCTGCTCAGCCTGGAGTGAACGTCGTCGTCCTTCAAAGCCAAAGGGACGAGTTACCACCCCCACGGTGAGCGCACCGAGGCTGCGGGCGACATCGGCAACCACCGGAGCGCCGCCGGTCCCGGTACCGCCACCTTCGCCGGCCGTCACAAAAACCATGTCCGCACCCTTGATGACTTCTTCAAGTTCTTCGCGATGGGCCTCTGCGGCGGCTCGTCCAACTTCCGGGTTGGCTCCGGCACCGAGGCCCCGGGTAATGTCGCGACCCAGGTCGAGTTTGACATCGGCATCGGACATGAGGAGGGCCTGGGCGTCGGTGTTGACTGCGATGAATTCGACGCCGCGAATGCCTGCCTCGATCATTCGGTTGACGGCATTGACGCCGCCACCTCCTACGCCGACAACCTTAATAACGGCGAGATAATTCTGTGGTGAACTCATGATGTTGTGTCTCCGGAGAAGCGGGGTTCAACCTCAACCTAACCCCTAATCTTCACAACGTAAAGCGTCTAAAACTAACCCTCTACTAGAGCTTTAGGGATCGGTGGTGGGCGGGGTCGTCACACCCTCGGGCAGCAACACGGTCGGGCGGGTGGGCGCAATTACGTTGATCATCGATCCGGTCGGTTGCCCCTCAAGGAGTACCGCCTCCAGGGAACGGGCCTTTTGCTCCATTTCGGTGGGACCGCCGAGCCGTACGGTATACCCATCAAGCTCAGCCCACAGTTCACCGTCAGTCTGGCTGATCACTGCGAATGGACCTTGCCAGGCGCTCAAGAACCGGATGCCGGCCCGATCGAGTGGATCAGTGATCACGTCACCAATGACGCCTGGAGCGAGAGAAGCAAGAAGCTTGCCGGAGGCTGAGATGTCGAGGTCAGTGGCCGCACCCAGGATGGTTCCATCTACCGCCACCGCTACATCTCCCGATCGGTGTTCGACGACGGCGGTTGCACGCCTCTCAAGCACGATAACTTCGATCGTGTTGGGAAAGACCTTACTGACGGCGACGTCAGCCACCCAGGCACTGGTCCGCAACGACTCCTCGGCTGCGGCGGCGTCGACCAATAGAAGCGGATCACCTAGTTCGACACCACCGTCGGCCAACAGTCGCTCGACTGGCGTCCGCGTTGCCCCGTCGATCACTATGTCTTTGACGGCAAGTGCGGGAGACTGCACGACGTATGCAGCGCCGGCCAGGATGGCGACAATGGCGAGGAGCCATACCAATCGGCGAGCGCTGCTGCGGGAGCGGTTGGCTTGTACTTTCCTCCGCCGTTCCTGAATTCGGGGATCCACAGATTGGTGCATCAGTCGAAACCCACGAAGACCATCTCGGGAACCAAACGGACCCCGGTTCGATCGTGGACCGTCTCCGCAACAAGGTCGACAAGCCCGCGAATATCACTCGCGGTGGCTCCGGGCTCGGCAACAAAGAAGTTGGCGTGCTTGGTCGACACGGAAACCTTGCCGACGCGGGTCCCTTTTAGTCCGAGATCGTCGATGATTCGCCCGGCCGCATCATCGGCAGGATTCTTGAACACACTTCCTGCGTTATGCGTTCCTCCTGGCTGATGATCGCGTCGCCAGCGCGTAATATCGCGCATTTCTGTCTCGAGATCCTTCGTGTTACCTGCGGACCCCACAAACGATGCCTCGACGACTACCTCATGCGGCGCAAGATTCGACGTCCGGTAGCCGTACTCCAGAGCGCTAGGTAGCTTGTCGGCTCGTTCGCCGGCGCGAATGTCCCATACCGAGATCGTCTTCACCATGCTTGCTGTGTCACTTCCGAAACAACCGGCGTTCATGCGGATAGCACCACCGACGGAGCCCGGTACCCCGACCATCCAGGAGAAACCAGAGATGGCTGCTTTCGCAGCCGCCCGTGCCACGGCCGGCAATGGGGCGTTGGCCCCTGCCGCCACGACACGGTCGGATCCAATGGTGATGTGCGAAAAGCCGTTCCCAAGCCGAATCACCAGGCCCGGATATCCGTCGTCAGCAACGACCAGGTTGGAGCCCCGGCCGATCACCACCACCGGACCCGGGTACGGCCCGAGCGATTCGAGATCCGTGAGCGTCTCGGCATTGAATAGCCAGCGGGCCGGACCGCCCACCTTGTAGGTCGTGAATGGGCCGAGGTCGACGAATTCGGCCACTTTGCCTGCCTGCACCAAATCAATCAGCAAGCCGCTCAACCTCTGCCAGCAGCACGGCGAGTTCGTGGGGAACCGTAGTGATATCACCAGCTCCCATCGTCAACACGAGATCTCCTTCGTCGACTCGCTCCGCGAGGAACTGGGCAAGGTCCGCCCGATGGGCCACGTAGTCGACCTTCCCCCCTAAGGCAGCTGTGGCCGAATCAGCGACGAGTCGACCAGTGACACCAGGCATAGGGGTTTCGCGGGCGCCGTATACGTCGGTGACGACAATTCGGTCGGCCGACGCTAGGGCGAGGCCGAACTCGCGAGAAAACCGAGCGGTGCGAGAATACAGATGGGGTTGGAACACAGCCCAAATGTCGTTCCAGTTCCCCTGCCGTGCAGCTCGCAGGTCGGCCGCCACCTCCGTTGGGTGATGGGCATAGCTATCGATCATCGTGACACCTGCCACGGTTCCCCGGTGCTCGAAACGCCGACGTGTTCCCGAGAATCGTGCGAGAGCCCGGGCGGCTCGCGGCGCGTCGTAACCAAGCTCCGCCAGCATCGAAAGAACCCCGGCGGCGTTGTACACATTGTGCAATCCCGGGACCGAGACCGAAACCGGGATGATCACGTTTCCGGACCCAAGCGTGAAGGCGGTTCCGGTCGGGGAGGCAAGCACGTCACCGATGATCCAGTCGGCACCGTCCGCCTGTCCATAGGTTATGGCTCGGGTGCGATCGGCGAGTCGGCGCCCACCCGGATCGTCCCGGTTCACCGTCACAGGTCCGGACGTATCGCGGACAACCTCGGCGAAAGCGTCTTCCAACGCGTAGAGCGTCTTGTAATGATCGAGGTGCTCTTCTTCGACATTGGTGACCGTCAGACCGTCGAGGTGCATTGACTGGAAAGTTCCGAACGCCTCATCGGCCTCGACTACCAGAAGGTCACGATTACCAAGATGAGCATTGGTCTGTAGATCGGTCAACGTGCCACCGATGAGAAAAGAAGGGTCCTCGTCGAGTGCCCGAAGGCTGGCGATCAGCATCGCCGTTGAGGTGGTCTTGCCGTGGGTACCGGTCGCTCCAACGGTTCTGAACAACCCGGTTAGCGCGTCAAGCAGCTGCGGTCGCCGCCATCGCAGGATGCCCTGCTCTTTCGCTGAGGTCCACTCAGGGTCGTGCTCAGGGACCGCTGATGAGGCGACGACCAGACCTGCCGCACCAATCCGCGATGGGTCGGATCCTTGCCATACATCGATCCCCGCATCAGTCAGCGAATCGAAGCCAGGACCGCGCCGGAGGTCAGAGCCGGTGACCTGGTGTCCGAGCTGGGAAAGGAGCTTGGCCAGGCCGCTCATGCCAGCCCCGCCCACGCCGATGACATGGACTGCGTCGGCAATCTTATCCATGGACGGCAACCATTTGGCGGGCGATCTCGTCGGCGGCTCCAGGACGACCAAGCGCCCTGGACCGGTCAGACATTTCCGCGAGAAGCTGGGGGTCGCCGATCATGCGGGCAACCTGATCTGGTACCGCGTCGATATCGGCCTGTTGGATGACGACCGCTCCCCCGGACGCCTCAACAAAGCGTGCCGTCGCCAGCTGATGGCCCTTGCTGCCGAAGTCACCTGGCACGAGAACCGCTGGTGTGCCGGTGGCGGTGATTTCGGCGACCATGCCACCGGCCCTCGCCAGCAATAGGTTTGAAGCAGCAAAAAAGAGTTCCATGGATGTCTCGAATGCTACGACCTTCCAGGGTATTTCTTGAGGATTCGTCAGCCGCCCGACCGCCTCGGCGTGGAGTGTTCCCGTGAGATGAACGATCTGAATGGGCGGACCGGTCCACCCGACAACCATCGTGTGCACGACCTGGTTGAGAGCTGCAGCTCCCAGGCTGCCACCCACCACACCGAGCACGGGCAACTCAGGGTCCAGTCCATAGTGGGCGAGAGCGCGTTCATGCAATGCCCCACGATCAAAGTCGACAAAGGGAGTCCTCAGCGGATTCCCGGAGTAAACGCCACGAGGCAGACCCTCTGTGACGGGAAACGACGTAAAAGCCGCCACGGCCTTGCGACTCATCAACCGATTGGCCAGACCGGCGTGAGCATTCTGTTCATGCACGAAGTAAGGGACCGAAGCACGGTGTGCCGCCCATCCGGCAGGCACGGTGACGTAACCACCAGTCGCCAGCAGAGCACCGACGTTGCGCCGGACCAGCTCCTTGCCGACCGCTCGGCTGGCCTCTCGCACTACAAGTGGAATGCCGAGGTTGGCCAATGCGAACGAGCGTTTCAGTCCACGCAGTTCAACCTGGACAAAATCGTAACCTGCGGCTGGCACGGCTTCGGCCTCGAAACGGTCGCCACCGAAGAAGACAATATCTGATCTTGCCACTCCGGCCCGTTGCAACGCCTCCGCAATAGCCAGCGCCGGGAACACGTGACCACCCGTTCCGGCGGCTGCAATGGCATAGGTCATCGGGTGGTGGGCATCCCGCCGGCACGGCCCTGCATGGCGATGTTGATGAGGACACCAGCACTAGCCATCGCCATAACGATCGCGGTACCTCCGTACGACACGAATGGCAGGGCAATACCCGAAATCGGCAAAGCTCCGACGACGCCACCCACGTTCACGAGGGCCTGGGCGCAAACCCAGGCGGTGATGCCAACGGCCAGGAGACGACCGAAGCTGTCGCGAGCCCTGAGCGCTGTCACCGCGCCCAGGAGTGTGAGCAAGGCCAGCAACATCAGGACAAAGACGGCTCCGGCGAAGCCCATCTCTTCGCCGATGATTGCGAAAATAAAGTCGGTATGTGCATTCGGAAGGTAAAGCCATCTCGCCCGGCTCTGGCCGAGTCCGATGCCAAACAGCCCTCCCGTTCCCAGGGCATTCAGGCTTTGGTTCAGCTGCCAACCGGTTCCAAGAACGTCCGGGTCAGCCGAAAGAAACGACGTGATCCTCGCCAAGCGGTAGGGCTGGCTCACCGCCAGCAGCATGGCGCCGGCAACCCCGGCCAATACCGTTATGCCCACGAACCGAAGGGGTGTAACGGATGCGACGATCACCGACATACCCGCGACCACGATGACGAGTGCAGTCCCGAAATCGGGTTCCAGGATGAGCAGCGTCGACGTAAGCCCGATCGTGACTGCCACCGGAACAAAAAAATGACCGAATTCCCCAAGCAGCTTCCGTTTCTTGGTGAGGATCGAAGCGAGCATGACCGGCAGACCGAACTTGGAAAGCTCCGATGGTTGAAAGCCAACCGGACCAATCTCGATCCAACGAGTCGCTCCCCCCGCCTCGTTCCCCATGAATAGGACCGCCACCAAGCCAGTGACCGAAACGAGATAGATCCATGGCGCGAACTTTGCGTACCACTGGTAGGGCGTCTTGGCGGCCGCAACCATGACGACGATCCCGATCGCCACCCACATCGCTTGCCGCTTAAAGAAGTAGATACGTTCCAGGTCGGTATCGAGGGCTTTCACCGACGAGGCCGACAGGGTTGCGCCCAGGCCGATGACGACGAGCAGACCGACGATCGCGATGATGAATAGGGACACCCGATGATTGGCCATGGTCGCGTCGGCACGTTTACGCGCGGATTGGCGGGCCCTGGCGATAGACGTCACTGCTGCTGTCATGCGGTTGCTCCCTGGAATGTCTTGACGGCGACCTCGAAAGCGTCGCCGCGTGCTTCATACGATGAAAACATGTCAAAGCTGGCACATCCGGGAGCCAGCAGAACAGTGTCGCCTGGCTTCGCAACGGAGGCAGCCACCGCGACGGCTTCGTCTAAGGATTCAACTGCTCGCCCTTCGCCAGTCCACATCGACTTGAGTTGCGGTCCGGCTTCACCAAGCGTGATCAGGTACCGGATCGATTCAACTTCGGTAATTGGTCGGAGATCGAGGCCCTTGTTGCGGCCTCCGGCAATGAGCACCACCGACGGATACGCCTGGCATGAGGCGACCGCTGCATGAGGGTTGGTGGCTTTCGAGTCATTGATCCAGGCAATACCATCCCAGGTCCCGATGACGGTGCGACGGTGCTTGCCGGGTTCAAAGCTACGCAACACCTTCTGGACGGCATCGGAGCTGGCATCGAGGAGTTCTGCCGCTACCGCAGCCGCGGTCAGATCGAGAAGATAGGCCGGATCGGTTACCCGCAGATCGGCCAGGTCGATCGAGGTCGTCATTGTCCGTAGGCGGCCGGCGGTCACGCCGTATCCGTCGGGAGCTGCTTGGCGGCCGCTGACGGCGATCACCCGACCTGTGGCTCGTTCTGCAAGCTTCCGGGCTCCGGGGTCATCGGCATCGAAAACGAGCACTCCGTCTTCGCCGGCGTTCTCGAAGATACGCGCCTTCGCGTCTGCGTACGCCTCGCTGGTGCCATGCCAGTCAAGGTGATCGTCGGCGACGTTCAGCAGAACCGCCACTGCCGGTTTGAACGATTCGATGAACCGCAGCTGGAAACTTGACACCTCGATGACGACGCGATCCCATTCCTGGTCCGCTACGTCGGAGAGACCCAGGCCGATATTGCCGGCCGCGACCACGTTGAATCCCGAAGCAGCAAGTATCTCGGCGATCAGCGAGGTGACCGTTGTCTTGCCGTTGGTCCCGGTTACTGCCGCATAGGGAGCCTGCAGAACGGCAGAGGCCATCTCGATCTCGCTCATCAATGGAACGTCGGCGGCGAGTGTGTCGACGATCGGTTCTGAGGTTTCCGGAATGCCGGGTGATGCGACCACTTTGTCGAATCCCACGACCACCGACGGCGACCATGCGTCGCTTACAACGTCAAAACCGTCAGCCCGCAGCGCTTTGGCTCGATCAGGATCCGTTTCGAAGATCACGGCTTCGTCGCCACTTCGAGCGGCGAGACTGGCAGCCGAACGGCCAGACACCCCGCCTCCAAGTACGAGCAGTCTCACGGGATACCACCCGAGGTCACGAAGTCTCCATAGAAGACACCAAGACCGGCCGCGACGCAGAGCGCACCGATGATCCAGAATCGAACAATGATGGTGGTCTCTGGCCAGCCCGACATCTCGAAATGATGATGAATCGGGGCCATACGAAAGATCCTTCGACCAGTCGATTTGAATGAGGCAACCTGGAGGATGACGCTCATGGTCTCCATGACAAAGAGCCCGCCCAGAATGGGCAGGAGCAGATGCGTGTTTGTAAGGAGTGCTAGCGCGGCCATGGCCCCACCAAGCGACTGCGAACCGACGTCGCCCATGAAGATACGAGCGGGTGCCGCATTCCACCAGAGAAATCCCAACGTGGCCCCCGACAGAGCCGCTGCGAAACGGGCCAGGTCTAATGCCGACAGGTCCTGGGCGATAAACCGACCATAGAACTCCGGGTTTCTGAAGATCCAAAACGACATGACCATGTAGGCACCAAAGACAAGCGCACTCGATCCCGATGCGAGCCCATCCAAACCGTCGGTGATATTCACGGCATTGGCCGTTGCGGTCAGAAGAAACAGCGTCCACAAGACGAATGCCCAGACCGGTATCCCCCATTCAAGCGACCGCGTGAACGAGATCTCGAGAGCGAAGTCGGTCTGCGTCAGCACAAAGGCAAAGATCGCCGCGATCGCCAACTGCCCGGCAAATTTGCCGGAACTTGATAGACCCAGGTTCCGCTCGTTCGTAACCTTCTTGAAGTCGTCCAGGAAGCCAATCACTCCCATGCCGAGGAAAGCCAGCATCACCAACCCGCCACCAACGGTGAACCCGCCAAACTCAAGGCCACCACCAGCACTCTGGGGTGCCAGGGACCAATGGGAGCCGACGTAGCCGATCACCACGGCCGCCACGATCACCAGGCCACCCATCGTTGGGGTTCCATGTTTATGACTGTGGCCTTCGACCTCTTCTTGAATGAACTGGCCGACGTTGCGGGCGCTCAGAATCCGGATAGCGGGTCGGGTACCAAAGATCGATACGAAGAAGCCCAACGCGGCTGCCATGAACATCGTGATCATGTCGCAGCCCCCATCGCTTCTCGGGCTACCGCCCGATCATCGAACGGTGAGACGACTCCGCCGACGTCCTGGCCAAGTTCGTGACCTTTGCCAAGGATCATGATCAGATCGCCCGGTTTGGCGCTGGCGACTGCAGCGGTGATCGCCAGACGCCGGTCCGGTTCGATGGTCACCGCTGACCGGTCCTCGATACCCGCCAGGATCTGCTCGATGATCAGGTCGGGGTCTTCGGTCCTCGGGTTGTCGGACGTGACGATGAGTTGATCAGCCCGGGCTGCGGCCGCTCCCATGAGCGGACGTTTGGCGTGATCGCGATCCCCTCCCGCCCCCACGACGACGATGATGTTGCCTGCGCAGATGGCGCGGCCGGCGGCCACCGCATTGGCGACTCCGTCGGGTGTGTGAGCGTAGTCCACGACAACGTCAAAACCCGCAGCCGAAGGCACGTGCTCAAAACGTCCTGGCACCGGCTCAAGTGTCGCCAGTCCGGCAGCTATGGCGTCGAGCGGTATACCAAGATGTCCGGCGCATCCGGCTGCGATCAGAGCGTTGTCGATGTTGAACCGTCCGGCAATCGGCAACGTCACGTGCACAGACTCGGCGCCACGCTGGAGTGTAAACGTCGAGTGGTCGACCTTCAAGACCACGTCAGTTGCGCTCAAATCGCCACCTTCGCCAACCTCGGTGACGGCCGTCGTCGCCGATATGCGGCTGATAATTCGACGCCCCCAGGGGCCATCCGTTTGGACTACGGCCACCGGAACCATCTCGAACAGCCGGGCTTTTGCCAGGAAGTATTCCTCCATCGTCTGATGGAAGTCGAGATGATCCTGCGACAAGTTAGTGAACGCTCCCAGCGCAAAATCGGTTCCGGCGACCCGGCCAAGACTCAAAGCATGGGAGGACACTTCCATCACCACGACGTCGGACCCGGCGGCGGACATTTCGGCAAAGAGCCGTTGGAGATCGCTTGCTTCTGGCGTCGTCCTATCGAGTGGAATCCGCAGAGTCTCGCCCTCCGGCCCACCGCTAACTCTGGCACCGACCGTCCCGATGAGACCGGTCCGCTTCCCGGAGCCCTTGGTAATCGCCTCGATCATGTGGGTGACGGTGGTCTTTCCATTGGTACCGGTCACGCCGATGAGGGTGAAGTTTCGCGACGGATGATCCCACACAGCCGCGGCGAGTGGCCCGAGAGCCTCCCTGGTGGATGGCACGACGAGCTGGGGCAGGTCGGTGACCATCTCATGATCGACACAGATCGCGACCGCGCCCCGAGCAGACGCCTGACTCACGTAATCATGGCCGTCCGTGCGGAAACCCCGGATAGCGACGTACAAAGCGCCTGGTTCCACACTGCGGCTGTCATGCGTGACGTCGAGGACGACGGGGTTGTCTGCACCAATGACACGAGTTCCCGCGACCTCTTTCGCCAATTCGTCAACGCTATGCATCAGGCTCGACCCCCAGATGATGCAACGCCTTTTCCATTACCTCGCCAAAGGCGGGAGCGGCGGCCGCACCGCCGGTATAACCGTTGACCGGCCGATCGACCACCACGGCAATAACCAACTGAGGATCGCTCATGGGTGCCATACCGATGAAACTGGCGATGTGGTCTTCGCTGTATCCGCCACCGGATAGATACTTGAGCGTCGTGCCGGTTTTTCCGCCAACCGTGTAGTCGTCGATCGCGGCAGCTTTGCCGGTTCCGTTGTCCACGACATTTTGAAGCATGGTTTGCATGATGAACGCTGTGTCAGCCGAGACGATCCGCCGGCTGTCCGGGGTAAACGCCTCCGGGTCACCGTCACCGCGGTCGATGTAGCGAACCACATGCGGTTGGATCCACGTTCCGTTATTGGCGATCGTCGCATATACGGAGGCCATCTGCAGCGGGGTGACAGAAACCGAATAGCCGATAGCCGCCGACGCCGTGCAGGATCCGCAATCCGGATCGACATTGGCTACGCCGGTAGCTTCCCCGGCGAAATCCACTCCCGTCGGCTGGCCGTAGCCGAAGGCGTGTAAATACTCTCGAAGCTTCGGGTCACCGAGCTTCTGGCCGATCATGATGGTTCCGACATTTGACGAACGCGTCACAATGTCAGCCACAGTCAAACGCAAAGGCTCCCGAAAGTCTCCGAAATCTTCGATCTTTCGGCCGGCAACCTCGATCGAATAGGGAACCACCATCTCGGTATCAAACGAAACCGCCTGCTCCTCAATCGCGGCAGCGACGGTCACAAGTTTCTGGGTCGATCCTGGCTCATAAAGATTGCGGACGGTCGAGTTCTGCCAGGTCGACTCGTCGTAGGCATTGAAGTCACCCGGATCAAACGATGGCAGGACGGCCATGGCGAGAATCTCACCGGTCTTCGGGTCGAGCACCACCATGGAGCAACCAAGTGCGTCGGTCCGTTCAATCGTTTCGAGACAGGCCTGCTCAGCCATGAACTGGATTGACATGTCCATGGTCGTGAGAAGATCGGCGCCCGGGATGGGAGGGACGCTCTGCTGAAAACCCTGTGGAATCGGCCGACCGTACGGATCCCGTTCGTCAATGAGGTAGCCGGCCACGCCCGAGAGCTCCTCGTCATAGGAGTATTCGAGACCCTCGATGCCACTGCCGTCGATGCCCACGAACCCTACGGCTTGCGCAGCCAGAGAACCGTTCGGGTAGACCCGTTTCGGCTCGGCCTCAAAGAAGATGCCCGGGAGTTCAAGCGAGCGAAGTCCTTCGACCTGCTCGGCTTCAAGCTGACGCTTCACAAAAACGAAGGACTTGTCACTCGCCAGCTTCTCGGCGAGCGGTACCTCGTCAATTCCTAGCGATGCCCCGACCAGATGGGCAGTCAACGTGGGATTCTCGACCAAGCGGGGATTCGCCCAGACTGTCGTCCCCTGGATCGTCAGCGCCATCTGGTGACCAGATCGGTCGAAGATCGTCCCGCGATACGGCGCGAACTCCTGAGTGGTCAGCCTTTGGTCGAGGGCTTGCTCGGAGAACTCGGCTGCTTGCACAACCTGGATCTGGAACAGCTTGACACCGATCCAGCTCCAGGCCACCACCATGGTCAAAGCAATGATGATGACGCGACCGTCGGCGCGTCGAAACTTGGAACGTTTTCTGACACCTGCCTTGGCGGGCCGCTTCGACGAACGGGACTTCCCGCCCATGATCAGGTCGGTCGGCGGAGTGTGTCCAAGGAGGGCGGGGGCGCAGCGCACCCCTCCTGACCTTCGATACACCCGCCGCCAGCATTAGCAGGGGTTTCGAGGAGGAGAGCTTGTTGATCCTCAACCTTGATTCGATGAGCGAGCCCACCGGGTGACGTGCACGGTCGCATCCCCATCATGGTGACGCCGTGACTGTCGGGTCCGACAACGGGGCGTTGGTGGAGCGCACCACCACGCCAGGTGCGGAAATCGTACGCATGTCTGTTGGTAGAACCATGCCGAGATCATTGGCCGCAGGAACGATCCTCGACGGCGAGCTGAGGCGAGCGACTTCGAGCCGCAACTCGAGCTGGGCCTGCTCGGCGAGGGCAATCTGATTCTCCAACTCTCGCAGTTCGAATGCACTGGAGTCGAGGGCGGTTTGCGAGTAGATGAGACCAAAGAAGACGACGGCAACCACCAACGTATAGACCACCCATGCGGCGACGCGGGGACGGGCCGTGGCTTGCGAGGAAATCAAGCGGACCCGACTACCTGGCTGGCGAGAGAGCGCCCGGGCGGTCATGCCGCTACCTTTTCGCAGCAACGCAGTTTGGCGCTTCGGGCCCTTGGATTCCGGATGACCTCGGCCTCCGATGGCCCGATGGCTTTCTTGGTGACAATGGTTACTTGCGGAACCGTCTCACATACACAAATCGGGAGCCCCGGCGGACAAACGCAGGTCCGGGCGGCGGCAACGAACTTCTGCTTGACGATTCGATCCTCGAGTGAATGATACGAAATGACCACACAACGTCCTCCCGGACTAAGTCGGTCCAGCGCCGCGGCAAGGCCCCTCTCGAGTTCGCCGAGTTCGTCGTTGACGGCGATGCGCAGCGCCTGGAAGGTGCGTCGAGCAGGATGGCCGCCCGTCTGGCGGGTGGCTGCCGGGATAGCCTCGCGGACGATGGCCGCCAGGGCAGCTGTGTCAGCGATGGGTCGCGCCGCCAGAATCGCCCGGGCAATCCGACGGGCGAAGCGTTCTTCGCCGTACCGGCTAATGACGGAAGCCAGGTCGGATTCCGTCCATTCGTTCACAATCTCGCTAGCCGTGAGCGGCCCATCACCCATCCGCATATCGAGCGGTCCGGGATGACGGTAGGAGAAGCCGCGCATCGGTTGATCGAGTTGGTGACTTGAGACGCCGAGATCGAAAAGCACCCCATCGATGCTTTTCACGCCCTCGGCGTCGAGTAATTGAGCAAGGTTGCCGAATGATCCACGCACAAAAGCGAAGCGTTCATCGGAAGCCAGTTCCGCAGCGTTGACAGCCGCATCGGCATCGCGATCGATGGCAATGACCGTCAGGCCACCGCGATCCAGCATACGGCGAGTGTGACCACCGCCACCGAAGGTGGCATCGACAATCACACCACTCTTGATATCGCTGAACATGTTCATGACTTCCTCTGCCATCGCAGGCTCGTGGTAAGGGTTGGGCTGATGCATTGCCAGCCCCCCGGGCGCTGGCACCAAACGGAAGCGGGCGGAGTAAGGGGCCTTCCAATCTGGTAACCGGGGGGCTGGCGATGAACCAGCCGTACGTACTAAATGCCGTGTTCTGAGAGTGCCTCCTCAATGTCGGAGTAGAAGTTGTCCGCCTCTTCAGAAGCGGCTTCCCAGGTGGGCGTGTCCCAGATCTCGATCCGATCGGCCATACCGATGAGGGTTACGTCTTTATTGAGGTTGGCGTATGCCTGGAGTTTGCCGGTAATCGCGATGCGACGTTGCTTGTCGGGAACCTGACTGTCGGCCGAGGCGAAGAACGAACGGGCATAAGCGCGGCCTCGGGCGTTGGTACGAGGGAGCTCTCTCACCCGTGCCTCCTCTTCCGCCCACTGGTCGAGTGGGAAGACGTAGACGCAGCGTTCCTGCCCTTTGGTGATGACGCAGCCATCGGAGAAGTGATCGCGGAACTTTGCGGGCAGCACGAGGCGGCCTTTGGGGTCCAGTGTGTGTTGGTATTCACCGACGAGCACGTCTCTTGGTTCCTGTCGTTCATAGAGCGGGGTCCTTCCACTGCGCCCCACTTTGCACCACTTCGACCCATTTGTCAACTCACTTGAACCATTTTTCTCCTTTTTGAGACGTTTTCACCCGAATCGGCATCAATTCGGCCGAATTGGGCGCCAAGCGAGCCGATTTCGGGACCCGGGCCGACCGAGCGATCCCAGCTGCACCCGCTCGCAAAGCGACCCATTGGCCCCGGCCCACCCGCCCGGCTCCCTCGATCCACCGAAATACTCAGCATGTAATTACACGCTGAGTATTCGTAACGGCCGGAGAAACCTCTTAAGTGACACAGAATCCCTCCCGAAACCCTTTACACATAGGAAACCCCTTGTCACGCAACGTAGGAGATGCCGACAATGGTTAAGAAGCTCGTATTGCTCGCTGTGGCTCTGTCCACAGTGCTGGCGGCGATACCGGTGCTGGCGTCAACCCGCCCGACCGATATCACCTCAAGTGCCAGCACCCCTGACCTCCTGGTCAGCTCATCAACAGACCAATCGCTCAGCTCTGCTCGCGTCGCTGGCATCCAGACGGGTTCGCCCGTTTCGGGCCAGCTTGCCCCGGGTCAGCGGCACGTAGCCGACGGTTTTGCGCTCGAGGTTCAGGGCGTTGATATCTCGACGTCCTTGGTCCGTGAGGGCTATCTCGAATTGCGGATTGCGGTCGCTTATCAGAACAACAGCACCTCCCCTATCCCCTATTCGGCCACGGCCTTCGCGGGCGAGTACACCTATCCTGAACTTGAGGTCATCGACGATGAAGGCGTCGTGTATCCACTCGATCGCAGTGTCGCCGATCATGCAGTCGCTGGATCAGACCTGCCGTCGATCCCGGTCGGCTTGCCGGCCCATTGGACGGTCGGCTACCAGGTACCCGAAACTCAGGCATCCGATCTAGCAATCCAACTGGTGCAAGCCGGAGCGGTTCTCGCCACCTGGGACCTCGACGCCGGTCCGGTCCGTCTCGAAGGTTGGACCGCCCCCGATGGCGCCACCGAAGTTGGCGTCTCGGAAGATATCGCCTGGTCCGACGGTCTCACGGTGGACTTCCATACGGTCTATGGCGACTCCTGTGGGGATCCGTACTCCGTCGTGAGCGCCGGTAACGGCAAGGTCATCGGCACGGTGACGTCGACCGCTACAACCGACACACTCTTCCCCAACGTCCTCTATCCAAACGTTCCGTTCTACGCGATCTGGGCAGACGGAAGCTCCGCGCACTATCAGAATGTGCTCGACGCCGACTACCTCTTCCTAGACCTCGGCGACGTCATCAGTGGTGATGCGAGCAAGTTCAAGCCCGGAATTGAAACGAACAGCGTGATCTTCGACGCGACGGTCAACAACGTCGAGTCGAACGAAAAAGTGATCATGCCGCCAGGTAGCGAGCACACCTTTGATCTGGAGTTCGGCCTGCCACGCGACAGTCGGCTGGTCGACCCTCAGGCCAACCCGGTGGCGCTATATGCGATTACCCCCGACGGTGTCTCGTACTGGGTCGACCTCTCGAACGCAGCCGACCTTGACGCTGAGTTCATCTTTGGCGACAGTTTCGATTTCGACACCATCAAGGACGCCGACCGAGCGTTGCTCGAGGATCTCACGGAAGCCTTTGCTTGCACCGAGTCCGCACCGGTCCGCTACCTCGGAACCATCGACGGATTGGCTGACTATCGAGTCGTCACCGGAATCGGTTTCCCGGCAGAGGCCGTCGAACTAGTGCCTGAGGCACTCCCTTAGGCGGCCAGCCCAATACGTCAGGTCGGTCTAGGCCGACTCGGCGAGCAAATACGAGCTCCAGAGCGGGTCCATTCGTGGGCCCGCTCTGGCATATACCCACCCATACCGGTGGGGTGCCGAGGGGCGTTTGTTGAGCAGGAATCCGGTGTCTTCGAGAAAGCGTGATCCTTTGTGCAGATTGCATCGGCGGCACGCTGCCACGACGTTCTCCCAGACATGCTGACCACCACGGGATCTCGGAACCACGTGATCGATCGACTCCGCCGGCCCACCGCAATACTGGCAACGGTGACCGTCTCTGGCGAAAACGGCATTGCGGGTAAGTGGAACGGTGCGCCCGTACGGAACCCGCACGAACTTGTTCAGTCGAATCACCGACGGAACCGGCAATTGCACTCTTTCGGCGCGCCATATTCTGTCCGTGGCTTCAAGCATCTGAGCTTTGTCGTTGAGGACCAGGACAGCCGCGCGCCGCGAACTCACCACCGATAGTGGCTCGTAGGAAGCGTTCAACACCAGCACACGCGCCACGGCGGACCCCCATTGAGAGTTTTCAAAATATACCACCCGTCCAGAAAAGGACCGCTTTGTTTGTCTAGGTCCTTGACATTGACGGGCCTCACCCCAACAATTGCCAGACCATGCACGTTGTCGGATATGTTCGCGAGAGACCAGGCTCAGACTCCGTCGATACGGCCTTCATGCAAGCCGAACGTATTCGTATTTGGGTGGCTCGTAACGGATACGACCTCATCTCGATCTGCCAGGACAACGCCAACTCTGCCGAGCGAGAGGGCTTCGGAGCCGTTCTCGGGATTATCTCATCCGGCCAGGCAGAACTCGTCGTCGTGCCAACGCTCGAAGCGCTCTCACCCGACAAAATCACCCAGGAAGTCATGCTCTTTGAGCTCAGAGAGACGGGAATCTCGGTCGCATCCACCGAGGAAGATGACCTTCTGGCATTATCCGTTCCGCCTACGGACCCCGCCCGGATGCTGATTCGCGACGTACTCAACAAAGCTGCCGGATTTCAGATCGCGCGAAGTACCGCTCCGACGGAACTCATTGCGGTTGAAGGCGTCTCGTCCGAACTCGTACCAGACGTAATCGTCGAGTTCGTCGATTCGTTACCGACGAACGAGCCTGACCCGGACAGGGCACTCGCCTAACGGTTTCCAATCCCGAGTGCGTTCAGAACGTCGGCAAATGCTGCATTGCGGCGAGGGCGGCAATCCCGAAAGCGTGGAACTCGGTCCCCCGCAATAGCGCCGAACCGACGCCAACCTCGCCCGATGACTCGAGGACTACCGTCACCATCATCTTGTGAGCAACCTCGCGCTGGTCAACGGAGACGATCGTTGGCCGGATCCCCGCTCGCCCGGTCGCCTCGTTGAGGGCGTCAAGGATCGCCTCCCGGATCGATGTCGGGTCAGAATTCGATCGCCGCACCGAGCGCCGATCGGGGCCGACCCGCACGGCCACATCGCAATACGTCGGACCTTCCGAAACCGCCACAGCGAGTTGGACGGGGCCGAGCATGGAGGAAGCAGCAACGGAAGGCGGATTCGGTGGGGTTTGCACCCGGGGTTCCGGAGGCTCGGATTCGAGCGGTTCGCCGTTTTGGGCCGAATCGGCGTGCTCGACCATGCGAGGGAGGACCGGGAAGTCGTTTTCATCCGGAGCTAGCTCGGCTGGACCTTCGTCAACGGAAACGGTCAGCCCACGAGTGGTGAAGAGCTCCCGGATCGCGTTCGCCACCATCGCTCGATCGGCGTCAGGAGCGAGAACGACCCGCACGCCGGCCGGACCGTCATCAGATAGTCGGACGTGCGCCTGTTCGATCCCCGCCAGGCTGAGTAGCGACTCCTCCAAAGGCTTCAAGAGGTGAGACTTCGTTGTCTGCGACGCCACCGGAGGAATTCGATGACGTCGCGGGCGTCGACCTCGGCGGCCGGGTCGCCGTACGCGGTCGCCGTACGCCATCGAAGGTAATCGGGAGACGTCCGCCCGCCCCGCGCTCGCATACTCCACATTGTTCGGAAACCCTCCCACCAAACTGTTGGATGCCGTAGCACCACCAGAGCCATCTTATACACGAGGAACCTTCCTTCGCCCGCGGACGATAGTAACCCGGAGGCCCTAAAAAGCTTCGTCTGATAGGCTTCGAATTCGCCAAAAAAGGGAGCGACACCTGTGCAGGTCGAGATACCACAACCAGATGAGCTGGCGAAGTTCGCCGACCGGCACAATTCGATCGCGACCAACATCGCTCAGGTCATTCAGGGCAAACGCGAAGTCATCGACCTACTCATCGCCTGCCTCCTCGCCGAAGGGCACGTCCTGATCGAAGACGTTCCGGGGGTCGGCAAAACCCAGCTTGCCAAATCGCTGGCCCGATCGATCGAAAGCACCTTTCAACGGATCCAGTTCACACCCGATCTCCTCCCATCCGACATTACCGGCGTAAGTATCTGGAACCGGCAGACCAGCGAATTCGAGTTCAAACCCGGAGCGATTTTTGCCAACGTCGTCGTCGGTGACGAGATCAACCGGGCGTCACCAAAAACGCAGGCTGCGCTGCTCGAAGCGATGGAGGAACGCCAGGTAACCGTCGATGGGACCACCCGAAGCCTGGCTCCACCATTTATGGTTATCGCCACCCAGAACCCACTCGAACATGAAGGAACCTATCCACTCCCCGAAGCCCAACTCGACCGTTTCATGATGCGACTGGTCATCGGGTACCCGGATCGTTCAGACTCCATATCGATCCTTGACCGCCATGGAATGACCTCTCAGTTCGACGAGATCAAACCGGTCGTATCCGGAGCCGACATCAACGACATGATCCATATTGCCAGGCGAATCCACGTGGCGGACTCGGTGCGCGAATACATCGTTGATTTGATTGAGGGAACCCGACGCAACGCCGAGATCATGCTCGGAGCATCTCCGAGGTCAGCCTTGTTCATTCAGCGCGTTTCGCGAGCAAGAGCCGCGATGGACGGACGCGATTACGTGACACCCGATGACGTCAAACTGGTGGCTGGTCCGGTTCTCTCCCACCGCATGATCCTGCGCCCCGAAGCCCATATGCGCGGTACCACCATGGAATCGGTCATTGAGGGCGTGTTGTCACACCTACGGGTGCCCGGAATGAGCAAACCGGCCTGATGCTGACCGACCGGGGCTGGGCGGCAGCCGGAGCGGGACTCGCTCTGACCGCCCTATGGGCGGCCCTCGGCGAGCTCGAGCTGCTCATCACTGCGCTGCTGTTGTTTATCGGCATCGCCGTTGGTCTTCTATATGTGCGTATCTCGCGACCGCGAGTCTCAATCGTCCGCCAGATCAACCCGTCGCTTGTGTACGAAGGAGACCAGGCAGTTGTTGAAGCAACCATTTCCAACAACGGCCGGTTCCGCATCCTGAATCCGACCTTCGAAGATGAGGTTGGGGGTCTCGGATCAGCTCGCTTCCACGCCTCTTCCATCAAGGCGAACGAGTCGGTGGTCGCCAATTATCAAATCGTTTGCCGACCAAGAGGCATCTACACCGTCGGCCCGGCTGTGCTCGTTCTCCACGACCCGTTCCGTTTCGCGCGACGCCGGTCAATCGTTGGAGGCTCCGACCGCCTGGTGGTCTATCCAGAGGTCGAACGATTGACCGGCTTTCCGGTCGTTCGGGGACGCGATCCCGCCGTACACGCCTCGCGCCCGGAGTTCTCCCACCGCGGTGGCGAAGATTTCTACACCATCCGCGAATACCGCACCGGCGACGACCTCCGGCGGGTCCACTGGCCCACTTCTGCAAAGCGTGACCAACTGATGATCCGCCAACTCGAGACCCCTTGGCAGTCGCAGGCGCTCGTAATGCTTGACGTTCGCTCCAGCGCATACTCCTCGCCGGCCGCGTTCGAGAAAGCAGTGAAAGGGGCTGCGTCAGTCACCAGCCACCTGTTCAGGTCTGGCTTCGAAACATCCGTATGGACCGGCACGATCGCGCTCAATCCTGGTGAGCCATACGCAAAAATCATGGAGACGCTGGCGGTAGTTCGGCCGGTCTCGGCCTTTGACGTTGTCGCCGCCGCCAGCCGGCTCCAAAAATCTGGCCGGGGTGGAGCCCTCATCATCGTCACCGGTCGTCCTGACGCCGACTTGCTCGCTGCCCACCGACTGCTCAGCCGCGACTACCCATCGACTATTGCACTCACGGTCTCCTCGCCAGATGGAGGGGCTTTTCATCAACTCGGCGTCGTCACCCTCGACGTCGAGACCGACCAATCGTGGGCCGCTGCCTGGCTCACCGCATCGAATCCATCATGGTCTACCGTCTCAGCCGGCTGATCCTGCTCGCCTCGGTCGCATTCGCGATCCTGCGCCTCGGCAACCTTCTCCGGCCGGCCGAGTCCGGTCCACCGTGGCAACTGGTGCTGGTAGCGGCCTTCTTGATGGGCTCGGCAATCACCTGGCTCGTCGTCAACGCCCGGCTGACAACCATGAGCTACTACACCGCGAACTTGCTCGGGTACATTCTGGCGGCCTTACGCATCATGGCTCCGGGAACACTCACATTCGGGATCATTCCCAGCAGCGCCACCCGACAGGTACTGCTCGATGAATTGGCTTTCGCGGTCGAACTCATCCGGTTTGGGTCGACCCCGGTCCTTCCCGTTCGCGGACTGATCGCGGTCATCGCTCTCGCCTTCTGGATCTTTGGAGCCCTCGGTACCTGGGGCCTGACATCCAGGCGACCGGCCTGGGCCCTCTTGCCACCGCTTATGCTCAGCCTGCAACTGGCCACTATCGATCGGGTTCCCAGCCCCCAGGCGTGGACTATTACGTTCGCATCCCTCGTGGCCCTCAGCCTCCTGGCAATTGCCGTGGACGAGCGTCGATTGGGAACGGGACGGCTACGGGATCGGCACGGCGGGGCGCGAGCCCGGACCGGGCTGTCGGTCCCAGCAGTAGCGCTCGTAGCCATGGTCGCCGCCGCCGTGATCGGAAGCACCACCGTGGCGGGCTTGGTGCCAGGGTCGGGGCTTCTGGAATGGCGGTCACGGTCTGGTCTCGGGGGCGGTATTTACGGTGGCGTGTCGTACAACCTGTTCGTCTCGACCGTGCAATCTGACCTTCTTTCCCTGGGTGACGAGCCCGTGTTCGTCGCTCAAGTTGCCGGCCCGATCGAACCAGGATCGTTGTACTGGAAGCTCATCAGCCTGGAGAAATACGACGGAACCAACTGGTACCCGGACGACCAAGGGTTCACACGCCCGGCCGGATCCCTGGGTTACGGCAGCGACGAATTGGCCTATCAGGGCAACACGGTTTCGGTTGCACAAGTCGTCCAGATTCGCTCGCTCCGGATGAATTACCTTCCGGCGTTGCGAGGAGTAACTGCGCTCGCTTCCGACAACGATCTCCTCGACGAGTCCTTCTCGGTACGCGAGGATGGTTCCCTCCGGTTCGATGCGCGAACCTTTGAGGGCCTGACGTACAGCATCGAGTCCCAGGTCCCCAACGATTCGATCGCTGCCCTGGCGACCGGCGTCGATGGTCGGCTGTCACCCCTGTTCGAGGCCGCGGGTGAAGCCGGCTTGTTCTCCGCCATTGCCGTCCCGGATTCGGGCGGGTCTCGGCCGGCGAACCTCGGCGACTACACGGAATTGCCGCCAGATATGGACTCGCGGATTCTGCTGCTTGCCCAACAGATAACTGGCACCGCTACGACCCCCTTCGAGAGGGCGGTCATGCTTGAGTCGTTCTATCGCAACCCGGTCGAATTCACCTATTCAGTTGACATTGATGCGGGCCACTCAGCAAATAACCTGGCCGACTGGCTCTTCGAACCCGACAGCCCGAACTTCCGGACCGGATACTGTGAGCAGTTCGCCACAGGGATGGCGGTCATGGCTCGTGAACTTGGCATCCCGTCGCGGGTGTCGCTCGGTTTCACACCCGGTGACGTGGACGAAGACGGCCTCGTCATCGTTCGACAACGCAACGCCCACGCCTGGGTCGAGCTATGGCTCGATGGACACGGGTGGGTTCAGTTCGACCCGACCCCCCGGTCCGACGGGGTGAACCCGGCTACCCAACTCGGCTTCGACCCCCGTACGGTGTCGCTACCGGCCGGCGACCCCAACGACCCCAGCCCTGATCCAAATGAATCGCGGCTCAGTATTGAAGACATACTCGCCGCCATCAACGACGCTCCTGACCCGAGCCCGGTCGTGCCGCTAGCAGGCAGGTCCGGACCGATTACCGTTCCGAATGCCGCCTGGTGGATTCTCGGGGCCTTGGCTCTCATAGGAGCCCTCCCCGCGGTCAAACTTCTCCGACGGCGTGGGCGGCGACGGGACGCCCTCCGGGGTGACATTCGGGCAGCATGGGCTGACATCTTCGATCGCTTGGTCGACCTTCGACACGCCGTCGCCGGACACCTCACGCCGGTCGAGTTGGCCCGCAACACCGAACCGTCGCTGTTGCCGCTTGCGATGGCCTACGGTGCCGACACCTATGGGCCGCCCCGGGAGAACCCGGATGGTGCCACTCAGCGAAATGCGGAGCTCTTCGCCCATGCCGATGGCTGGATAAAGGCGCGCCACAGTCGTAGCGAGAGGCTCAAGGCCCTGTGGAGTTTGCGGTCGGCGCGCACCTAGACGCGGTTGACGCCGGTCTCTCTAGCCTGAGGAGACTGCGTCTTCTCCACCGAGCCGGAGGATATCGAGGAAACGTTCGCGGTCGAGCTCGAAGCGGGTCACGTCTTCCTCAACGGACCGCGTGATCTCGTCTATCGCCACGAAGAATGCCAGCTGACCCGACTTCAATGCGTCCAGCAACTGCTGGTCATCGGCGGCCACCCGAAAAATAGACACCCCGTCGGTCACAAGTTTGACGTCGGCCAGATGGGTTTCCATGTCGGCGTTCCTGCGCAAGTAATCCCACGCCCGGCGAACCCGCTGGACGGACATGCCGTTGTCCAACAAACTGCGCACAACGCGCAACGCCACCAGGTCCCTGAACGAATACATCCGGCGAACGCCAGGACGGCCACCGGTCGATTGTATCGACGGTCGAACTAGATCAACGCGATCCCAGTACCGAAGCTGATGCAACGAACAGTTCGTCAGTTTTGACGCCTGTTGCGCCGAGTAGCCCTCTTCCAAAACTTCTCCAAAACCCAGTCGCGGCGATGTGATATGTGCCGCTTATGCCTCCGCGAACCCGATGAGTGAAACCCTCATACGGCCAGGATCGATACCCTAGCGCAACTTATCGGGGTGTGATTCCGTGAGGCTGGTTCGTTCTGGAATCGATGGTTAATCGTCGGCGTGGGCACCGGTCGCGCGCTCTCGATCGACCATCTTCGGGCGCTTGCCCTGCACGATCGCAAACACCGAACCAACCATAACGACGAAGCCGACCGCCGCCAGCCAGGTTCGACCGGGCTGTGGGAACATCCAGACAAGGAACACGAGGCCGGCAATCGCCAGGACAGCCGCGACACGCTGGCGCCCGACCGTCATAGGAATGCGCGCAATATTGCGTACCGCGTCTGCCAAATCCGGGTCCTCGTCATAGAACTGGCGTTCTATCTCGGCAAGGATCCGCTGCTCTCGATCGTCAAGCCCCATCTTGCTTTCTCCGAAATGTCGTCAAGTCAGTATACGTCAGACCGCATCTATATCGACACCAGGGTTTTCTTTTTTATTGCGGACCACTGCCGGAACCACCGATTCGTGTCCAAACCGGTCCCGAATCGCCCCCACGGCTTCGGCCAAATCATCCCAACTGGCCGGCCGATCGGTGGCGAGCTGATGGACTGCATCGCTGGCCGGAATCAGACCTGCCCCTCCCACCCCGATAAGGCGGACCCGCCTTCCCGAAATCGCAGCCCGCTCGAGGAGTTGGACTGCTGCGACCATCAGGTCTTGACCCACTGCAGTTGGCGAGGCCAATGTGATCGACCGGGTGATGGTTTCGAAACTGTCGAAACGGACCTTCAGAACTACCGTCTTGGCCTCCACACCTGCGAGACGCAGCCGACTCGACAGGCGATCCGCGTGACGCATTACCTCAGAACGAATCTCTTCGTCTGACTGAAGATCCTCTTCGTACGTTTGCTCGTTCGAGACGGACTTGGCCTCCCCATGGGGCTCGACGCCGCGGTCATCGATACCCATCGACAATCTGAATAGAGACGCCCCTGCTGAGGTCCCGAAGTTTCGCTGTAGGGCCTTCTCGCCGACGCTGGCCAGATCGCCAATCGTCTGGACCCCAAGCCGCTCCAAACCGGCATAGGTTGCCTCACCGACCCCCCACATCGCTCGCACATCAAACGAGTGCAGTATCTCTAGTTGCCGATCCGTGTCGATGACGAATACCCCATCCGGTTTTGCTTTGCCGCTGGCGAGTTTGGCGAGAAACTTGTTGGAAGCGATCCCGCATGATGACGGGAGCCCGACCTCGTCCCGGATCCGGCTCCGTAGGTGCTCGGCAACCGTGCGACTATCGGGATGGAGCAATGTCAGCCCTGACACATCCAAGAAAGCTTCGTCGATACTCAACCGCTCGACCACCGGCACTTCCTGCTCTACGAGCGCAAAGACCTTCCCGGAAATCTCGGTGTAACGACCGTGGTCAGATGGGACCAGAACCAGTTGGGGACAGATTCTCCTGGCGCGCACGGTCGGCATCGCCGAATGGACGCCAAACTTTCGGGCCTCATACGAGGCGGCCGCGATCACCCCCCTATTGCCGCCGCCACCCACCGCGACTGGTTTACCGCGCAGCTCAGGACGAGCGAGTCGTTCACACTCGACGAAGAACGCGTCCATGTCTATATGGATGATTGGTTCGGTGAACCGCATGGCAACAGACTAAACCCGGCCAGTGCGCCATTCACGGCTGGCAGAGGTCCGCGCCCGAACCACCAACGACTCCTACACTCCTGGGCCATGGCCAACCTCATCCACCTCGTGCGACACGCAGAAGTACTCAACCCCGACCATGTGGTCTACGGCCGGCTTCCTCACTACGGGCTGTCCGAGCTGGGACGCCACCAGGCCGCCGACGCCGCCCGGTATCTGGCTGGCCAGCCCGTCGTAGCGGTTTGGTCGTCCCCGCTAGAACGGGCGCTGGAAACCGCTGGCATCATTGCCGCCCGGCACAACCTGCCGGTTCGAGTCGACGAGGAGCTCACCGAATGGAAGCTGGCCGACGGTTGGGAAGGCATCGTCTGGGAGGATCTACCCGAATCACGACCCGGCGAACTGGAGGCCTATCTCGCTCACCCCTGGGACCTTCCGTTTGCCGCTGAGTCCCTTGAAGAGGTCGGAACCCGAGTAGTGACCACAATCAAAGCCATCAACGACCGGCACAGCGAGGGCGATGTTGTGGTGGTTTCCCACCAGGACCCGGTCCAAGTCGCCCGGTTGATCTTCGGTGGGACTCCCATGACTGAACTTCACACGGACAAACCCATGCACGGCACCGTGTTCACATTCCAGCCGGTCTCGAACTGGACCGAGGCAGCTCGCTACGATCCCGAAAACCAGGTCGAGTTCCCTCCCCAAAACCCCATAGACCTAACGGCCTACGCAAGCCCTTCCAGAAACGCTCGGTCCGTTTCAAACGCCAAAGGTGGAAGGTTGTCCAGGGCAAAGAACTCTGCCTCCTCGGCGTCATCTCCTGCTCGCAACTCGCCGCTCACGACCGTTCCCGAAAACCAGATCCCCACGGTCAGCTTGTTGGGGTCGTGAAAGTTCGAGGCAACATGGAGCACCTCGCCGATCTCTGCCACCAACCCGGTTTCCTCTTGTAGTTCGCGCTGGGCCGCTTGTCGCACGTCTTCGCCATAGTCCACAAACCCGGCCGGAACGGACCAGTAACCTGACCGGGTTGCGCCTTCAGCACGTTTCACCATAAGGATCTGGCCGGATGCATCCCTGATGACTACGGCGGCTCCCACGCCCGGATTGCGAAAGTGGACGAAGGTGCAAGACGGACACGCGGGACGAGCCTTGCCGCCCGCCCTTCTTAGTTCAAGCCTCGCTCCGCACCACGGACAAAACGTGAACTCTCCTGGCCAGTCGTGGGTATGGGGCACCCGACGCATGCTACCGCTCCAGGATGGCACTGCTCCACCGGCGTCGATGGCCACGAGCCCAGCAGCCATAATGGTGCCGTGCGACAAGGAACCGACACTCCCCCGGTCTTGACCGGAGCCCTTCAGATGCTCGCCGCGTTGGCTGTGGTGGTTGACCTGGCGTTGGTCCCCTCGGACAACTATCTCCTGGCGTCGCTGGGCCTCCTCCTCATGGTCATCGTCGGGTTGGTTGGCCTGTTCGTAGCCAGAGGCCGTTGGGCCAGGAGATACCTCTGGGTTGCGCTGGTGATCGAAGGGGCCCTCTTTGTCAGATCGGGAAGCTTCTCGTTGGTACTCGTAGCGATACTCGCGGCAGCTCTGAGCCTCGGCCTACCCGGACTCGATGGATGGATCCGTCAGCTCCGTAAAGCGGATGCCCCACCGTCGGCGGCGGTGCTCTTGCCGTTAGCGCTCCTCAGCGTGCCAGCCGTCTTGGGTTTGACCGTCGACTCGAATCCTGGCGTGTGGGCTTTCTCACTTACAAGCGTCATAGGGGCGTGGTCCTATGCACGGGCCCATCGCCTCACCTTGTGGGCGTTGCGATTGGCCTATCCGGCCATCGGCATCGGCGTCGCAGTCGGTCTACCTTTCTTGCAGGCCATAACCATGAGCGCGGTGGCCGGCCTCTGTGTCGTCCTGGCTTGGATGCCTGGCGCGTTGCGGGGAATTCAGCCACTCGATCCCCGTCGCATCGAAGCGAAGCCGGTATTCGCCGAAATGGCTCCCCCCGAGATCATGGACGAAATCGGGCGAGACAGCCACGGGAGAAAAAAATGACGAGGCGTTACCCGAATCCGTGGTTTGTCATTCCGACGCTCTTCGGCACGGTCATCGGAGCCGGGCTCGGTTGGTCGGTTACCAGCGCTACCTGCGGCCAACAGGCCTGCAACGGCTGGGCAACGGTTGCCGCCATCGTCTCAGGTCTGATCGCGATGGTGGGCGTCGGCACCGTGGTGGTCTTGGCGATCCGATCAGCTGAGGAGTTCCGGCGGGCGTCTTCGGCAGGAGAGCCCGAACCCGGTCCAGGTTGCGAAGTTCCGGACAATCCCGAGGACAGCTAACCCGATCGGTCAGCGACCCAACACCAGCGCGACGTTGTGGCCACCGAATCCAAACGAGTTTGACATCGTATGCGTCACCTCGGTCGGACGAGCCTCATTCGGCACGTAATCAAGGTCACAGTCTGGATCAGGTGTGTCGTAGTTGATGGTCGGCGGGAGGACGCTGTCTCGCATGGCCAACAGCGACAGCACCGCCTCCATGGCTCCCGCTCCACCCAGCAGATGGCCGGTCATCGACTTGGTCGATGAAACTGCCATCCGGTAGGCGTGGTCGCCAAAGACTCGCTTGATGGCCGCCGTCTCAGTCGCGTCGTTGGCGGCTGTAGAGGTTCCGTGGGCATTGATATACCCGATCGCCTCCGGCTCAAGATCGGCATCCTGCAAGGCCGCCGACATTGCCGCCGCAGCACCAGTGCCACCTGGGCGAGGGAGGGTCATGTGATAACCGTCCGAGGACATCCCGTAACCGAGCACCTCACCGTAAATGGTTGCCCCGCGTTCCTGCGCGGCTTCGTATTCCTCAAGAACCAACGCCGCGGCACCTTCGGCGAGAATGAACCCGTCCCGGTCCGCGTCGAAGGGCCGCGAAGCCCGCTCCGGTTCGTCGTTGCGCGTCGACAGCGCCCGGGACTGGTTGAACGAACCCATGGCGAACTCGTTGACCGCAGCTTCCGCGCCACCGGCCAGCATCACGTCGGCTGCTCCCCGGCGGATGATCTCGGCGGCATCACCGATAGCGTTGGCGGAGGCCGCACAAGCGGTGACCGTACACATTGATGGACCAAGGAGGCGGTGCGCCATCGAAACAACCCCTGCACCCATGTTCGATATCAATTTGGGAATCGTGTAGGGATTGATGCGACCGGGTCCGCGTTCGCGCAGCACATCAAGTCCTTCGATGAACGAGTCCATGCCTCCGATCCCGACCCCCATGACGACGCCAGCCCGTTCGGAGGCAGGATCGCCCTCTTCGAACGCAATCCCGGCATCGGCGAATGCCTGGTCGGCCGCCACTCGCGAATACTGGGCAAACCGGTCGAGGACCTTGGCTTCGCGCGTCCCGAAATAGGCTCCGGCATCGAAGTCTTTGACCTCACCTGCGATCTGGGTTGGAAGTCGCTCGGGGTCAAACCGGGTAATCCGGGCTACCCCGGACTTGCCGGCCAGAATGGCTGACCAGGTCGTCTCGATATCATGCCCGAGCGGGTTGATGGTTCCGAGACCGGTGATGGCTACACGTCGCCGGGACACGCTCTAACTACGAGTCGAGTTTGGCGATAACAATGTCAACGGCTTGGCCAACGGTGCCGATGTTCTCTGCTTCATCATCGGGGATCGATACACCAAACTCGTCTTCAAGTGCCATGAGCAGTTCAACGACGCCCAATGAGTCCACTTCGAGATCTTCTTCAAAACGAGCCTCGTTGTTGAGCTTCGCTTCATCAAGGCCGAGCTCGGTGACGAGCAAGCCGTTCATTCGCTTTTCGATTTCTGCACGATCCATTTTTGGATCCTCCTCCATAGGTTCTTTTGCTTAAAGCGCAATTCCGCCATCGACCACCAGGACGTGCCCGGTGATATAGGCCGCCTCCGGTGAGGCAAGATAGCCGACCGCGCTCGCTATCTCATGTGTTGTGCCCAATCGACCGACCGCGATGTTGGCGGTCACAGCCGACGTGACGTCCTCGCCAAGCGCTTCGGTCATTTCTGTCTCAATGAATCCCGGTGCGACGACGTTTACGGTGATGTTGCGAGACCCGACTTCTTTGGACACGGACTTCGAGAAGCCGATGATGCCGGCTTTGGACGCCGCATAATTCGCCTGACCCGGATTCCCGGCGATCCCGGAAACGGACGAAATCGAAATGATGCGTCCCCATCGCGCCCGTACCATCCCCTTCAATGCCCGCTTTGTGCATAGGTACACCGAGGACAGGTTGGTGGCGACCACATCAGCCCAGTCGGATTCGCTCATACGCATCAGGAGGCCGTCGCGGGTGATACCGGCATTGTTGACCAGAACCTCAACCGGACCGAGTTCTGCCTCGACCGCCACGAACATTGCCTCCACCGCTGCGGAGTCGCCCACGTCCGCTCCCACTGCGAAGGCAACGCCACCAGCCGCCACAATGCTGGCAACGACCTCGTCGGCTGCATCGGCTCTGGATGCGTAATTGACTGCTACCCGATAACCATCAGCACCAAGACGTTCACAAATGGCCCGGCCGATCCCCCGGGAGCCCCCGGTCACGAGAGCTACCCTCCCCTGATCGGTCATTCGGCCCCTTCGCTGGGTGAGGCCACGACCTCATTTCGGCCGAAGTATTCGAGGTTGGCCTGGATAATGTCAACCCCGGTACGGGTACTCGCCGGAAACTCGACGTCGTAAGTCTCGATCGGCGTCACCCGGTCTCCCCATTGGAATGTGGCGGCTGCCCAGGTCAGGCCCGCTCCGAAGGCGGCAAACACCATCTTGGCACCCGGTTGGATCCGACCCTCTTCAAGCGCCTCGGCTAGAGCGATCGGAATCGTCGCTCCCGAGGTGTTTCCGTACGAGGCAATGTTTACGAACACTTTCGACTCGTCGATACCCAGCCGCCGGGTGGCTGCATCGATGATGCGAACGTTCGCCTGATGGGGAATCATTATGTCGACGTCTTCTGAGGTCCAACCCGCTTCAGCCAACACCCGCTCCGAAGAATCGGCCATCATCGTTACCGCCCGACGGAAGACCTCGGAGCCTCCCATTTGGATGGCACGCTCGGAAGCCACAGCTTCATCGGTGTAGGCCTTCGTGCCGCTTTGGGGCGCCCACAGAAGTTCTTCGGTCCCCACTTCAAGACCCATCTCGGACGACAGCAGCCCGATTGGTTCGTCCTGTTCAACCGCTTCGAGAAGTACCGCCCCGGCGCCATCGCCGAAAAGCACCGCGGTAGTGCGGTCACGGAAATTCACAAATGAATGCAACTTCTCCGACCCGATCACCAGAGCGCATTTGTGCGTTCCCCCTTTGATCATGTTCGTCGCCACGATCAACGAATAGAGGAAACCACTGCAGGCGGCGTTCAGATCAAAGGCTGCGGCGTTGGTTGCGCCGAGCTTGGTTTGTGCCCAGGCTGCTGCAGAAGGAAGGAGCGTATCCGGCGAACACGTAGCCACCACAATGAGGTCTACATCTTCAGGCGACTTACCGGCTGCGGCGATTGCCTGGCGGCCGGCCATCGCGGCCATATCGGACGTCTCGACCTCGGCGATCCGACGCTCCTTGATACCGGTCCGGGTCGATATCCATTCGTCCGAGGTTTCCATGATGGTCTCTAGGTCCGCGTTGGACAGGATCGCAGGAGGAATTGCCTTACCCCACCCGGTGATGGTTGCGTATCGCACTCGCTGCTCCTCTGAGAACTTGTTTACTGGACTTTAGATCGCTAGCCGCTCGACCGCAGCTTCTAACGACTCCTGGTCATTGACGACGAGGACTTCGCGGTCGGGGGCTGACCGCTTGGCCATGCCGCCAGTAACGTCGCCAGGCCCGACATGAACGAACACTTCGACCCCGGCACTGGACATATTGGCGAGCGATTCTGCGAAGCGGACTGGTGAGGTCAGCTGATCGACCAGTCCCTGTCCGAGGTTGGATCCAAGCGGGGCGGCGGTGACGTTCCCATAGACATCGAAGCGCGGGTCGGCGAAGTCCACATCGGCGACCGACGCTGACAACTGTTCGGCCGCCGGGGCCATGAATGGTGTATGAAACGCTCCCGCGACGTTCAGCTTGACCGCCCTACGGACGCCCAACTCACGAGCCTGTTCGACCACCCAGTCGATGTCAGCCTCGCCGCCGGCCACCACGACTTGACCTGGCGCGTTCAGATTGGCAACCCACAACCGACCACCTGATTCCCTCCGCCTCGCTGAGATACTTTCAGCAAGATCCGGATCCGCTCCGAGGAGCGCCGCCATCGCCGAGGGCTCCC
The DNA here is from genome assembly GCA_963835515.1 of uncultured Acidimicrobiia bacterium. Taxonomy (GTDB): domain Bacteria; phylum Actinomycetota; class Acidimicrobiia; order Spongiisociales; family JAENVV01; genus JAENVV01. Next base: position 47,589 of record CAWIFX010000033.1, on the reverse strand, counting down.
GGTCGGCGGCAGCCGCCATGGCCAGGCCGCGTTGTGCAACCAACCGGAGGCCGTCGTCAAAGCTCAGAGCTCCGGCTGCCGTGAGCGCCGTGTATTCGCCGAGGGAGTGACCTGCGGCCGCAGATGGCTGGTGATCTCCCACCGCTGCCGAGAAGTCCTGCCACAAGGCATAGGCCAGCGCGTACAGGGCTGGCTGGGCATGTTCGGTGCGGGTCAGCGCCTCTTCTGACCCGGTCAAACACATATCTCTGAGCGACCAGCCGAGAATCTGGTCTGCCCGATCGACCAACAGATCCGGGGATGTCTCGAACAGGTCGGCGCCCATGCCAACGTACTGGGCACCTTGACCGGGAAACAACACTGCGTAATTCATAGACTCCTCTTCGACTCAACACGACCAGGCCAGGTTACCCAGTCAGGCAACCTCGCATGGAAGCGGTTCGATCTTCGCGTTTGAGCGGTTTACAATCCCGTTTCACCGTCCCGGTTCCCCACCAAGGTTTCGTGCTTATGTCGATAACAATTCCTACGCTTGCCACCACCGAACTGCCGATTCCCGAACGTTTCGGTCGACTGTACGACCTCGCCTACAACCTCTGGTGGAGCTGGGATGAGGCTGGCGCAGACCTTTGGCGTGCGGTTGACGTGCAACTTTGGGAACGGTATCGGAATCCGGTCGAAATGCTGTCGGCCGTCGAACGAGCCACCTGGCAGCGACTCGCAGAATCTGAGGACTTCGCCGACCAGTACGCCAATACGATGCGTCGGTTTGACGCCTACATGGCAGCGAAGGACACCTGGTACGAACGCAAGCACGGGAAGAGCGACACATCGATTGCCTACCTCTGTGCCGAGTTCGGGATTCACTCCTCGCTCCCCATGTACTCGGGTGGGTTGGGCGTTCTGGCTGGCGATCACACCAAATCGGCATCGGACCTTGGCGTACCGTTCATCGGGGTAGGTCTTCTCTATCGCCGCGGATATTTCCGTCAGCAAGTCGGAGCGCTCGGCGGACAGCAGAACCTGAATCCCACGCTCGATCTGGCCCGACTCGCCGCCCGACCTGTGGCAAGCCCGACTGGTGGGCACCTCAAGATCCCGCTCCAGTTCCCTGGCCGGATCGTCAAAGCCGCGGTCTGGAGCATCGCCGTAGGACGAGTGTCGCTGCTGATGCTCGATACGGACATCATCGAAAACGACCCTTCGGATCGCCCGATCACGTCCATGCTCTACGTCAGGGGCCGCGAAGCGCGTTTCTGCCAGGAGTACGTCCTGGGAATCGGAGCGGTCCGGGCGCTGCGAGCGCTCGGCCTGGAACCGGACGTATGGCACGTCAATGAGGGCCACGCGGCCATGAGCCTCCTTGAGCGCATTAGTGGCGAGGTCACGGACGGCGCCACCCTCGAAGACGCCGAGCGCAACGTCAAAGCAAAGACCTTTTTCACTCTGCACACGCCAGTACCGGCAGGCAACGAACGGTTCGACTTTGGACTCGCCGAAAAATACCTCGGCCATTGGCCGGCCACCGTCGGAACCGACATCCACCACCTTCAGCAACTCGGCAGCTCCCGGCCAGGCGACGAAGGCATGTTCGACCTCGGAGCGCTGGCGATCCGCCTCGCAAGTTCGGTCAACGGGGTCTCCAAGCGTCACGGCGAGATCGTCAATCGCGATTGGTCTCATCTGCTGGCGACTCCCGGAATCGGGATCACCAACGGAGTCCACAGTCCTACCTGGATGAGCCGACCGATGAACCGACTCATTCGCGAGTCCATCGGACCCGACTGGTCTGTCGACTTGATCGAAGACCCCAACGCCACCGACATCATTCGTGACCTGCCAGACCAGGAGGTTTGGGATGCTCACCAGAACCGTAAGGACGTCCTTACGACGTTCGCTCAGGGTCGGATTCGGCGCCAGCTGGCCCGCCATGGCGGCTCGCCCGACGAACTGCGGTCCGTCGATCGGATGATGCCGTCGGACCGTCTCACGATCGGCTTCGCCCGCCGCTTCGCCACCTATAAGCGAGCCACCCTGCTCTTTCACAACATTCCCTGGCTGCAGGCGATCCTTACCAATCCGGACCGCCCGGTCCAGCTCGTGTTCGCGGGTAAAGCCCACCCGGCCGACCAGGACGGGCAGGCGTTGATCAGGCACATTCACGAACTGGCCCAATCTCCCGAACTCAAGGGCCACGTCTACCTTCTCGAGGACTACGACATTCGTATGGCTCGTTTCCTCGTGCAGGGGGTCGACGTGTGGCTCAACAATCCTCGACCTCCTGAAGAGGCGTCCGGTACGTCCGGGATGAAAGCGGCGATGAACGGGGTACTAAATCTGTCGGTCCTCGACGGCTGGTGGATCGAGGGGTTCAACGGCAAAAACGGTTGGGCGTTCGGACACGAGGCCGACATCGGTGACCATGACCGGCAGGATGCCGAGGACGCCGTGTCGTTGTACCAGTTGCTCCAGGACCAGATCGTGCCGCTGTTCTACGACCGCGACGACAGTGGCATTCCACTTGGTTGGGTTCAGCTCATGAAAGAGGCGATGGCGTCATCCGGCGGAGACTTCTCCTCGAATCGAATGGTGGCCGACTACGTGTCAAAGGCGTACGTTCCGCTCGGACTCTGAGGCCATCATCTCTCTGATCGACCGGACCGCTTGGCCGATCCGGTGCTCGTTCTCGACGAGTGCAAAACGCACATAACCCTCGCCGTGGGTTCCGAACCCCACGCCGGGCGACACGGCAACATTGGCGTGTTCAAGCAGGTGCACGGCAAAGTCCAGTGACCCCATGTGCTGGTAGGCAGGCGGAATCGGCGCCCAAACAAACATCGTGCCGCGCGGCTTTTCGATAACCCAGCCCGCCCGATTGAGACCATCGATGAGAATGTTGAGCCGCTTCTCGTAGATGGCATTCACAGCCACAACGTGGTCGTCTCCCTCGTTCAGAGCAATGATGGAAGCAATCTGGATGGGCTGGAAGGTTCCATAGTCCAGGTACGACTTGAGCTTCGCCAACGCGGCAATCATGTCCCGATTGCCCAACACGAACCCCACCCGCCAGCCGGCCATCGAATGGCTCTTCGTGAGCGTGTACAGCTCGACACCGACATCGATGGCCCCGGGAACCTGCAGAAGGGATGGCGGCTGATATCCGTCGAAAGCAATATCGGCATAGGCGAAATCGTGGACCAAAAAGACCTCGTGTTCCTTGGCGAACGCAACCAGCCGCTCAAAGAACCCGATGTCTACACACGTAGTCGTCGGGTTGTGCGGGAAGGAGGTGATGATGACGCGTGGTCGGGGCCAGCTGTCGAGGAACGCGGCGGCGAGGGCATCGAAATACTCGTCACCCGCTGAGACGGGGACTCGCCTGATTTCGGCGCCAGCTAGCAGGGGGGCGTACATGTGAATGGGGTACGACGGTTCGGGAACGAGCGCAACGTCGCCCTTCTGCACGAGGGTCCACATGAGGTGGGATAGTCCCTCTTTGGCCCCGATCGTATTGATGACCTCAGTCTCCGGATCGAGGGTCACGCCAAACCGGCGCTGGTAGCGGTCCGCCGCCGCTTTCCGAAGGTTGGGGATACCGCGGGACTGTGAGTACCGATGGTTCTTCCCGAGCTGCGCTGCCTCGCACAGCTTGTCGACAACTGCGTCCTGCGTCGGTATGTCCGGGTTACCGAATCCGAGATCTACAACATCGCGGCCGGCGCGACGGGCCTCAGCTTTCAGTTGATTGATCTGGGCAAAAACGTACGGCGGCAGGTTCCCGATGCGACGAAACTCCACTGACACAACCTCCCGTTATCGAACCGTCAGCCTAACGCCAGCTAGCTGGCGAAACGATCGAGGATCGTACGTACCCTCGACGGCATGAGATTGGTGCCAAGTCCGACCAGATTCTCGATCAGGGCAAGCACATCCTGGCTGCCATCCCAATGTTCCGTGATGACATCACGACCGGCTGTTTTGATCAGGTGATTCAGCGAATAGGCGATGAGCAAGAGATCGTCGGTCTGCCCGATGATTGGAATGTCCGGAATGAGATCCAACGGGGTGACGAGGTACGTCAGCGTCCCGACCATGAGCGCCTTGGAGCGGACCGGGACCCGGGGATCACGAATCAAACGGACCAATAGCTTGGCCAGATTCGGAAGGGCCAGCGCCCCTTCCATGAGAATCGGGCCATAGCGGCGCAGGACTGTTCCATCCGGGGCTAATACGTCGTCGGGTCGCAGCGGTTCGGCCATAGGCTGACAGGATACCGCTTATGTCTCGGTAACGAGGCCATGGGCGGCCAGACCCGCCCCAATCGCTCCCCCGCTTGCGCCGAGCACCCGGGGAACGATCGATGGGATCGGCCGATAGCTGGCGCCTTCGAATCGGTCGTGGAATGCCTGGCGGGCAGGAGAAAGCAACAGATCGCCTGCCGCGGCAACCGCTCCGCCGATCACGATGATTTGCGGGTCCAGGATTACTGCCAACGTCGCCAAACCACGTCCGAGCGCCTCCCCGACGGCGCGGTAAGCGTCGATCGCCGACCGATCCCCGGCGAGCGCTGGACCGAGGAGGTGCTGGCCGGTTGGTAACTCTGCTCCGGCCTCGGCAGCGACGAGACCATCCGGGTCGTGGCTAACGATCTCCCTGGCAAGGAGGTCGAGATGCCTGCCCGAGACCAGCGTCTCCCAGCAGCCGCGGTTCCCGCAGGTGCACGTTACTCCGTCGGGGTCAACAACAATGTGGCCGAACTCACCGGCAAATCCATTGCCCCGATACAGCTGAGCCCCAGCGATGATTCCGCCGCCGATTCCCGTCCCAAGGGTCAAAACGACTGCGTGGTCATATCCGGCGGCCGCCCCAAGGGTGGCTTCGGCGACCGCCCAGAAGTTGGCGTCATTGTCAACGATGACGGGCAGTCCGAAGGCCGCCTCCGCCAATTCACGAAAGGCAATATCGGTCCCGGCGATATTCGGCCCCCACGCCAAACGGCCGTTCTCGTCGATCAGCCCGGCCACCCCCAGTCCAATCGCTCTTACCTCGGGAGTCAGAAGCCCGTCAACGAGAGCGAAAGGTTCCTCGAGCATGGCCTGATGCGTAGCCGGACGAGGACGGAAGCTTTCATGCGAAATGGAACCGTCTGGCGATACCAGTCCGCCGACCATCTTGGTGCCGCCCAGATCAACTCCGATGGTGACCGGAGAGCTCAAGCCGTGCCCTCGTCCGGAGAAAACCTCACCTTGAGCTCAACGCCGGACAATTTGGCGCCACTGACAACACGCCGTCGGAGAGAATCGGGAAGGATGAACGACCGGCGATAGGGACCGACCGTCACATACAACTCATCGCCATGACGCAGGACATCAAGTTCGCCTTCGTCGGCGTAACCGACCGTGAGAGTCATCACTACGTCCGTTCCTTCTTCGCTCACGACGAAGGGAGGGCGAGACTCAAAACTTGCGACGGGATCGAGGTCCCCGAATAGCTCTGCAGCGAGCACTCTCAGCTTCTCAATCCCAACCATCTCTTGGCCAAATAATCTCAGTCGCAACCGTTGGGTGTCGGGGAACGACTCGTCGATTGATTCCAGGTGGCGGGCCTGGACCTTGTGCCACTCTTTGAAATAAGGATCATCGATCGTTTCAGGCAGGACCCTATTGACGATCACGGCGTCGACGGCGTATCCAAAAAGACTTAGATAGCTGTAGGTACGACGTGCCTCATTGACAACCATCTTCTCCGGGTTGATCACCAGTCGGGCCGTCGTAACCGAACTATCTCCCAGCAAAGCTCGCACCGATTCGATGTTGGCGAAGATATTGTCGGCGGCTTCGAACACGGCTTCGGACGGCATCGGGAGCTTGGTGACTCGTTCCAGCACTGGCCGGGCGGCTCGCATGATCTTGCGTTCGGTCGGCATCACCCGCTCGAAGTACCACGAGAGAACTTCGGGCAGGCTCAGAAGCCGGAGGGTTTCAGCGGTGGGCGCGCAGTCGACCACGATGACGTCGTAACGGCCGGAGTGGACGTGATCGTTGACCTCGAGCAACGAAAAGAGCTCATCCATGCCAGGAAATACCAGGAACTCCTCGGCCTCGATGCCAGTAACTCCGCCCCAGTTGAACACAGCTTTGAGCTGATCATTGATCTGGCCCCAATGTTTGGTCAGTTGCCGCTGACCGTCAATCTGCTGACCGGCCAGGTTGGCAACGATATCGATCGGCGTATCTCCGAGCGTGAAGTCGAACGCATCCGCCAGGCTGTGGGCTGGATCGGTCGATGTGACCAGGGTTCGATACCCGGCGTCCGCAGACGCCAGCGCCGTCGCCGCCGAAACAGTCGTTTTACCAACCCCGCCTTTGCCCGTAACGAGCAAGACCCTCATTCGCTCGCCAGTGCCTCAGCGCGGCGTTTGAGCCCCCGCAGGGCTGTTGAGACGAGAGTTTTTTCGGCTTGTTTCCTCAGGAATCCCGGGATGACCAGAGTCGTTTCGACCTGCAGCGCGTAAACCACAGACGTACCCCCGTCGTCGGTTTCGGTGAATTCGTAGGACCCTTCCATCGCCTCAATGTCCGGGCCGGGTACCGCCGTCCACGACATAAGTTCGGGGGAATCATGCTCGTAGACCAACTCGTAGTTAATCTCTTTGAGCATGGCATCGACTCTGAATGAAGCCCGGGCAGGCAGGCCGTCACCGTTGGTTTCTAGGACTTCCACCGCCTTGACACTCTGAGCCCAATCCGGATAGAGCGCCAGGTCGGCTGCGACGTCGTACACCAGTTGCCTGGGGGCGCTGATGTCGATGTTTTGTACGGTCCCGTCGGACATATGACTACCTCTAACTTGCGTTCGACCAAGGCTAGCGGAGCACCGGAGTACCCGGATCAATCCGGCTTGGGACGCCTCCTGAGCTACGCCCGATCCGGAAGTTCAAAGGCACGTCCGGTTGCACGGAAGTATCCGACATTTTGACAACGCGTCTCCCCCACCTGCCAGCGGGAGGCTTGGGGTTGGTGCACGTCGCCGAACAAGTGATAGGCCGGTTGATAGGTCTCAACGTACGAAAGAAGCGCCTGACTAGCCCGTTCGCGCCGACCGGTTACTACATCGGTCCGGAGCGGGTCGACCGCTGGCGGGATGTGGGAACAGAGAATGTCTACTCGTCCAAATCCAGCCAGAATGGCCTCTACATCATTCTCCGACACAGAAACTGACCCCGCCAACGGTGCCGCATGAGCTCCGCCGACGAACCCGATCCGATAACCCGCCAGTTCGACGACTTCACCATGCACAAAGGACATCTCCTTCGGTAGGGCGCCGCGCAGGAGGTCGGGAACATCCACATTGCCGAACGTCGCATAACCGGCCGCTCCCACCAGGGCCGTCCTCATCTCGTCATATTGGCGTTCGGCCGCCGCAGTAAAGGCAGAGCGCACATCCCCCTCGAAGTCACTCGAGGCCTCACCCCAAAGCTCGCGCCAACCGGCAAAATCCTGCCGCGCCCGGTAAGCCGCGACCCGCCGTGCAAAGTCAAGGCCGAGAACATCGGCGACCATGCCGTGACCGGTTCGATAGTCGACGTAATTGAGAAAATCACCAAGAATGATCAGCGGTTCGCGCCGCGCGACGATTCGTCGGACCGCCTCATTGTTGCCGTGCAGATCGCTGATGACCAGCACTAGAGACGCTGAATCGGGCCATCACCAGGCGCATCGTGGGCTACTTCGAGATTCTCGTCAGGGTCCTCGTTACTGTCCTCGTCCACCCACTGCGCGTACCAGGCGGCTGCTCCTGCTCCGGCGAGTGCCCCGACGATCGTGAGCGAGGGCTCCCATCCGGCATATGAACTTGAGAGTCCGGCCATCCCGAAGCCGAGCGAACCGGCCACGGCCAGCTTGAGGTTGGGAACCCGCTGCTCAGGATCAAACCGAATGAGCACTTCAGCGTGGGCGAGGCCGCGCATGAAAATCCAAAGGATCAGGGTGGCCAGACCGACCGCAAACGCAATCCAGTAGGCCGTAATCATTACGAACCACCCAACTGAGTTATGACCTGCACAATGATCACGAAAACCAGGGTTCCGGCAACGACCGTTATCCTCCGGCCATACAGCATCGGCCGATTCCCGTTGGCTAGCGACAAAGCATCGATGACAGAAATGGCCCAAAGACCCAGGTAAGCGACTCCAAAGAAGGTCGCCGCTAACACCTGAGAGCCGCTGGCGAAGGACGCTGCGGCGATTCCCGAGAACACGATCAATGCCGCGAGGGTGAGGCCGAGCAGCCCGTTGCCGGTCTTGGCGTGTCCCATGCCGGGCAGGAAGAGTGCCCAGAGCAGGATCGATCTTGGCTCGACGTCAGGCCGCTCCTTTTCCTCGGCGCCGAAGGTGTTGTAGATCGACGCCCCGCACACGGTGCACTCGTTGGAGTCAATCGGATTGGGGCTGTCGCAGGACTTGCAGGTCCACCCTGCCCCGGTAGGGTCTGGGAGCTGGCGGGTTACTACCGAACCCCCGGCTTCGGATGCTCGTTCAGGCTGGGCTGGCGCAAGGTCGGTTACCACTGGCGGTGCTTCGACCTCGGCTTTCGGCTCGGCGAACGACGCGTAACACTGATTGCACCAGATGGCGCTATCAGCGTTGGTCGCTCCACAGGTCGAACATTTGAGGCTCATTCAGGCCGTCAGGGTACCCCAATTCGGCCCGATCGTGGTGTTCTGATCACCGACTTACTCGTCCGTAACGCAACCTTCGGACGCAGACTTTACGGTGCGGATGTAGCGCGCCAGGGTTCCACGGGTGGCTTTCAGCGGCGGGGCGGTCCATGCCAGCCGACGCGCTTCGAGCACCTCGGGGTCAACGAGTAGGTCAATTGACTTGCCAACGGCATCAATGACGATCCGGTCTCCGGCTTCGACGAGGGCAATGGGGCCACCGACCTGAGCCTCTGGCGTGATGTGGCCGATGATGAATCCATGGGACCCGCCAGAAAAGCGACCATCGGTGAGCAACGCAACCGAGTCCCCAAGGCCGGCGCCCATCAGCGTCGAGGTTGGCATCAGCATCTCGGGCATGCCTGGACCACCCTTCGGGCCCTCGAAGCGAATGATGACGACGTCACCTGGCGCAATCTCGGAGCGTTCGAGGGCTGCCAGCATGTCTTCTTCGGAGTCAAAAGGCTTGGCCGGACCGTCAAAGAACAGCCCTTCTTTTCCGGTGATTTTCGCTACCGAGCCCTCCGGGGCCAGGGTCCCGGACAACATCTGCAGATGGCCGGTGTCTTTGATCGGAGAGTCCCAGGCTTGCAGGACGCTTTGGCCTTCGGCGAGGCCGGGCAAGTCAGCGATATTCTCAGCGATGGTTCGACCAGTCACGGTCATACATTCGCCGTTCAGAACACCCTGGTCGGCCAGCAGCTTGAGCACGGCAGGTGTCCCGCCGACCGCATGAAGGTCTTCCATGACATATCGACCCGATGGCTTCATATCCGCCAGCAGCGGCGTTCGATCGCTCACTTCTTGAAAGTCGTCGAGCGTGAGCGTGATTCCGACTGACCGGCCCATGGCGATGAGGTGGAGCACGGCATTTGTTGAGCCACCGAGCACCATGATCGTAAGCATGGCGTTTTCGAACGCTTTCCGGGTCATGATGTCGGCCGGACGCAGATTGAGTTCTAGAAGATTGCGGATGGCCGCTCCCGCATCGAAACACTCCTGCAACTTGTCGGGGTCGGTCGCCGGAAGGGACGAGGAGTAGGGCAAGCTCATGCCGAGGGCCTCGATCGCCGCCGCCATCGTGTTGGCGGTATACATCCCGCCGCACGCTCCGGCTCCAGGACAGGCCAACCGCACAATGTCGAGCCGGGCGTCATCGTCGATCCGGCCGGCGAGCAGTTCGCCATAGGACTGAAAGGCCGAGATCACGTCCAACGGTTCTCCGTTGGTCCCGATTCCGGCTCGTATCGTTCCGCCGTACACCATGATCCCCGGTCGGTTGAGCCGGCCCATCGCCATAATCGTGCCCGGCATGTTCTTATCGCACCCTGGCAGGGCGATGAGTCCGTCGTACCACTGGGCTCCCATGACCGTTTCGATCGAATCAGCGATCAAATCGCGAGACTGAAGCGAATACGACATCCCGTCGGTCCCCATCGAAATACCGTCCGAGACGCCAATCGTGTTGAATCGCATGCCGACCAGGTCAGCCGCGACCACCCCTTCTTTGACCTTGGCCGCCAGATCATTGAGGTGCATGTTGCACGAGTTGCCCTCGTACCACATGGAGGCGATCCCGACCTGGGCTTTGTCCATGTCTGCGCGGGTGAGTCCGGTTGCGTACAGCATCGCCTGCGAGGCACCCTGGGCGGGAACCTGGGTGATGCGTCGGGAGTATCGATTCAATTCGGCCATGCCACGAGATTACCTTGAGCGAGGCCGACCGCGACCAAACTTCGCTACGACTCCGTCGGTCGGCGACCTGGCTATCCCTGCAACTGAGCCTCCTGAACCCGCCTATCCGAACGAATGCCGTGCCGATACACTGCGGTTATGGCGCGCTACGTCATTGATGCTCCCACCTTGCTGCACCTCCTTGACCGCGACCTGCAGGTCGACCCCAGCCACCAGCTCGTCGCTCCCAACGCCATCCGTTCTGAGGCGATGCAACTGTTGTTGGAAGACGTCCGACATGGCAAACGCACCGAGCAGGCGGCCCTGGAGACCCACGAACGGCTGACGAGACTGAAGATGCGACTGCTGGGAGATCGAGTGTCACGTGGTGTGGCCTGGCAGATCGCCCGTCAAAGCGACTGGGAAACCCTGCGTGACGCCGAGTACCTGGCTGTCACCCGCCTTCAAGCCGACGCTCTGGTCACCATCGACCAGGAATTGGCTGGCAAGGCAACCGGGGTCGTGGCCGTTGCTCCACTGAAGTCCTTGTTCGAAACCGACTAGCGGAAGCTCAAGCACCCTTTGAGCGCATCACGGCAAGGCGGCTCATCGGGCAGCCTCGAGGGCCAGGTCAAGTTCTCGCTTCACGTCAGGGACGGTCTCATCGTGTCGTGCTCGCTCAAGGGCCGCCAGCGTATCGGCCCCTCCGATGCGACCCAACGCCCAGGCGGCGTGTTGCCGGACTATCGACGATCGGTGTTCAAGGAAGGGAATGATCTCGTCGACCAGCGTCACGTCCCGGCTGTTGCCAGCCACGATCAAAGCGTTGCGACGGACGTATTTGGGGTCTCGTTTGGGGATGTACCAGCGATCGAAACGATCGAGCAACTCTTGATCCGAAGCGCCTAGCAGCCAGCGGATCTCGACCATGCCCCGGGCTTCCGTGGCGGATTCCAGCAGTCGGATCCCGGGTGGGCAGGCGTCCAGGCAGTCGTCACATCCGTACAACCGATCGCCCATGGCCTTCCGGTATTCGACCGGGATGACGCCTGGAGCCTGCGCCCAAGCTGCTAAACACCGGCGGGCGTCGAGGACTCCCGGCGCTACCAGGGCACCAGTCGGACAGGCCGGAATACACGCATCGCAGGTCCCACAGTCGCGTTTCATCGGTTGGGTGATTTCGAGTGGAGCGTCGGTAACCACCGTACCAATCAAGACCCACGGCCCGACCTTGGGGGCGAGCACCATCGTGTTCTTACCCCACCAACCAACTCCCGCCCGTACCGCCGCGGCCCGGTCGACCAGGCGGTTGTCATCGGCGATGACGGCCGCCTGCCATCCCTCCGCTCGCAACGCCTCAGCCACAACCTCTAAAGCAGCGGTCAACGGCTGATAGGCATCATCCACTGCAAAACGAGCCACCACCGCCGAGCCCGACTGATGGTCGGGCGTTCCGGCTTCGGGGACATACGATCGAATACCCACCACTAGACGCTCAGCCCAGGGGTAGGTGCGCCGGATATCGGTCGACACTTCCGGCTCTGCGTACGTAAACCCAAGCTTTCCATTGAGCCCGGCAGCTTTGCGCTCAAGCAGACTCGTCGCGACCTCGACGAATGGATCCGCCGAACACACGCCGATCGCGTGCAATCCGCCATCGGCGGCCAAATCCTCAAGCTTTGCGAACTCCATCGGAACAGTCTGCCAGTTTGAGAAGCGGCCACTGGCGGCTTCATGGCTGTCGTCACTTTGGCAAGGAATGCAGATGGTCCAAAGGTACTTCCCTACCTTCGGACCATCTGCTCGCCAGCGGAGCACCGCCTGCGTAGTCACCGCACCGGAGGTCCGTTACTGGTCGGACTTCCGGTGTGGCGACTTTTGGACCTAGCCGACGTCGGCCGAACGTTCCGCCTCCCGCCCCCGTTCGACCTGCGTGACTAACCGCAGTGGCGCCACCAGACCAGCCTCAGCGAGGTTGCCCAACGCTTCGGACTCGGCCTCCGCCAGTCGGACCGGATGCTCGGTGATGTGCAACAGAGCTGTCACCACACAGTCATCACACGTATCCGTATGCTGCATGACACAGTCATCACAGTCGATGAGCATTGATTCGCTGGCTTCGACCTTCGCGGCCTGTACAGCCTTCATCTGGTTCCATCTGGCTTCCATGTGCACACCGTATCCAGAGGGTGTGACAAAAAACCGCGCTGCCGTTCTGCCATCGATCCGGCGCTACAACTAGTGAGATAGCCGCAGAAAACCTCGCCGACCGTGGGCATGCCGACAGGCTCCGACCTATGGTGGGGTCAGGAGGGATCCAATTTTGCGTATCAAGACACTTTCCACGCTGATCACCCTGTCCGTTCTAGCGACCGTGTTCACTCCCGCTTCACTTGCGGCCGCCCCCTGGGACCAGGACTGGTATGTCGACGAAGCCACGTTGCCCTTCGAGCCATTGCCGGAGTCCGACGCCGAGCAAATGTGGGGAGTACACGCCGGTGCCGGCTATCGCGTCGAAGTGCCCGCCGACTGGAACGGTGAGCTCATTATGTTCGCCCACGGCTATCGCGGCGAGGACGCCCGTCTCTACCTAAACCCGGCGGATGGTCCAAACGCCGAGTTCCCCGAAGGGTTCCGCCAGTACATGCTCGATGAGGGCTACGCCTGGGCCATGTCGACTTATAAGAAGAACAGCTACAACGTTGCCCAGGGCGTCAAAGACACTCACGCTCTCGCAAAATACGTGAACCGGCTCATCGGTAAACCTGACCGCACCTACATCACTGGGTACTCGATGGGCGGTCACATAACGGCGGTGTCCGCGGAGCAATACCCGCTTTACGACGGCGCCATGCCCATGTGCGGCGTGGTTGGCGATTACGAATTGTTCGACTACTTCCTCGACTACAGCGTGGCCGGCTCGCAGCTTGCCCTGGGCGAGTCCAGTTTCCCACTCCCGGCCGACTGGTTGGATGACGGCGGCCCGGTGGACCAGATCGAGGCCAGCTTCGAACTCTTCCCTGGGAGTTGGCCATGGCTACTCAACGACGCCGGCGATGAATTCAAGCAGCTGGTAGAGCTACGGACCGGCGGTGACCGGCCCAACTTCGACACTGCATTCAGCTTCTGGAATTCAACGTTTACCGATCCTGGCGGCAACTTCTTGTGGGGCCTCGGCACCGGGAACGGTGTCCTCCCCGGCAAGCTCGGTGTCGCCGTTGACAATGATGACGCGATCTATCAGCTCGATCTCGATCCGGCAATATCACCGTCGGAACAAGCTCTCAACGACAACGTGGTTCGGGTGAGCCACGACCCGAATACCCGCACCAAACAAGGCCTGGCCAACGTGCCGGTCGTTGCCGGCGATCTCCAAATTCCCACGCTGACGCTACATAATCTGGGCGACCTATTCGTGCCGTTCCACAACGAAGTGGTCTATGCCGAGCGGGCCCAATCCCATGGAGCGAGCGATCTACTCGTGCAACGTGCCATTCGGGGAGTGCTGCACTGCGGGTTCACGCCAGGTGAAATGATCGATGGGTTGTCGGATCTGATCAACTGGGTTGAAACGGGAGCGAAGCCCGCCGGAGACATCGTTCTCGACCCAGCAGCCGTGGCAGCAGCCAACTACGGCTGCATGTTTAGCGACCCCGTAGGACACCTGCTCGCCGAACCTTGTCCTTAAGGGTTCACTAACGCCTTCGAAGCCAGTCCGCCAGGGCTTCTGACCATAGAACGAGGTCCCCGGGGCGACCCCGGCATGCACCTCACGATCGGTGCTGATAACAACGACGTCGCCATTGGCCTCATGAGAGAGCCGACGGACTTCTTCATCGGCATCGGCCACGAACTTGCGGTCGACCCCGGTTGCCGCCGCACCTTCCGTGGCTTCTTCCAGGGAGTCCCACACGACTGTAATCCGCATTGAACCGACGGCTCGAGCCCTTAACCCTGCCAAGCCGTTGGTCACCCGAGTTCGAGCTGCCGGGGTCGCGAAACCCACCCCATCGACATGAAACGAAGCGTTGTAACCATCCACAATGATCCAGGTGGGTTCGGAACGATCAACCAGAAACCCGATGGCCGCAGCCGAATCGGGGGTGATGCCGCGTGGAAGCGCCAGACCTCCTGCGGGCGTTGGCCATCCTCATCGGCTTGCCTACCAGCGCCACCGGGGAGTGCCGGGTCGGGCCGGGCAGTCGCCATCATCCGATCGAGTTGGCGACCAAGGGACACCGGATCCGCCGATTGGACCTCTCTTTCGGCCGATTCACTACGCGGGATCGCCCGTCGGGCTTTCAGCAGGTCGGCCCTCGTCTTCTCAAGCCTTCGCTCGCGATCAGCCAATTGCTGAGCCAGGACCTTGTTGCGTTCGACCAACTCCTCGACGTGTCGTGTCTGGTCCGGAGTTTGCGGCGCGACGGGCTTGCGTTCATCCCGCAGTCCGGCGATCGCCTCCCGATGGGTGGCCCGTTCCGATTCAAGGTTTGCCTGAAGCGCTTTGGCCTTGTCGCGTGCCTGGTCGCGTTGCATGGTCAACGCTTCGACCTGCCTGGTGAGGTCACCGATCAACCGTTGCTCTTGCGATACGGCAGCCGCAGCAGCGATCCGGTCGATCTCGGTATCCCAATCGTCCGGGCGTTCCAGAAACAGCCTCGAGGGCCCCTCGACTTCGCCTGGCATTTCGTCGAGCGCTTTCTCGCGCAGCCATCCATGCTCGTCGAGCGCTTCAATCAGCGTTCGCTCCAAGGGTGCAGGCAACCAACGAGCCGACGAAGAAGCGATCCGCCGCAGGCGGGCCGGCACCTCAGACGGCTCCAACTCCTTGAGCGCACGCCGCGCCGCGGCCACCGCGTCGGATACCAGCTTGCCGTCCATGCTGTCATTGTGCCAGGTCTACGAATCAGATTGACCTAATCGGGCCTGGCTGCAATACTCGGCTCCGTTATGCAGATCACGACGATCGTACTTAGGTAGACACACACGTCACATCCCGACGTGTGTGTTGATGAGCCCTCCGGGAACGGGGGGTTTTTTGTTGCCGGAAAGGGCCACCATGCCAACTATCAGCGGAGCACAAGCACTGATCAAAGCCTTAGAGTTTGAGGGCGTCGACGTTATGTTCGGCGTGCCGGGCGGAGCAATCCTCCCCGCTTACGACCCACTGTACGACTCCCCCATCAATCACATCCTCGCTCGCCATGAGCAAGGGCGCCGGCCACATGGCGTCTGGCTATGCCTGGGCCACCGGTCGAGTCGGGGTCTGCATGGCCACCTCCGGCCCTGGTGCCACCAACCTCGTCACCGCGCTCGCCGACGCCCTCATGGACTCGGTGCCCATGGTGGCAATCACCGGACAGGTCGCTACGACCTCGGTAGGTAACGATGCCTTCCAGGAGGCGTACACAACCGGCATAACCATGCCATGCACCAAGCACAACTACTTCGTAACCGACGCCAACGACATTGCCAACGTCGTCCACGAGGCCTTCTATATCGCCCGTTCCGGACGACCCGGACCGGTGCTGGTCGACGTTCCCAAAGACGTGCTCAACGCCGAGATCGAGTGGGAAGACCCCACCGACCTCGACCTCCCGGGCTACAAGCCGACCATCATGCCGCACGCCCGACGCATCAAGGAAGCCATCCGACTGATCGAAGAGGCCGAACAACCGGTCCTCTACGTTGGCGGTGGCATCATCAAAGCCGAAGCATCAGACGTGCTTCGCGAACTGGTTGGAGCTTTGAATATCCCGGTTGTGACGACCCTGATGGGCCGGGGCGTCGTGGCGGATTCCCACCCGCTCACGCTGGGGATGCCAGGGATGCACGGGACCTACACTGCGACAACCGCCATCCAGAAATCCGACCTCCTCATTGCTCTCGGCGTTCGTTTCGACGATCGAGTCACCGGCGACCCCGAGTTCTTCGCCCCGAACGCCAAAGTGATTCACGCCGACGTCGACCCGGCTGAGATCGGCAAGGTCCGCGAGGCCGACGTCCCGATCGTCGGTGACGCCAAAGCCGTCATCGAGGCCATGTTGGCCGAGTGGGGAGACCGCACCGCCCCGGAACGAACCAGCTGGCTCGAACAGGTCCACCGCTGGCAGCGCGAAAAAGGACTCAAATACGACCAGAAGCCAGACGGGACTATCAAGCCACAGTTTGTGATCGAAGAGCTTCACCGGATCACGGGCGGCAACGCGATCGTCGTGTCTGGCGTCGGACAGCATCAAATGTGGGCATCGCTCCACTGGGGATTCGAAAAGCCCCGAACCTGGATCAACTCTGGTGGACTCGGCACGATGGGCTACGCAGTCCCCGCCGCCATCGGGGCCAAAGCCGGAATGCCGGACGAACTTGTTTGGGCGATTGACGGAGACGGCTGCTTCCAGATGACCTCACAGGAGCTCATCACGGCCGCCGTCGATGGGATTCCCGTCAAGATTGCGTTGATCAACAACTCCCAACACGGCATGGTGACGCAGTGGCAGCGGCTGTTCTATGGTGGTCGCCTCTCGGCGAGCCAACTCGGCGTCGGCGCGGTCGACTACGTCATGCTTGCCGAGGCAATGGGCTGCGCAGGCATCCGGGCCGAAACGCCGGGTGAAGTTGCCCCCGCCATCGAAAAAGCCATGAGCATCAATGACCGGCCAGTAGTGATCGAGTTCGTGGTCGACCGCGACGAGATGGTCTTTCCGATGGTGCCAGCCGGTGGCTCGAACGACATCGTCCTTCTGGGACCGGAGGACCTCTAAATGATGCAGCACACACTCAGTGTCCTTGTCGAGGACAAAGCCGGCGTTCTGGCCCGGGTTTCATCCCTGCTCGCCCGCCGGGGGTTCAACATCCACTCACTGGCCGTTGGACCGACCGCCGAAACCGGCATGTCCCGCATGACGATCGTCGTTGAGGCTCCCGAACTCGAGCAGGTCAAGAAACAGCTTCACAAGCTGATCAACGTGGTCAAGATCACCGAACTCGACCCGAACCGATCCGTCGAACGCGAGATCATGCTGATCCGGATCAGTACCTCTGGCGGAGGGCGCTCCGATGTGCTTGAAATCGGGGCCATCTTCAAAGCCACCGTGGTCGATGTCGGTCAGAATTCGATCACGTTCCAGGTGACCGGCACGCCGTCCAAGTTGGCTGACTTCTTCGAACTCGTCCGGGGGTATGGAGTAATCGACATGGCCAAGTCTGGCCGGATCGCGCTCAGCCGGGAAAACAAGGCCCGCAAGTTGAAGGCCGTTTGAAGATGACGACGACTGGCGTACCCAGCTGGCTCCTTATCTAGCCGGACGGAATTGCCTCCGTTCCGGCACCTCGAGTAGCACCATCCCGAGTTTTTAGGAGCCAAAACATGTCAGACCGACTGGTCATCTTCGATACAACACTGCGAGACGGCGAACAAGCCCCCGGCATCGCCCTGACGCCCGACGAAAAGCTAACCATCGCCCATCAGTTGGCCGCATTGCGAGTCGACATCATCGAAGCCGGATTCGCGGCGTCTTCCGACGGAGACTTCGAAGCCGTTTCTAACATTGCCAAACAGGTATCCGGGCCAGTTATCGCCAGCCTGGCGCGTTGTCATCCGGACGACATCGATCGGGCGAACGATGCGCTGAAGCACGCCGACCGATATCGGATCCATGTTTTCCAGTCGACGTCGGCCATCCACATGGAACGAATGCTGCGCATGTCACCCGACGAGGTCATGAAATCCGTAGTTGAAGGTGTAACAAGAGCGCGGGGCTACGTGGACGATGTCGAGTTCTCGCCGCAGGACGCCACCCGAACCGATGTCGACTTCCTCATTGCCGTCTGCCGCGCCGCCGTCGACGCCGGGGCTACGACCATCAACGTCCCGGACACCGTCGGTTACTCGACACCCACCGAATTCGTCGAACTCCTGAGCAAGGTATACGCCGAGGTAACCCGGGGACGCGACGACATCATCGTGTCGACTCATTGCCACAATGACCTCGGACTGGCGGTTGCGAACTCCCTCTCGGCGATCCATGCCGGCGCCCGACAAATCGAATGTGCCATGAACGGCATCGGCGAACGGGCCGGGAATACCTCAACCGAAGAGGTCATAATGGCCGTCAAGACGCGCGAGGATCAGTTTGGAGTCGAAATCGGAGCTGATACGACCCAACTGTTCGACACTTCACGTCTCGTGTCACGATTGACCGGCTACCCGGTCCAATTCAACAAGGCCGTCGTAGGCCGCAACGCCTTTGCCCATGAGTCGGGGATTCATCAACACGGCGTCCTGCGCGATCGCCTCACCTACGAGATCATGGACCCGGCCGAAGTTGGTCAGTCCGGATCCCAGATCATCCTGGGCAAGCACTCGGGACGGGCCGGATTCCAGGACGCCCTCAACAAGATCGGGGTGAGCCTGGAAGACGACGCCTTCCAACGGGCTTTCAACCGGGTCAAGGAACTCGCCGACCGCAAAGTCGAGATCAATGAGGAAGAACTGCGCATCATCGTTGCCGATACCCCTCCGGGTGACAGTGCCGTCGAGTTCGTCGGAATGCATGTAGCGGGCGGCAACGATATGACCCCCGAAGCCACGGTCACGTTGCGGATCGACGGCGACGAACAGTCGTTCAGCGGAACGGGCGACGGGATGGTTCACGCCGCCTTCGCCGCATTGCGCCAGGGATTTGCCGTCGAAGCCGGCCTCATTGATTATCGAGTTGTTCCGGTGACAGCCGGAGCCGACGCGATGGCCGAAGTCAGCGTCGTTATCGGCGTTGATGGCAAGACCTATTCGGGACGCGGCATCGACACCGACGTCGTCACCGGTTCTGCCCGGGCGTTTGTGGCGGCGCTCAACAAGTCCATTGGCGCCAAAGCCGAGGAGGGATAGCAATGGCTACTTACAGGATCGCCGCCATCGACGGCGACGGTATCGGACCAGAAGTGATGGTCCAGGCTCGAAAAGCCCTGGCGGCGGCCGCCCACCGTTTCAAGTTCGACATCGACTACACCCATTTCAATCTGGGTGGCGATCGGTACCTGAGCACCGGCGAGGTGCTCCCGGACGAAGAGCTCGTGCAGATCCGCAACCACGACGCCATCCTGCTGGGTGCGGTAGGAACGCCAGACGTTCCTCCCGGCGTGCTCGAACGCGGACTGCTCCTGCGGATCCGTTTCGAGTTCGATCAGTACGTCAATCTGCGACCGGTCAAGCTCTACGACGGGGTACCGACTCCAATCGCCGGGTTGACGCCGGACCGATGCGACTTCGTCGTTGTGCGCGAGAACACCGAAGGCTCCTACGTCGGCACCGGCGGCTTCCTTCGCAAGAACACGCCCCATGAGATCGCCACCCAAAACTCGATCAACACCCGCCACGGTGTCGAACGAGTGATCGTGAACGCTTTCGAACGAGCCACCAAGCGCAACAACAAGCTCACCGTGGCCCACAAGACCAACGTGATGAACTTCGCAGGCGACTTGTGGTGGCGGACCGCTCAGGAGGTGGCACCTCAGTTCCCTCAGGTGGAACTGGAATACGTCCATGTCGACGCCCTCTGCCTGCACATGATCAATACGCCCGAACGGTACGACGTGATCGTCACCGACAACCTGTTCGGCGACATCATCACCGACCTGGGAGCGGCGATCCAGGGTGGACTCGGCATGGCGGCTTCTGGAAACATCAATCCGGCGCCACGGCACACCTTCAATGTTCGAGCCCGTCCACGGTTCGGCGCCCGATATCGCCGGCAACGGCTGGGCCAACCCGGTGGCAGCGGTTCTATCCGCTGCCATGTGCATGGAAGACTTCGATGAGCACGATGCAGCAGTCGCTCTTGAGGAAGCTGCAACATCGGTACTGCCGGAGCTGAACTCCATGGGCGGCCCCGACATGGGCATGTCCACCGACCAAATCGGCGACCTCATCGCCGAACGCGTCGCCGGGTAGCGCTCTGGGATTTGGCGTCGAGCAGGTTGCTGGGCGTTTTGTTGGGACCGCACGCGATCCGCAGCGTTTCTCAACGATGCGGCGACGGCACCGGCAAGCCAGCAACGACGCTATCTGTGACCGATGTTCGACGCCAACAGCCAGCGACGCAACGACGCAACGACGCAACGACGCAACGACGCAGCCTAGGCACTTATAGACCGCCTCTCGGTCCCCGCACTAGCGCGTTGAAGCTCCAGCCCCACCGCTCTCACCGGTATTGGGAAGATCATCTCGCAACACACCACGTGCAAACGCCCAACCGGTCGGTCCCCCCAGCGAAACGAAGTGAAGCGTCCGGGGGGAAGGGGCGTCACCTGCGGTGACGTGGCAGAACGGCGAGCCGTTCTGCGGACGGACTGGCGAAGCCAGTCCGCGTAGGGAGGGCTCGTTCCCAACAACAGCACTCGTAACACGTGATGCAGAAACCGAAAGACTCCCAGCACGTCGGCCTCCCAGCGACACGCTGAGTCCTGCGGGCGGGGCGTCACCTACGGTGACGTACGGACTGGCGAAGCCGTCCGCAAGGGCTCGTTCTCAACACGCCGCATAAATCACCGAAGAAACCTCGAATATCCGCCGGGAGCGGGCGTATTCAGGCCTTTTTTGTCACACCCACGTCGTATCTTTGATACATGGAACCGGAAACGCACTTCGCGACAACCGACGAACTTGAGCAGCGACTCGTTGAGGACGAAAAGCTGATTGGCCGACTTCGTGCCAGGCAAGCCGCCATCGTTGCTGCCCTCGATACCCGCCAGGTCGCACTGAGCGACGGATGCCGGTCTCTTTCCGAATGGGTCGCCTCCAGAGCCGACATGTCCATGCACACGGCTCGAAAGCTGGTTGGGACCTCGCGACGGATGGTCGACCGTCCGGACGTCCACCAGGAACTCGGCAACGGTCGGATCACCTATGAACGAGCCCAACAAGTCGTAAAACTCCCAGCAGACCTCGATCATGAGATCTACGGAATCGATCAGCTTCGCCGTCTTGTTGCCCGCCAGACTGAGTTATCGGCCAACGACGAAGCGGCCGCCTATGAGGCCCGCTACCTCCACCTACAGCCATCTCTCGACTACCAGTCATGGAAGCTTTGGGGACAGCTTGCCGGGATCGACGGAGCCATCGTCCAGGACGCACTGTTCGCCCGGGCCGAACAGTTTCCAGCTGAGTCCAAAGCCGAGTCTCGCTCAGCAGCCAGCGCTGATGCTCTGGTCGCCATCTGCCAGGACACCCAAACCACCGGGGCCGCAGAGACCAATGGCAGCCCAGACCAGACGGGACAGATCGCCAAGGAGCCGAGTGTCACCGTATTCGTCAACGCCACCGAAGCGGGACCAATCATCGGAACGATCGCCGCCGGACCCATCATCGGACGAAGAACGCTCGAGGAGATCCTTTGCAATGGGACCGTCGAAGCCATCGCCGTCACTGCCGACGGCAAGCCACTCAACGCCGGCCGACGCACAGCAACGATTCCACCCCGACTCCGGAAGTTCATAATCGGTCGGGACGACGGTTGCTCGGCCGCCGGATGCACGAGCCGATACCGACTCCAGGTCCATCACCGTCAGCACTGGGCCGACGGAGGTTCAACCGACGCTTCCAACCTTGTCACGCTTTGTTGGTATCACCACCACGTGGTTATTCACCAGCGGGGCTTCGCCATCGATCCACACTCAGCGCCGAACCGGCTGCGCTTCGTTGCACCGCCGGCCAGAGCACCGGACAACATGGCCGGCTAGGCCACTAGCCGCATCAGAGTCCAAACGCTCACCACTCACACTTTCAACGCCCAGCTAGCGTCCCAGACGCTCCGACGTGCATCTGCGCGCACGCCGACCATCCGATGTTGGCCCGTGTCGAATAACTTGGCGTCTGCCCTAAAGTCGACTCATGGCCGAACGCGACGATCGTATCCAACTCTCGCGAGAAGATATCGGCATTCTCATGTCCTTTGCCACCCGACCCGAGCGCTTTACCGACGACGTCGTTGACCGGCTTTGTGCAGGCGTGACGAACGCCGAACTCGTCGAAATCTCCGCCTGGCTGGGCCTTCCCAAGTCCACCGCGACCCGACTCGCCGATGCCGGCAACAACGACCGGGCCAGGTCGAGAGGACAGCATGTACCCATGACGGCCGGCTACCGATGGTCGATCATTGCTCTACTCGGCCTCTTCGTCCTTGGCGGAGCCGTAGCGAGTATCGGCTCGGAGCGCAGCGGTCTGAGCACGATCTACTCCGTCGCTGCCATCGCGCTCGCCGCCTACTTGATCTATTGGCTCATCCTTCGGCTCGCTTCAGCCAGTCGGTAGAGCCGGCGCGATAGGTAGCGAGGCACGCGTGAAAGGCGCGACTGTCGTCGCTAGGAATCGGAGTCGATAATTGTTTCCGGTGCGGGTGGCCCCGGCCCGGTCACTCCCCCCTCTTGTGAGTCCCCTCCCCGACTGCGGCATTCCGATCAAACACCTTGCCGAGATTGGAGACGGCGATCGCAAGCGCCGCTCCCCCAGCTACCCCGATTCCGTTCAGAATCACGTCGTCGATGTCAACTGGCCGCCCGATCAGCAACTGCCAGGTTTCGACGAGAAACGAAACGAGCAGACCAAGTGCCAGGGTCTTGCTAAAAGGGAGCTTGCGGCCGAGTGTCAGAGAGAAACCCAGCGGAACGAACAGCAGCACATTGCCTGCCAGCTGAACGAAGACGTTGAATGACGGAGTCGATGCCAGGTAACTACCGATGGTCCGAAACGGGACGAGGCTGCCATTGACGTAGGTGAAACCATAGCTTCGCCGGTCTTGCCAAAACTGGCTCAGGCGAGGCGTGTAGACGGTAAATGCCAACACAATCGCCACTGACATCGCCAGCCCGATCGGCCGGGCAAGCGAACTCAGCGCGCTTCCCCACGGCTGTTCGTCGCGATGCCGCCGATAAGCGACGACGAGCCCCACGACGCCGATTGCGATACACAGCGCTAGAGCAAGAAAGAACGAATCCTCGAAATTCTGCATGAACCCACTTCCTCATCGAAGCTCGGTCAACCCAACCCGGCACAGACCAAAATAGTTACCAAAGCACAACCCGTCGATCGGGAAGGTCGATAGTGGCGGCGATCCTGGGCTCCCAAGCTTTGCGGGTGCTCACATCCAGTTTCAGCGCCCGAATGACCTTTCGGACCTCGGAAGGGTCCGTGTCTTCGATACGCAAGTCCACCAGCTTGGCCACCTGCTCTAACTGAACGGCTGGATGCGGCGTATCCAACCAGTCGATCAGGAACGGCATCGAGCCAGGCACCGGTGGTGTCAGACGCCAGCGCAGTAGGTCACCGGTTGGCGTACGACGAGTCATCTCAACCGGAGGGCCGATCTCGGCGGGTTCGGCGAGCTTCCGAGCAGCCTCGATATCCTCGACAGCCACAGCCCAGGCCACCAACCGGGGAGCTTCAAGCGCATCAATTCCGAACGGTCGCTCGAACGCCGGGGCGGGCTGAGACGGATCAGGTCCAATGATCTCCAGATACGTCGACGGTCCAAGACCGATAAGTCGATTGGCGGTACCGAAACCAACGTGTCGGCCACCTTCGACCGACGGGACGCCGATGATCGATTCTGCAGACTTGGCGGCAGCCTCCAGGTCTGGCCCGGCATAAACCAGGTGATCAATCATCAACGCGCTCGTAACTGCGAAAACTGAACGCGTATTCATGACGGTCATCGGCCGGATGCAAGCGTCTCCTCAATCAAGGCCCAGTCGGACCAATCGACACTGCGGCATGTACACGTCCCCGTCGACCTCGGCGTGCACGATGGTCACCTCAAGACGATCGGCCTGGTGCATCACTTCATCGAACAGGATGGCGCCCCCGATGCAAAACATGCGATCGGACCCGCCAAGCTCAAACGCCTGATCAAGCGACGTGACCACCTCAGCACCGTCAGCCGAAAAAGCCGGGTTGCGGGTGAGAACGATATTGAGGCGTCCCGGGAGTGGTTTGAGCCACAGAGAATCCCAGGTCCGCCTTCCCATCAAAACGGGATGGCCGTGGGTGAGTCGTTTGAAATGGGCAAGATCGTCCGGCAACGACCATGGCAAGGTCCCACCTGACCCGATGACACCATTCTCAGACATAGCCCACACGAGGCTGAGCCCCGATCCTTGCGCCGGTTGGATCACACGGCCACGGGCGCAGAGATATGTGGATGCGGGTCGTAGTCCCGGATCGCCACGTCGTCGTACGTGAAGTCCTCGATCGACGTCACCGTCGGGTTCAAGATGAGCTTGGGAAGGGGCCGCGGTTCACGTTCCAGCTGTGTTTGGGCTTGCACCAGGTGATTGTCATAGAGATGGGCATCCCCGAGCGTGTGCACAAACTCGCCTGGCTCTAGCCCGGTCACCTGCGCGACCATCGCCACAAGCAGCGCGTAGGAAGCGATATTGAAGGGCACCCCGAGGAAGATATCGGCGGACCGCTGATACAACTGACACGACAGTCGACCGTCCGCTACGTAGAACTGAAACATCATGTGGCAGGGCGGCAAGGCCATCTGGTCGAGTTCCCCAACGTTCCAGGCGTTCACGATGAGTCGGCGGCTGTCCGGGTTGACTCTGATCTGATCGATGACATTCGTGAGCTGGTCGATCGACCCGGCCGTCGGGCGTGTCCCATGACCGCCATTGTTTGCCGTAGACCGGTCCGAGGTTGCCATCGTCGTCGGCCCACTCATTCCAGATCGACACGTTGTTCTCACGGAGGTATTTGATATTCGTGTCACCGGAAATGAACCACAGCAGTTCGTGAATGATCGACCGCATGTGCAGTTTCTTGGTCGTGACCATCGGAAAGCCGTCCGCCAGGTCGAACCGCATCTGATGACCGAACACGCTGCGGGTTCCGGTCCCGGTTCGGTCCGATTTGACGGTGCCTTGGTCGAGAACATGGCCCATGAGGTCGAGGTATTGCTGCACGAGTTCGATCATAACCGGCCTCGCCTGCGACTGCGTTCCTTTCGACCCAGACAATGTCCGGACGAGAGCATCAACCGGCTATTTGGGCAGCTTGGGCGCCTTCATCGAAGGATGCTTGGGGAACTTGGGAGTCGATGGACCGGCCGCAGTCATGATCTTGAGGAGCTCCTCAATGCCGCGATCCATCTGCGGATCGATCCCGGCCGCATAGTCCTGAGGACGAATGTGGACCTCGATATCTGGGTCCGTGCCGTAATTCTCAACCCCGAACCCGACGTCCTCAAACCAGGAGCCATATTCGGGCTGGGTGGTCATGGTCCCGTCGACCAGCGCTTGCTGCGGCCAGATTCCGGTCACCCCACCCCAGGTTCGCGTTCCGATCAGCGGGCCGAGGCCGTGGATCTTGAAGGTGTGCGAGAAGATGTCACCGTCGGACCCGGAAGACTCGTTCGTCAAAGCCACCATCGGCCCGGCCGGTGAACCGTACGGAAACCCGGCCGGTTCGTTCCAACGAGTGATCCGCCAGCCAAGCCGCCTGCGCAGCAGCTTCTGGAGAAGGAGTTGCGACACGTTGCCGCCCCGGTTGTATCGCACATCGACGACGATGCCGTCCTTGTCGACCGCCTGGAGAAAGTTCCTATGGAATTCGGCGAAGCCGCCAACGCCCATGTCGGGAATATGGATATATCCTGCCCGACCATCGGTCTTCTCGAGCACGTAGTCGCGATTCGCATTCACCCAGGTCCGGTAGCGCAACACACTTTCGGACGCCAGAGCGGTAACCGCTACCCGATGAGATTTGCGACTGCCCCTACGTACCTCAACCGTGACTGGCTTGTCCGCCCGGTCGGCCAGGGCTCGTTCGACCGAATGACGACGATCCACCGGCTGGCCGTCGACGCTGACAATGCGGTCGCCTGCAGCCACATCAAGACCTGAACCGGCGAGCGGGGACGTTGCCTTCGGGTCCCATGGATCGCCAGCCAGAATGTCAGATACCGTCGTTACCCCTCGTGCGGTGACTGCCACGTCGATACCGAGGGCGCCCTGGCGATAGGTCGGCTCCGGCCGATAGTCGCCGCCCATCTCATAGGCATGCGAGGTCCCAAGCTCCCCCTGCATTTCCCACATGAAATCGGAAAACTCTGATCGGGAGGCGACCCGATCAACGAGCGGCAGATATCGCTTGAGTACGCCGGTCCAGTCGACTGAGGCCATGTCGGGCCGCCAGAAGTATTCGCGCTGGAGTCGCCACGCCTCTTTGGCCATCTGACGCCATTCATCGGCGGGGGTGACTTCGAGTCGGACCTGGTCGAGATCTACGAGACCCGATTCGCGACCGGGCTTGTCGGGTCCGTTCTTTTCACTGCCCTTCCACGAAACCGGAACCACCCGAAGCTTCTTCGCAGCGAGAACGGCCAACACTTTGCCATCGGCTGAAACGGTGATTCGACCAACCCCTTCGCTGACCGTCTCCACCTTGTTGGCGGCGAGATCGTATGACTCCAGCTTTCCTTCCGGTGCTGGAGTAGGTGCCTTCCCGATCGTTCCCGAGATCGAGATTGACGTAAAGAAGACTTTGCCCTGGGCGCCGACCACCTGGCGATAGCGACCATGCGGGACCGGAATCGCCCCGATTCTCTGATCGATGCCGGCCACGGTCACCGACGTTTCCGGCGGACCGTCGTCCTTCTTGGCGTCGGGTTTTCCATTCGAAGGCGGTGCACCAGGCGCGCTGGGAGGGCGCATGTCCTCGTTGACCGGCGAGACAGTCGCGGCGTCAAGGACGATGAAATATGGTTTGGTGCTCGCCGGGAAACCGTAATCGTGCATCAAAGTGTCGGGCACCGGGTCGTACGTCCGACTCGAAAGGAAGTACAGAAACTTTCCTCCAGGATCGAAGGAGGGATACCCGTCCTGGTGTGCCCCGTCGGTGACCTGGTAGACCCGCCCGGATCGAGCGTTGGCGAGGAAGATCGCCGACAGGTTCTCCGTGATTGACGAACCGAATGCGATCCACTTCCCGTCCGAACTCCAGGCGATTCCATGAATCCAAGCGTGGGCGGACCGGTGGATCAGGCGAGACTTGCCCGTCTCCAGGTTGAACAAGATGAGTTCGTGACGATGATTCGAGATGAGAACTCGATCGGCGCCGGTTGGGGCCACCGCCATCGTGCGAGCCCGCCCGAAATCCCCTACGTGGTACTCCACATCGGATGAACCGTCGGCGGCGCTGATTACCAGTTGTTCTTCGCCTCCGTCGTCGGTAACCGACAGCACCCGCTTGCCATCCGGGAGCCACGAGGTGAGTCGGTAGCGGATCGCCGAGTTCTCGCCGTGACGCACCGGGGCTCCTCCAAAAGCCGGCATGGTTACGGCTGTGCCGCGCGACACGAGCGCCAACGAATGACCCTCCGGGTGCAGATCCACCGACTCGAGGCTCTTCGACGCCGGAACAAAACGCCGGTTGAGCTGAGGACGCGCCGATGGCACGGTTACGTCGAGGCGATTCGTCTCTCCGGTTGCCGGGTCGAAGAGCCAAAGGTCGGCGCCGCTGTGATAGACGATCCTGCTGCCGTCAGTCGAAGCGAACCGTGCGTAGAAGTCCTCGTGGTGAGTGTGACGTTCGACGTTCCTGCCGGTGGGCGTCACCGAGTAGATATTGCCGTGGCCTTCGTGATCGGAGATGAAATAGATGCGCCGGCCGATCCACATCGGATCGGCGAGGTTTCCTGGCAGGTCGACCAACGGGGCGTAATCGCCTGCGCCTTTCGTATCGGCCCATAACGTGCCCGCCCGACCGCCGCGATATCGTTTCCAGCGGGCCGGGTCCAACGAATTGCGGCCGAGAACGGTCCCGGAACCTCGCTGGGCCACCGCTCGTGCCGGGCCGACGTTCCATGCGACCGACGGCGACCCATCGAGTGGCACGGTATGCAGATGCATCGATCCCGCGAACGGTTGCTGCCAGTCGGAGGAGACGATGATCGAAGAGCCGTCCGGAGACCAACCGACACAATGCGTAGTCGCTCCCCAAAAGGTGATGCG
Source organism: uncultured Acidimicrobiia bacterium (assembly GCA_963835515.1). Lineage (GTDB taxonomy): Bacteria > Actinomycetota > Acidimicrobiia > Spongiisociales > JAENVV01 > JAENVV01. The sequence continues at coordinate 19,191 of CAWIFX010000033.1, read as the reverse complement.
GCGGGCCGGGCCGCCGGCGGTGTTCATGACGAAGATGTCGAGTTGACCTTCATCTTTACTCGTAAACGCCACCTGGGAACCGTCGGGCGACAGGCGCGGAAAGGTCACGGAACCCGGGTTGGCAGTCAGTCGACGTGCCACGCCACCGATGGCATCTACCGACCAGAGATCGTCCTCGGACACAAACACGATCGTGTCGCCGGAAATGGTCGGATGTCGGTAGTACCCAGCAATCACGGAACGTCCTCTCTACAACGAAGCGACCAGGCTAGTGCAGTGCCAACGTCCCACCAGTTTCGATCGACATGAGACGGCGCCCGGTACCCTGCGCACATGATGGAGTTCCTATTGCCAGAAACCGACGCAGGCGTACTGGCGCAAGCGGTTCTGGCAATCGTCCTGCTCGCTGCCGGATTTAGATTCACTCGTGACCACCCAGATCGGCGCGTGTTCGTGTGGGGTTTGATCGTGATCACCGTGGCCGGCTTCGGCCTTCGCTCCCTCCACTAGTGCTCAGTCGGTCGCTTCGACCAGTTCAGGGCAGTTCCCGGAGCGAGCGGATCACCCAATCAGCTTCAGAGTTGGTGGCGCTGCCGTGACGATCAAGCAGAACCGAGCGGATCCCGGCCGCCCTGGCGGCTCCCACGTCCGCCTCCTCGGAATCGCCAACCAGTACGGCCTCGCTTTCGGGAACAGCCAGCTCTGCGAGCGCGAACTTGATGATCGCCGGATCCGGCTTTCCGACGCCAACATCCACCGACCGGATGATCGCTTCAAAACGCTCGGCGATACCCAGCCGACCGGCGTCGGCATTGCCGTTGGATACGATGGCCAGTCGGCAGCCTGAGAGGGCGTCTAGAGCCGGCAGCGTGTCATCAAAAAGCTTGACGAAGTGCGCTTGATGCGAAAAGTACGACGCACCGAGTTCAGCGGCCAGCCCCTCCTCTGCAATGCCCACTTCCTCGAGGGCCCGCTGGAACGACTCGAGCCGGACGACGGCCAGATCCATAACCCGACCGGCGAGTTCGTCGGCCACCCGATTGCGGATCGCGATCATCCGGTCAACCGTCAAGCTGGCTGCATCGCGCCCGGGGAAGGCCGTCCAGAGTTCCTCAAGCATTGCATGCAAAGCCGCCCGCATTGAGCCGTGAAAATCCCACAAGGTGTCGTCGGCGTCAAACATGACGAGCGAAATCAAAGCTTCACCGCTTCACACACCGCTGGCGTCGAGCGACTCGGCGCTCAGCGTGCCGAGCAGATTCATATCCTGGTCGACGACCGGCAGACTCGGAACCCCGAGCGAACGAAGCGTTTCGGCTGCGTCATCGACGGCATCCAACCGATCGAGCGACACCGCTTCTCGCATACAGTCGGCCACCTGGGGACCGTCGCCGGCCATCGTCAGAGCCGTACCGGTGACGCTTCCGATGAGTATCCCGTTTTCGACAACGGCCAGCAACCCTCCTGGCATGAGCCGGGCGGCGTCGCCTGCACCCATGTACGGCGACACATACTCCGGTTCGAGCATTTGATGGAACACCCGGCGGGGCGCTTCCCTGACGGCCACGGCGCCGATGGACGACTTGGCGATTAGGCGGGCGCCTTTTCCAAAGAACTGGCGCTGCAGGAACGAACCACCGGGTGCACCCAGCACCAACAGTGTTTTCTCACCGGTGTGTTGAATGACCTCCGAGGCACTACCCGCCTGGACGATGCCAGCCTCGACCCCGGGAACCAGCGCGACAAGACGCTCGACAACGTTGAGTGCATCCACCTGGTCCCCGTCGTGTTCGTAGGCACACTCGAGTTTGGCCGGCACATCCAAGGATTCCGCCAACCGTAGGGCAAGCCTGGCAGCCAGCTCCGAATGTGGGCCACCCGCCACCAGCGCAGAGACCGATCTAACTTCGTCGAAGTTGACGTCGAACGGAACGACGGTCGGGATTACGTCGAAGGATGCACTAAATCGTTTGGAAACGAGCAGATCAGCCCGGTTCTGGACCGTAAAGTCGGTGAGGTCCCCCTCCACCCGGCGCGCTTCTGGATCGAGCAACGTGGCAAGCTCAGAACAGCCGTTCCCCCGGCTCCAGATCACTCGAAGATCGCTAGACACCAAACCAACTCCAAAAAAACATTTGTTCAAGAACACCAAAACCGCGCTCAGACTCATTACCGTGGTCAGGCACATGATCATTTCTGCACCAAATCAAACGCGTCAAGGTGAACATCGGGTCGCACTCACTCCAGATGCGGTCCGTTCCCTGGCTACTGACGGACATACCGTACACGTCGAACAGTCAGCAGGCACAGCCGCAGGCTACCCCGACGAAGCCTATGTGGAGGCTGGAGCCAAGATTGTCGACAATCCGTGGACTGCAGATGTCATCGCCATTATTGAGCCACCGACTGCCGAGAACCGCGCTGACATCCGCTCAGGCGCCATCATTGTCGGCCTGTTACGCCCCCTTGACGACCCAGGTGGAGTCGCTCAATTGGCCAAAACCGGCGCTACGTCACTGGCGTTTGAAACCCTACCCAGGATTACCCGGGCACAATCGATGGATGCGCTGTCTTCCCAGGCCACCGCAGTCGGCTATCAGGCCGTCATCGAAGCCGCGTCACGTCTCCCCCGTTTCCTCCCCATGCTCACCACCGCGGCCGGCACCATTCGCCCCGCCAAAGCGCTAATTCTGGGTGCCGGAGTCGCCGGGCTGCAGGCTATTGCCACGGCCCGTCGCCTGGGGGCAGTCGTCAGTGCGTTCGACGTTCGCAGTGCAGCCGCCGAACAAGTCGAGAGCCTCGGTGCCAAGTTCATCGAAGCGGTCACCACGCCACAGGATGCTTCCACGTCGGGTGGCTACGCCAAAGAACTCGCTGCCGATGAGCAAGCCACCATCGTCGCCAACCTGGCAGCCCACGTCATCGACTCGGACCTGGTGATTTCAACCGCCCAGATTCCCGGCCGCCAGGCCCCCCTCCTGATAACGGCCGAAACCGTCAACGCCATGCGACCGGGTGCAGTGATCGTCGACACGGCTGCCGCCACCGGCGGAAACTGTGCGCTCACGAAACCCGGCGAAACCGTGGTGGTGAACGGAGTCACCATCATCGGAGATCTCGACCTCGCCTCACGGGTAGCGGGCGATGCGTCACAGATGTACGCCCGGAACGTCACGACCCTCCTGAAGCTGGCTCTGGACGCCAGCCCGATCAACCTCGACGACGAAGTCCTGGCAGGGTGTGCGGTAACGCACGGGGGAAAAATCACCAACGAGCGGGTTCGAGCCATGCTCGAGGAGGCCTAAGCCATGCTGATGGTATCCATCACCGTTTTTATTCTCGCCGCCTTCGTCGGCTTCGAGGTCATTACCAAAGTGCCTCCCACACTGCACACGCCCCTGATGTCCGGCTCCAACGCCATCTCCGGGATCACGATCGTCGCCGCCATCATTGTGTCGGGCCGAGCCGAAGGCACGCTGGCCACCGTCCTCGGAGTAGTCGCCGTAATCCTGGCGACGATCAACGTCGTCGGCGGATTCCTCGTCACCGACCGCATGCTTGAAATGTTCAAACGGGATCCACGATGAACGAAACGCTCCAGTCGGTCCTCTACCTCGCCGCGGCCGTCGCGTTCATCGTCGGCCTCAAACGCTTGACGTCACCCGCAACCGCTCGCAACGGCAATCGACTGGCAGCCATCGGCATGTTGGTCGCCACCGTGACGACGCTGCTCGGGCAAAACATCGTTTCGTACACGGGCATCCTCGTAGGCATCGTGGTTGGTTCTGCCATTGGAGCCATCGCTGCTCGCCGCATCGCCATGACCGATATGCCCCAACTCGTTGCGGCCTTCAACGGGTTCGGTGGTGGCGCTTCGGCGTTCGTCGCTGCGACCGAGTTCATCCGCGACCCGGGAGCCATTGACACCCGGATAACCATCGTGTTGTCAGTCCTGATTGGGTCTATCACCTTGACGGGTAGCTTCGTGGCGTTCGCCAAGCTCCAGGGCCTGGTTTCAGGGAATCCGATCAGCTTCAAAGGTCAAAAGTGGTTTGACAGTCTCCTGGCCCTCGCCATTCTGACACTCGGTGTGATGCTCGTAACGAACCCGACAAGTCTGGTTTTTTGGATACTCACCCTGTTGTCGCTGGTGATAGGCGTAACCCGCATCCTGCCGATCGGCGGAGCGGACATGCCGGTGGTGATTGCGTTCCTCAATGCAGCTTCGGGACTCGCGGCGGCCGCCGCCGGTTTCGTAATCGGGTCGACCGTGCTGATCATTTCGGGTGCGCTCGTTGGCGCTTCTGGCCTGATCTTGACCTCGATCATGGTCAAAGCCATGAACCGAACACTGATCGGAGTACTGGCCGGCGGATTCGGCGGAACGTCCGGACCACAAGAGGAGATCGGTCAGTTACCGGTCAAACGAGCCACCGCCGACGACGTGGCGATCACGTTGGCCTATGCCCGAAGCGTCATCGTCGTACCCGGATACGGTCTGGCGGTCGCTCAGGCCCAACACGTGATGAAGGACCTGGCGGCCGCACTCCAGGAGAGAAACGTTGAGGTACGGTTCGCCATCCATCCGGTTGCAGGCCGTATGCCGGGCCATATGAACGTGCTTCTTGCCGAAGCGGATGTCCCCTACGACCAGCTGTACGATCTCGAAACCATCAACCGCGACTTTGGCCGAACCGATGTTGCCTTGGTTGTCGGAGCCAATGATGTTGTGAATCCGGCTGCTCGTACCGATGCCAACAGCCCCATCTATGGCATGCCGATTCTTGATGTCGATGCCGCAACCACTTGTGTAGTTATCAAGCGTTCGTTGTCCCCGGGCTTCGCCGGCATCGACAATCCCCTGTTCTACATGGAGGGGACGCTCATGATGTTCGACGACGCCCGCAAAGCTTTGAGCGACCTGGTCACCGCCGTGAAGAACGTCTGACGAGAAGTTTGATACCCGCCCTATTCCGTGGGCGGGGCGCCCGGATGCCAGAGGACCCGCACCAACCCGGTCGCCAATCCACCGGCCAACAACACGAGGCTCACCGTCAACAGCAGGCGGCTACCGGTGATTTCGGTCAAAAACCGAACCACTGACAGGTGCGCTCCGATGCCGACCACCATCAGACCGAACAACAACGGCCGTGGCACGCCATTCGGGAGCGACAGCCGATCGACCGGGCAGGTCGATACCCAGTACAAGACTCCTGCGGCCATCCCCGCCACCGCGAACTCGATCGCCCACGAAGGTGCAACGACCAACAATAGAATTCCTACAACAGAAACCCCGGCAGCGGCAAACTCGCGTTGTCGTCTCGACAGCATGCATAAAGCCTAGATGCCGTCTGGGCTGGCGATCCGACCCAGTGACCAAAGTGGCGTCACGAGTGGGACTCAGCAGCCCGTCGCATCCCTGCTGCCGAGACGTTGCGTCGATGCGTCCTTATGCCAGTAGTTGTTGGGACCACGAAGTGTGACGATTCCGGAGTTCCTCGCTGTCAAGACCGACCACGTGGCCTCGTTCGACGACCACCTGCCCGTGGACAACCGACCAGTCCACGCCGGAACGGCTCCCGAACACCAGGCCGGCAACCGGATCGACGAATCCTGAATCTCCCAGCCGGCTCGTGACGTCGATGGCGATGAGGTCGCAGGCTTTGCCGACCTCGAGAGATCCGACGTCGCTTCTGCCGAGGACTTCGGCGCTTCCCCGCGTCGCCATTCGCAGCGCTTCCCTGGCTGACATGAGTGGTCCGCCCTCCCCCACGCCAGGTGCGACCGAGAGGCGGGCAACCAGCATCGCCTGACGGACCTCCGCCAGGAGGTTCGAGCTGTCATTCGAGGCGCTGCCGTCAACTCCCAAACCTACCGGTACGCCCTGGTTCCGGTATCTCGCAACCGGCGCAATCCCCGCAGCGAGTCGCATGTTGGAGGTCGGGCAATGGGCCACTCCGGTTTTGGTACGGGCCATAAGTTTCGACTCGTCGGCCGAGATGTGCACCCCATGGGCGAACCACACATCGTCGCCGAGCCAATCGAGCTGTTCGGCATACTCAACCGGCCGAGCGTCGAATCGTTCAAGGCAGAACGCTTCCTCATCAACGGTTTCGGCGATGTGCGTGTGGAGCCTCACGCCAAGTTCCCTGGCGAGGGCGGCCGACTCTTTCATCAGCTCGCCGGTGACCGAGAACGGGGAGGCGGGAGCCAGAACCACCTGTCGCATCGAGCCAGGATCGGGATCGTGCCAGCGGGCCACTGCATCTTGGCTCGCCTGGAGAATGGATTCGTGAGATTCGACGATCACATCGGGCGGTAACCCACCGGAAGACTCACCGAGGCTCATCGAACCACGCGATGCCACGAACCGGATCGGCACCTGCTTGGCTCCCTCGAACTGATCGTCGATCGAGGACCCGTTCGGCCACAGATACTGGTGATCAAACGCGGTCGTACAACCAGATAGGGCTAATTCAGCGAGTCCGAGGGTGGTGGCATCCCGCACGCTGTCAGGGGTCAGCCGGGACCACAACGGGTAAAGAGCCACCAGCCACGTGAACAGGTCGGCATCCTGGGCCTCCGGAATCGCCCTGGTGAGGGTCTGATAGAGGTGATGATGCGTGTTGATCAGACCGGGCATCACGACCATGCCATCGGCGTCAATAACCACGTCTGCGGTACTCGGCAGGTCCGACGACTTGCCAACCTGGGTGATCCAGCCGTCTTCAGCCAGCAAGCCGCCTCCGGCGATCTCGGTGCCGCCATCATCCATCGTTACCAGAACGAGTGCATTACGAATCAGCAAACTGCTCACCGCGAAAGTCCCTCCAGGACTCGCGATGGCGTGAGGGGGAAGCTGTCAAACCAGACGCCCGTGGCGTCGTGCAGGGCGGCAATCACGGCGGCGGCGTACGGAATCAGGGGCATCTCTGCCATACCCCTCGCAGCGAAGGGGCCGAGCGGGTCACCGTACTCACCGATGACGGTGTCGACCTTACGCGGTATGTCGCCAATGCCAGGAATGAGGTACTGCGACAAACGGGGGTTGGTGATCCTCCCGTTGGCGCTCACCAGTAGCTCCGACAGTGCGTAGCCGTGGGCTTGCACGATCGCGCCTTCAGACTGGGTAACGATCAGCATCGGGTTGATCGCTCTCCCCACATCGACCGCGGTCACAACCCGATCAACGCGAATATGCCCAGTCTCGACATCTACCGAGAGGTCAACCGCCTGGGCGACGTACCCGTATGAAAAGTTAGAAACCGATGGTCCCCCATCTGGGTCCAGGGGGTCGGTCGGTGGTGGGACATATCGGAAATCGCCAACGGCTGGTCGATCACCGTCCAGCCAGGATTTTTGGGCTTCTTCGGCAGCCCCGAGGATGGCGTTCCCGGCCATAAAGGTCATCCGAGACGCCGAAACCGACCCGGAGTCACCGGTGTGAGCCGTATCGGAAAAGACAGATCTAACCGACCCAACATCCAAGCCGAGCGCCTCGGCTGTCATCTGTACCGAGCGCGGTGTGAGTTCCTTGACCGACTTCTGCTGCGGAATGAAAAAGCGTCGCGCTCGTCGGGTTCATCGTCGTCACCGACGAGCTCGATTCTGGCCTCGCATCGCTCGGGAAATCCAAAGCTGAACCCGACGTTCTTGAATGCACACGCAAAGCCTCTTCCGTGCCTGGTGGCACTGAGCTAAACCGGAAAGTGAACGGAAAGCCCGCACGGGCTCGTAGCTAGGCGCGGGCTGGCCCCACCCTGATTCGCTCGCACAGTCCTCGACGACCTGTTTGATCGAAACGCCAGCTGGGAGCGGGGTGTGCGTGACTCCGAGGTCACCGTCCCCGATAAGATTCCTGCGCCTCAATTCGACAGGGTCCATGCCGAGTGCTTCGGCAAGCTTGTTGATCTGCGACTCGGATACGAACGTTCCCTGCGGACCACCAAATCCCCGGAAGGCGCCACCCGGAGTCGAAGTCGTGTAGACGGCGTGACTATCCACTCGCACATTTGCCAGGAGATACGGACCAGCCACGGTCAAGTGCAAGTTTCCAAGTACCTTATTCGAGGTGTAGTTGTAGGCACCGGCGTCTAGATATGCATCGGCCTCGACCGCAACGATCTTCCCATCTGCGGTCGCTCCCCATCGAGCAGTTACTTGGGCGCGGTGACGCTTATGATGGCCGACAATCGACTCTTCCCTCGACCATTGGGTCCGAATCGGCCGTCGATCGCCGAGGGCTGCCGCCTTTTGTGCCGCCAAGGCCATGACGATCTGGAGGCTCATGTCTTCCCGACCGCCGAAGGCACCCCCGATCGCCGGGTAAATCACCCTGACACGGTCGACAGGAAGGTCGAGAGCATGCGCCATCTCTTCTTGATCCTCGTGCGTCCATTGACCGCCGATCTGAACGGTCACTCTCCCCTCGGGATCGATGTAGGACACTGCCGCCTCAGGCTGGAGATAGGCGTGTTCTTGGTGCGGCAGCTCGTAGGTTCCCTCGACGATCACATCCGCCGCAGCCCACCCGGCCTCCATGTCACCCTTACGCAGGACGTAGTCGCGGTAGGCGTTCGTTGCTAGGCCATTCTCAGGATGTACCAGAACGGCACCGGGTGCCAAGGCCGCATCGATGGTATCGACCAAGGGGAGTTGTTCCCAAGCGACCTCAATGAGGGCGGCTGCCTCGCGAGCGATGGCGTCGGTCTCGGCAACGACGACCGCAATGTGATCCCCCTCCCAGCGGCTCACGTCTGAAGGGACTTCGCTGCGGCCGTTGGAGTCAACGCCGACGAGGACCGGCTGATCGTTCATAATCATGCCGTATTCGTTCAATGGGACGTCGGCCGCAGTGACGATGGTGATCACCCCGGGCAGCGAGCTCGCCGCCGAGACGTCCATAGATAGCATTCGAGCGTGCGGCTGGTCCGAGAACGCAACTACAGCCGAGAGCATTTCGCCGTCGCGGATGTCGCCGGCGTAGATCGCTGCGCCGGTTACTTTGGCCTCAGCATCTGGGCGTTTGAGCGACTCACCAATCATGATCCGGCCGCCACTACTGCGTCGATGATCTTGTAATAGCCGGTACACCGGCAAAGGTTGCCAGCCAGGCCTTCGATGACCGCATCGGCGTCCGGACTGGGGATTTCGTCGAGCAGCGACGCTCCTGCGACGATAAACCCGGGGATGCAGTACCCGCATTGCACGGCGAATTTGTCGATGAACGCTCGTTGCACCGGGTGGAGATCACCATTGGCGATTCCTTCGACCGTCACCACGGCTGAGCCTCCCGCCGAGACGGCAGGCACCAGACAGGACATGACGGCACTGCCATTGAGTTGCACGGTGCACGCGCCGCACTCGCCTTCTGCGCACCCTTCCTTCGTACCAGTCAACGAGATACCGATGAGTGGACCAGCGACGTCTCGGAGCCAGTCGAGCAGCGTCAGGCCTGCGCCTCCGACTACTTCGACCTCGTGCCCATTGACCGTGGCCACATCGCCGCCCGAGCCATAGGCCGATCCGCTCGCCCCAAGCAAGATCGGTGGTCGGTGTTCGGCTGGCGCCGACCGCAGAGACTGCAAACCTCGCTCGACGATCACCCGGACCGCCTCCGAACGGTAAGTTGCCGTCGCTCGGACATCGTCGATGGGGGTCACGGACGACATTGCCGCCACCGCCGCCGCGCCAATCGTTTCGTCGTTCAACGGATTTCCGATCAAGGCCTCAACCGGGGTCTCGACAATCGTGGTCGCTACCGACCCCAGGGCGATCTTGGCGGACACCACCAAGTCGCCGTCAGTGGCCACGACCATGGCAGCGTGAACAACCGAAATCGCCTGCGCAGCTCGCAGTCCGGCCTTGACGAACACCCCCCGTTCGTTCGCGGCGAGGGTGCGGAACGATATGGAGGTGATGAGTTCATCGGGCATGCGAAGACTACGTCGAACCCCGGTATGGAACTCCTGGAGGGTGACGGTTCGCTCCCCCCGTACCGACCGCAGCGTCAGCTTCGCGTCGAGGACCCTCAACGCAGATATCGTGTCGTTGGCGGGACTGGCGGTGGCGATGTTGCCAACCACCGTTGCCCGATTGCGGAGCTGGGGCGAACCAATCTCAAAGCAGGCTTCGGCCAGTGGGCGGGCGACTTCCCACAGCTCCGGTGAAGCCACGATCTGGTTGTGAGTCACCAACATTCCGATCGTGACGTGCGTTTCGCCGATCTCGATGTGATCGCATCCGGCAACTGCGGACAGATCGATGAGTACCTCGACACCGTCATGTTGAAGGTGTGCGAATTCGAGAATGAGATCAGTACCGCCGGCGATCAGACGAGCCTTGTCGCCGTACTCGCCGAGCAACTCCACTGCTTCGTCTGCAGTTCCGGGACGGAGCACCTGCTTTGGCAGCGGTCCGCGCCGCTGAACTTCATGCATCATTGCGACCGTTGTAGATGATCGCTCCGGACACCGCGTACATATCCAATACGGCGGCGGCTTCCTCGCGCATGACGTCGACAACAACTTCGATTCCTCGCGACCTGAGGGCGTCCTGCCAATCGGCGACCTTGGGGCCTTCGTCAAACCCGATGGAGCGAGCGTCCTCATCCCGGGCGCCCGTGACCAGCTTCCTGACTCCGCTCCACACGGTGGCTCCCATACAGAGCGCGCAGGGTTCGGTCGACGCCACCAGTTCCATAGCGGGTAGGCCCTCACCGCCGAGGTCGAAGACTCCAAGTCGCTGGTTGGCCAGCCCGATGGCGGTCGTTTCGGCATGGGCGAACGAAATCGCGGTCGGAACTACCCGGTTCACTCCCGGGGCGACCAGATTCCCGGTAACGGATTCAAAGATGGCTGCACCAAACGGGCCACCGGTTTGCTCGACGACATTGCGCCGGGCCAGTTCGATGACGAACGGCATCCGATCCGTTGGCTCAAACGAGACGCCCGGCGACGCCATGTCGTCGATCCAGTCCGGAACATCCATAACGACCCGTCCCCACGAGCTCATGTCCGTTCCTCCCTGGCGTACGGTATTCCGAGCGCGGCCGGAGCTCCGAGGCGACTACGCAACGATGATGCCGACGAAACGAGCACCAGCACCACGATGGTCATGATGTAGGGAGCCATGTTGAGCAAGTTCGGCGAAATAGTCGTCCCCGAAGCCTGTAATCGGAATTGAATTGCATTCACTCCCCCAAACAGCAGCGCACCGATCAGAGCTCTGGCCGGACGCCAACTCGCAAAGATTACAAGGGCGACGGCGATCCATCCACGACCTCCGGTGAGGTTCTCCGACCAACCGGGCGTATAGGCGAGCGACAGGTGCGCTCCTCCGAGGCCGGCCAATGCCCCACCGACCATGGTGTAGATGTAGCGGTACCGCAACACCGGAATTCCCATCGCCTCGACCGTGGCAGGGCTTTCCCCCATCGCACGGAGCTGCTGGCCGGGCGAAGTGCGATAGATATAGAACGACACAAGCGGAATGAACAGATACATCGAATACACGACGATGTCTTTCGTAAAGAGTGCCTCGCCCACGACGGGCAGTGAGCTGAGTCCGGGCAGCGCAACTTCGCGAAAACGTGGACCTTGCAGACCCACCAGCGGGCCGTTGTTGGGGCCAAGGCGCTCGCCGATGAAGCTGGCCAGGCCGGTCCCGGCCAGCGTAAGCGCTAAACCCGAAACAATCTGATCGGCTCGCAAGGTAATCGTGACAAAGGCGTGCAGCAGCGCCATCAGTGCCCCCACGGCCATCGCCACCACAATGCCAACGGTCAACGATCCGGAGTGAAACGCGGCTGCGAACCCGGTCACCGCCCCCATGATCATCATTCCCTCAACCCCCAGATTGAGGATTCCGGAGCGTTCGGTGATCGCTTCACCAATCGTCGCATAGGTCAACGACGTACCGGCAAAGATCGCAATTCCCAGAATCGAGGCGATCAAGTCCGCGTTCATGCCGGTGCCTCGACATGCTGGCGAACAACCCGGATCCGATAGCGACTGAAGATGTCTCCGCCGAGCACAAAGAACAGAATGACGCCCTGCACAACCTGGGCGACGGAAGCGGGCAGACCCATAGTCATCTGTATCTGATCTCCCCCGACGAACACGGCGGCGAGCAGAATCGACACCAGGACAATCGCCCACGGCTGCAGCTTGGCGACCCAGGCGACGATGATCGCCGTAAAGCCGTTGTTGGCCGAGAGGCCTTGCTGAAGTTTGTGCGAAATCCCGGCGACTTCACCCATGCCGGCGAGTCCGGCCAGTCCGCCCGAGACGAGCATGACAAGAATGATGTTTCGGAACATCGAGACGCCGGCAAACCGGGCAGCCTCCGGGTTGTCGCCAAGCAGTCGAATCTCGTAGCCGGCCCGGGTTTTGGTGAGCAGGACCCAGACAAAGACGGCGGCCACAAGCCCGATGAAGATCGCCAGGTTCACTCTTGTGTTGAAGAACCTCGGTAACCAGGTGTACTCGGGGAAAAGGGCCGAGCCGGGAAAACCGAAACCCGCAGGATCCTTCCATGATGTCGTGAAGAGCTGGGAGTACCACAGGATCGCGATGTAGTTCAGCATGAGGGTCACAATGATTTCGCTGACATTGAGGTACGCCTTGAGGAGCGCCGGGATCAAGGCCCAGAATGCCCCGGCGAGAATGGCCGCACCTCCCATGAGGAGCCCATAGACCACCAGATTCTGAGGAATGCCCGGGGCTGCTTCCGGCAGAAACAGCGCCACTCCAGACGCAGCGATTCCGCCCATGACCAACTGTCCCTCGGCGCCGATGTTCCAAAACTTCATCTTGAACGCCACCGCCACCGCCAACCCCGTCAAAACGAGTGGCGTGGCCCGAACCAACGTCTCGGAAACACTGTAGAACTCGCCTCCGAAGATATCCCCGAACGCCCCATCCCACATCGCCACGTACGTGTCGATCGGATTAGCCCCGAATGCGAGAAGAAGGAGTCCACTCGCAACGAGCGCCAACACCACTGAGACGACCGGCACCACCCAGTTGAGGTATCGGGGTGGGTCAAGGCGTCGTTCGAGGCGGAACCGAATCATTGGTTAACCGACTCGCCGGCCATCATCAGGCCTACCCGTTCCTTCGTTGCCTGCTCAGCATCGACGACGCCCATATTCTCACCGCCGTGAAGCACCATGACTCGATCGGAAAGAACCAGAAGCTCGTCGAGGTCTTCGGAGATCAAGATGATCGCCGCCCCTCGCAACCGTTCGGCCAGCAAGGCCTCGCGAACGGCTTCGATCGCACCGACGTCGAGTCCACGGGTCGGATAGGCGGCCACGATGAGCGGGGTCAGGCCACTCTTGGCTCCGGCGTCGATCTCGCGGGCCAGGATCGCCTTCTGTTGATTGCCGCCCGAGAGATTTCTGGCCGGCGTCGCCGACGAAGGCGTAGAAACGGCAAACTTCTTGATGTACTCGTCGGACAGGGTTGTAATGGCCCGTTTACGAAGAAACCGACCTTTCGAGATCGGGGCCGACTTATACCGCTTCATGATGAAGTTGTCGGTGAGCGGAAGGCCGCCGGCCAAACCCATGCCAAGCCGATCTGCGGGTACATGCGACACTCCCCGTCGGATGAACCCTCGGGGTGATATTCCGGTGACATCGTCACCGTGGAGGCTTATGTGTCCTGCGGTCAAGGACCGCAACCCGGTGATACATTCGGCCAGTTCGAACTGTCCATTCCCGGCTACCCCGGCCACTCCGAGGATTTCGCCTGACCGGACCTCGAACGAGACGCCGGCCACTGCGGACAAGCCGCGACTGTCGTTGGCCGAGACGTTGTCACAACTCAGGACAACCGCACCGGCCTCATGGGCTTGGCGGTCAGAATCGAACAAGACCTCGCGGCCAACCATGAGTTTGGCCAGGCCGGCCTTGTCGGCATCCTTGGTGTTGATCGTGGCGACGTTGCGTCCCCCTCTGAGCACCGTGACTCGATCGGAGAAGGCCAGCACCTCGTCCAATTTGTGGGAGATGAAGATTACGGCCCGACCGTCGTTGGCCAGGTGTCGTAAGGTGACGCCGAGTTCGGCGCTCTCTTGAGGAGTGAGAACCGCAGTTGGTTCATCGAGAATGAGAATCTCGGCTCCGCGGTACAACAGTTTGAGAATTTCGACCCGCTGCAGCAAGCCCACCGACAACTGCCAGATCTCGGCAGTCGGGTCGACCTTGAGTCCGAATCGTTCACCGAGAGCGGCGACCTCGGCTTCGACTTTCTTCATATTGGGGACGAAGCCAACCCCCTCCACACCGAGAATGACGTTCTCGGCGACGGTCTGGTTCGAGACGAGCTTGAAATGTTGATAGACCATGCCGATCCCGAGGCGAATCGCATCGCGTGGCGAGTTGATCTCAACCTGATGAAGCGGTTTCCCACCGGTGGCAAGCTCGATGTGGCCTTCGGTGGGCCGATAGAGGCCCACGAGGCAACTCATCAAGGTGGACTTGCCCGCCCCGTTTTCCCCCAATAACGCATGGATCTCACCGCGTCGCACGGTGAGATCCACGTTTTCGTTCGCCAGAACTCCCGGGAACCGCTTGGTGAGGCCGCGTATCGCGACGGCGACCCCACCTCCCTCCGGTTCCGCGGTCATGGCTGGTCCTTATCCCTCTGGAATTTCGCCAACGACACCTTGAACGAAGAAGAACATCCCGAGCATGTCACCGTCCTCCATGCAGGTACCTTCTGCTACCTGCTCGACACCGGCCTGATCGAGGATCGGACCACAGAAAGGATCAAAATCGCCCGCAATCATCTCAGCCTTCTTCGCCTCGACGAGGTCGATCGTCTCCTGCGTCACCGAAGGGCCGTACGACGCCAGGTCAACAAGCCCGGTCTCAAGGCCACCCCAGAACGACTCATCTGCGTCATAGGTGCCGGCCCGTACTTCTTCGACGATCGGAACGTACTTGTTGGCCCAGTTCCAGATGGGAGCGCTCAACAAGGAATCTCCGACAAAGGAGCGACTGTCCGTGTTGTAACCGACCGAATATCCACCACGATCGGCGGCGGCTTTCTGTGGTTCGGTGGTGTCCTGATGCTGGGCAATAACATCGGCGCCGGCATCCAACAGGGCTTCAGCGGCTTCTTTCTCTTCGGGCGGACCGAACCAGGTATTGGTCCAAACCACCCGGACTTCGGCATCCGGATTCACGGCCTGAACGCCGAGGGTGAACGCGTTGATACCGCGAATCACCTCAGGAATCGGGAAGGCGGCCACGTAGCCGATAATGTCCGACTCCGTCTGAGCGCCGGCGATCATGCCGGTCAGGTACCGAGGCTGGTACATCCGGCCGAAGACGTTCGACATGTTCGGCGCGTTCTTGAAACCAGAGATGTGCACGAACTGAACGTCCGGGAACTCACCAGCAACCGCCAGCGTCGGGTCCATGTAGCCGAACGATGTGGTGATGATGATGTCATTGCCGGCCTGGGCAAACTCGCGGATAACCCGCTCGGCGTCAGGGCCTTCCTCGACGTTCTCGATGAAGGTGGTTTCGACACCGTCGAGCGCTTCGACAGCCAATCGACCCTGTTCATGCGAATACGTCCAACCCAGGTCACCGATGGGTGCCACATAGACAAATGCCACCTTGGTGATCTCATCTGCTGCGTCGGTGTCGGGGCGCTTGCGTGTCGTCCGTGCCCGCGACGGTAGTGGTGGCAGTGTCGCCCCCGCAGGCCGCCAGTGCCAGTAACAGCGCCAGTAATAGAGCGCTTAGCCGTCCAGTTCTCACGATATTTCCTCCAGTACGGAATACATCAACGTTTCAGTCTTCGCATCTAAACGACGCGCGTTAGCCAGATTGCCACACTGACGGGCCACTTAACGAGTCATGGGGGGATTCATTTGAGAGGAATTGGCCACCCTTCGTCAGCATGGAAGATCTCGGCGAGTCGCGTCACGTCGGATTCATGGCCCTCCGACGCCGTGATCGTGAAGCCGCTACCTGATGGAGCCACCAGGAAACCCTGGTCGACCGTGGCGGCAAATCGAGATGGATCGAGGTAGATCTTCGGCTTGATCTGGGCAGGGTCTCCGACTTCGGGACAAAAGACCATGCAGTTGCCACACTCGTTGCAGGCTTCGGCGAGCACGAAGTACTGCTGTCTACCTGGCACATCCATCGATTTCGGGGTCGGGAGCCGGAAGAAGGCATCATTGGGACAAACGGTCACACAGAAATTACAGGCGACGCAACCCCACATTTCGAGGTTGTGATCGACATGGCGAGGAAGTTTCTCGTTGCCGGTCAGGTGGTAGGTCGGATTCAGATCACCGCTCAACATGGCCACCATATGCGCATGAGCGGCTCCGCGGAATCCAGCTGCCCTTGCCACGTTCCACTCGTGCGTACGCCAACTCTGCAGGGAGTAGGCACCAACCGCTCGCATGTCATCGGCCAACCGCGACAGCATCGGGGCAATTCGCCCGTAGCCGCCGGGTTTCAAGAGATCTGAACAGACCGTGGCTGGCCGAACCCCCATGCCAATCGCCTGCGAAAGGTTCTCCTTCGTGATTCCTGCAGAAAAACTCACCTGGACGTCACCATCGTGACCTTCGACCATGAAGGTATTGGGAAGTGCCGAAATGAGTTCATCAAGCAAGGTGGTCGCCAGCACGTGCAGGGGCGCACCGGAGAGATACATCGGGTCGTCGCCAAGGAAGCCCTTATGGTTCTCGACGACCAGGGTATTTGTGAGTTTGACCCCGAACTTCCGGCCCCGGGCCTTTGCATACGAGCGGAGTTCCTCGATGAGCGCGACGCCCCGATCGAACTGCAAGTCGTCGGTGAACGATTGCCGGTTGAGGCGGATGTGTTCGTAGCCCAACTGCTGTTGGACGATCTCGCAGACCCGTCCGAATCCCAACAAGGTCGGGTTGAGCTTGACGATCACGTCGAGGCCGTGATGGTCCATCAGGTACTTCGTGATGGACTCGATCTCGTCGGGTGGGCAGCCATGAAACGTCGAGAGCGTAACCGTATCGGCAATACGCGTCCCGAAGTCGAGGTCGCGCATGGCGCCGAACGCGTCGGGGATCAAGGGCCGCAGCCGCTCAATCTCGTCCGAGGCGTCCATCATGGCGGTGATGAATCCTTCGACCTTGGGACTCGAAATCCCGGCCAGGTCGTATCCGACCGACATGTCGAAGACAAACGGTCCGGTGTCGCGGCCCACGTACGGCCGCAACGGTTCCCATCGTTTGAGAATCTCGATGATCATCCAGGCTTTGACGTACTCTTCGAGGGATTCGCCGATCTTCAGCTCTTGGCTCCACTCGGTGTTGAATCCCACCGTCTCCATGTCGATGCACGGTCGGGCGATCTCCAGGTCATCGATGATCTGAACCGTCTTCAACTCGAACAAGCGAGCTCCGGCCAACCACGACAGGACGATATTCTGAGCTAGCTGACTGTGGGGTCCGGCGGCCGGACCCACCGGCGTCGCGGCGGGCCGTCCCAGAAACTCGAACGACAGATCGACATCGGGATCTGGTTTCCAATACCGGGCCGTTGGCAGGTCGTAGATCCGGTTGCGGGTCTCGAACTCCAGGGCGATCCGCCGCAACAACACATCCAGCGGAAACGGGGTAAGTGGCGGGACGTCGTGGGCCATGAGTTCCTCTCCTAAAGCCGGGCGTGGAGTCGGGCAGCCTGTTCGGATGCCTTGGCGCGTATCTCGTCTGGATCAACCATGGTGGGGATGCCTGCTTCCAGAACGAGCTGGCCATCGACCTCGACCCGGAGTGGTCGTACCCCTGAGGTGAAAGCCAGGTGCCAGGGGTCCATGGGCTGGTACGACCAGGTCACCAGGTCTTCTTTTGCTTCGGGGAAAAGGCTCCAACCGGTCTCCAACCAGCTCCAGGCCGCGTCGGGAGAAGCCGTCACGTCCACGGAACGGTGGAGAACGTATGCCAGTCGGAAAGACTCGATCACGTTGGCGCCGATTCCGTCGGTGCCCAGCGCAACCGGATTCTTGAAACGGATGGGATTGGCATAACCGACTGCGTTATTCAGGTTCGACATGGGATTGTGCAGGATCGTGCCACGCAACTCGTGCGAGTCAGGAAGATGGACACAATGGGCCAGTAGCCAGTTGTCTCGCGTGAGGCCGGCCAGCTTGGCCGGTGCCTCGTGATCCTCGGGTCCTTCACACACATGGATGTGTACTCCCACTCCCAACTCGTCGGCCAGGCCGGCCGCCGCTTCGAGGGTCTCGCGCGAACACGTAAAAGCTGCGTGGATTCCGACCAGGCCATCACCGCCTTCGGTGATAAACCGCCGATTCTCTTCCAGGCCGCGTTTCGCCCCATCCGGTCCATGGCGGTCGGTAATCCCGTAGGCGGTTTTGACCCGGACACCCACCTCGGCACAGGCTTTGGCAATGACGGAAAGGCTGCCCTCGATGGCGTTCGGCGACTCGTGATGGTCGACGATTGCGGTGGTTCCCGATTCGAGTGCTTCGAGCGCGGCGAGTTTGGCGGACCACTCGATCATGTCAAGATCAAGAGCGGTATCAAGGCGCCACCACACCTGCTCAAGGATCTCCTGAAAAGTGGTAGCCGTCTTGGGCGGAGCCGGCATCCCTCTCGCTAGCGACGAATAGAGGTGATGATGGGCACAGACCAGGCCGGGAGTTGTATCCACCTATCGGCCCTCTACCCGACGGATCATCCGACGTCCAGCGGCGAGTGGGTATTGAATGGCAACTGATTTCGCCGGGTCCCATCAACCTCAAACAGCGCTTGAGCCACTGCGCCGGCGGTCGGGAACGAGACCGATCTCGCCCACGCCCTTGATCCCATACGGCGAGCGTGGCTGCGGCGCCTCGACAAGAATGACCTCCATCTCCGGGACATCCTTCGGACGCAAGATGCCGAGACTTCTCAGCGTCATGTTGGTCGGGCGACCGTTTTCGTCGGTCGGAAAGTCCTCAGTGAGGGCATAGCCGAGTCCCATGTGGACCGATCCCTCGACCTGCCCCTTGCAGAGCAGCGGGTTCACCGCTCGACCGACATCGTGGGCGGCCACCACCTTTTCGATCTTGCCCGTTTCCTTGTCGGCGATCACGATCTGGGCGGCGTAGCCAAACGCAGAATGCAGAATCGGGTTTTCGAGCCCATCGGACAGTTTGTTCGTCCAGTCGA